>CAYRLW010000052.1:0-16986 GCA_964425215.1 uncultured Treponema sp.
CCGTATAATTTTTTAAGCCGTTCCCGTTCCATGCCCGGACAGACGTACTGAATAGGGTTAAGAATATCGATACCCATACCGACAAGCCGGTCGACAATTTCCGGGGCCGAACCGTCGGTATGGTAAAAAACCTTTTTACCCCTCCGGTGTACCAGGTCGATAATCCGTTCAGCCCGACCTCCAATGAACTCGTCCCAGATTTCGGTACCAAAAAGCTGACGATCCTGCATACCCATGTCGTCGGAAAAATACACCATGTCGATTCCATCGCCCGCGGCGTCCAAAGATTTTTCGATATAGGTGAGCTGGATATCGCAGATTCGATCCAAGGCAAAATGGGCTAAGTCTTTTTCGATATACAGATCCATCAGGGCTTTTTCAAACCCCCGCATGGCCGTATATACCTCAAAGAGGCTGATAAAATTCAGCATTACCGGTCGATTTGGATGGTTACGTACCGTAAGCCCTAGGGTTCCATAGTCAAAGCGGCCGGGTTGGGGCCAGGGAAAGGCTTCGTATTGGGAAATACTATCCAACGAAGCCAGGGGCGAAAAAGCCGTTTCCAGATAGGTTCCCCCATCGTAGGCCAGGGAGCGGTACTGGACTCCCCATTCATCAACCTTAGCGATTCCCTGGGGAATCGCCGGGACATCCACATACGGCGCCTTGACCCAAAGAATCTTATCGATCCCCAGGTCTTCGTATAACTCAGCCTCGGATTTCACCCCCCTGTGGACCATCAACTGGGCCACCGTTTCGTCGGTGGCCCACATATCGCAGGCGAAGCGATCCAAGGGATGCCGGTTCAGGGTACCCAGTATTCGTTCACGGCTTGTCATAACGTCCCCCTTTCAAATGCTCCGCTAAGCATACCCCAGAAAAATGAAAAATTATTTATATTTTTTTGTCAATTTGTTGTATAATCCAATCAAATGAGGGTAACGCTACGTTCTGTCGACTATAACTTGACCGAGACAAACCCCGTGGCGGTATACGAGATCGATAACGGGCCCGGCGGATATTCGCCCCATGGCCACGAATTTACCGAAATCGCCCTTGTCCTTTCCGGAGAGGGACGACACCGTCTAGACGGACTTTCCGTAAACCTGCGGAAAGGCGACTGTTTTGTCGTCGCCCCCGGCCGGGTCCATTCGTACGAAGCTCTTAGGGACTTTAGGGTACTCAACGTGTTATTCCTTGAATCGGCGGTTCGAGCCCGGATACCCGAGGTGGCGGGACTTAGCGGATACCGCGGGCTTCTGCAATGGGAACCGGCAAGCCGTAGCCGGTTTTACGCTGGCGCCCCGGTCCGGCCAGAAGCAGAAAAATTCGAATTTATTGTACGTTTGATCAGATATATTGCCCAAGAGCAGGAGGCCCTCCCGCAAGAAAGGAATCCGAAGTCCATCCTCGCTTTGGGATTGGTAATTGCAGAACTGTGCCGCGCCTTTGTCGCCGCTGACGTCTCAAACGTCGGCCGTTTTACATCCCTGGAGCGGGCTATTCTTTGGCTGGAAAACCATTATGGGGAAAGATTCTCCCTTGCCGACTTTGCCGGAGCCGCGGCCCTGTCCACGGCGACGCTCAACCGCCGTTTCAGGGAAATTATGGGCTGTTCGCCCATGGAGTACGTTCGGAAGGAGCGCCTCCGCCGGGCCGCGCTCGCGCTTCGCGAAACAACCCTTAAAGTGCCGGCCATCGCCAAAGCCACGGGTTTTTCGGACGCGCCCCATTTAGAGCGGAGCTTCAAAAAGGAATACGGCAGGGGCACCCGGGAGTATCGAAGGGGCTTCAAACCTGTGTAACCCCCTAATCGGTTCACTCCGCCGCTGTGTTTCCCTTCCCCCGAAGGTAGGACAGAAGCGCCCCAAGGACGTGCTAATCAAGGCGGTCCATTTGTACGATGCGCTATCTTTCATTATCGCTCCTGAAAGGAAAGGTCCGCAAACCGCAGAGGCTGTCATGATATGCGGAATCTGCCAAATAATGCGGGTTTTTCGATTATACGGAAATACGCGGAATATTCTAGGGGCGTTTCGCGGCCTAAATTTTCCGAACCGAGTCTCGAATTTTCAAGCTTATGGGGAGTTGAAGATTCGTTTCCTGGATCGGTTCCTTTCTGATAAGCTTCATGAGCATCAAAATGGCCTGTCGGCCCTTCTCGCCCGTATCCTGGTGAACGGTGGTTAAGCGGGGCCGCGCGAGGCGGGCAAAAACATTGTCGTCGAAACCGGTTATCGAAATTCGACCGGGAACCTCAATCCCCGATTCCCACAAGTGGGAAACCGCCTCCGCGGCGTAGTAATCGGCGGAAAAAACGAAGGCCGTATACGTCGCGTCATCGTCGACAGCCTGGCGGTACAGGGCCTCCCGTTCCCGGCGATCCTTAGGAAGCACTTTTAGGCTTTCCTTGGTTAGGCTAAGTCCCCGCTCCGCGAAAGCCTGGACGCAACCGTCGAACCGGGCCGAATCCACCCCGGGACTCTGAAGACTGGCGACAAAGAACGCGAGGTTCCTATGGCCCATGGAAAGGAGGTACCGCCCTATCTCATAACCGCCCCGCAGGTCCTGTAAACCAATATTGTGATAGAGGCGGTCCTTATCGGTAAAATAGCAATCGATATACACCAAGGGGGTATCAATGTTACCGCTGATAGCGGAGCACAGATCACCGGGAACCCCCACCAAAATAAGGCCATCCAGCTTCCAGGCCTTGGTAAGCCGGACAACCTCATCCTTGTCGCTCGTGGTGTGGAGCATCAAAAAGTACCCGTTATCACGAATTTCTCGCTCTATGGAGCCTAGGATAGCGGACAAGAAAGGATCCTCCAGAACCGTTTCGTCCCAGCGGGGTTCCATGAACATGATTACCCCGATAATCCGAGAATTGCTGTGGGCAAGGATTATGGCCCCCATATTCGGGGCGTAATTTTCTTCCTGGATGATGGCTTGTACTTTCTCCCAGGTGGCCGGAGAAACCCTTTCCGCCTTTCCATGCAGGACATTCGCCACGGTAGTGGGGCTTACCCCAGCCTTTTGGGCTATCTTTTTTATGGTAGACATGGCCCTACGATACCTTAAAACGGAGGACCGCACAACGCAGAAACGCCCCCACGCCGTGGGTCCTTCGCCCTATTCACCTATTTCAAATAACCCAGCCACTGGTTCTGCTGGTCTATCATTCTATCGACCATGGCGGGGATCTTACTCGCCTGATGCACCACCGGGTTGGCTAAAAGAGCCTGTATGACAAAATCCTTTCTCCCGTGGATAATCGCCTCCGCGGTTAAATCGTAAACCCCGGTGTAGGAACGAAGCAAAGCCAGATACCCCTTGGGAATAGTATCGATCTTTAGTCCGCTTACGCCCCGTTTATCGATAATCGCAGGCACTTCTACCACTATCCAGGAAGGGAGGTCCTCGATTAATCCCTTGTTGGGAAGGTTCACCGCGGACTCCTCAAACCCCGCGTTCTCCAGGATACCGTCGATAATCGGCACCACTCGTTCCACCGTTTCCAGCCGGATATCGCGCCGGACCTCCTTGGTTAACATAATTTTGTAGGCGTCGTAGAAATCCAGGATTCCCCGGTGATCCACCACATCCCAAGCCCAGCTTAAATATTCGCCGAAATGGCTGTCCGTGGTGATCGGGAGCAATTGATAATTTTTAAGCATGAACTGAACAAGCCGGCGGTCCGCCCATTCGTACTTGCTCTTCCTATCCGAAGCTCCCTTGTGAAATCTCTCCGACTCTTCCAGGGTACCGGTTTCGCGGTATTCGTCCAACAGGTCGCTGTACCCCACTTCCCGCTCGAAAAAAGCCTCCGCCTTTTTCAACACCTCGCCGTACAGGTCCTTTCCCGTCCGTTTATCCTTCAACTCCAGCATACAGCTGAAATGGTTGAGCCCGGCGGCTTTAAAGTAGAGGTCCTCCACGTTCATGTTGAGCATCCGGGGTAGCCATCTCCCCAGCCAGCCGATTTCGTGACACAGGCCGACGAACTTAGCTTGAGGGTACGCCCGGTTTACCGTGGTGCAGATCGCGGTCATAGGGTTGGAATAGTTGAAAATCCAGGCGTTGGGGCAGATTTCCATCGCGTCCTTCACAATTTCCAGAATAACCTTTCCAATGCGCAGGGAATGGAATACCCCCCCCGGGCCTCCGTTTTCGCCGTAAACCTGATGCACCCCGTACTGCAGGGGAATTTTCCAATCCTCGTCCCATAATTGGAATCGGTTTCCCACCTCTATGGAAGAAATAATAAAATCCGCGCCCTTAAACGCGATCCTCCGATCCGTGGTTGCGTTAACCGAAAACCTTAAGGATTTTTCCTCAATAAACGTCCGGGCGGTTTTCAATACGCCGTCCAAAGCTTGGGGGTTGATGTCTAGCAAGGTAATTTCACTGCCAATTAACGTCTTACTGCAAAAGATGTCACCGAGCGTACCAAGACCGAACTGGCTACTTCCAGCGCCGACAAGAACAATCTTCATTTTTTCCTCCGCGAAATTATTTTATAGCCCCCTCAACCATGCCTTTGATAATGTAGCGTTGCGCAAAGAGGTACAACACAATGACCGGAAGCATGGCGATAAGAGTCGAGGTTAAAATCAAATCCCACTGCTTTAAATACGCCCCAGCGAAGGCCGTAACGGCAATGGGGATGGTCTGAACTATTCCATTTGAACCGAGCATCAATAGGGGAAGCAGGTAATCGTTCCAGATCCATATTCCGTTTAGAATAAGGACAGTTACGATGATGGGTTGCAATAGGGGAAACACGATGGAGAAGAAGGTTCTGCTCCGGGAGCACCCGTCTATTGTCGCAGACTCCTCCAGTTCGTAGGGAATGTTTTTAATAAAGCCGTGAAAAATGAAGATAGAAAGCGGACTGCCGAATCCCAGGTACGCGAACACAATCCCTGGAACGGTGCCCAACAAATGGATATGGAGAAAATCGCCGCTTACCCGCATCCAGCGAACCAGGGGGTACATCAGTACCTGAAACGGTATAACCATGGCGGAAACGAAAGCCATAAAGAGAACCGCGGACCATTTTGTTTTATTGCGGACCAAAACCCAGGCGCACATGGAAGAAAAAAGAACAATGACCAAAAGGGAAAAAACGGTAATTATCGTACTGTCAAGAAACGCGCCGCCGTAATTCACAGTGGGATTATTAAAAATTAACGATACGTTAATGGGGAGCTGTTTCCAGGAAGTCGGCCAAGAGAGGGCGTTAAAAATAATCTCCTTGGAGGTTTTCGCGGAGTTCATGAACACCAGAGCGAAGGGTACCATGAAGAGGACAAAGAGAATGATCGTCACGATTTCAAGGATAAGCAAGCCCGGCTTGAAAGAACGGCGCCGGATTCCAGGGGATCGTTCGCGGTCCATTACAGTTCCACCTCTTTTTTCTTATTCGCGGAAACCTGCAGTAGGGATACCACCAAAAGCACGACGAAAAGGACCACCGCTTTTGCCTGAGCCTCGGCCATGTGATTGGCTGTCGCGGTGTTGAAAATATTCATAGCCAAAAGTTGACTCGCCTTTACCGGCGTATCCAGGAACCTGGTGGCCGGGCCTCCGTTGGTTAAAGTAAGGTTCATATCGAATTGCTTAAAGGAAGTTGTCAAAGTTAAGAAGAGCGAAATAGTGAACGCGTTCGCCATCATCGGAATAAGAATATGAAAAATTCGGGAGATAAAATTCGCTCCGTCCACGCTCGCCGCTTCCATAAGCGAAGCGGGAATGCTTTGAATCGCGGCGACATAAATAAGCATAATGTAGCCGGCATATTGCCAGGTGTTCACCACCGACATGGTCCAGATTACGGTGTTCGGAAGACTAAGGAAAGAAACCCGCAGAAAATCGATCGACAGGGTCTTGCCGATATCTACCAAAATATTGTTTAGGATGAACTGCCAAATATAGCCGAGGACGATCCCTCCTATAAGGTAAGGAACGAAAAATCCGGCGCGGTAAAAGTTTCGCCGGCGCAAGCCGCTGGTAACGATCAAGGACAAACTAAAGCTAACGATATTGACCAAGGCGATATTGATAACCGTATACGCTATCGTAATGAGGAATGAATAAAGAAAATCGGGCGTGGAAAAAAGATCCTTGAAATTTTTTAGGCCCACAAAGTTGACCGCGTTGTTCACGCCGTTCCAATCGGTCATGGAATAATACAGACCGAACAAAAACGGTATTATGATAATCATAAGAAACGCGAAAACGCAGGGCGCCACAAAAAAAATATTGACCATACGGCTTTGTTTCATACTATTCGGCTCCCGTTGAAGGTACTTTAAAAGAGGGGCGGAAAAATCAATCCTATGGATTTTTCCGCCCCGATTCAATCCCACGCTTATTTCATGTTAGGGAGATTCGCGACCGCTTTTTTCATATCCGAGATAAATTGATCGATATTATCGGGATTTTGGGCGAACAAGTCAAAAATGGGACCAAAAACGTTCTGCCCGGCCCCGTCGGGAAGCATCCCAAAGAAGACGCCGTAGTTGCCGCCCCTGGCATTGGCTTCCATGAGCGCCCGGCTCAACTGTCCGGCGGGCTGGAGTTTGACGGACTTAAAGGCGGGGATCATGCCGGCCTTATTGACCATATAATCATGCCCTTCGGGGGTCGATGCGATGGAGTTAAGGAAGGCCTTGGCCGCTTCGGCGTTGGGGCTCTTGCTGTTCACGCAGTACCAGCTTGGGGCAAAGAGGAACAGCCCTTTCTCGGGGGTATCCAGGAACGCGTGGGGCGCGTACCCCATCTTAAAGGTAACCCCCAGCTGTTTCAGGTTGGGGTCCACCCAGTTGCCCTGGTGGAGGAACGCGGTCTTGCCTTGGGCGAAAGAACCGACCTGATCGTCGTAACTGCCGTTCAGCAGGATTTTTTTATCCGAGTACTTGAACAGCAACTGCAGATACTTCGCGTACTGCAGGAACCGCGCGTCGTCCAGCTTTCCCTTCAGAGCCATATCGATAATGCTGGTGTCATTAAAGCCCAATCCGCCGCCCCAATAAACGGCCAGGTTATGCTGAGCGGCGACCCACCACATGCCGCCGGCCACGGAAGCGGCCATAGCGACCGGGGCGTCGATGCCCAGTTCCGCTTTTTTGGCTTCCAAGACCTTAAAGGCATTCTCGTAGGCCGCGCGGGTGGTCAGCGTCGCGGGATCGATTCCGGCTTTCTTAAGAATGTCCGCGTTATACGCCAGGCCGTACCCCTCGATGGCCACGGGGAAGCCCATAACTTTGCCGTCCACCTTGAACGCCAGGTCCGTATCCTTGACCCAGGGTTCGTTACTTAAATCGGCGATATAGTCCTTCCAAATATTATAACCGCCGCGGCCTTCGATCATGAAGATGTCGGGCATCTGTCCCGCCTGGGCCTTGGCCTTCAGGGCTCCGCCGTAATCCGCCCCCCCGCCCAGGGTCTCGACCTTTACCGTTACCCCAGGATGGGCCGCCGAATACTGGGCGGCGTAGGCGTCCAGAGCATCCTTGATTTCCACCTTAAGCTGGAACATATTCACCGTAGCGGTTTTGGGCGCCGCGTCCTTAGCCCCCGAAGCGAACATCGCCGTCGGTGCGGCAAGAGCCATAAGACCGATCGCCATGGCCGTTATCAAGGTTTTTTTCATTCTACTTCCTCCTTGCGATGTGGTTTTTACGTACTCCCAGGATTCTTACCTATAGGTGTTACGTAACATCTTTCGCCAATTATAGCATCTAAAACCCTATTGTCAAGAAAAATTCGCCTTTTCCGTTATATAATGGCTCCATGGGTTTTCAAAAGAAGTTACTGCTTACTTATTCTCTTTTAGTTCTCCTTTTGGTGTCCATTTTGGCGGTTCTATTTTATGGGTACGCTTCGGGAGTTTTTGAGCAAAACGCCCTGGACAACTACGGATTGATAACCACCAAATTAAGCGATCAATTGGATAACGTTTTCCGGCCCATGGACTTTATCTCTACCAACCTTTTATCCGACGCGTCCTTTAAATCCGCCCTTTCGTCCCTGGACACCCTGGATCGGAGGAATCCGAGGAATACGTATTTTCTTACGGAAGCCCAAAGGACCGTACAAAGTCAGCTGTATACCTATTCTATCGTTAAAAATTTTTACGCCCTAGTGGTTTTTAACCGGAACAACGATTTTTTTACCAGCAATTTTATACAACACAACGGCGTCATGGATGCGGAAGACGCCTGTCAACGTCTAGCGTGGATTCCTTGGGCCAATTCGGCCATGGGAAGTTCGATTACCATAGCGCCCCACCGGGATATTTGGGATAGGAAAACCGGTACCTGGGTTTTCGGTCGGGGCAGAATGGTCCGGAGTCCTTCGGAGGGGATTGGGTATATCGCGGTATTAAAAAAGGTCCAGGAACTAAACCCTATTTTTACGGTTAGCGATCCCCGTTTTGCGCACCCCCTGGCCTTCCTTCCTACGGGAGAAGTTTTATACACCGACGGGACGGTCTCGACGGCCCTAGCGGCCTATTACCAACGGTCTGCGGAAAAGATGGTTTCCCCACCGTTTCAGGATCCCCCGCAATTTACGGTGAATCAAACCACAGGGAACCGGGAAGCCCTTTTGGCGTACAAATCCGAATATACCGGCATAACCGTTGCCCTGGTACTGGACCGACGAATTCTTTTAGCACCCCTTACTTTTCTACGGAATCTGACCCTTGGAATAGGCCTTCTGATAATTTTAGTATCCATTGCCTATACATGGATTTCCTCAACCCTTTTGACCCAACCGCTTCGTTTAATTCAGGCTAAAATGGAGGCTACGGAGCTTTCTAATTTAACCGGAGGGCAAGCCCTACAGCATCCCATCGACGAGATTACCGCCCTGGACCGCTCGTTTATGTCCCTTAAAGAGCGTTTGGACCAGTCGATTCAGCGGGAATTGGATTCCCGGACCCTGTGGATGCGGGCCCGATTCGATTCGTTACAAGCCCAGGTAAACCCCCATTTTATCAATAATATCCTCACGGTTATCGCGGGACGGGGCTTAGAATTGGGGGATGAATTGATCGGAGAGATATGCGACGGGGTTGCCTCCATGCTCCGGTATTCCACCGCCACGACCACAGACTTCGCGACGGTGGGCGAAGAGTTGGAACACCTGCGTAATTATCTATTTCTGATGAAGCAGAGGTTAGAGGACCGGTTGACCTATTCCATAGAGGTGGACCCGGCCATACTCCCCGCGCGGATTCCAAAAATCGTGTTTCAACAGATCGCCGAAAATTCCCTGACCCATGGATACAAAAACAAAGGCGGTCCTATAGAGTTTACGGTTCGCGGTGCCCTGGTTCCCCACGACCGATGGCTCGTGGAATTGACCGATAATGGTGAGGGTATAGCGAAGGCCTCCTTAGAGGAATTGCATAAAAACCTGGAAACCCTGCGGGACGATCCCAGAAATAGCGTTCTGGAATGGGGCTTGAAAATCGGCGGTTTAGGGCTTATCAACCTATACGCCCGATTGTACCTTTTTTACGATGGCGACGTGGATTGGTCCATCGAAAACCGAACCGAAGGGGGCGTTCGGGTAACCCTTGGGGGCCCCCTACGATTTTTGGAGGAATCCGGAATCCCATGTTTAACATTCTCATCGTGGAAGACGAAGGCGCGGCGGGGCGGTACCTTAAAGCCATCGTGGAACAAAAGTGTCCCGAATTTACCGTGGGGGCGACCGTACAAAACGGAGCGGAAGCCTTAGAATGGATTTCCAAAGAAGCGCCGGATTTGGTGCTCACGGATGTAAAAATGCCGATTATGGACGGCATCGAGTTGGTGGCCGCGTTAAAAAAGCGGTACCCCAACCTGCCGGTGATCATTATTAGCGGATACCAGGAATTTGAATACGCACGAAAGGCCCTTTCCACGGGGGTGGTGGATTATCTTTTAAAACCCGTAAAACCCCAGCGGCTATCCGAAGTATTAACCCAGCTAATACCAAAGCTAAACAAACTCCGGGAAAAGACGACCCTGGATACCCTTCGGCGGGCCCTGGGGGGTATTTCGGAAGGGCTGGATCAACAGATCGATACAAAGGAGTTCCGAGGAGCTCTTTTTCGTAGCGGAGGATTGCCTTCCCGCTGTTATCGGGAACCGGCGGAGGATCCGGGCAGAATAATCGGCGCGGGACTCTACGAACTAGAAGGAAGGGATAGGAAGGAATCGCTTTTTTTGGCAAACACCGACGCTTGGTCATACCAGGCCTTTGTGGAAACCGTTTCCGCCGTAGCGGATACTCGAAATGGTGGATGTAAAACCCTTGTTTTTAACAAGGAACCGCTCCATCTTGCTTCTTTGGTTTCGGAGGTTCAAAAGCTTTCCCAGTATTTAGACCGGCTTATAGTCCCCGGGGAATATCGGGTCCATCATGGCCCCGTATACCTTAATTCGGAAGAAGAAGGAGATCCTACGGTAGCCGATCGCCTAGAGTTCGCCGTCCAACGGGGGAACAGGGAAGAACTAGAGCGGACGGTGCGGGAGTTGGCGACCCGCTGGCGGACAAAACGAACACCCCTCATGGTCGCCGAAAGTACCCTTCGTTCGTATCTTAGGATTCTTGTTCACTTTGCCTGTTCTCCGCCCCCCTTAGCGGATTTGGAATGCCAACTGGACGAATCCATGACCCTGGTGGAGGACTATGATCGATTGACGAAGTTGGCCGTCGAATTATCTGTTATAGCGGCGGGGTTTTCCCAAATCCCCGAGAATAAACGGGATGTGCCGGCCTTTTTTGAGGAAATTCGGCGTTGGGTCGCCGATCATTACGCGGACAGTATAAATTTAGACGGGGTGGGCGAACGGTTCCATATTTCCCCTTCTTATGTAAGTAAACTTTTTAGAAAATACGAAAATAGGTCCTTTGGGGAATTCCTTACCCTTAAAAGGATCGAAGCAGCCCAAGCCTTACTGCTTCAAAGTCCTTCCATGCCCCTTAAAGACGTGGCGGATCGAGTGGGTATTGGGGACCCCTTTTATTTTAGCCGCCTTTTTAAATCGGTCACCGGATTCCCACCGTCGAATTTTAAATCTCAAAAAAGTACAGAGTGACGGATTCTGCAAAAAGGAACGCCCAATTGTCCATGTCAGGATTCTAAAAACCGGTGGTACCCTGTCAGTAGAGGGCCAATCAAAATCCAACGGCCCACACGTAGGAGGTTTATATGAAAAGAGGTTTTATGGTACTAGCGGCGGCGCTTTCTTTGACGGCCGCTTCTGGCTTGTTCGCGGCGGGGCAAAAAGAAGGGACTTCCACTACGGCCCAGAGCAAGACTGGTCGAGAAAAACTTGTCTGGCTTCAATTTGCTAACGAACCAAATCAAAAAGCAATCGAAGCGGTAGTTAAAGCGTTTGAAGCAAAATATCCAATCGATATCGAATTCGAGTTTAAACCAGGTGGACCAGAAGGAGAAAATTTAACAAAAACCCGTATTGCGGCCAATGATATGCCTGATCTTCTTACTTACAATTCAGGAGCGTTATTCCAAGTTATAGATCCTCAAAAAAACTTAGTAGATCTTTCCAAAGAGCCTTTAGCTGATAAATTATTAGATTCTTTTAAATCTGTAGTTGGATCTAATCAAGCCTTTTATGGCGTCCCAATTCAGACAATTCCTGTTGGCGGAATCCTCTATAATAAAAAAGTCTATGCAACTTTAGGTTTGTCAGTTCCTAAAACTTGGAATGAATTCTTGGCCAATTGTGAAAGAATTAAAAACGCGGGGAAAATACCAGTAATTGCATCCTATAAGACCGATTGGACATCTCAATTATTACTGTTAGCGGATTATTATAACGTTAATGCTATCGATCCAAACTTTGCGACCAAATATACCGCTAATAAAGCAAAATTCGCCACCACCCCCGCCGCTCTAAGGGGATTCGAAAAACTTCAGGATGTTTATAAAAAGGGCTATATAAATAAGGAACCCATGGCCACAACCTACGATATGGCCCAAGAGATGCTTGTTAACGGGGAAGGGGTCCACTATCCTATGGCAACTTGGGTGTTGGCCGCGATTAACGAAAAATTCCCCGATAAGGTCAATGATATTGGATTCTTTGCCGAACCGGGGGATTCGGCGGAAAGTAATGGAGTAACCCTATGGATGCCGACCAACGTTTCAATTCCGAAGATTTCGAAACATATTGAAGCAGCAAAAAAGTTCCTGAATTTCTTTGTTACCCCTGAAGCATTATCAGCGTACATGAGTGTTGGTGCCCCTGACGGTGCTTTTGCTATCAAAGGTGTAAAACTTCCTGATAACGTATATACTGCGGTCAAAGATACACTGCCCTACATCGATGCTAATAAAACCGCCCCGGCCCTGGAATTCCTTTCTCCTATCAAGGGGCCGAATCTTCCCCAGATTTGCGTCGAAGACGGTTTGGGTCTTAAATCACCGGCCGAATGCGCCGCCGAATACGACCGGGACGTGGAAAAGCAGGCTAAACAGTTGATGCTCCCGGGCTGGTAAAAACTACCGACACGGCTCTTTTTTGGGTGTTTTATCACGTATCTTTTGGGGCCGCCAAGATCGATCTTTGGCGGCCCTTGGTAAAACATCGATCCTTACTTACTATGGAGATATCCGCATGACCTTAGGGACTTCCAAATTGTATTCCTATCGGTTTTTTATACCCGCTGGAATAATCTATCTGCTATTCTTTATTGCTCCTACCTTTCTTTCGTTCTTTTTTAGTTTGACGATTTGGACCCTATCGGATTGGAAGTTTACGGGTCTGGACAACTTTAAAATTTTTATGACCGAACCTTCCTTGGCTATTGGCTTTAAAAACTCCCTTATTTACGCGGTGCTAACCTGCGGTCTTAAGGTGATCTTTGGTTTCCTCTTGGCCGCGTTCCTAACTACCGACCTTAAAACCAGGGGTTTTCTCCGATCTATCATTTATTTTCCCAACATTCTCAGTACTATCGCGGTGGGTATTATTTTTAGCAGTTTGATGCACCCTTCCCAGGGCCTTATCAACTTGACGCTCAAAGCCGCCGGGATTCCCGGACCCGATTGGCTGGGGGATCCTAAAATAGCCCTAGTCTCCGTCGCCCTGGTGGACGTATGGAAGGGGGTCGGCATTGCGATGACCATATTTATCGCCGGAATACAGGCCATTCCAACCCATTACTACGAAGCGATAATGATAGACGGCGGATCGGCCTTTCATAAGCTCCGATACATTACCTTTCCTCTCTCCCGATCTTCTTTCAATTCGGTTATTATGCTGGCCTTTATCGGAGGGATCCGAACCTTCGACCTGATCTGGGTTATGACTAAGGGAGGCCCCGGATTTACCACCGACTTAATCGCCTCGATTATTTACAAACAATTCCAGGGTGGCTTTTACGGTATAGCCACCGCGGGGAACGTGCTTCTCTTTATCATCATATCGATTTTCGCTATCCCCCTGTACCGGTACCTTACCCGGGTGGAGGTGGATCTATGAAACACCGCTTAACTCGAATTGTCGTTGAAACCATCGCGGTATTTTTTGCGTTGGTAATTTTTGGGGTTCCCCTATCGTACGTGGTCACCAACGCGGGAAAGACCCCCGCGGAAGCTGCGGCCATGACCATACAACCGTCGGCCTCTCCCCAATACCTACAAAATTTTTCCGTGGTCATTCAAGAATACGATTATACGCTCCTACGGGCCTTTTTTAACAGTTTTATTATTACGGTATTCTCCATTTTCGTGTTGATTGCCATTTCTTCCATGGCCGGGTTCGTAATGGAACGACGAAAAAGTAGAACTGTTTCGTGGATTAATTTTCTCGTCCTGGCGGGGCTTATGGTCCCCCCTGCGGTGGTCCCGACCATTTGGATTTTAAAATTGATTGGGCTGTACAAAACCCTTACGGGATTGGTGCTCGTCGAAGCGGCCCTATCGTTCCCCTTTTCGGTTCTTTTGTACCGGGGATATATGGGAGCTATCCCCCGGGAACTGGACGAAGCGTCCTTTGTGGATGGCTGTTCGAGTTTTCGTCTGTTCGTCGACGTTATTTTCCCACTGATGAAGCCGGTAACCGCCACTATCGCTGTAATCACCGCCATCACAATTTTCAACGATTTTGTAAATCCCCTCTATTTTTTGCCCGGAGCTAAAAACGTTACGGTCCAGCTGACCCTGTACAATTTTATGAGCATGTACCTGACTAAATGGAATCTGCTTTTTGCGGATATCCTTTTGATTTCCATCCCCCCGCTTCTATTCTTTATAATTTTTAACAAAAAAATCGTTTCCGGCATGGTTGCCGGTGCGGTAAAAGCATAAAGGAGTTTGATATGGTAAAAGCTGTGGATCTTCGGTGCGAGTATTATCGGAACCCCCTGGGACTAGATACGGCCAAGCCTCGGTTCGGTTGGAAAATAGAGACAAATCGGAGGAACTTTAGGCAAAGTACCTACCGCGTACAGGTGGCCAAAGAGGCAGAAGGATCCAAAGGACCCGATTTTTCGGTTCTCTATTGGGATTCCCAACGGGTTTCCTCCGACCAGTCCCAATTTGTCGAATACGCTGGGGAACCCTTGCAAAGTCGGAGACGGTACTATTGGAGGGTCCAAATCGCCGGTCCGGAGGGCGAAGATAGCCCCTGGAGCGAGACCGCCTGGTTCGAAACGGCCTTGCTCGATGAAACGTGGGAAGCCCCCTTTATTGCTACTTCCTTACCGGAGACGGGTCGGTACCCCCGGCCCCAGTACCTGAGGACCGAAATCCATATAGGGGAAGCCATTGAATCCGCCCGGGTATATATCACCGCCCTAGGGTTATACGAATTGTGGATCAACGGTCAGCGGGTTTCCGACGCCCTTTTGACCCCCGGGTGGACTAATTACCGTAAGCGGCTAGTCTACCAAACTTGGGATGTGGGGTCCTTTCTTAAGCCGGGGGTCAACGCCATAGGCGCGATCGTAGGCGAAGGCTGGTACGCGGGGGACCTGACGTGGCTCAATATGCGGAACCTGTACGGCGATCGGACGGCCCTGTCCCTGAGCCTTGTCGTACGGGACCGGAACGGAAAGGAGTCGCGGTTTCTTAGCGATAAAACCTGGAAAGCGGGTAGCGGGCCCATAGAATATTCGGAATTGTACCACGGGGAACGGTACGATGCCCGTTTGGAAGACCAGACCTGGTGCCAGGTTGGGTATAACGACTCGGCCTGGCAAAAGGTCGATATCGTACCCTTCGATACGTCCCGCTTGGTGAGCCAAGAAGGTCCGTTGGTCCGGAAACAGAAGCGCTTTCCCGCTCAAAAGCTTATCGTTACACCCAAGGGTCAGAAGGTCATCGATTTTGGCCAAAATCTGACCGGCTGGGTGGCCTTCACGGTACAAGGTCGCCGGGGGGACCGGGTAGTTTTGAAACACGCGGAGATTTTAGACTCGGCGGGCAACTTTTATACGGAAAACATGCGGTCCGCCCGGAATACGATTGAATATATCCTAAAAGGAGAGGGGGAAGAGCGGTTTGAACCCCATTTTACCTTCCAGGGCTTCCGCTATGTGATGGTGGAAGAGTATCCTGGGGAAATCGATACGACCCGCTTCGAAGCCTGGGCTATCCATTCGGACATGGAAAGCACCCTGGAATTCCGCTGTTCCCACGAAAAGCTGAACCAACTCCACCATAATATCGAGTGGGGGTGGCGGGGTAATTCGGTGGATGTGCCTACCGACTGTCCCCAACGGGATGAACGGCTGGGCTGGACCGGGGACGCCCAGGTTTTTATCGGTACCGCGGCGTACCTGATGAACGTGGCGCCCTTTTTTACAAAATGGCTTCGGGATCTGGCCTCCGACCAGCTGGAAAACGGCGGCGTCCCCTTTGTTATCCCCGATATTTTAACTCCGGTCATTGCCCAGGATTCAAAAATAACCGATTCCCACTCCTCCACCGGCTGGGGAGACGCCGCGACGGTGTGTCCGTGGACGATCTACGAACGCTTTGGGGACCGGCGGCTCTTGGACCAACAGTATCCATCCATGAAAGCCTGGGTGGAGTACATCCGAGCTCGCTCCGATGGAGGTCTGCTTTGGAACACGGGGTTCCACTTTGGCGATTGGGTCGCCTTGGACGCGAAGGAGGGGAGCTACTTCGGCGCCACCCCCAACGATCTTACCGCCACGGCCTACTACTACTATTCGGTAAAGCTGACCGCCCAGGCCGCCGAGGTGTTGGGTAGGGCCGATGACGCCGCCGCCTACCGAACCCTAGCTCAAAATATTACCCAGGCCTTCCGCAAGGAATTCTTTACCCCCTCGGGCCGTCTGGTGGCACGAACGCAAACGGCCCATATCCTAGCTCTGGTGTTAGACCTGGTCCCGCCGGAACACCGGGAACGCTGTGTGGCCGACCTTTCGGCCTTGATCGCCGAAAACGGAGGGCACCTGACCACCGGCTTCCTGGGTACCCCCTGGATCCTGCGGGCCCTCTCGGAAAACGGCCGTTTGGGCGAGGCCTACGACCTGCTTTTAAAAGAAGATTTCCCATCCTGGCTCTTCCAAGTCAACATGGGAGCCACCACGGTGTGGGAACACTGGGACGGCATGAAAGCCGACGGCACCCTATGGAGCGCCGATATGAACTCCTTTAACCATTACGCCTACGGGGCTGTGGGCCAGTGGATGTACCAAACCATCGGAGGCCTGGCACCGGATGCGGCGCCGGAAGGAGAGGCGGGATGGAAGTCCGCCCTGTACAAGCCCCAGATCGGAGGTGGGCTTACCGAAGGCCGGATCGCTTACACCAGTCTGTACGGCCCCCACCGCATCGAATGGAGCATCCGGGACGGACGGATGGAGACCACCGTGGAGATTCCGCCGAATACCCGGGGGACGCTGATCCTTCCCAGCCGGGCCGCGGATATTACCAGCCCCGATGGAATAGGTTTTACCGATGTGAACGGGAGAGCCCAAGCCCGC
>CAYRLW010000052.1:17086-21467 GCA_964425215.1 uncultured Treponema sp.
TGGTATGGACGTTTCCCAGGCGCCATTGGTCCAACACGTAAAAATCGCAGGGGTAGACCGAACCGTCCGCTTCTACGGTAAAATAGCCCTCGCAACGCCCTGTCATGGAACAACTATCGGGAGGATAGCCCATGGCCATACCAATCAGGTTATCGAACCAACGTACATGGGCGGGGTGCCCCCGGGTCCATTCTTCATACCAGAGATCAAAGGCCTTTCTAAGAAAGACACCGTACGCGGCGGGGCTAAGGGACCAGGAATGTCCCCCCGGCGCCTCTTCCAGGGGGTCCAAACAGGGGATAAACTGTACCCAATCAAAACCCTGGTCCCTAAGGTGGTTATACACAAGCTCCACGTTATCGGCGGTTAAGGCGTCGACCACGCAGAGGGCATTAATCGGAACGCCCTCGGCCCGCAACTTCTGAACCCCTGCCATCACCCGCCTATAACTGGGCGAACCGTCATGCCCAACACGAAACGTATCGTGGAGTACCCGGGGCCCGTCGATAGAAACCCCAACTAAAAAATCTTCCCGTTTTAAGAACCGGGCCCATTCCTCATCGATTAACGTACCGTTGGTCTGCAGGGTGTACGTCACGGGAACCCCTTTCCGGTTCGCTTCCCCCACAAGCCTGACAAAGGTTTCAAAAAAACCAAGTCCGGCGACGGTAGGTTCGCCTCCTTGAAAGCCAAAGGTGTACGAAGCGGAATTTAGAGAAAAAGCCTCCTCTACCAGTACCTTGGCGGTATCTTCGGTCATAATACCAAAATCGGCTATCTCCCGGTTTTCGGAAACATCACGATAAAAACAATACTTACAGGCCAAATTACACCGCCCCGACGCGGGTTTAATAAGGAAAGAGGAAGTATTCATCCCTTGATGATCCTAAGAAACCACGGTTTGGTCAATCGCGTCGGCCTTATGGAGACAATCTTATAAAAAGAAAAGGTCAGCAAAGGAAGCGGGATAGGCTTCCAAAGTATTTACAAATGATTCAAAATATTGAAAAATGGAATAATGTGTGAGGGGTGGAAGAAACGCCTCCCATGTTCAACACGAATCTAGGGAAATTCGCTTTTGCGTTAGAGAACAAATCGTTAGAGGATAATCAGCTGGGACAATGTATCCGGCGCAACGGATCGCACGGATTGTTTAAATTGATGGGAACAGGAGCTTGCTCGTAGGACGGCCGTTCAAGAACAGAAATATAGAGAAGAAACCAAAATTCTCCGTTTTCGTAAGGCGGCAAAAAAGCAAGGGGGAAATTCCATGATCTTGAAAGGCAGAAGGGCTAACAGGAATGTATCACCGCGAAACGCGTCCCAGGGAGAAGACACATTAGAACCGCTCAAGGAGCGCGTCGCGAAACTGGAGGCCGAACGGGCCGAGTTGATACGGGAACGCGCCGAATTAGAGGAGCGCATCGCCCTCGGGAAGAGCGGGGCCGCCAGGCTCCACGGTTCCTACCTCAAGCGTTTGGAAAACCAGACCAAAAGCACCCTGGCGCTTTCCGATACGGTCAATTCGGTGCTCGGCGCCATTAAAGAAATTTCCCAATCCTACAAGGAAATGTTAGAAGCGGTTCACGCCCTGGGCAACATTACGCGGGAACTGGGAGACAGTTTCCGGCAACAGACCGAAACCCAGGAGGACATCAACCGACGCGCGGATACGGCGAACGCCGCCTCGGAGAACGAAGTCTCCAAGGCCAAGGCGCTCAAGTCCGACCTTGGACAGCTGGAATCGATACGCGCCTTCATGGCGAACGCCATGGATACCATAGAGGACGTATCGAGCCGGCTAAGCCTTTTAAGCATGAACGGCAGGATAGAGGCGGCCCATGCCGGCGCCGCTGGCCGCGGATTCGCAGTGGTCGCCCAGGAGATGCTCAAGCTCCAGCAGGAGAACGGCAAGGTAATCGCTTCCCAGCGTGCTCAGCTCGGCGGATTCCTACCCCTGATGTCGGCCATGCAGAACGAAAGTGACGCGGTGGAAGCCCAGGCGCAGGAGCAGGAATCGATCATACACGAAATTGCCGAAGGAAGCGCGGACCTGAAAGAACGGACCAAGGCGAACCAACACAGGATCGATGACTTGATCTCCTCCGTGGAAGAACTCGCGGCTTCGATCGAGCAGGGACAGAAAACGGTCCAAAGCATCGAAGAGGAAACAGGAAAGGTCGAATCCATTTTCAAGGAAGAGGTATTCGTCAGCGGCAAGGTAAACAGCCTGGATCAGTTCCTGTTCGACGTCGCCGAAAGGGCTTCCTCCCTTGCGGAGGCGGGCCACTCCCTGGTTAACGAATACCAGAAACTTTCGGTCATAAACGGCAAAAGCTACGTTTGGCAGGCGGATTCCTGGATCATCACCGATTCCAAAAGGCTACCGCCGGCCGTGGGGCCGGTTTCGGGCCTGGGAGACCGCGTTCTGGTCTGCGTCGGCCAGACCGTCGACAACCCGACCTTTCCTAAGCCCCTCGCCGAGGGATCGGGCATCCTGGCCGTGCTTCCCGTTGACGCTATCGCCGATCCGTCGAGTCCCCTTCAGGGCTTCATGCCCCTGCTCGACCGGCTCGGCCTCAAGCTGGCGGACCTCAAGAATCCTCGAGGCATCGACCTGGCGCAGACCCACGGCAATATGGCGGTCATCGAACATTTCGAGGGAGCCTATCGGACGACCATGAGGGAAAAGATCCAGAGGGGAAACTTGGTGAGCTCTTTCTGCTTCGGCGGCGCTTTCCCTAACGGGGACGTTATGATCAACGGTTTCCTCTCCGATTTTCAGCGTCATACCTCCGACGCGGAGAAATTCGGCATGATAGGCGAGAGTATGGTACTCGCCTTCCAATCCCTTGCCGAAATGGGCCGCTACTGGAAGCTCTAAGGTCCTCGATCCCGGTCCCATTGTCGACTCTACGGGCATGGACCGCTTCGTTTTGTGGCGATGAAAATCATAGTCCCGTCGGGACGGTCCCGCAGGAAAGAAAGTCGACTCTGGGAGTCGACGAACCGGTCTCTTAATAGCTAACCCGAAATAGGGAAATTCGCGGGAATCAAAGTTTGACAACAAAAACAGGCTTGTATTAAACTTCTATCCGTCGGCATCGCTGAACTTCCAGTTATCGGCATCCCTAAACTTCTAGTTGTCGACGTTGGCGAAATATGCTTTCCAAAATGATAGTTCCAATCTGTTTATATAGTCGGCGAAAAAAGGGAGCCTTGAAATGACCTCTACGCGAATTTATTTCTTCACCGGATCGGGGAATTCCTACGCGACGGCCCGGGATCTGGCCGCTCGTCTGGAAGCGGCGGAGCTCGCGGCCATAACTCCTCTGCTAGGCAAGGAAGCCGTTTACGACGAAACGCCCCACATCGGCTTCGTCTTTCCGATCTACGGCGGTCGACCGCCGAAATTCATCGTGGAGTGGTTGAAGCGTTTCAGACCGGGCAAGGACTCGGTCTGTTTCGCCGTATGCACCTGCGGCATAGCTCCGGGACAGTGCCATCCGACCGTAGACGCCATACTCAAGGCGTCGGGAAGCGGGTTGACCTGGGGTTTCTCGGTAATACAGCCCCAGGCGGGCATCGGATCGAGCAAAATCAATACCCCGGAAGAAGTAGCCCACCGTCTAGCCGGCCAGAAAACAAAGATTGATGAAATCGCTCGGCATATCTCCGCCGGAGGCCCTCCTCTGATGGAAAAAAGCGGCCCCTTTTCCGAATTCCTCAGCTCCCAGACCCTCAAAGTTTTACCCACGCTGGGGAAACTGATCGGCTACCTTATAACCAAGGGGATGAAGGGTATGAAGTTCCATGCCGGCGACGAATGCGACGGCTGCGGCGTCTGCGAACGCCTCTGTCCCGCGGCAAATATCAGCCTGGTCGATGGAAAGGCCCTTTGGCTCGACAAGTGCATGGGCTGTATGGGCTGTTACCACTGGTGTCCCCGGAACGCCGTTAAGAATGTGGATCTGGATATGATCCAAAGTCCCCACCCTGAAGTCACGCTGAACGAACTGCTGGGCTACGCCCCTCGCTGAGGCTGACCTTCAACTCGTCGGCAAACGGTATCCAGAGCCTTCTTTAACACAAACCGCCGCCGCGGTAGGTCAAAAAGCAAATCTTCCGCCACGTATTCAGCGTAGGGCAAGCCGCGTTTCTGACCGCGGGATGGACAGATGTGGAAAGTCTTTCGCAAAAAAGGGCTAAGGAACGAAAGGCCGCAATCTTCACAGCGGATTGGAGCAACCTCTTTACTCCAGTCCGCGCATCCGGTAGATTGCTCCAAACGGTCAAGAATAATCTGGGAGAGACTGGCATACGCTAGGTGCCGGATAAGCGGTCCGCGAGCTATAGTCAGGATTATTCATTCCCAATGCGG
>CAYRLW010000053.1:0-21439 GCA_964425215.1 uncultured Treponema sp.
AAAAATAGGGTGTACGGCCTTTGGGCTCGGCACCTTCGGCGTATCCACCTGGGCCAGGGTATCGATATTTCCTGGCACCGTAACTTTTCTTCCCTTCCGACCCTGGGGGAATACGAGACCATGTGTGCCCTTAAAACCGGTGTTTTGGCCCGGATGGCCGCCGAGTTGGGGGTGTACGCCGCGGGAAATCGGATCAGCTTAGACCCGGCGCGGGAAGATTCCACCGCGGCGACCCTGGGAATAGCGGCGGAAAAACTGGGGGTGGCGTTCCAGATCCTGGACGACGTAAAAAACCTAACCACCGGAAATCCCGGGAAAAAACGGGGGGACGATATTGTAGAAGGGAAAAAAAGCCTTCCCGTTTTACTGTTTCTTCACAGTCGTCATGACCGCGTTGAATTTGTAAAACGCTGTTTTTCCGCCGCCCGGGCTTCCGGAACGGGAGCCAAGGAGGTGGAAGAACTGATCGGCGAACTAGACGCCTTGGGGGTCATCGAACAGGCCCGACTTAGGGGTCTTCAGTTGATATCCGAGGCTAAAGAGAGTATGGAGACCCGGGCCTTTAGGTCCCTGGATACGGATCCCACGGCTAAGGCTCTTCTACTAAACCTGGTGTCAGAGTTGGTATAGGGGGTTTGGATGAATACCCTGGTTAAGGCGGAAATTTGGACCATAGCCCGGACGGATCAGGGGAACGCGGTTCTAATTCGCCCCGTGGGGGCGGAAATTGCCGTTCCTATTTTTATCGGACAATTGGAGACCCAGTCTATCCTGATCGGTTTTGGAGATGTTTCCATTCCCCGGCCCCTAACCCACGATTTGATACTTTCGCTCCTGGACCGATTGGGAGCCGATTTACTCCGCATCGAAATTAACGACCTAAAGGACGGAACCTTTTACGCCCGGTTGGTGTTGCAGGAAAAAAATTCTCCCAGGAACGAAGAATTTACCATGGACGCCCGGCCTTCCGACGCCTTAGCCCTGGCGGTTCGGAAAAAATGTCCCGTCTACATCGCCGAAAACGTGGTCGAGGCGGCGGGGGTGGCGGTAAACCTTATCGTGGACGCCGCAACCCTGGATGAAAGTACGGAGAGTCAAATCATCGATGAACAGGGGGAAACCCCAAAGACGCCGGAGCCCAAGACAAGTAAAAATATCCAGCGGGAAATATTACAGGCCGAGCTAGACCGGGCGGTGGCGGCGGAGGAATACGAACGGGCCGCGGAAATCCGGGATCTTTTGGCCGGTTTGAATAATCAAGATGATAATCCGTCCCCTAAAAAGCCGAACTAAAAGAGACTCTTTCAAAACTCAGGGGGTTTTGAAAGAGCTGCCTTAGATGTATATGCGGTATTTTTACTATCCCCCTCCTGGGGAACCACCCGGTTGGTGGAAGGACCGGAAGGTAAAAAGAGGGGGCGCAAAAGTCTCAATTGCCAAATCCCGAAAGCCGATATAAAATGAAAGACGCGATTCTAATTTCCTGGGAGCTGTACCGTGGATTCAACGTTCAAGTCGAAAATAGCGATGATATCGATAAGCCTTTCCTTCGCGGTGTGTTTGGTCGTACCCCTGGTAGCGGCGACGATGGGCAACCAGGGTCCCAAGCCCGGTACCGCCACTCCCCCTGCGGAGGCCCAAGCCGGGGCAACCGACGGCGCTTCGGGGGCCATGAATACCGGTATGGGCGAAATCGCCGAAGGGATTCCCCAGTCGGCCAATTTTCCTAGCCCGGAAAAACTAACCTTTTCCACCTATCAAATCGCCCCCGGCGATACGATCGGTGAATTGGCGAAACGGTTTGGGCTAAACCAGGATACCCTACTATCGTGTAACTCTATCAAAAATTCCCGGCTTCTACAGATCGGGCAGGTACTTTCTATTCCAAACCAGGATGGGATTATGTACACGGTCAAAAAGAAGGATACCATAGAAAGCATAGCCACCAGCTTTGAGGTAGAAGACACGGTTCTTAAAAAAATGAACAATATTGGGGATGGGGGGATAAGCGCCGGGACGAAATTATTCATTCCCGGAGCCCGCATGGCCAGCGTGGATATCCAAGAAATTAACGGGGACCTCTTTACGTGGCCCGTTCGGGGGTACATTACGTCCCCCTACGGCTACCGGACCGACCCCTTTACGGGCGCCCGCTTATTCCACACGGGCATCGATATCGGCGTTCCCCTGGGGACCCCTGTTCGAGCCGCCATGGACGGCAGGGTCAGCGTCACGGGCTACGATACCAATTCGGGCAACTTCGTTATCATTTCCCACCACTCGGGGTATAAGACCTTCTACGGGCACCTAAACGTTATCCGCGTAACCGAAGGCGCCTACGTAAGAACCGGCGACCGAATTGGGGACGCCGGAAGCACCGGCTTGAGTACCGGGAGCCACCTTCATTTTACGGTGTTTAAGAACGGCGTAACCGTCAACCCCCGGCCGCTCATAAAGTAAACGAACTTCAGCGAAGGCTTACTGGCACAGTTTGTAGATAGACCGGATATCTTCTGCCGTATACCCTTGGACTCCCCAGTAGGCACCCAACCGAAGCGCTTGGGCTACCATTTTTTCCACATCCGCGTTCGTAATGCCTGCTTGGGAAAGGCTGATGGGGGTTCGGATGCTACGATACCAAGACTCCAGGGCTTGGATGGTCTCGTCCACACGTCGCGCCTCAGGCAATGCCTGCCAAGCGGGGCCTAGACGTAAAACGGTTTCCCCAAACTTTAGAATCCTCGGGGCTATCTGGTTTTTTTTGTACTTCAGCCAGGCGGGAATTACGATCGAAAGACCCGCCCCATGGGTTATATCGTAAAGACCGCTCAGGGGATGTTCGATCATGTGGTTGGGTATGTCGGCTCCCGTGACGCCACATTTTAAAAGGCCGTTCCAGGCGAGGGCCCCGGCCCACATAAGGGTAGATCGGGCTTCCAGATCCCGGCTGTCGGCCATCAAACGGTCCATGGCCCAGATGATGGACCGGCATACACCCTCGACCATGCCGTCCTGCAGGGGATAGTCGCCCTGGGCGGTAAAGTAGCCCTCCATCAGATGGGCCATAATGTCAGTACACGCGTAGGCGGTGTATTGAAGTGGTATGGATAGGGTGTACTGGGGATCAAGAAAGGCTACCTTGGGATAAATATGGATAGAGCGGACGCTGAATTTTTCTCCCGTGGCGTCGTTGGTCATTACCGAAGCGCCATTTGTTTCCGAAGACGTGGCGGGAAGGGTTTGGATGGCCACGACAGGCAGAGCCCGGCGGACCACGGCTTGGCGGGTGTAAAAATCCCAAAGTCTTTCCTCGTGAAGGGCCCCAATGGCGATGGCCTTGCTTTCGTCGATCACGCTCCCCCCGCCAGCGGCTACGATAACGTCGACCCCCGACTCCCGGGCTATCCGAATCCCCTCCTCGGCGTGGGAAAGGATCGGGTTAGGCTTCACACCCCCGTGTTCTACCACGTGGATCCCCTGGTTCTCCAGTTGGGTCACGATAGCGGAGTAGAGCCCCAGGGATTTAATGCTGTTTTTTCCGTAGACCAGAAGAGCCCGTTTACCCCAGTTTCGGGTTTCGGAACCCAATCGGTCGATCACATCCATTCCAAAAATAACCCTAGTCGGGGTTTCCCATTCAAAATTTTGCATGTTTAGCCAATAACCGCCTTTATGGTCGCCAACAGGGTTTCCTGTTGGAAGGGTTTCGCTAAAAACGCGTTAGCACCCAGGGACAGGGCTTCTTTTTTTAACGCTTCCTCATCCTGGGTCGTTAAAACTATAACGGGTATTTTCGAGATGGCGGGATCGGTCTTCTTTACCTTAAGGAACTCGATACCGTTCATCTCGGGCATGTTGATATCCAAAATGATACAGTCGGGTTTTGAGGTTTTTAGGGCTTCTAACGCAACCTTGCCATTTTCCGCTTCCACAATCGTATGGCCCGAACCCTTTAGGGCGATGCTGATAATTTTACGAATCGTGGTGGAATCGTCTACGGAAAGAAATATCATAACGAAAACCTCCAAATACACCAAACAATCTTCTGGCCCTTTAAAAATCTCTGTTTTTAGAGCGGGCTTATTTAATTATAGCTTTTAATGGTCCTTCGTGAAAGGCCGATTATAAAGAAACACGGAAATGAGGCTCTTTCAAAACTCAGGGAGTTTTGAAAGAGCAACCTTAGATGTACATGCAGTATTTTTACTATTCTATACTATATAAAAAATTATCTTGTTAATGTAAAAATACTGCAAGAGGTTTTTGCAAAAGTAACAGATTTTGGCAAAAACCTCCTTCGATTTTACATTTTTTTAACGTCAAAAGTTCTGGACAAGGGGTACGGTTCGAACCATACTTTAGAGAGAATGAACATTTTTAAACAGGAACGGCCATGACGACGGCGGAAGAACGACAGCCCCTTATCCTTTTGGTGGAAGATGACTTTCTTTCCGCCCAATTAATCCAGCACCTGTTAGTTCGTAGCGGATTCACGGTTCGTTTGGCCTCGACGGTAAACGACGGTTTTCTGTTAGCCTTGGAACTAAAGCCCGATTTGATTCTGCTCGATGTGTTACTTCCCGACGGCGACGGTTTTACCCTCTGCGAAGCCATAAAAGCCGAACCTTCGTTGACCCAAATACCGGTCATCTTTGTAACGAGCCTGGACGACGTGGAAAGTCGAATCCGGGGCCTTTCCATCGGGGCGGTAGATTTTATTCAAAAGCCCTTTGCCCCCGAAGAAGTCATGGCCCGGGTGCGGATCCATATAAAAATTGCCCGGCAAACCAGACAAATCGCCGAAGTCCAATCGGAACGTTTAAACGCCCTCCGAAACGCCCAGGGACTTTTTAATACCGACCCGGCGTCCCTGCCGGGGGCCGGGTGCGCGGTTTTTTATCAACCCATGGAAGAGGCGGGGGGAGATCAATACGATATAATAGAGTTAGGAAAGGATATCTACGGATTCTTTGTGGCCGATATCGTGGGTCACGGTTTGGAAACGATCTTTTTGGCCACCGCTTTAAAAACCCTGTTCCGGGAGAATGCGTCTCTCCTGGATTCTCCCAGCGAAACCCTCTATATGATCAACCGGTCGATCCGGCACCATATCAGCGGGGGACAACACATGACCGCCTTTTACCTTATCATCAACCGGGCTATGAAGCGGGTTTATTTTTCCAGCACCGGACATTTCCCCGTCCTAATGGTTTCAAAAGAGGGAACCGCAAGCCGTTTAAACTCGGAAGGGGACGTTCTAGGGGCCTTTGCGGAGCCCCGATTCCAGAGCGCCGACCATGAAATTCCGTCCGGAAGTCGATTCTGGATGTATACCGACGGTATCTTAGAAGATTTTAACCAGGGAAGAACCTGGAAGACCGGATTGGAACTCCTGGAGCAAACCGTAAGTCGACACCAGGGACTTCCTCTTTCCCAATCCCTTGAGCGGGTGGTCCAAGAAATCCTGCCTCCGGGGCCGGCGGAGGATGACCGAATACTTTTGGCGGTGGATGGATGAGCGAAGAAATCGTTATCCTAGAAAAATCGATTCCCGCGACCGATCAAAGAGCCCACGCCCTTTGTTTGGAACTGCGGGAATGCCTGCGGGATATGCTGGGTCCCCAGGGGGTTAAAGATCGTCTCTTTGCTATTGAACTGGTGGCTCGGGAAGCGATTCAAAACGCCGTGGATTACGGGTGCCAAAGGGATCCCTCCAAGTTCGTCCGGTTTTCCGCCCGTATTATCGCGGGCCCCACGCTTCGCTTAACCATCAGCGATGATGGGCCGGGGTTTAACGCGGAGGAGGTTTGCCAACGGGAACTAGTCCAAGGGGAACCGGAAAGTTTTGGAAACGGTATCAAAATCATTTCAGCTTATACGAATAAATACAAATATAGCAACGGCGGAAGAACGCTGGAGGCGGATTTTATCCTCGGGGAGGGAAATTTGATGCAAGAAAAACCTAATTCGGGCGTGTGGGTTCCCACGGTAAATTTAGTGGCCGCGAATATAAGCGCAGCAAAGGAAGAGGTCCGTAAACTGGTCGCCGGAAGTACGGGGGAATTTGTGGTGGACCTTTCCTCCGTAAACATGGTGGACTCTAAGGGTCTGGGACTTTTGATAGCGACATACAATTCCCTGGAGCCCGAAGGTCGGTCCATGCGGGTGATTGGAGCGAATAACGACTTGGTGGATCTCTTTAAAATGATGCGGTTCGACCGGCACATGAAGATCGGTTAGGGGGAGGTATGGCGGACTATGATCAAGAACTAATCGACACCTATATTGAAGAATCCCGGGAACACCTGGCGTCCATCGAAGAAGACCTGGTGGAGTTGGAAAAACAGGGAGCCAATAGGGACGATGGGCTTATAAATAAAATTTTTCGGGCCGCCCATTCAATAAAGGGAGGAGCGGGCTTTTTTGAATTTAAGGTTATCAAAGAATTGGCCCACAAGCTGGAAAATGTATTGGATCTTATTCGATCGGGGCACATGGTTCCAAATCCCGAAATCGTTACCATTCTTCTACGAGGTTTTGATCGATTATCGGCGCTCATCGAGGATTCGGGGAGCTCGGATTCCCAGGATATTTCCGAAGAACTGGTGGCCCTTATCGCCTTGGCGGACGAATATTCCCAGGGACAGCGTTTGGAAAAAAGAATTGAAAAATTCAGCGCCCCCGGTTCCAGCCGGGAACTGGAAGCTGACAGCGGGGAGCTTAAACGGGCCCAGGAGCGGGGCGAATCTATTTTTCTTATCCGCTTCGATCTGATTCACGATGTACACCGTTTAGGAAAAAACCCCTTGGATATACTTCATTCCCTAGTTTCGACGGGGGAGATCCTGGATAGTACCATCGACTTTAACATGGTAGGTACCCTGGAGGATGAAAATTCCGGGGACGATGTTCCCTTTTTGGTATTGTTCGCCAGTCCTTTGAGCGTCCGGGAACTGTCGGAACGGCACGAAATTCCCCAAGAGGGAATTACCCTCCTTAGACTCGCCACCCCGGTCTCCAGTCCGGGGAAAACCCCCGCCGGTACCAGGGCATCCGTCCCAAAATCCGGCGATGAACCGGGTCCAAAAGGCGTTACCGATCCGACCGCTTTAGGGGCCACAAAACCTTCCGCAAAACCGGCCGGCGAACCCTCTTCACGGACCGCGATCCAAGAAAAGGGCGGCTTTACGGTGACACAAACCCAGGGGCAACAGGGGGAACCGTCCATGGGGACCTTCGGGAAAGAGGCCTTAGAAAAAGAAGGCCCAAAAACCAGCGCTCCTGCCCAAAGCGCCTCCGTCGGTACGGCGGAAAACGAAACGGTCCGGGTTTCCGTGGGGGTTTTAGACGAACTGATGAACCTTTCGGGGGAATTGGTTCTGGTACGGAACGAACTGACCGATGGGGCCAATCGGGGTGTTTTGACGGCGGTACAAGCGGCGCTCCAACGGATGAACGCTGTAACCGCAGGGATACAGGACGCGGTTACCCGCAGTCGGATGCAGGGGGCGTCGACCCTCTTTTCCCGGTATCAGCGGACGGTTCGGGATTTAGCCCGCGACTTGGGCAAACAGATAGAACTTCGGGTATCGGGCAAGGAAACGGAACTAGATCGTAGCCTTATCGAATCCCTTTCCGATCCCTTAACCCATTTGGTCCGAAACGCCTGCGACCATGGGATAGAATTGCCGGAGGTCCGCCGGGCGGCGGGCAAGGTCGAACGGGGCACCATCACCCTTTCGGCGGCCCACGAAGCGGGCCAGGTGGTAATCGAAGTAAGCGACGACGGCAAGGGTATCGACGCGGAAGCGGTGGGAGCCAAGGCGGTTGCCATGGGCTTGGTAACCCAAGAACGGCTTGCCCTGATGTCCCCAAAGGAAAAGCTCTACCTCATCACGCTCCCCGGTCTTTCTACGGCCAAACAGGTTTCCGATTTATCGGGTCGAGGGGTCGGTATGGACGTGGTGAAGGCGAACGTGGACCGGCTGGGGGGGCGGATCGACATAGATTCCCAACCGGGACAGGGTTCAAGGGTTCGCATCACCCTTCCCCTTACTCTTTCCATTATCCCCGCCCTTATCGCCGGGGTGGGAAACGAACGCTTCGCCCTGCCCCAAGCGGCGGCGGCGGAGCTCCTGCACATCCGAGCCGGGGACGTACAACGGCGGATAGAACGGGTGGGAGATCGGCCGGTACTGGTTCTTCGGGGAGAGGTTCTTCCTCTGGTTCGGTTGGCCGACGCGATCGGTATGGAACGGGTATTCGAAGACCCCGAAACGGGGGAACCAAAACCCGACCGCCGGCAGAGGGTAGAGGACCGCCGTTCCGCATCCTCGGATCCGGAGCGGATCCGGTTGGCGAAAAAAGTGGAAAAGTGGGAACGGTCGGGGGATGACCGCCGCTTTCACGCCTCGGGGGATTATCGGGTAATCGTGGTCCGTGCTTCGGCCTTCCGTTACGGGGTTATCGTGGACGAACTGTTCGATACCACGGAAATCGTGGTAAAACCCCTGGGAAAACACCTTAAAAACTTAAAGGAATATTCCGGAGCGACCATTCTGGGGGATGGGACGATCGCTTTAATCATCGATCCCGCAGGACTGGCCCTAACGGCGGGACTAACCACTGCGGGAGAAAGCCGGGATTTGGAAGAAACGGAAGAGAGTCAGGGGATCGACGAAGCCAAAGGCTGGCTTCTATTCCACAACGGGGAAACGGAACAGTGCGCCATGTCCCTGGAGGCGGTGGAACGGGTGGTCCGCTTTGACTCATCCCAAATCGATTCTATTGGGAAGGATCTATTTTTACGGATGGACGGCGGTTCCCTCCCGGTATTTTCGGTGGCTTCTTTTACCGGTCTTACCCCCCTGTCTTCGTCGGACGCATCCGCCTGCGTCATCTGCCACGCATCGGGCCATCGGTTTGGGTTTTTAGCGTCCCCGCCGGTGGATTCGGTGGCCGTAGAAGCCAACCTGGACGATCGGTCAATCCGCCGGGCGGGGCTTATGGGAACCGCGGTGATCCAGGGAAAAACCACCGTGGTAATCGACCCCGAGGGAGCCCTATCGGTTTTAAAGCCCGAATGGTTTTCCAAACCCGGTGCTCCCGGAACCCCCCAAGCGCCGCGAAAAGAAGAGGCGCCCCGGGGAGCCGAAGCGCCGATTATCGTACCGACGAAGACGAATTCGGAAGCCCCCCTGTTGGTGCTTGCCGAGGATTCGGATTTTTTTAGGACCATGATAACCGAGATACTCGCAACCGCCGGGTATAGGGTCGAGGCTGCGGTAGATGGGATGGAGGCCTTGGAAAAGATTCGGGATTTGGGAGGCGAAGCGGCCATGGTGGTGACGGATGTGGAAATGCCCCGGATGGATGGTCGAGGGTTGACCCAAAAAATCAAGGAAGAATTCCCCGCCCTCCCCGTCATCGCCCTTACTTCCCTGGCCTCGGAGGAGGACGAAAAAAACCTTCGGAACGCGGGGGTTCAAAAATACTTGGTTAAGTTAGATAGGGACGAACTCCTTGGGAGTATCGAATCGATTTTAAACGCGAAGGAGCGGATATGAAACTGATGGATAACTTGAAAACCAGGGTTAAGCTCATTGGGGCTTTTATCATCATGGCCCTTATCGCCGGTATCGTCGGGATCTTTGGCATTATCGGTCTGCGGAACATAAGTCAGGCCGACGAAAAAATGTACTCCCATATCGCGGCACCCACGAGTCTATTGGTATCGCTCATGGACGATTACGCCACTATTAGAATAAGCTTTCGGGATGTAATCCTGGAGCCCACCCCTGCGGCGAGGGACAAAAGCCACGCTACTATAGATGAGGCCTGGAAAAAATTCCAGGAAACGGGAAAACAATTTTCCAGCACCCTGTTAACGGATACGGGAAAGGCCCACTGGAACGACGCGTTGACCGCCATGGGAAAATACGTAACCTACAGCGATCAGGTTCTTGCCCTCGCTAACGCCGGCAACAAGGACGCCGCCTATGCCATTTTAACCGGTCCCGCGGCGGATCTTTCCCAAACTGCCAGAACAAACTTGGATTGGGTGGCCAACCAAAAATCGGAGCTGGGGAAGCAGACATCGGACAGCAATTTTGCGCTATCGAATTTACTCACCCTGATCCTAATCGTCATTATCGCCGTGGGTATGCTTTTTTCCATTATAATTGGAAACTTTATCGCCGCTTCGATCGCCAAACCCCTGGCCAGCGGGGTAGATTTTGCCAAAGCCATAGCCGATGGGGATCTGACCCAGCAGGTGGCGATTAAACGGAAGGATGAGATCGGCGTATTGGCGGACGCGTTGAACCAAATGTCCAGCAACTTGCGGGCCATGTTTAAAAGCGTGGTCGACGGGGTCCAGACCCTGGCGTCCGCTTCCACGGAGCTTACGGCCATATCAAAAGAAATGACCAGCGGAGCGGAATCCACCAGCGCCCGTTCTAATACGGTAGCCGCGGGGGCGGAACAGACCAGTCAAAATATGGGCGGGGTGTCCGCGGCCATGGAACAAACCACGGTGAACCTTTCCACCGTGGCCACCGCGTCGGAAGAGATGACCGCCACCATCGGCGAAATCGCCGCCAACGCGGAAAAGGCGCGTCAGGTTACCTCGGAAGCGGTGGATTCGGCCCAACGGGTCTCCAGCACCATGGACAGCCTGGGGACGGCGGCCAAGGAAATCGGCAAGGTCACCGAGACCATCAGCGCCATCTCTTCCCAGACGAATTTACTCGCCCTTAACGCGACCATAGAGGCCGCCCGGGCCGGAGCGGCGGGCAAGGGCTTCGCGGTGGTGGCCAACGAGATTAAGGAGCTGGCCCGGCAGACAGCCACGGCCACCGAGGACATTAAGGCCCGCATCGAGGGGATTCAATCCTCCGCGGGTAACGCGGTAAGCGATATAGGTTCCGTAACCGAGGTAATACGGCAGGTTAACGAAATCGTTTCGGGAATCGCGGCGGCCATAGAAGAACAATCGGCGGTAACGAAGGATATCGCCACCAACGTGGCCCAGGCATCCCGGGGTGTGGAGGATGCCAACCGCAACGTAGCCGAAGCGTCTAAGGCGGTCAATTCCATGGCCCAGGATATAGCCGAAGTAAACCAGGCGGCGGGGGAAATGTCCAACTCCAGCTCCCAAATCCTGGTCTCCGCGGAGGACCTGGCGAAACTTTCCGAGCAGTTACGGGCCATCGTCCAACGCTTTAAAATTTAAGTTGTCCGATTATGAACGATAACCAAATTGATAAAACCGCCGACACGGTTATGTTGGTGGTTTTCGCGGCGGGCAATTCCCTTATGGCCTTCGACGCCCGATCGGTGGGAGAGGTTTTGCGTCTTCCGCCGATCCGGAAGGCCCATGGGGCGGCGCCCTACGTGATGGGAGTGGCAAATCTTCGGGGCCGGATTATCACCGTATTGGATTTGGAAAAAAAGCTGAAGCTCCCCAGTTCCGAAGTTGTTGAACCAAGGCTTTTGGTGATAGAGGACCAGGGAGGCGAGGCTATTGGGGTGTACGTTCCCGAACTAAAGGACGTCATACAGGCAGAAACCACGGAGTTGCAGGGAATAACCACGGATATTCGGGGGGCCGATCCGGATCTCTTCATCGGTATCCTCCGGAGGGAAGATACCCTCGTGGCCCTCCTGGACCCTCAACGAGCTTTGGCGGTTTCATGATATCGGTTTTAGTAGTAGACGACACGATCCTGTATCGGAAACTAGTGTCCGATATTCTGGCGACCATACCGGAAGTTCGCGTAGTGGGCACGGCGTCTAACGGCAAAATCGCCCTTTCCCGGATAGCCCTTCTCAAGCCTGATCTGGTAACCCTGGACGTGGAAATGCCTGAAATGAACGGCATCGAGGTACTCCAGGAGGCCCGAAAGGCGGAGATCGGCTGTTCTTTCCTCATGGTATCCGCCCTAACCAAACAGGGCGCGGAATTAAGTCTCCGGGCTTTGGAATTGGGAGCCCTGGACGTGGTTCCCAAGAGCGATGGGGAAGCCATAACGAGGGATGCTTTTACCCTGGATCTTCGGACCAAGGTAGAAGCCCTGGCACGGCGGGGGGAAATTCACAAGATTCTTAACAGGGGTCAAACGCCCCGGGGCTTTGACAACCGAAGGATTGCCAACGGGGAACTTTCCACCCGAGGGCTTATGGCTCAAGACCAACGGGGGTTCAGCGCATCCGGGGGAGCTTCGGCCGGAGGCGTTGACCCGAAACCCCTGAGCGCCGGCTCCATGGGCCGGAATCGTACAGGATCGCCGATCCAGAAACCGGAAGTACTGGCCATCGGCGTTTCCACCGGCGGACCTGCCGCTCTTATGGAGCTTATTCCCGCCCTGCCGGAAGACCTTCCGGTCCCCGTGGTGATCGTACAGCACATGCCCCCCCTCTTTACCGCTTCCTTGGCCAAGAGTCTGGAGAGCCGGGGGAAACTCCCGGTCAAGGAAGGGGAAAACGGCGAGGTGGTTCGGCCGGGGGTCGTGTACATCGCCCCGGGGGGAAGCCAGATGCGTATAGACCTGGGAGCCGACGCGATTACCAAAATCATCCGCATCACCAGCGACCCGCCGGAAAACAACTGCCGGCCCAGCGTGGATTACCTCTTCAGATCCGTGGCCCGGCACTTTTACGGCAGGGCCCTGGGGGTGGTGATGACCGGTATGGGAGAGGACGGAGCCCAAGGAGCGGGGGAAATTCAAAAAGCGGGGGGTGAAATTTTAGTCCAAGACGAGGACACCTCGGTGGTTTGGGGGATGCCGGGAGCCGTGGTTCAACGGGGATTCGCGGACGGTGTCTACCCTTTGCCGGCCCTGGCGCAGGAAATAACCAAGAGGATCCTATAACGATGGTCACCCTGCTACCCGAAGAATTCGCCGTGTACGCCAAATTGATCCGCGAATTAACGGGCATCGCCCTGGATTCATCCAAGGCCTATTTGGTTGAAACCCGTCTGGAACCCCTTTTACGGGAACTGGGTCTAAAGGGGTATTCGGAGTTGTATTACCGTATCAAGGGAGACGCCTCCGGGGTCTTGGCCCGCAAGGTTATCGATCGAATTACAACCCAAGAGACCTCATTTTTCCGGGACTCTTCCCCCTTCGAGATGCTCAAATTTAAGATTCTTCCGGACCTTATCGACGCCCGAAAAAAAGCCCTTCCTCCGGGATCAAAGGTTCCAATCCGTATTTGGAGCGCCGCCTGTTCCACGGGCCAGGAAATCTACTCGATCCTCATATCTTTAAAAGAGGTGCTTCGGGATTTCTCGGCCTACAACCTGCGGGTTCTGGGAACCGATATTTCCGATTCCGCCATCGCCAGAGCCAGTCGGGGAGTGTATCCCCCCGGAGAAATCGTCCGGGGCCTGCACAAGGATCTGCTGGATAAATATTTTACCAGCGAGGACGGGGGATACCGGATTACGGATGAACTGCGGGCCTACACGTCCTTTAAACGGTGGAACCTTTTTGACGATTTTTCATCCTTCGGCCGTTTCGACATAATTTTTTGCCGGAATGTGGCTATTTATTTTACCGACGCGGATAAAAAGAGCCTTTTTGAACGGATTGAACGGGTAATGGAACGGGACGGAGCCCTTATTGTGGGTTCCACGGAATCTCTGTTAGGAACGGTCCAAACCCTGGAAGCAAAACGGTACCTTCGATCGGTATATTACCAACGAAAACTGTAGGGGCGGAGTTGAATCATGAAACGCCTATGCGTAATAGAGGACGACAGGCTTGAACTTTTAGGACTTCGGACCCATTTGATGGAACTGGGCTTCAATGTGGTCTTGGAAAACGATCGATCCGAAGGAACCCTGGAATTATTGGAGAAAATTCCCACCGATTTAGTTTTAATTGATATCGGTCTTTCGGATTCCACAGACGGAATCGATTTGGCTTCACACATTAAAGAACGCTTTGGCATCCCAATCATCTTTGTTACCGGACAAACGGATACGGCGATCATTCAACGGGCCCAAACCTGCGAACCCTACGGGTATATCGTAAAACCCTTTAGCCCCGCGGTTTTGGAAGCGACCCTAACCACCGCGTTGAATCTCCACGAACTGCGCCGCCGGTCCGACCTTTTAGAAGCCCAACTCCGGGAAAAGGAACAAAAATTACTAGAGGCGGTTCGGGTAGCGGAAAAAGCAAACCAGGCAAAAAGCGAGTTCCTTTCGTCCATGAGCCATGAACTTCGTACCCCCCTGAACGCCATACTCGGTTTTGGACAACTGCTTGATATGGATACTACGGGGGAGTTGAATCCCACACAAAAATCGTATATTCAGGAAATCCGTGCTAATGGTCAGCTTTTGTTACAACTTATAGGAGATATCTTGGATCTTTCAAAAATAGAGGCGGGAAAGATAGAGATTTCTAAAAAGCCCTTCGATTTAACTGCCCTTTTATCGGGAATTCCCGAAACCCTCTGGTCCCTGTTGGATAAACGGGGTGTTAAAATGGATATATCCTTAGAACCAAACTTGGGAATCCTGGAGGCCGACGAGATGCGGCTTCGTCAGATCCTGTATAATTTACTTTCCAACGCGATAAAATTTACCGAACCGGGTAAAAAAGTCGGCCTGGAAGCCCGCGCTCAGGGGAACCGGGTTATCTTGACCGTGTGGGACCAGGGGGTAGGGATCGCTGAAGAGGATAGGGAGCGGATCTTTAAACCCTTTGAACAGGTACAACGGCCCGAAGCTTTGGCCCAGGGAACCGGTCTGGGGCTGACGATCACTAAGCACCTGGTGGAACTCCATGGGGGAACGTTGGAATTGGAAAGCCGTCTGGGCCAGGGGAGCCGTTTTACCGTTATCCTTCCCGGCCGGAGAGAAGACCGCCGAAAAAGGCCCCCCTCGGTTCCCTTAGACAGCGCAGAGGAATTGAACCCTAGGGCTGGCAAGAACCAAATCCAACCTATCAGCTCCCTATCCATCCTCGTGGTGGAAGACAATACGGTAAACCAGAAGCTAATCCAAGCTATACTGCGAACCCTGGGCTTCCAAGCTACCGTGGCCAGTTCGGGGGAAGAGGCCGTACAGGCGGTGATAAACGCGGCAACCACACGTAAAGATCCAGGAAGCCCCGGGGAACCGCCGCCTTTTGATTTGATTTTGATGGATATTAGTCTTCCCGGCATCGACGGGATCGAGGCGATGAAACGGATTCGGGCCCAGGTCCCCGCCTACGCGCTTCCCTTTAGGCGTAGTTCCGACGGAGCCCCCCGCATCGTGGCCCTGACTGCCCATGTAATGAAAGAAGACCAGGATCGCTTTATCGCCGAAGGGATGGACGGGGTCCTGACCAAGCCCATAGACGTGGATAAATTAAAGGCCCTGTTGAACGCCCCGGATACGTCTATGAAGGAACTCGAACCGTTCGGCAAACCGGAAATGGAAATCTACGATCCCGAGGGGGTCGCCAAGGAATTAACCCTGCCCTCCGACGTATTTAAATCGCTACTGGATTATTTTTTTACCCAGGTAGAACAATCCTATATGAGCGAATTAGCCAGGGCCATCGAAACGTCTAATTTTGATGAAATCAAAAAAATGGCCCATAAACTACGGGGAAATGTGGCGAATCTTCGGTTTAAAGCCTGCGCCAACCTTTTACGGGACATCGAAAGTTCTGCGGATAAAAGGGAAACCTTGGATTACACAAAACTTTATGATACCCTTGCATCACGGTTGGATACCCTACGGGTCCAGCTAGGATACGGAAAGTAAGGGAGCGGGGAACATACCATGTCTATCATAAGCTTGCGGAACGTAAAAAAGAATTATTCCCTGGGAAAGACCACCGTGGAGGCGGTAAAGGGTGTCAACTTTGAAATACAAAAGGGGGACTTCATTTCCATCGCCGGCCCCTCGGGGTCGGGAAAAACGACTATCCTTAACCTAATCGGTTGTATCGATACCCCGACCGAAGGGGTGGTGGAAATAGATGGGGTTGAAACCTCCCGTTTATCGGACCGGCAAATTACCACCCTGCGGCACCGGACCGTGGGTTTTATTTTTCAGTCCTTTAATCTCATCCCCGTGCTCAACGTTTACGAAAATATCGAGTTCCCCCTCCTTATAGGAGAGACGGGAATTTCAAAAAAAGAACAAAAAGAATGGATTTCCTTTTTGATGAACGAGGTAGGGCTAACCCAGTGGGCAAAACACCGGTCCAACGAACTTTCCGGGGGACAGCGTCAACGGGTGGCCATAGCCCGGGCTTTGGTAACAAAACCAAAAATTGTCCTGGCTGACGAACCCACGGCGAACTTGGATTCGGCCACCGGCGAAGCGATTCTGGAACTGATGAAAAAAATGAACCAGGAGCTCCAAACCACCTTTGTGTTCAGCACCCACGACCAAAAGATCGTAGACCTGGCGGACCACGTTATCCGCCTAAAGGATGGCCTGGTTACCGAGGACTATCACCGTTCATAGGAAACCACTTAGGTGCTTTTCCCTTGACGGCATCAACATAACATCACTACAGTCTATGTATGGAATATCAGGTCGTTCAGGCGCCGTTCAACCTCCTTTCTCCGGATTTGGTAGCCGAATGTGTAGAAGAGGCCTATGGAATTAGACTGCAATCCCTGGTGTTCCCCTACCCTAGTTACGTAAACCGGGTATACGGACTGCGGGACCAGGATGGCGTGGATTATGTGGTTAAATTTTACCGTCCTGGCCGTTGGAGCCGCCAAGCCATAGACCAGGAGCACCGTTTTCTCTTTCAATTGGCCGACGCCGAATGTCCAGTGGTTCTCCCCCTACGGGACCCGGAAGGTTCGACCCTTCAAACCTTGGCCCTGGAAAGTTCCGACGGCTCGGAACTTCTTTTTCCCTTTGCCCTTTTCCCCAAACGGGGAGGACGAACTTTTGACGCCGAAGGGGACGAAGACTGGCTTCGTTTGGGCGCCCTGGCTGGCCGGGTTCATAGCGTAGGCCGCTGGGAATCCGCGCCCGATCGATGGGTCCTACGACCGGAGCTTTTGGAAACCTACGCGGAAGAGCTCTTAAACCAAGGGCTGGTACACCCGGAAAGCGAAGGGGATTTTAAAACCGTTTGTTCTGCCGCAGTGGAAATCCTGCGCAACCTTTGGGTTTCCCGCCAGACCCTGCGAATCCACGGGGATTTTCATCGGGGAAATATCCTGGATCGGGGCGAAGAGGGCTTGTTGCTTATCGACTTTGACGATATGTGCCAGGGTCCTGCGGTACAGGACCTGTGGCTTCTTCTACCCGGTCATGTGCGGGAAAGCCAGCGGGAATTACACCTTATTATAGAGGGGTACGAGGAATTTGCGGAATTCGACCGGAGGGAATTAGGGCTTATCGAAGGACTTCGGCTTTTCCGGATGATACATTTTCTCCGCTGGCAGGCCCTGCAACGGTTTGACGAAGCCTTCCAAAAAACCTTTCCCGACTGGGGAAGCCGTACGTTTTGGATTAAGGAAGTGGAAGATCTCCGGGATCAATTGGACGAAATAGCCTTTCCCTAATGTTCCTTTTTTTGGTATGCTCCTTTTTCTATGGATAAAAACAGTTGGGACTCCTTTTGTAAAATCCGAGAAGCGTATAAAGGGTATGTTTTCTATTTGAGCGAATCGGTTCCCGCTTTGGCGTCCGTTCAAAAACGGTTGATATCCCAACGCCCGGGAGGCGCCTTTCCACTGGATACATCGGTGGTGTATAACCATTCTCTGGACGACGTGGACCAGGCGGACCAGATCAAACTGATTTTGGTGGCCGATAATCCTGGTCGCCGGGAACAGGAAGCGGGAAATCGACGTTATTTGGTAGGCCCTTCGGGAAAATTGGCGGATACTTTTTTTAAAAATCACGGAGAATTGGGGATAGATTTTAAAAAGAACGTCATTATTTTGAATAAAACGCCCATCCATACCCCCCGGACCGGCGACCTGAAAGACCTAATCCAGCTAGGCGGCCCCGAGGTAGAGCGCGCGGTGGTGGATTCCCAGGGAGCCATGGCGGCTTTTATCCGCGACTTCCACCGGGCCCTAACGCCGGACCAGGGCGAGCCGCTCCCCCTCTGGATCATCGGGTACTCGGAACTGGGAAAACTTTTTGCTCCCTTTACCCGCGCTTTGACTACCCTGTATCCTCCGGAGGACCCCCAAAGGAAGGGAATCTATCTTTTCCGCCATTTTTCCATGAATCAATTTACCGTGGACCTCCGGCGTCAGAGAAAGGAGGGAGAATCCGTAAAAGAAGCCCTGGAACGCCTGGGGTCCCGGTATCGCCAAAATATTTTTGGATGGTAGATTGATGGGTAGGATTGATAAGATGTACATGATACATGGATGATCGTATGATTTTAAAAAACCTTTTTGACGATACAATTTTTTATAAAAACCTCATTATCATCGCCGTTCCCATTATGGTGCAGAACCTGATCAACGCCTTCGTCAACATGCTGGACACGGTGATGATTGGCCAGTTGGGAACCGTGGAAATCGCGGCGGTAGGCCTGGGGAATCAGGTTTTCTTTCTGTATAACATGATCCTTTTCGGCATCAGCTCCGGGGGCGCCGTCTTTACGGCCCAATATTGGGGCAAGGGGGATGTCCTGGGGATCCGGCGGACCACCGGTTTCTGCCTAACCCTGGCTCTTTTGGTAGCGGGGCTCTTTACGGCCGTGACGGTTTTGGCTCCCGAAACGGTGATAGGTTTCTACTCCCACGACGGGGCGGTCGTTACGGCCGGAGCGGCGTATATCAAAACCCTGGCTCCTAGTTTTATTCCCTTCGCCGTTAGTTTTGTGTTTACCCTGATGATGAGGTCCACCGAACGGGTACGGCTTCCCATCGTCACAACCCTGGTAGCCCTAACGATCAACCTGGTTCTCAACTACCTACTCATCTTTGGAAAGGGGCCCTTCCCCGCCCTTGGGGTCGTTGGCGCGGCGATCGCCACGGTTATCGCCCGGTTTGTGGAAATGGGTATCCTGGTCGCGTACAGTTACGAAAAAAAATACCCCCTGGCCGGTTCGATCTGGGAGCTCTTCGATTTTTCCGTCCCCTTTATTTTCAATTTTCTCCGTATAGCCCTTCCGGTGATGGTTAACGAGCTCCTCTGGTCTCTGGGAATAACCATGCAAAACGTAATTTTCGCCCGGACCGGAACGGATGCTATCGCCGCGTTTAACATAACCAATACGGTAGCCCAGCTGACCTGGGTGTTTTTCATGGGGATAGGAAACGGCGCCGGCGTATTGATCGGAAAAAAGATCGGAGCGGGGGAAGAACAAACCGCCCGGGACTACGCCCGCCGCATCACCCTTTTTGGACCCCTTACGGCGCTAGGCGCGTCCCTCATCCTCATCCCCCTATCGTGGACCCTTCCGTTCATCTTTAGGGTCAACGAATCGGTTTTTTCGATCATCTCGGGGATGTTTATCATTCTATCGTTGGTGTATCCCTTCCGGGCCTTTAACATGTCCATGATCATCGGGGTGTGCCGGGCGGGAGGAGACACGGTCTTTAGCGTTATCTACGATATTTTGTTTATGTGGGCCGTTACCCTCCCCTTGGCCGCGGCGGCATCCTTTATTTTCAACGCTCCCGTATGGCTTATTTACCTTTGCGTCGCCATCGAGGATCCGCTAAAGATGATCTTTGGTGTGGCCCGCCTACGGTCGGGAAAATGGTTGCGGAACGTTACGGTTAATACGTGATAATTACCGCGTGGAATTTAAGGGGAATGGACCCGGTGTTTTTTATACTGTGACTGGCCCCGTCCCCGGTAACCACCACATCCCCCGGCTTTACGGACTTTTCCGTACCGTTGTCCACCACCGTCCCCGTTCCCTCCAGGATGATGTAATACTCGGTTTCCGAATCGTGACGGTGTTCTCCGATAGAAGCCCCCGGAGGCAGGGTAATTTCCGAAAGAAGACGGGCGTTCTTCATGGTCGCCCCGTCAACCAGGTTGATCAGTGTGGTCGTTCCCTCTCCGCCCCGCATCTTTTCTTTTAGCTCAACCTTCATTTCGTGCCGATGGATAATCATGATGATGGTCCCTCCAAATAGTATGATAGGTTATAGTATAGCATAAAACCCATGGGTCGTGTTGCCACGGTGAAGGGTCCGGTATACACTGGATCATTATGATTGATATTAGAAGCGATACGGTAACAAAGCCCACCGACGCCATGCGAGCCGCCATGGCTCGGGCGGAAGTGGGGGACGACGTGTACGGCGACGATCCTACGGTCAACGAACTGGAGGCCTACGGGGCGGAACTAACGGGGAAGGAGGCGTCCCTTTTCGTTCCATCGGGAACCTTTGGAAACCAGCTGGCCCTGTTTACCTGGTGCAGACGGGGAAGTGAAGTTATTTTGGGGGAAGAATCCCACATTATCCAGCACGAAGCGGGGGCTGCGTCGGTCATCGCGGGGGTACAGACCCGAACCGTACCGGCGAAGGACGGTCGGCTGGAAGCGGATATGGTAGAAGCGCGGATCCGGGGTACGGATATCCATTTCCCGCCCACGGCCCTTATCTGCCTAGAAAACGCCCATTCCTCCGGCCACGTGGTCCCCCTGTCAAATATGGACGCGATCCGCGCGGTGGCCGACCGGCACGGTTTACCCATCCATGTAGACGGAGCCCGGCTTTTTAACGCCGCCGCCGCCCTGGGCGTCAGCGCCCGGGAGATCGCCCAGCGGGCCGATTCGGTGATGTTCTGCCTATCCAAGGGTCTGTGCGCCCCCGTCGGTTCCCTTTTGGCGGGGAAACGGGATTTTATTGAGCGGGCCCGGAGGAACAGGAAGATAATGGGCGGAGGGATGCGCCAGGCGGGGATCCTCGCGGCGGCGGGCCTACTGGCCCTTCGGGAAATGACCGCCCGCCTGACCGAGGACCACCGCCGGGCCCGCTTCTTGGCGGAAGCATTGGCCACCATCCCCGGCGTTCAGATCGATCCATCTACGGTGGACATCAACATGGTATTTTTTACGGTCCCCAAAACCCGGGACGCCGAAACGGCCCATCGAGTCATGGCCCTGTTAAAGGACCAGGGCATTTTGGCTAACCCGCCGGAAGAAGGGGTTTTCCGTTTCGTAACCCACTATTGGATCGGCGACCAGGAAATCTCGCGTATAATCGAGGCGAGCCGCCGGGCCTTCGCTTAGGTTCGCCAAGGGTTTCAACATATCGGTTCAACAGGGAAAGGAATTGGTTCCGGGAATCCCGAAGGCGGAAATAGGGGGGTAAAATTCGGGGGAGCCGATAATCGTCCAGGTAGGCCAGGAAACGCGGGAGGGTTTGGGGAAGGGTCTGTACGGTACAGAAGGTTCCCCGGCCGCAGTGGTCCAGCATCCGGGCGTTTAACAGCTGTTCATACTGCCCTTCTTGGGGGATGGATAGGACCGGTTTCCCC
>CAYRLW010000054.1:0-10785 GCA_964425215.1 uncultured Treponema sp.
CTTATCACGGTGGAACCCCTAGAGACGAAAAGTTCACCGGATCATCCGTACCAAATCGAAATAGAAGGGGCCACGGCGATACGCTTTGGTGAACAAATTCGTTCGGTGGTCCATGAAACCCTGAGGCTTTTCGCGGTGGAATCCTGCCGCCTCCGCCTGCAGGATAAGGGAGCCCTGGACTGTACCATCCGAGCTCGCCTTTCGGCGGCCCTTCTCCGGGCGTCCGACGATCCAGAGCCTGTGGCGTGGGAGGCCTTTAAATGAAGCTTCGGAGAACCATGCTGTACGTGCCCGGGAACAATTCGGGCATGGTAAAGGATGCTCACATTTACCGTTCCGATTCTATTATGTTTGATTTGGAAGATTCGGTGGCCCTTAAGGAAAAGGACGCGGCCCGGTTTTTGGTTTTTAGCGCCCTAAAAACCCTTTTTTACGGGGAAATTGAAAAGGTTGTCCGGATCAACAGCCTGGATGGGCCCTTTGGAAGGGAAGACGTCCTGGCCATGGTAGCCGCGGGGGTGGACGCGATCAGGCTACCAAAAACCGAAACCGCCGAGGATATCCACGAAATGGAACGGGTTGTGGAGGCGGCGGAACGCAAATACGGCCGGCCCGTCGGTTCCACCAAGCTTATGGCGGCCATAGAAAGCGCCAAGGGCATCCTCAACGCCCGGGAAATAGCCCTGGCGAGCCCTCGGCTGACGGCCATCGCCATCGGCGCGGAGGATTACGTGACCGACCTGCATACGACCCGTTCGGCCGAGGGAACGGAAATTTTCGTCGCCCGAAGCCTCCTGGTCATGGCGGCTCGTTCCGCGGGAATTATGGCCATCGATACGGTCTATTCGGATATCAATAACGAAGAGGGCTTTATACGGGAAACGAAGCTGGCTAAACAATTGGGCTTTGACGGAAAATCGGTTATCCATCCCCTGCAGATACCCCTCGTCAACGCTATCTACACCCCCACGAAAGAAGAAATTGACCGGTCACTCCGGATTACCGCCGCCATCCAGGAGGCCGAAGCGCGGGGGTCGGGGGTGGTTTCCGTGGGCGGTAAAATGGTGGATAAACCCATCGTGGAACGGGCCCTCCGGACCTTAGAGCTAGCTCGAGCTTCGGGCATTGAAATTCACCAGGAGGTTCGTCCATGAGCGTCAACGCCCTGGGCCGGGAATTGCCGGCCGCCGTAGACGGGTACGGAAAATTGGAACCCTTCGCTGGGGCTTGGGAGAATACTCCTTTGGTCCGCCGAGAAAAGGGCTCCCGTACCCTCCCCCGCTTGAGCAAGGTTGTCGATTCCATTGAAGAGGCGGTCCGAAAAGTGGGACTGGAAAACGGGATGACCATCTCCTTTCACCATCACCTGCGGGAGGGGGACTTTGTGGTCAACATGGTCCTGGACGTGCTGGCGAAGATGGGCTTTAAGGACCTGGTCCTTGCCCCCAGTTCCTTGACCACCGTCCACGCTCCCATGATCGAACACATTAAAAACGGCCTTATACGCCGGATATCCACCAGCGGTATCCGGGGTCCCCTGGCGGATGCGATTTCCGCCGGTCTGATGGATATACCCGTGTTGATTCATTCCCACGGAGGCCGGGCACGGGCGGTGGAAACCGGAGACATTTCCATCGATGTGGCCTTTCTAGGAGTCCCCTCTTCGGACGTGTACGGCAACGCCAACGGCTTTTCCGGACCCTCGGCCTGCGGGTCCCTAGGCTACGCTATCGTGGACGCCCGGTACTCGAAAAAGACGATTCTTTTGACGGACAACCTGTGCGAGTACCCCAATACCCCCGTCAGCATACACCAAGACTGGGTGGACCACGTGGTGGTGGTGGATAAAATTGGGGACCCTTCGGGCATAGCCAAAGGGGCCACCCGGATGACCAGGGATCCCCGGGAACTCTTGATAGCCCGGACCGCCGCCGACGTGATCGGCGCTTCGGGATATATGGAACAGGGTTACTCCCTCCAGACCGGTTCCGGCGGCGCCTCCGTCGCGGTAACCCGCTTCCTGCGGGACATGATGATAGAGCGGGGCATCACCGCCAGTTTTGCCCTGGGGGGAATTACAAGCCAAATCGTTAAAATGCACGAAGAAGGGCTCATCAAGCGCCTCTTGGACGTGCAGAGTTTCGATTTGGAAGCGGTCCGTTCCCTGGGGGCTAACCGGTTTCACACGGAAATCGACGCATCCCTCTACGCAAACCCCCTGAATAAGGGTTGCGTGGTCAACAAACTCAACGTGGTCGTCCTTTCGGCCATGGAAATTGATACGGACTTTAACGTCAACGTGATTACCGGCTCCGACGGGGTCATCCGGGGAGCCTCGGGGGGCCATTCGGATACGGCCATCGGTTCAGGTTTGTCGATTATTGTCGCACCGCTTATCCGAGGGCGGATACCCACGGTGATCGATCGGGTCACCACGGTTATTACCCCCGGAGAAACGGTAGATGTTTTGGTCACCGATCAGGGTATCGCCGTGAACCCCCGGCGGCCGGAGGTTCGAGACCGGCTTAAGACAGCTCGGCTCCCGGTCTACGAAATCGAGGAATTGCGGGAGCGGGCGGAACACGCCACGGGAAAACCCGCGCCGGTTCAATTCGGTGAAAAAATTATCGGCCTGGTGGAGTACCGGGACGGCACCATCTTGGACGTAATTCTTCAGGCCCAAGCGCTTCCGGGAAACGAGGAATAAGCGTGGATCCCCTGCTGGCGAAAACCCTGACCGAACGGGAACGACGTTTTAGGCGCAGAACCGAACTGGTAGCCCAGGGCCTGGGGACGGTGGTTCAGCTAACGATTACCGCTCCGGGAATTCGCAAGGACGGGGATGATATACGAAGGGCCGCCCAGTGGGGGGCCGCGCTTTTGGAATTACGGCTTAGCGAGCGGACCTGGGCCTACGAAAAGCGTGAATGGTGGGACGGGGATACGGGTCCCTGTGGATTTTGGGTGATTTTTGCCCCCCCCATGTCCGTCAAGGGCATTACGGTGGGCTTAGAAGAGGGATATTCCCTGGGACGGCTGTGGGACTTCGACGTCTACGGTCCGGGGAATGTAAAACTGGACCGGGAATCTATGGGTTCGGATCCCCGGAAGTGCTTTATCTGTGGGGAACCAGCGGCGATTTGCGCGGGACGCCGGCTTCATTCGCCGGAAGAGGTGGCAAAGCGTTTCCAGGAACTCCTACAGCGGGGCATGGAAGAACTAGAAACCAAAGGAGTTTTTGTATGAAGAAACTGGCACTCATCGTCGCGGCGGCAGTCGTCGCGGTCGGAACGCCTTTAGCGGCGCAATCGTACGTACCCCGGGGAAACCTGGAGTTTATCGCCCCTGCGGGCGCTGGCGGCGGGTGGGACATGACCATCCGCACCGTGGCTAAGGTCCTGGCGGATACCAAATTGGTAACCAACCCTATGCCCGTCACCAATAAGGTCGGCGGCGGCGGCGCGGTTAACCTATCGTACATGCAGACCAAAAAGGGAAGCGATAAACTGATCGCCGTCTACAGTCCCCCCATCCTTTTGATCCACCTCAACGGGTCGACCCCCTTGAGCTACAAGGACACCACACCCCTGGCGCGGCTCATCACCGATTACAACGCCTTCGCGGTACAGAAGGACTCCAGGTTTAAAACCATCAACGACGTGATGGACGCTTTAAAAAAAGACGTCACCAGCGTAACCGTGGGGGGCAATTCCGCCGCGGGATCCATGGATCACGTATCCTTCCTGGTCATGGCCAAAGCCGCGGGGGTTAAGGATCTGAAGCAGATCAAATATATCAGCTTCCAGGATAACTCCGGCGCCGCCATGCTCATGGGCGGCCACATCGACGTACTTGTCGCCGGGCTCGCTGACCTCCGGGGATTGGCCGAAGCGGGGGAACTGAAGGTTCTTGCTTCCACCGCCCCCACCCGGACCAGCTTTGGCTTGGGTAAGGACGTCCCCACCTGTCGAGAAATGGGAATCCCCGCGGAGTTCCTGAACTGGCGCGGGCTTTTCGGCGCCCCTAAAATGCCCGCTTCCGCGGTCAAATATTGGAGAGAAACCTTCGCCAAAATGGTAAAGACCCCCGAATGGGTCGCCGCCTGCCAGCAGAACGGTTGGGACCAGAACTACGCGGATCAGCCGGAATTCGAAAAATTCCTGGAAGAAAACAGCGTCTTGATGGAATCGATTCTTAAGGAGATCGGCATCGCGAAATAGGCGGGTCGATAGGTCAACCTGGGCCGGATAGTCTTACCTATCCGGCCTTTACGCAAGGAACTGCCATGCCCATGAATTTGGTTACCGGGATCGCCGCGATCCTTATAGGCGCCGTCTACACGTGGATGTCGATCCTCCTCCCCCACTCCCCCTTTGGCGATCCTATCAGACATATCGTGTTTCCCCTTATTGTCGGAACAGGAATGTTAATCCTCGGACTATCCCTTACGATAAAAGAACTCGTTAAACTTCATTCTTCAGAAAAAAAGATACACATAACCCTGCCAAAAACCCTTACCCGATATGGGAAAGAGATGATCTTCGCGATTATCGCCAGCGTGGTATACGCGCTTATATTTGAATCCGTGGGATATATACTGTCCACCATTCTCTACCTCGGGTCTATCCTTTTCCTTATCAACGGGAGAAAAGGCGCCCTAATCAACATAATAGTCGCCGTGACGTTCAGCGTCGGCATCTATGTCCTTTTCGGCTACGTGCTGGGCATCCAGCTTCCCCGTCTGCCCTTCCTTGATATTTGAGATCGGAGGATAACACCAAACTATGGAAACAATTTTTATCAACCTGGCCCATGGATTCCAGGTAGCCCTGACGCCGATGAATATATTTTGGACCACCTTCGGCGGCGTGCTAGGAACCATCATCGGTATGCTTCCCGGCCTAGGCCCAGCCACCGGCGTGGCGGTCCTTCTGCCCCTGACCTTCGCCATGGGCCCCGTGGGCGCCATGATTACCATGGCCGGGGTTTACTACGGCGCCATGTTCGGCGGTTCCCGGGCGTCGATCCTGTTGAACACCCCCGGCGACGGCGCCGCCATCGCCAGCTGTTTCGACGGGTACCCCATGACGCTGAACGGCCGGGCAGAAGCGGCTCTGGCCATTTCCGCCATCGCTTCCTTTATCGGCGGTATGATAGCCAACGTGGCCCTCGTGTTCATCGCCCTCCCGGTGGCCCGGTTCTCCCTTCAATTCGGCCCTGCGGAATACTTCCTGCTGATGGTCTTTGCCCTCGCCGCCACCGCCGCCATGTCCAAGGATAAGATGCTCCTGGGATTTATCGGCATGTTCCTGGGCCTCATGATCTCCACGGTCGGCCAGGATGGACTAACGGGCATATCCCGGTTCACCTTCGGCATCCTGGAACTGCAGGGGGGCATCGACTTCCTCATCATCATAATCGGTATCTACGCCCTGGGCGAGGTTTTCAAGAGCTTTAAAACAGTCCACGACCCAAACAAAAAGATGCAGACCAAGTTCGGCAAAATTTGGATTACCAAGGAGGACTGGAAACGTTCCTGGCCCGCCATACTCCGGTCTTCACCCCTGGGCTTTTTCATCGGCGCCCTTCCCGGCGCGGGGGGAACCATGGCGTCCCTGATGTCCTATAATAACGAGAAAAACTTTTCCAAACACCCGGAGGAATTCGGCAAGGGGGCCATCGAAGGGCTCGCCGCCCCGGAGGCGGCCAACAACGCGTCCTCCGTGGGGGCCCTAATCCCCATGATGACCCTCGGCATTCCCGGCTCGGGAACCACCGCGGTCATGCTCGGCGCCCTGCTCATGCTGGGCCTCCAACCGGGCCCCATGCTGTTCCAACAACAGCCCGACGTCGCTTGGGGCATGATAGCATCCATGTTTATCGGAAACATCATTTTGGTTATCATTAACCTTCCCTTGGCCAGCGTCCTCGTCCGCCTTTTATCGATCCCCGCCAAGATCCTCTACCCGATCATCCTGGGACTCTCGTTCATCGGAGCCTACGCGATCACCAACAGTACCATCGATTTTTTCCTGCTCATCGCGTTCGGGCTTATCGGTATCTTTATGGAAAAGGCAAAAATCCCCTCTTCCCCCCTCATTTTAGCGGGTATCGTGGGAGGAACTATGGAGCAATCCTTCCGGCAAGCCCTCTTGATTTCCAACAACGACATGAAAATCTTTGTCGCGTCCCCCATCGCGGTGGTACTTATCCTTCTGACGATTCTGTCGGTAGGCTGGCCCATCGTCACCGGGATCCTTAAATCCGCAAAAACCCCCAAAGCCTCGGCGTAAGGATCAGGATGAACCAACACCATATCGCCGAGGGGATCGGGAACCTGGCCTTCCGAGCCCTGCTCAGGGAGGTCGCGGCGGCCCCCAAACCGGGCCTGGTGGACCGGTTTGGGAACGGTTCCCACGATGATATGGATTTTATGACCTTCGCCGACAGCGCCCTGGCGTTACAGCCCGCCTTCACCGCCCTCGCAGAGGAGGGTCTCCGCTGGGGCGCCACAGCCCCCCATTGGGCCGCCAAAATATCGGACCGCCGCGATGGAGAGTTCCTCCTCTCGCTTCGAGACATCGGCCGGGAGGGGGAGGCCCGGATGTTCGCGGCCACCGGGGGTGTCAACACCCATAAGGGGGCCCTGTTTATCCTGGGCTTTCTTGCCGCCTCCGCGGGAGTACTGATCGGCGCTGGAATTACCCCCACGGAAAAGCGAGTTCGAGCCTTTGCTTCCCGGATAGGTCGGGGCATGTCGGATCGGGAACTACCCGCCGCGTCTACCCACGGGGCCCAGGCGTACCGTGACTACGGCGCCCGGGGCGTTCGGGGCGAGGTAGAAGCGGGACTCCCCAGCCTGGAATACGGGGCCCTCGCCATCCTTCGGTCCTCGCCGCGCCTTGACGATACCCCCTGCGTTCACGCCCTGCTTTCCCTTATCGCCGTGACCGACGATACGACGATCCTCCACCGGGGAGGGCAAGAAGCCCTCCGTTTTGCGCGGAGTTCCGCCCTCGAAGTCCTATCCCTCGGCGGCCTTTCCACCGCGCCAGGGCGGAACCGGCTGGAACGGATGGCCCGCGACTTTGAACGACGGCGCATCAGCCCCGGCGGTAGCGCGGATCTCCTTTCGGCCGGAATTTTTCTTGTGGAAATGGAGACTCAGTATTCCCTCGCCGGCTCCCGGCCGGTGAGGACCCGCAGAGCCCCCTGGGCAAGGGCGGCCATTTCGTTTTCGCCGCCGTACACGGTCAGCGGAGGAAGGGAACTTCCCAGGTAAGAGCGAACGCGCTGAACCAGGGGCTTGGATCGGGCCATACCACCGGTAAGGATGATCCCATCGATGGATTCTCCGTCAAAGGCGGGAACCATGGAAGCGATCCACTTGGACACCTGATAGCAGAGGGCTTCGAAAACCTCGGCGTATTCCCTATCCCCGGCCAGGGCTTTTTCTTCCACGACCCGGAAATCCGCGGTTCCTAAAAGATCGATCAGACCACCCTTCCCCTTATTGAGCCGTAACAGTTGATCCTGGGTGTACTTACCGCTGAAACACAGGCGAATAAGGGGCCCCACGGGTAAGGAGCCCGACCGTTGGGGCGTAAAGGGACCTTCCCCATCTAGGGCGTTGTTCACGTCCACGCACCGACCCTTTTTGTGGGCCCCGATGGAAATCCCGCCTCCCAGGTGGCAGACGATCAGGTTGAGCCGCTCGTAAAAGGAACCGTGTTCCCGGGCGTAGCGGTGGCAGGTGGCGATTTGGTTCAACGCGTGGCTTACGGCTCGCCTCTTCATTTCCTTTAATCCGGTAATGCGGGCCCGCTCGAGCAGTTCGTCCACCACCACCGGATCGGTAATATACGCGGGTTTACCGGTTCCCCGTACCAGTTCGTCGGCGATCAGGGCCCCTAAATTGGACGCGTGCTCCCCCCCGAGCCCCGCCAAAAGTTCATCTTTCATCCTACCGTTCACCCGGTAGGTCCCGTGGGGTATGGGACGCAACAGTCCCCCCCGGGCGCTGACGGCGGCCAGGTCTTCGATCCGGTACCCGTGGGCGGAAAGAAAATTCAGCACCGCCGCCTTTCGAAAGGCAAATTGGGCGGTGATACTCTGCCCCTCGAAGGGGACCAGGTCTTCCAGACGGTGCTGGAGTTCCTCCGTGACGATCTCCTCTTCCCCCTCGTAAATCGCCACCTTCGTGCTGGTGGACCCGGGGTTGATCGCCAGAATTCGGGGCCGGGGGAAAAAGGTGTCCCGCTCGGTCCGCTTCCAGTTTCCTGAACGAAGAAGCCTTAGAATGGTACCCTTCACCGCCAGGACTGCGTCGGCGGGGCTCACGTCCATGGGCAGGTCGACCCCCCGTTGTCCTATCCCCGCCACGATGGTAAACCGATGGGCATCGGGGTACATGGTACCAAAGAGGTGAAAGAGCAGGTTCCCCGTATCCAAGTTGGGGGTGATAATCACGTTGTTCTTTTGCAGATCCCCGTCGTGTAGCCGGGGGTACCGGTGGGCCGATTTTTCCGACAGGGCTACGGAAATTTTAATCTCCGATACGATGGAGATGGAGGAATATCGGTCGTTTTGGGCTATCCGTTTGTTCAAAAAACGGGGAATCAACGAGCCGGCCTTACGAACCAACTCGGGACTCGGCCCCTCATCGGCTCCCCGGTTGGAATAACTAACCACGGCCCCGTTGATTTTCGGCAGAATATCCTCGGGGATCAGATCCCGGGCCACCACGCAGGTATTCACCGCGATTTCCGCCAGGGTTTCCGGATGCACCGTGGCGTTGACCCCCACGTCCCCCAGGACTACCAGGTTGTGGGGGTACACCCCGTCTTGATGACTTTCCGGCAGGATGATGATCCCCACCTCGCAGGCAAAGTTTTCGGTTTTTAAAAAACGTAGAAGAGGTCTAAAGTAGTCCCTCGGCTCGTGCCGCGCCCCGCCCACCACCAGGTCCGCGTGGCCCCTCAGGACCGACATAATCCCAAACCCTGCGGGAGTAGAAGCGAAGCGCCGAGCCTCTTCCAGGGTCAGGGGATTCTTAGACCTTCGATCATCCTTCGATACACTCTCCACGGAGGCGCGGGCAAACTCATCGACCAAATCGGGTCGGGAATCGACGGGACAGAAGGCGCTTTCGCTAAGAAGGAATTCGACCTTGGAAGCATCGACGGAGGCCAACTCCCGTTGGATCAGAGAAGCCACCTGATCCCTACTGGCTAAAAAGACGGGCCTGCAAAACCGGGGTAAATCGAAGGCCGCCTCCACCACCCGGGGGTCATCCGGCTCGATAAACACCACCGTGGGCCGGTTTTTTAGTAAAGCCTGAATCTGCTGATCCAACGCGACACCGATATCGAACATAGGCTCTCCAAAAAAAATCAAATTCAGCGAAGCCTGAGCAAAAAAAACGTACACCCCATTGGTAGGGTCCATCCCACCGGAGACCGGTTTTTATAGTACCGTCAAGGGCGATTGCTCAAGCTTCGTTGAAGTAATGCTAGCACACTATCAGATTTTCGCAAGGGCTTGATCGATATCCCCAATAATATCCTCTTGATTTTCCAAGCCGATGGAAAGGCGCACCAGGTCGGGGGTCAAACCGCCTTCCATTTGCTGTTCCTCCGATAGCTGGGAATGGGTCGTACTAGCCGGGTGGATGGCCAGCGACTTGGCGTCCCCCACGTTGGCCAGGTGAGAAAATAGGGCCAGGTGGTCGATAAACGCCTCTCCCGCCGCTTTACCCCCCTTAACGCCGAAAACGACCATTCCGCCGAAGCCCCGTTCCAAAAGTCGGCTTGCCAGGGTATAGGATGGATCTTCCTTTAAGCCGGGGTAGCGGACCCAGGCGACCCGGGGATGGTTTTGCAGGAACCGGGCCACCGCTAGGGCGTTCTCGCTGTGCCGGGGCATGCGGACAGGCAAGGTTTCCAGGCCCTGTAAAAAGGTCCAAGCGTTATCCGGCGAGAGGCAGGCTCCCAAATTGCGCAGGGGAACCAGGCGGAAGCGGAGGGCAAAGGCGATTTTGGTCAAATCGGGGCCCAAATCCCGAGCCCAGCGCAGGCCGTGGTAATTTTTATCCGGCTCGTTGAACAGGGAAAACCGGGGATCGGACCAGTCAAAACGGCCCGAATCGGTCATAATACCGCCAATCGCGGTTCCGTGTCCCCCCATCCATTTGGTCAGCGAATTGATAACGATATCCGCCCCATGGTCCAAAGTCTTTAGCAGGTACGGGGTGGTAAAGGTACCGTCCACGATAAGGGGGATATGATGCCGATGGGCGATTCGGGCCACCGCGTCGATGTCCGTCACGTCCAACAGGGGGTTCCCGATGGTCTCGATGAACAGGGCCCGGGTCTTATCGTTAATCTGGGCTTCAAAATTGTGAGGATCCCGGGGGTCCACAAAATGGGTACGGATTCCCAGGTCCGGCAGAATCGCGTCGAACATGGTATAGGTCCCCCCGTACAGGTTCGATGCCGCCACGATCTCGTCCCCCATTTTGGCCACCGTGATGATGGCGTAGAAAATTGCCGCGGTCCCCGAGGAAACCGCCACCGAAGCGGCACCCCCTTCCAGGATCGTTACCCGGTTTTCCAATACCTCGTTGGTCGGGTTGGTGATCCGGGAATAGATGTTCCCCATCTCCTTAAGAGAAAAAAGATTGGCCGCATGTTCGGCGCTTTTAAAAACGTAAGAACTGGTTCGATACACCGGAACGGCCATAGAAAGGGTCGCGGGATCGGGTTTTTGGCCCCCGTGCAGAGCTTC
>CAYRLW010000054.1:10885-20832 GCA_964425215.1 uncultured Treponema sp.
CCCGCCCCCAGCCCCTGAATTTTGTGCGGCCCCGGGGCCCCTCCCGAAAGGACTGGCGAGCCATCGGGTTCCACCGCGATCGCCTGGACGGAAGGTTTCCGATTTTTCAAAACCTCGGCGGTCCCCGTGATGGTTCCGCCTGTGCCCACCCCCGCCACGATAATATCCACCTGCCCCTCCGTGTCGGCCCAAATCTCCTCGGCGGTGGTTCGCCGGTGGACTTCCGGGTTCGCCGGGTTGTTGAATTGCTGGGGCATGTAGGAGTGGGGAATTGAAGCCACCAATTCTTCCGCCTTAGCAATGGCCCCCTTCATCCCCTTGGCCCCCTCGGTAAGTACCAACTCAGCCCCCAGAGCCTTTAACAGTTTCCGCCGCTCCAGGCTCATGGTCTCCGGCATCGTCAAAATCAACCTATACCCCCGGGACGCGGCCACAAAAGCCAAACCGATTCCCGTGTTCCCGCTCGTAGGCTCCACGAGCACCGAATCGAAGGACAAAAGCCCCCGGCGCTCCGCGTCCTCTATCATCGCAAGGGATGTCCGATCTTTTATACTCGAAAGGGGATTGAAGCACTCTAGCTTCACCACCACCCGGGCGCCCAGGCCCTGGGCCAGTTTTTGAATCCTCACCAGGGGCGTATGGCCCACCAGTTCCGTCACGTTCTCGGCGATCTTCATATTCCCTCCTAAATTTGAAAGGTCATCAATTTTTCTTCACTATTAGCCAACAGGGATTCAAGGGTAATTCCTTCCAAGTATCGTCGAATTGCCCCCTCGAGCCCCACCCAGACGTCCCGAGAAGGACATAGCTCCGAAAAGGTACAAACATTCCTATCTTTCACGCATTCCACAGGGGCCAGATCCCCTTCCAAAGCGGAAACGATATCCCACGCGGTAATCTGGTACGGCGGCCGGGCCAAAGCGTAGCCCCCATGGGCGCCCCGCTCGGAAAAAATAAGCCGCGCACCCCGAAGCGGAATAACCAATTTACTCAAATATTTTTCTGAAATAGACTGCCTGCGGGCCGAATCTTTTAGGAACACCGGACCCTCCCCATAGTATAAGGCTAAATCGAACATTAAACGGAGTCCATATCGACTCCGGGTGGATAATCGCATGAATCACTCCTTATATACACTACTATACTACTCTTGTTGGTAGTATATCAAGGGTAAAAAAATGTTCTGGAGTGTCACGAAGATTAGGGAAAAAATAAAAAAGATGAGTTTTTTGCAAAAGTCTGTTACTTTTGCAAAAACCTCTTGCAGTATTTTTACAATAACAAGATAATTTTTTGCATAGTAAAGAATAGTAAAAATACTGCATGTACATCTAAGGTAGCTCTTTCAAAACTCTCTGAGTTTTGAAAGAGCCTCAGATAAAAGCAAAAAAAGGGGGGTCAATCCAATCGGATTGATCCCCTTTGTCGGCAAGGAATTATGGTACATTTACAGCTCCGACCCAAGCCAATCCAGCAAAAGCGGTTTAGGATCCCTTAGCCTGTTTTCTTTCCTACGGTTATCTGCCAAAGTTTGCTTTAGCATGATAGACCATGTTGAACGTCAGAGAAAGCTTTCCCTAATCTTCGTGACACTATTCAAAGTTTGCTTTAGCATGATGGATCGTGCTGAACGTCAGAGAAAGCTTTCCCTAATCTTCGTGACACTATTGGCGTAATCCTCATAGGCCCTCCGGAGCCCCTCATCCAAGCTAATTTTCGCCTTCCACCCCAGTTTGTTCAGCTTCGACACGTCCAAGAGTTTTCGCGGCGTCCCGTTGGGTTTGCTCGTATCCCAGTGAATTTCGCAGGTGGTGTCGGAACCAAAGACGATGGTTCGGACCTTTTCCGCCAGGTCCCGAATGGTCAGTTCCAGACCCGAGCCGATGTTAACAAACTCGCCGATGTCCTTGTAATCGTACCGTTCCATCAGGTACACCACCGCGTCGGCCAAGTCGTCGGAGTGCAGGAATTCCCGGTAGGGGGATCCGTCGCCCCACAGTTCGACCAGATTCCTGCCGGATACCTTGGCGTCGTGGAACTTCCGTATCAGAGCGGGGAGCACATGGGAATTGTTCAGGTCGTAGTTATCCCCGGGGCCGTAGAGGTTGGTGGGCATAACGGAGATAAAATTGGTACCGTATTGTTCGTTATAGTATCGGCAGAGCTTAATGGCGGTTATTTTGGCGACCGCATAGGCTTCGTTGGTACCCTCCAAAGGTCCCGAGAGGAGGTATTCCTCCTTCATGGGCTGGGGAGCCAGCTTGGGGAAAATGCAGGAAGAACCCAGGTTCATCAGTTTGCGGACGCCGGACCTGCGGGCGGCTTCCACCACGTTGGTGGCGATGACCAGGTTTTGGTAGATAAAATCCGCGGGATACGTCGAGTTGGCCAAAATGCCCCCCACCTTGGCCGCGGCGAGAAACACGTAGTCGGGCTTTTCGGCAAGGAAGAACTCCTCCACCGCCGCCTGCCGAGTTAAATCCAGTTGGGCGTGGGTTCGGACGATAAGGTTTGTATACCCCCCAGCCTGCAGGCGGCGCAGTATCGCCGAGCCGACCAGCCCCCGATGGCCCGCCACGTATATTTTTGCGTTCTTTTCCATGAGCGAATCCTTATTCGTAGTAATTTTTGACGTGATAGCCGCCGCTCTTCAGATAGTTTTCCCGCTCCGCCAGTTTAAGATCGTGGTCCACCATCATGGCCACCAGTTCCGGCAGGGCTACCTTGGGCTTCCAACCCAGCTGGGTAATCGCCTTGGTCGGATCACCCAACAGCAGTTCAACCTCCGCGGGCCTAAAGTACCGGGGGTCGATTTCTACCAAAACCTGCCCGCTATGTTCGTCGATGCCCTTTTCATCTATCCCTTTCCCTTCCCAGCGGATACGAATTCCCGCCCGCGCAAAGGCCATGGTGATAAAGTCCCGAACCGTGGTGGTAACCCCGGTGGCCATCACGTAATCCTCCGGTTTATCCTGTTGAAGCATGAGCCACATGAGCTCCACGTAGTCCCCGGCGAAACCCCAGTCCCGCTTGGAATCGATGTTCCCCATGTACAATTTATCCTGCAGACCCAGTTTAATCCGTGCCACGGCGCGGGTAATCTTTCGGGTTACAAAGGTTTCCCCTCGGCGCGGACTTTCGTGGTTAAAGAGGATCCCGTTGCACGCATACATCCCGTAGGATTCCCGATAGTTAACCACGATCCAATAGGCGTACAGCTTGGCCACCGCGTAGGGGGAGCGGGGGTAGAAGGGGGTGGTTTCCCGCTGGGGAACTTCCTGGACTTTTCCGAATAATTCGCTGGTGGAGGCCTGGTAAAACCGTACCTTCTTTTCCATTCCCAAAAGACGGATTGCCTCTAATAGGCGCAGGGTACCCACGCCGTCGGTGTCGGCGGTGTATTCGGGGACCTCAAAGGAAACCTGTACATGGCTCTGGGCGCCCAGGTTGTAAATTTCGTCGGGCTGGATCTGCTGAATCAACCGGACCAGGTTGGACGAGTCGGTCAGGTCCCCGTAATGGAGCCGGAACCGGACGTTCTCGCTGTGGGGATCCTGGTACAGGTGATCGATCCGATCCGTGTTAAAGCTGGAGGCCCGGCGTTTTATTCCGTGGACCTCGTACCCCTTGGATAACAAAAACTCCGACAGGTAGGCCCCGTCTTGTCCGGTAATCCCGGTGATTAACGCTTTTTTCATCGATACTTCTCCTCGTATTCCCTAAACCATTCGACAAAGCGGCGGACCCCATCCCGGAGGGAGGTGGAGGGTACCCAGCCAAAATCATTCTCTAAATCGGAAACATCCGCCTCGGTGGCCTGAACGTCCCCCGCTTGCATACCCAAATACCGGAACACCGCCTTTTTTCCCAGACCTTCTTCCAAAAAGGCTACCAGGTCCATCAACCGCTCGCTCCGATGGTTGCCCAGGTTGTAGAGCCTAAAGGGGGCGGTAGAGCTGGCGGGATCGGGGTTCCGGGGGTCGAAGCGGGGATTGGGTACCGCCGGATGATCCAGTACCCGAAGAATACCGTCCACGATATCGTCGATGTACGTGAAATCCCTGAACATATCCCCGCCGTTGTACAGATCGATGGGAATTCCCTGGGAGATAGCCCGGGCGAACTTAAAGTACGCCATGTCGGGGCGGCCCCAGGGGCCGTAGACCGTAAAGAACCGCAGACCCGTGGAGGGAATTCTAAACAGATGGGCGTACGCGTGGGCCATAGCCTCGTTGGCTTTCTTGGTGGCGGCGTAGAGGCTGACGGGATGATTCGCCGGGCCGTGGACGCTAAAGGGCAAGTTTTCGTTCAAGCCGTAGACCGACGAACTGGAAGCGAACACCAGGTGCCCCGTGCCGTGGTTTCGACACGCTTCCAGAAGGTTTAAAAAACCCGACACGTTGGAGTCCACGTAGGACCGGGGGTTTTCCAGGCTGTACCGAACCCCCGCTTGGGCGGCCAAATGGCAAATTCGATCGAAGGAATGATGATCAAAGTATCGATCCACGGCGGGACCATCCGCCAGGTCGAGCTTTTGGAAGGAGAAGGATGGCCCTAAAGCCTCCCCAGAGGCAGAAAGCTCCCGAACTCCCAGGGCCGTTAAGCGGTTTCGTTTCAAACCGGGGTCGTAATAATCGGTCAGGGAATCGATACCCCACACCTGGTCTCCCCGGGCGATCAGCGCTCGGGAAAGGTGAAAGCCGATAAACCCCGCGGCTCCGGTAACAAGAACCTTCAACGAGAACCTCCCTGGAATAGCAACCCTTCGTAGGCGTCCGCCACCCGCTGGATATCAAAATCTTTCGCCCGACCGGGACCCCGGAGGGCGTACCCCTGGGCCAGCTCCCCATCGTCCAAAAGACGGCGAAGGGCCTCCGCCAGGCTCTCCACCGAACCTACGGGAAACAGGATCCCATAGGCCGCGGTTTCCAAAAGTATACCGGAAACGGCCCCTCCAGGGGAAGGGAGAAGCCTTCGCGGGTCCGTATCCGGGGCCAGGATCTCCCGGGGGCCGTAGGGACAGTCGGACGAGATGACCGGAACACCCAGGGCCAGGGCCTCTACCAGGGTCATGCCAAAGCCCTCGGTTTCCGACGCGGAGACCAGGACCGTAGCTCCGGCCATCTCCGCGAAAGGATCCCGCCGCAGGCCCCGAAAGTCGACCCGGTCCTCCAGGGCCAGGGACTGGACCTGTTCTTCCAGGCCGAAGCGCTCGGGGCCATCCCCCACGATCCGTAGCCGTAGCCGGGGATAGGAGTCAGCGATCCGGGCGAACGCGAGGATCAGATCGTTAAACCTTTTAAGGGGAATTAAGCGCCCCACCGCAACGATGAAGGGGCTCGGGGAATCCATCGGTCCGTCGAGGGCGCCGGTAACCCCGGAACTACCGGTAGACTTGACCATGGGGTTGGCGATACCAGTGGGGGTGGCGGTAACGGTGGGCTCCCCCACGCCGGTAACCCCAGGATCCCTGGCGACGGTACCATCAAATGCGCCGGAGACGCGAAACCGTTGAAGCGTAGAGGCGGCCTGGTTGGTATCCACGGGGTTGTACAACACCGCTGTTTTCTCGGCCCCGTATCCCGCCAACTCGGCGCATTCGGAAGCGGCGGCGGAGGAGACGCTGGCCACCAAGTCCGCCCGGGGGTACAGCCAGCGGAACAGGATCAGATTTATCCGGCCGGACAGCCCCTCCGAAGCCAGTCGAGCCGGACGGGTGTGGTTGACCAGGATAGTCCTATGGGGGGATCGGAAAAGAAGCGCGGCCATCACGTTGACGTAATTAGCCCGGAACAGGTGACTCATCACGACGGAAGAGCCACGCTGACGCAGATAGCGCCGTAATCGAAGCGCCAGAACGGGCAAAAGAAGGAATTTGATAAGGACCGATGCGTTGGATTTTTGATTAGAAAGATAATCCACCGGCGCGGAGCAGACGAGGCTTTCGGTCAATTCCGGATGTTCCAGACAGAGGATGCGAATATCCCGGCCCCGGCTCCGCAGGACCTCGGTTACGGCGGTGACGGCCCGCTCGGCTCCCCCGGTCCCCAGGGCGGGGATCAGAAAGACCACCGGGGCCTCTTCCGGATTCTCCGGGGAACCGAAGGAACGGCGGGAAGACGAGGTCGAAGCGTTGGTCATAACCGGGCCAGCTTTTCAGCCAGAGCGTACAGGGGAGATACCCAGTGGTCTTCCCGCTTTACAACACCGCCAAAGCGGAGTTTGAACTGGTTAATCCCCCTCAAGGAGGGATCGTCGGTGTCCACGGCGATTCCGCCGAAATCGAAGATTCCCAACCCCTGGGCCTTAAAGTTCCGCATATCCTGCCAGTGGCACCAGCGGTTGGCTCGGCCAATGAGGTTCGCGTCCGAGCCCTGGGCAAAACGCTCCGAAAGACCGTACAGGAACCGGGCCCGTCCCTCGCCCCGATCTACCAGGTACAGGTGCCAGGCCAGGATCTTATCCTCCAGCGCCGCCTTGGAAAGAAAAAGGGAGGACGAAAAGCTATCCAACTGAGGGCGGGTCACGGAGGTTATGCGCTTCTCCTGCGCGAAAGCGCGGTATCGGAAAACAAACTCTTCCATGTCAGAATCTGCGGGAGTGGGGCTTCCCATCCACCGGAGCCCCTCCCGATCCGAGCGGTTGATCTTGGCGCGGTCCTCCTTATGGATATCCGCGAAAAGCTCCTCTTCGCTTCGTTTCAGATCGATGATCGAAGTGGAAAAGGGGCGGCGAATCCAAAAGCGTCCAGGCGTAGTCCCCAAAAATTGACGGTACGCCACGATACCGAAAAGATCCCGGAACGTTGATTCCCGGGCAAACCATTTTTGTGCGTAGGGAAGACCGAATTTAGACCGGAGAACGGTGATCATCGATCCCGTCCCGCGTATTTGACGATCCCATCCAGGTACCCCGAAGGAAGCCCAATATCGATCTTTTCACCCCGGATCGTCAACCCCAAAAACCGTTCCTTTTTTAAGAGCCCCTCCAGGGCGTCGGTCAACTGAACCTCCGCGCCGGAAGAGGAAGGCACCGCCTCGGTAAGCCGTTCTAGTTCTTCGAAGATTGAGCTCTTGAGCAGGTATAATCCAAAGACCGTCAAAAAGGTGTCCGCACCCAGGCCCTCGATGGCCAGGTACTCTTCGGCGTAGCTAACGTCAGGTTTTTCCTTAAACTCCGTAATTTCCAAAAGATCCCGGACACCCTCGCCCTGATCGATTACCCAACTTCCCCCCACGGTTCCAAAGCGGTGAATTTCCGAGGCCGGGGTCTCCTGTAAACCGATCAGGTTGGTTTCCAGATCCTGGTACCGATCTACCAGCTGTTTGGCGCAGGGAACCGGGTCCCGATTTACGAACAGGTGATCCCCCAGGATCAACAAAAAGGGCTCGTTGCCCACCCAATCCCGGACCATGAACACCGCGTGCCCCAGCCCCCGCTGTTCCGTTTGGGCGCGGAGGGTAACCTTTTGGCCGATTTTTCGAATTTCGTTGAACTGGTCCTTTGCCTGGATCGACAGTTTGGCGTAATGTTCCGGCGGAAGGTTTTGCCTAAAAAAATCCTCGAACAAGCGGCGGTCCGAATCCTGTATAATGATGCAGAGCTCCTCTATCCCCGCCGCCAGGGCCTCCTCCACGTTTGCCAGGATCAGGGGAATCATCCGACCCTTTCGGTCCACCACGGGAAGGAACTCCTTCCGGACCGCCGAGGTCATGGGGAACAACCGGGTGCCGAAGCCCGCGGCGGTGATCACCGCCTTGCGGACCTTCCGGGTTCGGGGAACGGTTAAGCGCAAACACGAAAGCCCCAGATCCCGTTCCAGGATTTCGATAGCCCGCTCTCGGCTTTCCGCGTCCCGGGCCAAAAACTGCACCGTCCCGTCCCCCTGACTTCCAACCCCCTTTCCGCCGTAAATATACGGCCCCAGGGGAGCGTACGAGAGGACCCGATGGAGGACCGGAGCGGTCAGCTGGGACGGACAGGCGGGGCCCAGGTACCGGTCAAAGAGGGCCTGGGCCTCGTTCATCAGGGCCCCAAGCCGGGGAGGATCCCCAAGCCGGATCGCCTCCGACGCCTCTTCCAGAATACGCCGGTTAATCGGCCCCAGATACTCCTGGACACCCCGGGCCACCTCGGTCTCCGCGAAGGGGTAGGCCTTGTTCAGGTCCGAAAGGATCTTCACCGTATCCTTCCCCGCCTTAAGGTCCGCTATGATCAGATACAGATCCGAACCCACGGGAACCTCGGACACGTCCAGGGTATCCCCGTCAAAACGCATCATCACGGGCCGGGAACCGTAGGCGCACCCCTGATCCAGCCTGCCGCACCGGGAGGGGGTGGTAATCTCGCCTCGGTACGCGTATTCCATCTCGCCCCGGACGGTCATCTTAAGATCGTAGGCCAGGTTGAAGGCCCGGGCAACCATCACGCACACCGCGGCACTGGAAGAAAGCCCCTTCTTTACCGGCAAATCGGTTTTATAGTTATCGATCACCAAGCCCGAAACGGCGTAATGGGTCAAAATTTGGTACGCCACCCCCGCCACGTAACTGAAAAAGCCCCCCTTCCGCGCCTCTTCCAATAACGCGTCGATCTTCATGGGAAGCCGGAACTCCTGCCGTTGCCCCTGCTCTTCGAAGGAAGACCGGAACACCAGGCTATCGGGATGCTTTTGAATCCGCGCGTGGAGCCCCTGGTTGGTACCACAAATAATCGCGAACCCCGGCTCTACCCGCGAATTGATCCGCCTATACCCGCCAGCCCAATCCGAATGCTCGCCGAACAAACAGATCCGGCCGGGGACAAAAATATCGTATTCTTTTTCCACGTTTCTAATCCTTTCTCAGTTAAACGAAGGTTGAGTAAACCACTTTTTTGACATTATAGGGGGATCAAATCCCAGGAGCCCCCTACCGGTAGGGTCTCTTTTCGTAGTCTCTCAGACTTCGTTGAATTAAATAATATATGGAGGCTCTTTCAAAACTCAGAGAGTTTTGAAAGAGCCTCTATGTACTAAATATAACGGAAATGGTACATAAAATTGACACATATACCAATAAATGTAATAATAGGACATATGAAAGATTTCAATGCTTTAGAACCAAATAATGGGTTGCCTTTTCTTCCACCTGATATATCAAAAATTGAAACAGTACGGGTTTTGAAACAGGAAAACAAAGCGATAGCGGCTATTGCTGAATTAAAGGGCCTTGCCAATATTATTCCAAACCAGGCAATACTTATAAACGCAATTGTTCTGCAGGAAGCAAAGGATAGTTCTGAAATCGAGAATATAATTACAACAGAAGATGATCTATATAAAGCCATATCTTCGACAGTTAAAAAGGTTAATTCTGCAACTAAAGAAGTAATGTTTTATAGGGAGGCGCTTTACGTTGGCTTCCAAAAGATCAAACAACGTGACCTTTTATCTATCAATGATATTATCGAAATACAAAAAATATTGATACAAAATGATGCTGGGATTAGAACGACACCGGGAACTGCTTTAGTAAATGATAAAACGAATGAAGTTATATACACACCACCGCAGAATTATAACGCAATAAATGCACTGTTAACAAATTTCGTTGAGTATCTTAATAACGAAGAGTCTTCATTAATTAAAATGGCCGTATTGCATTATCAATTTGAGACAATTCATCCATTCTATGATGGAAATGGTAGAACCGGTCGTATTATTAATATACTATACTTAATTTTAAAAGGGTATTTGGATATTCCAATTCTATATCTTAGTTCTTACATAATAAAAAATAAAACACAATATTATGATCTGCTTCTTTCGGTTACCAGGAACAATAATTGGGAAAACTGGATTGTGTATATATTAATTGGAATTGAACAGACTGCAAAAGAAACGATAGTTAAGATAAAAAAAATACGTGAGTTACTTGATAAAACGATAGAAACGGTAAAAGAAAAAG
>CAYRLW010000055.1:0-20621 GCA_964425215.1 uncultured Treponema sp.
GCAGGTGCCGGCCTTCGTGTCGGAGCTGAAACGGGCGGGAGATCGACGCTGGACGCTGGACTGGGAGGTCAGGCGCCGCCCCTGAGCCACGCAGAGCGACAACAGCGCACAGCCGAGCGCTTGCAGAAAATAGCGACTATAAAGGTGAGGATGCTAAAAACGCGCTCAATCAGCGTTTTATTCCCCCGAGTGGCTCCGCGGGTAGCAGTTTTTGGCGTTTCAGAACTATCCAAATCAGTTCATATAAGTGGAAGAAATCATCTTTAGATCAGAGTGATGGGCAGAATCCTGTTCACGCCTTTTCAGGACGTTTCCTACCCGCCAAATTTCACGCGGCGGGTCATTTGGCGGGTAGCGACCGAATGGCTCCTGTTCTAGGATCCATTTGAAACCGGACGCGATCGCATGGCCCAGCAGATCAACATCCTCAACGACCGATCCGTGCGCGCCCTGCGCGACACCGGCACTCACGGCGACGGCCTGGGCCTCTATCTCCAGGTCGGCCGGACCGGCGCTCGCAGCTGGATCTACCGCTACATGATCGCCGGTCGTCGCCGGGAGATGGGTCTGGGCTCGCTCTACGACGTGACCCTGGCGGAAGCGCGCCTGGCGCGCGACGCCGCGCGCAAGATGGTCAAGTCCGGGAGGGATCCCCTCACGCAACGCCAGGGCGCCGCGGTGACCGCCCAGCCCCGGACAGATGCCGGCGGCGTGCCTGACGACGCCGCGGCGAAGCGACGCCCGGTTCCGACCCTGCTGGACTGCTGGAAGGCCTATGTGGCGGCCCACGAGGACGGCTGGCGCGGCGCCAAGACGAAGGATGGCTGGATGCGGTCTATCGACAAGCACGCCGTTGCGATCAGAAATCTCCCAGTCGACGAGATCGACGTCGAAGCCGTGGTGTCCGTGCTCACGCCGATGTGGACCACCCGCTCCGAAAGCGCGGGCAAGCTGCGGGACAGGCTGGAACGGGTGCTGGATTTCGCACGAGTGAAGGGCCACCGGGCAGGGGACAATCCGGCCACTTGGAAGGGAAACCTCGTCCATATCCTGCCGCCCCGGCCTAAGCTTCAGCGTGGACACATGCGCGCTCTGCCCTACCAGGCGATCCCGGACCTGATGCGTCGTCTGGATGCGAAGGGGGGAATGGCGGCGCGTGCGCTGTCCTTCACCATTCTCACCATCGCCCGAGAATCCATGACCCTTGATGCGACCTGGGGCGAAATCCACGACGACCTCTGGGTGCTCGATGCCCAGCGCATGAAGAAGCGGGCCTTCCGCCAGCCTCTCTCTAGCGGAGCGCTGGCGATACTCGAGAGCATAGCGCCCGCGGAGCGGCGCTCGAACGCCCTGGTCTTTCCTGGACCCTTCCAAGGTGCGGCCATGTCCAACTCGGCCATGGACAAGGTGCTCAAGGATCTCGGCGCTGACGGGACGCCTCACGGTATGCGCTCGAGTTTCCGGGACTGGGCCGGCGACGAGACGGATTTCGCGCGCGAGACGATCGAGGAATGCCTCGCTCACCAGGTAGGCGATGAAACCGAGCGGGCCTACCGGCGAAGCGATTCGCTTAGGAAACGGAGGGCGGTACTTGAGGCGTGGTCGGCATTTTGCCGGCGCGAAGCCGCCTAGCAACCGTCACTTTTAATCAGGGTGTCCTCGGTTCGAGCCTCAAGAGCACTGCTTTGGCTCAGTCTGTCGCGGAGTTAGTGATTTAATGACCGTGGCGTGGGCGTCACATGCGGCTGGTCGCCCAGATCAGCACCCTGTGGCGACGGCCCCGCTGGCTCTGAACGTCATGTGAAAGCAGCGCTACTTCGCTCCGGGATGGCCCGAGACCATCAAAGCCTGAAACAAGCCCATATGGGGCGTGGCCGCAGTCGCAAGAGAGGCGAATGCGGCCTTTTGCGCTCGAGGAGCCCGAGGGTGTTAACAATCCTCCCCGGCGAAACCCTGGGAAGATTATTGGGTCCAGGCCTCGCTTGTCTAACCTCCGCTAATATCCCTGTGTCTGGTATCGGAACTTGCGAACCCTCGGGCCTGCTCGACGTAGAAGACTCCATGGCGACCTATGATTACATCGTAAGCGGCGTGGATCCGGAGCTGGCTCTCCAGGGCGTAGCGTCTACGGACGCCGATGCTTGGCGCGAGGCGATCCTCTTCCTTTCGGAAATGCTGCGCGAGAAGCCTATGCGGGAAGGCGGCGCCTTTTCGCTTCGAATCATCGTTCGGCACGAAGGCAGGGAAATCTGCCGGGTTGGCGCCTCGGCTCATTGAAGCCTTAAGCCAGATGGGGCGAGGGAGATGACGGCCGGTCGCGCCAACGGGGCGATCGCGGAACCGGCCTTCCGCCGATCTTCTCTCGGAAAGTATCTGCATCCACCAGACACAGCCTCTTGGGCATCGCTCCTTCGGTCGGGTTCCCGACTTGTCATGCCGGTTCAATAGAGAACGGCCCGCTCTCAGGGGCGGTGCGTTCCGGCATGGAGCGCGAGGGATGGCGGGGCGTTACATCCCAAGGCATCAGGAGCATAGACATGAGTATGCACGATCAGGCTTTCAGAACCGTTGAACTTCCGGCGCTTCCAGGCAAGTTGGGAGAAATCGACGCTCTTCTCCAAGCGGCAAGTGCGTCCGGAGCCGTTATCAGCGAGCGCGCCGTCCTTAACGAGATCGCCCGCATCATCGACCGCTCCTCTGGCCGCGATATCTACCAGAAACCGCTCGGCTGACCCTATCTCGGCGCTGGCGCGACCGGCGCGGCGAAATGTTCCTAACCAGACGCCAGTTCGAAGGCGCGTTCCGGCGAAGGCCCAGCGTTCTGTCTGGCCTTCGCGGGCGGGCTGTCCGGGTCTGAGGCCGGTCGTCAAGGGGGCGGCGGCATCAAGGATCGTGGGCTGCCGCTGGGCCGGCGGGCGGCAGTGCGACCTAGGTCTTCTCGGCGCGCTCAATGAAGCCGCACACGGCGATAAAAGACGCCCACGTCTATGCAGAGGGTGTTCAGCGCGGGGCCGCGCTCGTGATTGTGAAGGCTTCTGATGCGTGTCGCGAGCGGATCGATACCCTTCTGGACAATCGTCGCGTTCTCCATGCCGTCACGCGGGGAGGCGTTTATCGTCAGGCGAGTTGGACCGAATTCGATCCTTGCGGCGAGCCCTAGGAGCAGAGCCGGGTCTTGCCCGCGCGGCCGCTGATCCAGCCCGGGAACGCCAAGGGGCGCACTTCCGGCCAGGCACGTCACTTTTTCCGTTTTTCACCGCCAGTGTCGCCAAGACGACATTCTACTCCCAAGACCGTCTCTCCGCGTTCCCGGTCGGAACAAAGGCTGGAGCCATGGGCGTCGTTATTTCATTTCCTAGCAAGGGTCGGGCAGAGCGCAGGCGTCGCAGCTGGATCTTGGGGGCAAGCGGAATTTGCGCGGTCTCGTTAGCAATGATCGGCGTCGTGCTGGCGGGCCAGGATCTTCTTCGCGGAGCCCAGGCTGGTTCGCTGAACGACACGGCGGAACAGGCCTTGTCGCCAGCCCCGGGCATCCCCTGATCAGGCGGCTGTGTTCCGCAGGGGAGCGTCGCGAGCGGCCCAGCTGGCGGATTCCGCTGCACGCACAGGCGTGGCGCCTGCGGCGGCGGAGGAAGCTCCATGTTCGCCGCAGCCGCAGGAAACGGCGCGCAGGCCGGCGAGATCGAGGATCTGCACCTTTCCCCGGCCAAACCGGACAAGGCCCATAGCTTGAAGGCGTCCGGCGGCGGCGTTGACGCTGGTTCTCTGCACGCCGAGCATGGCGCCGAAATCGGCCTGGGTCAGGCGGAGCGGCGCGCCATTCGCCCCGCAATGCAGCCGGACCAGCCATTTCGCCAGCCGTTCCTGAACGAGGTGGGTGGCGTTGCAGGCCGCTTCGGACGCCAGACCGCTCAACCGTCTGGATGACTGCCGGGCGACCAGACGGTTAAGCCAGTCACGGCCGAGGCCATCGACGACGCAGTCGGCGGGCACTCGGCAAAAGGTGGTGTCGATCAGCGCCCTGACCGCCGGGCGGTCGCCGTCAGGCTCCAGGGCGTGGTCCCATCCGTGAACCGATCCCGCGACGACCGTCGCGACGCAGATGCGGTCCCCATGGGGGAAGAGGCCAAGCACCCCTGCGAGAACAAAGGAGAGAAAACCGTCTTCCTCGAGGGGCTCGCCGGCCAGGATAGACACCAGCCTGCTGTGAGCCTGAGCGATCGACTGGATACTGTGCGGGAGCGCCTGGAAGACAGGATGGTCGACCAGGTCCAGGTGCGGACGATAAAGGCCGCCGCCGTTATGAGTGAGGCTGATCATAGTTTGCATGACGGACTCCTAGACACAGAGTGGCGCGCCCGGCGGGGGCCGCACTTACATGGGTTAGGAAATCGGCAAATGGCTGAACGGGTGCTTGCGGCGCGCACCGGGTTTGTCGCCAGAGTTCGGCTCAGTGCACAAGGAACGAGGGTTAAGGCGCTGAATTGAACTCTTGGAACAGGAGGCGACATGACCGTTTACACCATCTGCTTCAGCGCTCGGGGCACGGGCGTGTTGAGAACCGAATCCATCATCGCCGATGAAGCTCAGGCTGCGATCGCCCTGGTGAAGCGTCGGCTGGGCAATAGCCGCACCTTTCAGGAAGCCAGGGTCTTCGAGGAAGGGGAGCTGCGGTTCAACGTCTCGTCGGACGCCAACGGCTTGGCGACGGCGGGCGGCGAGACCCGTTCGAGATCCTGACTTTCCGACAGCAGCGCCGGCGACGGAACGCGTCCGGCGCTCGGGGTTTATCAGGACACGTAACCTGTAGCGAGGAGACCGTCCTGATCAGCCCCCTGATCCAGAAGCTGTCGCGTCGTGATAAACTCTCCGGGCGCGAAAGGGAGGTTCTGGGAGACCTTCTTCAGCCCCCGATCATCATTCCGGCAGGCGAAGACATCGTCCGGCAGCATTCATCGCCCGGGTACAGCACTCTCGTCCTCGACGGCTTCGCGGCCCGATATGTCGTGCTGATGAACGGCGCAAGGCAGATCACGGAACTGAACGTGCCCGGCGACTTCGTGGATCTCCACAGTCTGATGATGAACCCCATGGATCATGGGGTCGTCGCTCTCACCGCCTGCACGGTGGCGAGGTCTCCTCATGAGGGCCTGCGGCGGCTGACAGAGACCGAACCCCATCTAACCCGGCTGCTCTGGATGGACACCCTGATCGACGCCGCCGTGCACCGGCAATGGATCGCAGGCCTGGGGCGCCGGACCGCCGTGTCGCGGCTCTCCCATCTCCTGTGCGAACTCTATCTTCGCCTGAAGACCGTGCATCGCGCAGGCGGCTGCAAGATGGAGCTTCCTCTCAGTCAGGCCGTGCTCGCGGACGTTCTCGGGTTGTCAGACGTGCACGTCAATCGATCCATCGCCCAGCTCCGGGCCGCGGACCTGGTCAAATGGACAGGACGGGTCATTGAGATCTGCGACTGGGATGGCCTGGTCGGGCAGGCGGAGTTCGACCCCACCTATCTGAGGCTCACGCGGGCCTCGGTCTAAGTCCGGTCCAGCTCGCAGCCTTCCAGGACGAGACCTGACGGGCGGCGAAGGCTGCGAAACTTACACAGGGAAACCGGCTCCGGAACGGGAACGTCAGAAAGGCTTTCCAGCCCGGCCAGCCGTTCCTTCAGGTTCATTTCGCAATGTTTGTCGCGGGGCAGGGAGCCCAGCTGCTCGAAGGGGCCGTTCGAACTCTTCTCCAGGGCGGCGTGGGCGCGCCATAGGCACCGCCATTGCCGGATCCAGGCGCGGGTCGCCAGAATCTCGGATGGAGTCGCCGTCTCCACCTCGCCTGCAATGACGCGCATCAGGTCCATGATCGCAATCAGATCGTCCACGGTCCTGGGGTCGATAACGACATAGCGGGGGTAAAGCAGTTCCTCGCGGATGATGGAGATCATGGCGAACAGCCGGCAGAGTTCGGCAGGGCGCTCCATCCCGGTCTCTGACTCGAGATGGTCCTTGAAACGACTGTCGAGATAGCGGAGCTCGGCAAGCATGTTCAGAACGTCCTTCTTTCTCAGGAATGAAGCCGTGCGCCCGCGCCTTGGCGCCCAGAGTCCGGTTTTGGACCCTGGTGGAGGAAGGATTCTAAGGCAGCCCCGCACATCCGGCGCGGAAGGCGGGGTGTCGGTCTTCTCGCAACCCCTGCGCGCGGCGGGGATTGTTTCAGTATGCAGAACGAGATCGTGATCGTAGGCGGCGGCGCTGGCGGCCTGGAGCTCGCCGCCCTTCTTGGGCGCCGGCTGGGTCCTCGCGAAGGGCCTCGAAGAGTGCTCCTCATCGACCGGGCGGTCTTCCATCTGTGGAAGCCCTCCCTTCATGAAGTTGCGGCGGGCTCGCTGGACTCGAGGCAGGAAGGCCTCGACTATTTGATGCTCGCACGCCGTAATCATTTCAGGTTCATGCTGGGAGAGGTCGAAGGTCTCGACCCGGTCGCGCGCCGTCTCCGGTTAGCCGAAGCCCGAGACGCCAAGGGCGACCTCCTGGTTGGCGCGCGCGTGCTGGACTTCGAGCGCCTGGTCCTGGCGACGGGCGCCGGAAGCCATCTGTTCGACACGCCCGGCGCGGCGGAACACGCCTGGCTGCTGGAGGACGTGGCGGATGCGGAAGCCTTTCACAGGCGGCTTTCTGCGCTCTTTCTGTCATCCGCCTATGACGGTCGCCGTCTGCTCAGGATCGCCATTGTCGGCGCCGGCGCGACCGGGGTCGAACTCGCAACCGAGCTCCTGGAGGGACACGCGGTTTTGTCGGCGGCGCTCGACCCGAGCGAGCGCTTCACGCTGGAGGTTACGATAGCCGAAGCCGCGCCTCGCATACTCGGCGGCCTGCCTGAGGCTGTCGCCGACAAGGCGGCCCGGGCGCTGCAGGCGCGCGGCGTCCGGATCGCTGTTGGGGCGCGCGTGACGCGGGTGCGGGCCGACGGCCTCGAGACCAGCGTCGGCGAGATTCCAGCCGACTTGGTCGTCTGGGCCGCCGGGGTCAAGGCGGCCGACGTCAACAGGACTTTGGGCCTGACCACGGGTCGCCTCAACCAGTTCATCGTGGATGACCGGCTGCGCGCCTCGGCCCCCGGCGTCTACGCCATGGGCGATTGCGCAGAGGCGCCTGGACCCGACGGACGTGCGGTTCCGGCCCGGGCCCAGGCGGCGTCTCAGGAGGCCGTCTATCTGGCGCGGGCTCTTATGCAGCCCGGGGATCCCGGACCCTATCAGTACCGCGACAGGGGGTCCCTCATCTCCCTTGGTCCTGATCATGGACTGGGCTCCCTGATGGGAGGCCTCGTCGGACCTGACTTCCTGATCGAGGGCCTTCTCGCGCGCTGGGCCTATATGGCTCTTCACCTGCAACACCATCGGGTTGTCGTCGGCCTGCGCAGAACGATCCTGCTCGCCTTGAGCCGACTGGCCCATCGCCGTGTCTCGGGGCGGCTCAAGCTGCATTGACGCGATGGCGTACAGGTCAGTCGAAGGGCTCAGCGCTCAGGCGCGCCGGTCGTCGCCGCGTGAAATGCAACTCCGGGTCCCGCCGGGGCGGCGCATCAGCGGCGTCGGGCCAAAGATGAGAGCCAGCACCCGGCCAATAAGGCCGTGCGGTCGTGTCGGTCTGGATCCCGCTCTCGACATGGAGCCATCCTCACCCCGGACATGAGGCCGTCCAATAACATAGGTTAGAATGAGTCGGCGGCTGCGGAAGACATTGGCCGGGGCGAGGACGGGGGCGTCAGGCCCGGATCCCCGGACTTGCTGTCCGATCGGACACGACGGAAGACCTTGTCAGGCGGCGGAAGGCGGCAAGGGCCTGCCCGGTCACCTGATCCATGTTGTAGTAGCGATAGGTGGCGAGGCGGCCCACGAAGCTGACGTCGCGACGCGCGAGGGCGAGCGCCTCATACTGCTTGAAGCGCGCCTGGTTCTCGGGGCGGGGGACCGGATAATAGGGGTCGCCCTCGTCGCAGGGGTATTCATAGCTGATGCTGGTGCAGGCATGCGACTGACCCGTCAGATGCTTGTACTCCGTCACCCGGGTATAGGGCGCCGCCTCATCGGGGTAGTTGACGACTGCGGCAGGCTGAAAGGTTTCCTGCTGAAGCGTTTCGTGGCGGAACTGCAGCGACCGGTAAGGCAGCGGCCCGTACCGATGATCGAAGAACTCGTCGATAGGCCCCGTGAAGACCAGATGGTCGTAGAGCACTTCGGCCTCTACATCTCTGAAGTCCACACCTGTCTCCACCCGGATACCGGGGTGATCAAGCATGTTCTCGAACAGCCGGGTATAGCCGTGCAGAGGCATGGCCTGGAAGGCGTCAGTGAAGTAGCGGTCGTCGGTATTGGTTCGCGTCGGGACGCGCGCCGTCACGGAACGGTCGAGCTGCGAAGGGTCCAGACCCCACTGCTTGCGGGTATAGCCGCGGAAGAAGGTCTCGTAGAGCTCCCGACCGACCGCAGAGACCACGACATCCTCGGACGTGACCACCTTGTCCACCGGCTCAGCCCGCGACGACAGGTAGGCCTCGGCCTGCTCGTCGGACCTGAGGTCCAGGCCGTAGAGCAGATTGAGCGTCGTCCGATTGATGGGCATGGGCACGAGGCGTTCCCCCACTCGGGCCAGAACCCGATGTTCATAAGGTCGCCAGGGCGTGAAACGCGAGAGATAGTCGAACACCTCGGCCGAGTTGGTGTGGAAGATGTGAGGTCCGTACCGGTGGACCAGCACGCCCGCCGCATCTCTTTCGTCGTAGGCGTTGCCGCCGATGTGAGAACGGCGATCGACCAGGAGGACGCGTCGTCCGTTTGAGGCGAGGCGTTCGGCCAGGACCGAACCCGCGAAGCCGGCGCCCACGACAAGGGCGTCGTAATGAGACGCGCGGTTTGATGGACGGATGAAGGGGGCCTCAGGGGCGCGAAGCGAGCCCGGACCGGTGGAGCATTCGCGGTGAGCGTCGCCGCCCAGGACAGGTTCGCGGAGCGAAGCGGCCCTGTCGACCATGACCGCCATCCGGGCCTGGGTCTGGTCCCATGACAGGTGCGAAAGAGCGGCGTCGGCCTCGTCCCGCCAGGACGGGTCGTCCCGTTGAGCCAGCGCCGCTTCGCAGCCGGCCACGAAGGCGTGGGCGCCTGCGGCGATGTGGACACGCTCCAGCGCCCCGTAATGCCGCACGACGTCGGTGACCGGGGTCGAGACCACGGGACGGCCGCCTGCCAGATATTCCGGCGTTTTCGTGGGACTGATGAAACGGGTGGATTCATTGATGACGAAGGGCATAAGCGCCGCATCCCATCCCGCCAGAAGGTCCGGGAGCTCGTCATAGGTCCTCAGCCCCAGGTAATGGAGATTGGGGCGCCGAGGCAGGTCCGCCTCGTCGATCTTGACCACAGGGCCCACGAAGACGAGGGACCAGTGCGGCCGTGCGTCGGCGACCGCCGCTATGAGGTCGAGGTCCATGCGTTCATCGATGACCCCGTAGAAACCGAGCCGCGGGCTAGGCAGTTCAGCCTGAGCCTGGTGATCGCGTCCGGCGTCGCGCGCCCGGGCGAAATGGGGGACGTCGACGCTGGAAGGGAAGGGGTGGATGTTGGCGTGCCGGTTCCGCCTGGCTTCGAAAAGGCTGTAGCCGCCGGTGAAAACCACGTCCGCCGCGCTCATCAATTCCGCCTCGAGAATTCTGAGTTCCGGCGGGGCGAACCGGAAGGCGGAGAGCTCGTCCATGCAGTCGAACACCACGGCGGCGGCCTCGATGTGTCGCGCGACCGGCAACATCATCGGGGTATAGTACCAGAGCACGGGACGGCTCAGTGCGTGTGCGGCGAGAAGGTCGTCGAGGAGCTGTCGCACGACGGCGTCGCGGCAGGGCCCATCGACGCCATGCGGCAGCCGGGGCGTGGCCACCAGCACGCCTGTGTCAGGGCATGACCGGACGTCGAGGCCTACCGGCGCGCCCGCTTCCGCAGGCAGGGCCTCTTCCAGGAAGACGACCGGTCGGGTCCGGGCGAACCGGGCCATGAGATGCTGGGGCCGCTGGAAGACGAAATTCCACCGCAGATGGGAGAGGCAGACGACTGGATCGCGTCGCGCATTCGGGAGATCAAAGATGTCGGCGGCGGAGGCGGCGGAAGGCTGGGTCATGGCGGCTTTCTTAAAAAAAGGAGCCCTGATCAAACCCTGCGACGGCCGCCCGTATCCCTGTGTCGGGTCGAGGGCACAGATCCCCCGGACAGGCGCTGGTCGATCAGCAGATCCAGCGCTCGGCGCGTCGGCGTCTCTGAAGCGACGAAACGCCAGGCCGTGCCGTCGGCGCCGTCGGCCAGGCGCAATCCCCGACGTTCGCACTCCGCCAGGAGTTCAGGGTGCAGGTCACGGCAGGTAATCGCCTGCAAGGGGGCGACCGCTCGTGGCCGACAGGACACGGACCTGGATTTCAGCGGCGGGTAGAGGAGCCGTTGGGGGCGCCGCCACCACCCGGTCTCGGTTGCGAGCGCCATATCCGTGGCGCCATCCAGAGCCAGATCCCTCACCAGCGCCGCCAGGGCCGTCTTACGGGGGGCGCCTTCCGAAATGTCGAAGACGCCGGTCTCGTAGCGGCCGTCCGCGCTGGTCAGGAGACTGTCCCAATCGAAGCTGCCCAGGAGATTCCACACGGTCACCGCCTCCACTCTGGCCCCCGACCGGCGGACGTCCAACGCCGCCGACCAGCATTCGTGGAGCCAGCGCAGTTGTTCTTCGCGGGTGCAGCCGAGGTGGCATTCGGTGACGATGATGGGCCTCCGGTAGCGCCGCCAGAGCGTCTGCAGATGGGTTTTCCAGCCCGGCGGGGCGGGGTCGATGACGCGCACCGCCTCGACATCGGCGTAGGCGAGGCGTCCGTTTCCCCCGTGAAGCGACGCGGGATAGCGTTCCAGCCGATGATCCAGAAGGCGGTCGCTGGTGAGGTAGTGATTGAGGCCGATCACCGGAGGGCAGGGATCGGCCGAGATGGTGTCCAGACGAGAGCGGAATCCCATGTGCGCGAGGCGGGCGTACAGGTCGTGCTCGGGCGTCACCCGTCCGCAGAGCAGGTCCCACGTCATCAGCCTTCGCCGGTTCTCGTGATCAGCCTGGTCCTGGCAGGGCGGCGTGGCGAAGGTCCGGCCGAAATCCTCGGTCTGGATCAGGCGGGCTTCCGGTATGATCCGCCGGATCTCGCGCATGGCGCCGCGCACGGCGTCGACCTGATTAAGGAGGGCGAGCCAGAGAGACCGTTCGTCTCGAAGATGGGGATGCCATAGCCCATAGAGGGCGCTGAAGCGCGCCGTGGTGAGGGGTTCGTTCACCGGGCACCAGTCGCGGATCCAGGGATAGCGTCTTGCGGCCGCGCCTGCGAAGCGCGCCAGACCCGACGCGAAGTCCGGGTCGAGGAGGTCGGTCCAGGCCGGCCCCGACCCGTGATGAACCAGGCCGGCGGTCACGCCCATGCCCAGGGCCTGTATCCGGCCAAGCCGCCGGTCGGCCCAGGTCCAGTCGTGGACACCCGGGGAAAGCTCGGTTCTTTCCCACAGCAGGGGATAGCGCAGCGCCCTAAGACCGAGAGCGGCGAACCGGTCCAGATCGTCGTCCCTTTCCTCATGTCCGCTCAGGACGGTCTGATCTCGAAACGTCTCGCCGACCCGGTTCAACGAGCATTCGTGGCCGCCCCAGAGTTCCAAGGGCTTTTGTTCAGGCGACATGAGCGTGGGTGACGGCGGGGCCGAAGCGGGGATGCAGCCGCCAGGCCAGGGCGGTTTCGACGATGTCGTCGATCTTCGTAAAGGTCGGCGTCCAGTCCAGGCGAAGGCGCGCCAGGCCTGGGTCCGCCACGAGGACAGGAGGATCACCGGCGCGCCGCGGCGCGGCTTCCCAGGGCACGGGGCGGCCGGTCGTCCGCTCCACGGCGGCGATGACCTCCAGGACTGACTGCCCCCTGCCCAGTCCGAGGTTCATCGCCTGAAAACCGGCTTCACCGGCCGGGACCGTGAGGGCCGCGACGTGCGCCCGCGCAAGGTCGGCGACATGGATGAAGTCGCGCACGCAGGCGCCGTCGCGTGTCGGGAAGTCCAGACCGAAGACCTTGAGCGGAGGACCGAAGCCAAGCGCGGCTTCGAGGGCGAGGGGGATCAGGTGGCTCTCTGGCTGATGGGCCTCGCCGAGCTCTCCCTCCGGGTCCGCTCCCGAGGCGTTGAAATAGCGCAGCGCCACGCCTTCCACGCCATGGGCGCGGGCATGGGCGGCGATCAGGCGTTCTGCCGCCAGCTTGCTGTCGCCGTAGGGATTGATGGGAGACGCCGGCGCCGTTTCATCCAGAAGCCCGGCGCCGGCCTGTCCGTAGACGGCGGCGGTGAAAGAGAAAACGATCCGCCGCACGCCGTTGGCGCGCATGGCGGCGAGGACTGAGGCGACTCCGTTGAGGTTCACGTCCCAGAAGGTAGCGGGATCCTGGAAGGATCGACCCACCTCGATCAGGCCGGCGAAGTGGATCACGCCCTGCACGCCATGCCGCTTCATGCAGGCGCTGAGGGCGGCGCTGTCGCGCACGTCTCCCGTAACCAGGGGGCCGTATAGGACGGCGTCGCGATGGCCGTTGCTCAGATCGTCAAACACCACGGGTTCAAAACCGGCGGCCGCAAGCGCCTTGCAGGCATGAGCGCCGATATAGCCGGCGCCGCCCGTCACCAGTATGGGCTTCATCAGAGTTCTCCGTTGCCGGAGGGGAAGGGGCGACGCCGCCCTGATGTTGCCAGTGTCCGATCCACGACTTGCGAACGCGCGGCCTGGGCAGGACGGAGCTGCGGGCCAGAGCGGGCGCACATGAGCGCCGGCGACGCGACCTCTAGGTCCGGGTCGAGGCCGCCGTGGAGCGGGTGTCGCCGCCAGCGTTCTGGCCCGCGCGGAAAATCTTGATGGGCTTCTTTTCCTCGAGACCGTCGGACCGTCCGTCCGTACGGGCCGGCGCCGTCACCGTGGGGTCGGCATCGTCCTCGGGATGCGTCCGGTTCGGCTTGTCAGGGCGGCGGGTCATGGCGTCCTCGCTTGCAGGGGCTTGCGATCAACCCGTCCGGGGACCGACCGGTTCCGGTCCCGCCGGGGGGGGCAGAACGGCGCGGGAATGAGCGGCCCGCAAACCGCGCTGAGGTTGGCCATCCGGACGAGGCCGGGCAGATCCTGCAGTACGGTGCGTCCTGTCCGCGCTCAGGCCTAGGATGTCAGCGAGCACGTCCTGCGCGTCCCGATGATCAAGCCCCAGTCAGGGACTGCAGCCTTTTTCGTAGCCGGACCGATGTCCACCTCAAATCAGCGTGACGCATAACGCCAGTTGCTATAGCCAGCCCCAGACCCCTGCTGCCGGTCAGTGACGAGACTTTCCAATGCGTGTTCTCACCCCTCTCCTGATCGTCCTGTGCCTGAGCACCGGCTTCGTCCAGCCCGTGTTCTCTCAAAGCATGCAGATCTTCGCCAAGACACCGACCGGCAAGACGATCACGCTTGACGTTGAGTCGAGCGACTCGGTCGAAGCCGTTAAGGTAAAAATTCAGGACAAGGAGGGCTTCCAACCCTCCGAGCAGATTCTGATCTTCGCCGGCAAGCAACTACAGAACGACCGCACGCTCGCCGACTACAACATCCAGAAAGAAAGCACGCTGCATCTCGTCCTGAGGGTGGCGGCGATCCCGACAATGTCGGAGTGGGCCATGATCATTCTGGCGCTTGGCCTGGCGGGAGTGGCGGCCGTCCAAGTTCGACGTCGGCGCGTCGCATAACCGGGCCCTTATGTCGCACGGCTCTTTCTGAAACGGGACAGTTCGGCCTCATTTGCCGGGACCAGGGCTGATAGCCTTCCCTGGCACATGAAAGGCAAGACGACGTGAAAGAATCCAAGGGGAAGGCCAAGAAGGCCCAGCCGAAGACCAACGCATCCAACCCAAGCGTGAAGGGCCTGATCGACAAAATCCCGGCAGGCGGCTCGAAGAAGCCCAGGTAATCCCAAGGCCCTCCGGAAACGGCGGGCCTTTTCTTGGCTATCGTCGGTGCAACAACCCCGTCGCCACGGGATGCCGGCGGGCGACGTTGGTCGAAACCCAGACCAGGGCCGCCGTCGACACGAGTATGCTGGATACAAGTCCGCCAACCGCCAGCAGCCCGCCATTGGACAGTTTAATGCGCGACGCGATGCGGACCTTGCCCGCTCGAACGATCAGGGCGGCGCTGTTGGATTGCGTTTCACTCATGCGATTCTCCTATCCGGTAACCCAAAACGGCCTTCGCTAGCTTCGTTCCGTCCGACCATCCTCGGCCCTGCGGGCGTGGCTGGATCAGGGATGAGTGGGATCGGCGCGGTTACGGTTCACCGCATCTGCAATATCATCAAGATCGCCGTTGATTTCGAACGTCTCACCTGATGTGAGCGTCAAGAAGGTTCGGTCCATGCCCAGCGTTGCGAGCTTGATTACATGCTCAGGGCAGATCCAGACCTTACCGCCATCCTTCGATACGATTGCTATAAGCTTGGCCATGCCTTTTCTCCGTGAGTGACGAAGTGTGCGCGAGGGAGGAGCACGCCGGACGTCGGGAGATGGAGGCTTCCCGCGCTCCGCTACGACAGGCCCGCTCGACGATCTGCCGGCGGTCTTCAGACCATCGCCCGAAGTTGTTATTGAGATAGATAATTGGCGCGCCGCAGCGACGGACGGTTGCGCGAAGATCGCGCATGACAAGGCTCGCGGCTGCCGCCTGATCCAGGATTCGCGCGGCGCCCTCGAATTCCAGGTCATTGATCGTGTCTTTGATCAGCAGGCGGGGCGGTCTCCCGCAGAGTGTCCGCAGCCGGTAAGCGACATGCGGGGGTCATGCGCCGACGTAGCGATCGAATTCCTGAAGGTAGCGGATCTTCAATCGGTCCTGGTCCTCGGCATGGGCCTTGAGCTGGAGAAACCACCCATGCTCTTCCTCATACATATGGGTCAGGACGGCGCCCTCGATATGCTCCCACTTGTCGAGCCATGCCTCCGCCTCCGGGGCAATGGTCTCAAGTTCGGCCATCTGCATCTTGGCGGCCGTCTGCTCGCTATAGGCCAGGCCGGCCTGGCCCTTGTGGCCATGTCGGGCCATGGCCGGATAAAGAACCAGTTCCTCCGCGAGGCTGTGACCATTGAGGACAAGGGCCAGGGCGTCGCGCGCCGCCAGACGCTCCGCGCCCGAGGCTGCCTCTCGACCGGCCTGGAACGCCGCCCTGATCGCTTCATGATGATCCAGGGCCGTAGACAGCCAGTCCCCGGCCACCGCGGCCTCACGCGCCGCCGCCGTGGCTTCCGCCCTCTTTTGCGCCGAGGGCGCAGGCGTGATGGCGGCGATGGCCCTGTCGATGACGGACATGTCGTTCTTCTCCCTGGGGTTCAGACAGGCCTAACGATCCGCGAACAGGCCGGTCGGCTGAGACCGGAAGCCGACACAGCGGGGAACTCGCCGTCAGACGGTGACCACGGCGCCGACGGCGGCGATGCGTTCAACCTCAGCGTAGGCGGGCCGGGCGAGGCTGGCCCCGAAGACGTCAGGATCAATCTCTTCATAGGCCAGATGCGCCCCGCGCCGGCGCGCCAGGGTCGTAAGGGCGGCGCGCACAAGATCTTCGCCGGCCACGACCGGGGCGCCGGTGTAGAGCAGGAGACGTCCGCCGGGCGCCAGGCGGGAAAGGGCTTCACCCGCCCAGTCGAGGGCGACCTCCGCCCCGAACTGACCGCCGCCGTCGCGGTACAGCCGCCCGCCTCGTCCTTCCATGTAGGGCGGGTTGGCCGCAATGAGGTCCCAAACGCCCTCAGGGGGAAAGCCGCCCGGGCGCAGGTCGACCAGGAAACCGGCGTGCCGGGCGTTGAGACGGGAGAGGCGAAGGGCCTGGGGATTGATGTCGGTGGCGACGACAGGGGCTTGCGGATTGAGAGCGGCGATCGCGAGCGCTCCCGCCCCGGCGCCGACCCCGATCTCGAGGGCCTTTCGCCATTCGGTGCCGGACACGGCCTGGCGCAGGAAACGGACGTAGCGATAGCTGTCGGGGCCCAGAAAGACAGCCTGGTCGTCTGCGGAAGAGGCGGAATGCAGGTGAAGGCGTCCGTCCAGCCGGCTCACGCGAAGCCCGGCGCGCCAGCCGTGGGCGTCTTCCCTGAGGGCGTCGGCCTCCGCCAAGACGTCGAGGAGCCACGCGGGCGCGATTTCGGGATCGAAGGCGCGCCCCCAGCCGAGGATGTCCCGAAGGACGTCCGCCCCTCCCGCTCGTTGTCGTCGCGCGACCAGACCATGGGTAGCGGGGGTGGGGGAGATGAAGTCGTATCCGACGGCGTCCAGGCGAGAAAGAAGATCAAGCAGGGCGAGGTCGGCGGGGGTGAAGGCCTGCGCCGTCACGCGGAGCGACGCAGGGGCGCTGCGCCCCAGAGATGGGCCCGATAGGCGTCGAAACAGCGGGCTCCGGCCATCAGCCGCATGATCGCGCCTTCGGCCAGGGCGCGGACGCACTCGGGCCGCTCCGCTGCGAGCGGACGGAGCACCTCCTCGTTCCAGGCTTCGGAATGAGCGATGTCCAGGGTGGCGTGAAGGGCGAAGTATTTGCGCTCCACGCCCACGCCGAGCCTTTTCAGCCCTTCGGCTACATGGGCGGCTCTCCAGGGCGCTGTGAGCTCGACCGCCCCCAGGGCCCCGAGAGCGTGATAGGCGTAGCGTCTCTGGGTGGAGAAGGCGACGAGCGTATTGCCGAGCGCGAGGGACGGCCAGACCGTGTCATCAATTCTGGGATTCAGGTCGAGCGCCTCTGCGAGACGGTCCAGCATGGGGCCGTGCATGCCCGCTGCCGATCCGCGGCCCATTTCGTCCCAGTAGTTGCGCGCCAGCTCGAGCTTTGGACGGGCCGGCATCTTGACCTGGGCCATAGCCACGAGATCCTCGAACCCGGCTTCACCGGCCACCTCCTGGAGCAGGAACCAGCGCATCTCCTCCATCGACGCCGTCTCGGCCAGCCAGGGAAAAAGCGGATCCGACTCGCCGGGGCCGGATCCCTTGAGCGCCTCGAACCAGGCGACAAAGGCGTCGGCGGTGGAAGGGAGGTCGGCGAGCCAGGGCGCGGCCTCGGCCCGGACGCGTTCGATGAACTCGCCCTCGACCAGCATCATCTCCGCGTCGTGGCGGAGATCGTCGCGCCATGCAGGACGCGGCGTGACCGGGGCGAGGCGACGGTGGTTCCAGTGCGCCAATCGACGATGAAAACCCGCCGGGTCGGAGGGTTCGGGGGCGGGGAGCGGGGACGGGCCCTCTGGCGACATGAAAGGCTCCTGTGGTTTGGGGACTGCCATACGCCTTGCGCCGACTCAGGGTTCCCGAAGGGGCGCGAGGCCGCGAAATCCCTGTCTCCGTGTCGGGTTTCAGACAGTGGAACTGCGTCCGTGACAGTCGGTTCACCCAGTCCTTCAGGGAGGCGCCGAATGAAACAGGCTGAATTTCGATGGACGATCAACCAGGTCGAGGAGACCTGGATCTGGGCCGTGACGGACCCGGGAGACGGGGCGGCCCTGGTCAGCGGCCAGGCCCCGTCACGCGCCATGGCCGCCGCCATGGTGGTTCGCGCCCTGGTGCGCGGATTGACCGAGCAAGCGCCTCGCGAGTTGGCGGCCTGAACATGAGGATGACGCCGACGGCGACCGGAGAGCGGGCGATGCAGGTTCTTGAGCGGAGCCTCTACCGCGGCCCTCATCTGTACAGCGCAAGGCCCATGGCGCGGATCCGCCTGGATCTGGGGCGGATGGAGGACTGGCCGACCGATCGGCTGGGCGACTTCACGACCCGCCTGCTGGAGGCGCTTCCGGGTCTCCACCGGCACGGATGCTGTTACGGCGAGCCGGGCGGATTTGTCCGCCGCCTGGGCGACGGGACCTGGTTCGGCCACGTCGTCGAGCACGTCGCGCTTGAACTGCAGACCCGCGCAGGAACCCCTGTCACCCGGGGCAAGACACGTTCAGTTCGCGGCCAGACGGGTGTCTACGACATCAACTTCACCTATCGCGACGAGACCACGGCCCTCCTGGCCGGGCGGCTGGCCCTGCAGATCTGCAACGCCTTGCTGCCGGAGGCCCTCGCCGGCGTCGGGGGTCTGGACCGGATCTGCGCGGACAGCCTGGATCCGCGCCTGGCGGACGCCGTCCAGGCTGACGAGGCGGCGGGCATTCTCCGTGACGCGGTCCGACGGACGGCGTTGGGCCCCTCGACCCAGGCCCTGGTCGACGCCGCGCGACGCCGGGGGATTCCTGTGGAGCGCCTTAACACAGGGAGCCTTCTGCGCCTGGGGTGGGGCGCCCGGCAAAGACGCCTGCGCGCCAGCGTGACGGACCGCACGGGGCTGATTGCGGCCGAACTGGCGGGCGACAAGGCCCAGGCCAAGGCCCTGCTCGACGCGGTTGGCTGTCCGACGGCGCGCGGCGAGGTGGTCCGCACCGCTGACGAGGCCGCCGCCGCCGCCGCCCGCCTAGGCGGCAGGGTCGTGGTCAAGCCGCTCGACGGCAACCACGGACGGGGGGTGACGACAGGCCTGGACACGCTCGAGGCCGTCAGGAAGGCCTTCGCCCTGGCCGCGCCCCACGGACGACGGGTCATCGTCGAGCAGGAGCTTCCGGGCCGAGACTACCGCGTCCTGGTGGTCGACGGCAGGGTCGTCGCCGTCGCCGAGCGCCGCCCGCCCTGCGTCGAGGGCGACGGGCGCCGGTCGGTGGCCGAACTGGTCGAAGAGGTCAACGCCGATCCGCGGCGGGGCGTGGGCCACGAGAACAGCCTGACCCAGATCCGTCTCGACGAGGAGGCGTTGACCCTCCTCGCCCGCCAGGGGCTGTCGCCCGAGAGCGTCCCCGAGCCCGGCGCCAGGGTCATGCTGCGTACCGCCGCCAACCTCTCGTCGGGCGGGACGGCGACGGACCGAACCGACGAGATTCACCCGGCCAACGCCGCCATCGCCCGGCGGGCCGCCCTTGCCCTGGGCCTGGACGTGGCCGGAGTGGATCTTCTGGCGCCAGACATCCGCCGCTCGGTGCGCGATACGGGCGGGGGGGTGGTCGAGGTCAATGCCGCGCCGGGATTGCGCATGCATCTGGCGCCCTCGGAGGGCGAGGCGCGAGACGTCGCCCGGCCCGTCGTCGACATGATGTTTCCACGGGGCGTTCCGTCCCGCATTCCCGTCATCGCGGTGACGGGCACCAACGGGAAGTCAACCGTGGGCCGGATGATCGCCCATGTGCTGCGAGCGGAAGGTCGGGTCGTCGGTCTGACCAATACCAGCGGCGTCTATGTCGACGGAGAGAGAATCCGAGCGGGCGACGCCAGCGGCCCTCGCAGCGCCCGGATGGTGCTCAATGATCCTGTTGTGGACGTCGCGGTGCTGGAGTGCGCCCGAGGCGGCATCCTCCGCGAGGGGCTCGCCTTCGACCGCTGCGACGTCGGCTGCGTCCTCAACGTCCAGCCCGACCACCTGGGGCTCAAGGGGGTGGACACGCTGGAGGACCTGGCGAAGGTCAAGTCGGTGGTGGTCGAGGCCGTGTCCCGTCGGGGGCTGAGCGTCCTCAACGCCGATGATCCCCTGACCCTGCGCATGGCGCGCCATGCCGGAGGCCGGGTCTGCTGGTTCTCCATGCGGGGCGGCGCCGAGACGCCGGGCTTCCTGCTGAAGCATGTGGCCGAAGGCGGCGCCGCGGTTCTCTACGACGCCGAAAGCGGGGTTTTGGAACTTCACGACCGGGGCGAGCGCCGCCGGCTGGGGCATGCAGCCGACCTGCCTTCAACCCTGGGCGGCGCGGCCGCGTTCAATGTGGCGAATGTCCTGGCGGCCGCGGCGGCCTGCTACGGCGTGGGCGTGCCGCCGGAGCGGATCGGGCCGGCCCTGGCCAGCTTCACCTCCAGCTATGAACAGAATCCAGGTCGGCTCAACATCTGCGATCAACACGGCTTCCGGGTCATCATGGACTATGCCCACAATCCGGACGGCCTTCGGGCGCTCGGCGCCCTCGTGGCCGCGATCCGGCCCGCCGGCGGGCGGATCATCGCCATGATCAGCATCCCCGGCGACCGGAGGACGCAGGAGATCGTCGCCATGGGCGAGATCAGCGCGGGCTTCTTCGACCATGTCGTGTTCAGGGAGACTCCCGACAACCGCGGTCGCCCCGCCGGAGAAGTGATCCGCCTTCTCGCCGAAGGCGCGCTGCGCAGCGGAGCGGACGCGTCGCGTTTCCGCGGCGTGCAGAAGGAGGAGGAGGCGGTGGCGGCATGCCTTGAAGCGGCGCGACCCGGGGACCTGGTCGTCCTGACGCCGACCCGTATCGAAGCCGTGTGGGAACAGATCCTGGCCTTCCGTCCGACCCTCCCATCCTCGGCCCTGGGCCTGAATGCGCCGGGCGTCATCCTGGAGCCTCCCCATGGGTAAGGGTCCCCTGATCATCATCGGCGGCCATGAGGACAAGACCGGCGAGCGGGTCATCCTCAGCGAGGTGGCCCGCCGTCTCGGCGGGGGCAGGCTGGTGATCGCGACCATCGCCTCCCATGAGCCCGAAG
>CAYRLW010000056.1:0-19033 GCA_964425215.1 uncultured Treponema sp.
GATGGGTCCCGCTGAACGTCAGAGAAAGCTTTCCCTAATCTTCGTGACACTATTGGCTGGTTCCGAGCCCTCCGAACCAATCCTGAAAAAGCCTATGATCTCCCGCATCTGATCCGAGCGGGCGGAAAGCTCTTCTGCCATCGACGCCAGTTCCTCGGAGGCGGAAGCGTTCTGCTGGATCACCTGGTCGAACTGGAGGAGGGCTTTATTGATCTGCTCCACCCCGGTTGTCTGTTCCCGGCCGGAGGCGCTTATCTCTTGAACAAGCTCTGCGGTTCGACGTATTTCCGGCACGATCTCCTGAATCAGCCTTCCCGCTCGCTCGGCGGTTTCGACGCTATCCATGGCGATAGAAGTGATCTCTACCGCCGCCGCCTGGGACCGTTCCGCCAGTTTGCGGACCTCCGAAGCGACTACGGAGAACCCCCGTCCGCTTTCCCCCGCGCGAGCCGCCTCAATCGCGGCGTTCAGAGCCAGAAGATTCGTTTGCCGGGCAATTTCCTCTATGATACGGATCCGTTCGGTGATCTGCCGCATGGCGTTAACCGTGTCGGTCACCGCCTGTCCCCCTTGAACCGCCAGATCCGCTGTCTTGAGGGCTATTTTTTCCGTGGCCATAGCGTTGTCCGAAGTCTGACGGACCGTGGAAGCCATCTCTTCCATAGAGGAGGATACTTCCTCTCCCGTAGCGGCCTGTTCCGAACTGCCTTGGCTCAACAACTGCGCTGAGGATGACAGTTCGCCACTGCCGGAGGATACATCATTGGATACGTGGGTGATGTCCGTGACCACCCTGGCAAGCTTGTCCACCGTCGACGAGACGGACCGGAGCAGGGTATCCACCTCATCCGCCCCCCGGGTCTGGAGTAGGGACTGGTCCATGGCGAGCTGGCCCTCGGACAGGAGGTTGACCGCCACAGCGGCAGAGCGAACCCTCTTGATGAAGGAATTACTGAATACCATCGCTACCAGGATCGCGATCAGTAGCACCGCCAACATAACGATTCCCATCTCGAAGAGGCTCCGCCCTTGCACCATCTGAATGCGCTTTACAGCCCCGTAGAATTCATCCCAGTAGGACCCAACACCGATGACCCAGTGCCGCGCCGGCACGTAACCAATGCGTACAACCTTTTCTCTGGGCGCAGGATCGCCGGGGTTAAGCCACGGGTAACGGGATTCACCCACTTCCCCCCTCTTTAAAGTTGAGGCCGTCTTGAGGATATCCTGGATAAAATAACGCCCCGAGGCATCCTTAGCGTCATAAATGTTCTCCCCATCCCGCTCGCCATCCTTGGATACCACATAGTTGCCCTTGGGGTCGAGAACGTACACGTATCCCGTCTTTCCGACCTTGATACCCATGATAGTCTTTTTAATGGAAGCTTCGGGCTCCGAGGTTTCGGCCAGGGCTATTACCCCAGCCAAAATATGGTCCAGGTCCGCGTAGGCTAACGCGGTACTTTCCTCCGTCGCGACGTCCCGCATGACGTTGGTTTCCCAATACACCAGGTAACCGACGACGGAAAGGGGTATAACCGTGAGGGCGCAACTGAAAACGAGCAGAGGCGTCCTTAAGGATTTGAACCGCATACGACCTCCTTGCGCACCGGAAGGGTTCCGTACAAAAAAAGTATACTATACCGAGGTTTTTTCAAAAGTCTGTTACTTTTGAAAAAACCTCTTGCAGTATTTTTGCAATTTAAATATAAATATTTATATTATAAAGAATAGCAAAAATACTGCATATACATCTAAGGTAGCTCTTTCAAAACTCCCTGAGTTTTGAAAGAGCCTCTACCATAAAACACTTATCAAATTTTATTTCTTGGAGATAATGGCGTAGATGACGCACGGATTCTTGTAACGCTTTAGTCATCCCCCTAAAAAGCATGTTCCCGGTCCTTGTACTCCTGCCAGAAATACATCCCCGGTTCCGAGTAGTATCCCATCCGAGGGTTCGGCGCCGGCTTACTTTACGGCAAACTCTACCGGGGAATGGTCATAAAGCCTGTGTAATACCACAGGCCCGTGAAATTCCAAAACGAGGATAGGGGAACCGCTTTGGCCCTATCGTGTCGGCTCTATCCCGGACCTCCGGTCATCCTCGATTTTACCCAGGAGCCGTAAAAGTCCATCGAGAATGGTCAACGGATGGGGAGGACAGCCGGGAATATACAGATCCACGGGAAAAATGCGATCCAGAGCGCCGACAACCTCTTCGTGACCGGCGTAGGGCCCCCCGGCGATGGCGCAGGAGCCGACGGCGATGACTATTTTAGGAGCCGGAACCGCGTCGTAGGTTTTCCGCAGGGCCAATTCCATATTTTTACTTACCGGTCCGGTAACCAAAATCCCATCCGCGTGCCGGGGAGAGGCCACGTAGTTGATGCCGAAGCGGCCCAGGTCCCAGCCAATGGTGGTCAGAACGTTTACATCCGCCTCGCAGGCGTTGCACCCCCCGGCACTTACGACCCGTAGTTTGAGGGAACGGCCAAAGAGCCGTTTCATTTTTTTATCCAACGCCTGTGCCAACTTCAGTTCCTTTTGCTGGTCCTTCAGGGTCAGGTTTGCCCGTTGGCGAACCGCAAGCCGGTAATCCTGGGTAAAGGTAATCCCCTGGGAAGGGCAGACGTCGACACACTGGGCACAGAACAGACAGGCCCCCAGGTCGATACGCCGGTGAACCGGATCGATGGCGTCCACGGGACAGACGGAAGCGCAGGCGTGACAATCGGAGGGACAGCGGTCCCACTCGATCTGGGGAAGTCCCCGGAGCCGATCCGGAAGGGATGGCGGCTTTCCCCGGGGAAAGCTGATGGTCCGGTACCCTTGTTTTAATCGGCAAGCTATCTCTTTGTACATGATACGGTTCCTTATTTTCCCTACAGATCGTGGCCGCAGTAGGAAAGGTTAAAACTCTTATTACACAGCGGAAAATCAGAAATTTCCTGGTTCCGTAAAACCATGGCCAGGGCGGTCCAATTGTGGAACGAAGGGTCCACTATTTTATACCGTTTAAACCGGCCATCCTCTCCCGTAATACCCACGTGGCAAATTTCACCCCGCCAGCCCTCGTTCAAGGAAACGGCCAGGCTATCCGCCTCCAGGGGTCCTAATTCGGTGATAACTTCTCCGGCGGGTAAATTTTCTATTTGGTCTCGAATAAAAGCAAAGGATTGCTGGATCTCCAGCCACCGGACGTAGGCCCGGGCAAAGACATCCCCCGAATCGTAGGTAGATACGGGTATTTGGGCAAACCGGAAAACCCCGGAAGGCTGGGTGTACCGGATGTCCCGGCTCAAGCCGGTGGCCCGAGCCGCAGGTCCCACGATCCCCAATTCTATGGCCTGGTCCTTGGTCAGCGGCCCCGTATCCTCGAACCGGGCCATCACCGATTGGTTATCCCAAAGAAGGTTGATAGCATCCCGGGCGTGGGCTTCATTGACCGTAAGCCGCCGCAGGAGTTCCTCTCGCCTCGCTTCTTCCACGTCAAAACCGACCCCGCCGGGGCGGATAAAACCGCGTCCAAAGCGACTGCCGCAGAGGAGGGCCGTCATATTCAGAATCTCGCCCCGGATACGGCCGCAAAAGCTGGCGGTGGGCAAAAATCCCACGTCCCCCGAAAGGGCCCCCAGGTCGCCGATATGGTTGGCTATCCGTTCCAGCTCCAGGGCAATCCCCCGCAGGGCCTGGGACCGGGGGGGCTTTTGGGTCCGGCTTAGGGCTTCTACCACCTGGGTGTAACTGATCGTGTGCCCAACCGTGGTATCCCCGGCGAGGGTCTCCATATAATGTAAGGTCCGCTTCGTGGGCCCCCCAAGGAGCGCCCGTTCTACCCCCCGATGCTGAAACCCGAGGGCTATTTCCAAATGGTATACCTCTTCCCCGTAACATTGGAACCGGAAATGTCCCGGTTCGATGACCCCGGCGTGGACGGGCCCCACAGCCACTTCGTGGATCTGTTCTCCCTCCACCCTATAAAAATCACCCACCGCCGGCAGAATAGGTTCGCCGGAAGAACGATTCCAGGCGTCCCGTCCCGTCCACGACGGGGTGTACCGGAGGGGTTTAAACCAGGGGTGACCCAGGGCTGTAAGGCCCCATTGTTCGGCCAATTCCCGTTCAAAAAGATGTACCTGGGGACAGAGGGGCGTCATCGAGGGAAAGGAGGAACCTTCGATGGTGGATCGGCAGACGAGGAGCCTATTACGGTCATCGTCCGCTAGAACAGCAAAGACCGCTACTCGGTCTTCCTTATCCGAAGGAAGACCAAAAAGGGCGCTGACCCTTTTACCTTCGCCGGTTTTTTCTACGATGGTTTTCGAAAATTCCTCGAAAGAATATTCGGGAATGGAATCAAGGGGTACGGATCGGCCGTTGATTACTTCTTTCATAGCGGATTTCCTAAAAATTTAAGCGCTTCTTGTAACATATCCGACAAAAAGGGTGGTATATACAAACCTAGCAACAGGACGAGGCCCATAAAAGCCACAATGGGGAACACGGTAGAAAACCGATCCCGGTAGTCGGAACGGGATACTTCCAGAGGAACTGTCCCTTGAATAACCTTTAAAACCGTAATCCCCATTCCGATAAAAACGACCAGGAGGAATAATAAAAATAGGCCTCCGCTCCAGAAATGGCCCTGGCTAAAGGCGCCGTTAAGGATCGAAAATTCGCTGACAAAGGGTCCAAAGGGGGGCGAACCGGTGATGGCCAAAAAGCCCGCTAAAAACAGGGATGACGATACGGGAAGCCGACGAAAGGCCCCCTGCACCGAATCGGTACTCTTATCCTTATACGCCCGGTGAATATTCCCGGCGGAAAGGAACAGGACCCCCTTGGTAAAGGCGTTGGTCATCACGTGGAGCAGGGCGCCCCACAGCGCAAGGCCCCCAATTCCCACACCCAGGGCGAGGATCCCCATGTGTTCCACGCTGGAGTAGGCTAACATCCGTTTAAAGTCCCGTTGGTTAATCATAAAGACCCCAGCGGTGGCCATGGATAGGAGTCCCATAAAAATCAACAATCGGCTAGCGAAGGCCCCTTGCCCTGCGGCGTTGACGATTTGGTAGATCCGCATAAGGGCTAAAAAAGCCCCGCTCGTAACACCCCCCGCGAATAGGGCCCCCACCACCCCCGGGGCTTCGCCGTACGCGTCGGGTTTCCACGTGTGCATGGGAGCTAGACCCATTTTGGTTCCGTACCCTACCAGCAGTAAAATAAAGGCACTTTTAAGCCAAAGAGGGGACATCCGAGGAGCGGCGATCAAGAGACTGGTCAGGTCCAACGTCGTACCCTCGCCCCCCTGGGATACCGAATAGGCCAGAAAAAAAGTACCCAGAAGGGCTAGCGCTATACCCACGGAACCGATCAACAAATACTTCCACGTGGCCTCTATACTCCGGGGGGTTCGGTTAAAATAAATGAGCGGAGCGGTAACCAGGGTCGTACCCTCTATGGCCACCCACATAAGGCCCAAATGGTGAGACCAAATCGCCAGGCTTAAAAGGCTTATAAAGGCGAGGAAACTGATGGTAAAAACTCGATTATTCCGCTCCATTCTTTGGCGCAAATAACCCACCGCGTAAAACGACGAGAACAGGTACAGAACCGTTACCGCTAAAAGAATCAATGCACCCAGGGGATCAAGTATTAACGATGCGTTATAAGTTCGCTCGTTGGGATTCAGAAGTATCCAGACCGTCAGGGTCGAATGGACCAGGGCCGCAACAGGAAGGAGCAGGGGACGCAGGCGATTGGAAGGCAAAACTAGTGCGAAGCCCGCCATAAGCAGAGGGAAAAGAATAAGCGGTAAAGCCATACCCTACTCCTTAAGTGAAGAAAGTTTTCGGGTATCCAGAGAGGAGAACGCCCGGTTTATATGATTGGTAATAATCGATACGATAAAGACGCTGACGAACAGGTCTAACAGCATCCCCATCTCTACCACCAAGGGGATGGCTTCAACTAAGAGAAGACTGAAAATATAGATCCCGTTTTCTAACAACAGGTAGCCCAGGACCTGAGAAAGGGCCTTAAATCGGGTGGTCAGAAGGATAAAACCCGCAAAAACCGTGGATATGGACGTGGGAATAATCAGGGACATGCCACCCCGAAGCTGAGGATTCCCGTGAGCGAAGGCCAGGAAGGTCAAACCCGTAGCCAGGGCTCCCAAAATGGTGGACGGCAGAAGACCCAAAAGGGGTTCCACTTCCCGTTTAATCCGCACATCCCGAAGGGCCTTGGTCATCATAATGGGAATAATAATCCCCTTTAGCGAGATGGCCGCCACCGAGGAAATAAGCTCTGGAATGTTAATTTCCCGGTGAATCAATAGGGGCAACAACCCTAACAGAATCCCCTGGGCGGCTACTATTTTTATGATTGATAGGATACGGCCGTTCCCCAGGGCAAAGAGATTTAGGGTTAGAATTAAAACAAAAATCGCGTTCAGCAGGTCGTTCATGGCTTACCTCACCAACATTACAAAGGCGGAACCGCAGAGCAGTATGGCCGCTATCAACAAAGCGGGAACCCGGGGCAGGCGGAGCCGGGCCATCATGGATTCCAAAAACCCTACGATTACCGATAGAACTATTAAACCAAGAATCCACAGAAGCCCGCCCATCCACAGGGAAAACGAATGGACCGGTAAAATTAAATTGAGGACCAAAGAGGAAAGCACAAAGAGTTTTATAGATGAACCATACTCTATGAGTCCAAACAAGGGGCCGCTATGATCCAGGACCATCACTTCGTGGATCATGGTAAGCTCCAGATGGGTAGTAGGGTCATCGATGGGGATACGGCTGTTTTCGGCTAAAAGAACAATAAACAGTCCTAGAACCACCATCACAATGGGGGCCATACTGCCTATTCCAAAGAGGGGATTCACGCCCATAGAAAGCATACCGCTTAAGGATAGGGATGATGATAATCGAACCAACACGAGAAAGGCAAAAAACATCGCCGGTTCAGTGAGAACCGCGAAGGTAAGTTCCCGGCTGGACCCCATGCCCTCGAAAGCGGACCCCGTATCCAGGGCCGAGGCGGTGGTAAAGAACCGGGAAAGGCCAAAAAGATACGCGAAGAGGATAAAATCCCCGGTAAACGAGAGTACCGAGGGGACTCGCCCTAAAGGAATAAAGAGGCCCGCCACGAGGGGAACCACCAAACTAAGAAGGGGCCCTCCGTAGAACACCCACGAGGTGGTCGTACTGATCACCATCCCCTTTTGAAGCAATTTTCCAATGTCGTAATAGGGCTGGAGCAGGGGGGCGCCCTTCCGTCCCGCAAAAAAAGCCTTGGTTTTATTGATGAAACCGAGCAACAACGGGGGAATCACTATCAATAAAACCACGTGTAACACTATTGGAACTAAAAAGGAAATCATGCGGTTACTCCCATGATAATAAAGAGAAAAGCGGTTATGATTGCCACATACAATACGTACAGGTACGTTTGTCCTTGTTGCAAAATATATACCCTAGGAATTATCCGATTCGCCTTTTCAAAAACAGGTAAAACCCAGCGGTCCAAGACCGTATCAGGAACGGTAGCCTGAAACTGTTCTTTTTCAGGAAACGGCTTTTTAAGCCTGATTTGGGTTACCGAAGGCCACAGGATAAAGGAAAAGAGCTTAACCATCCGTTGCCCTAAACTGGCGGCGGTATACCGCATCCGGGCCGTGGGTTGCCCGTAACCACAGTCCCAGGTGGGATGACTGGGGACGTCAACGGCCCGTCGTTTACGGTTGCGGTACCAGATGACCCCAACCACAGCGGTAAAAACTAAACCAAGACCCATAGAGGTCAGCCAAAGGGGATGGGTTAAACTGGTAAACGAAAGGTTTTTCGTCCGCGTTGGATCCCAAGCGTGGACCGCGTCCTGTAAAAGGGAAAAAACCGACCAGGGAAAGAGCCCTAAAAAAAGACAAATAAGGGCTATACCATACGGGGGTATTCGCATTGACAAGGGGGGATCATGGGCAGGAGGCAGGGTTTCTGAACGGGGAGAACCCAGAAATATAGAACTTACTAAGCGGACGAACACCATCACCGCCAGAGCTCCCACCATGGCTAAGACCACGGCGGATATGGCTGCCAGGGTTACTTCCATGGCACCGGAGACGGATAGGGCGGAGAACATACCCAGATAGAGGAGCCATTCTCCGGCAAAGCCGTTTAGGGGTGGCAAAGCGCTGATCGCTAGGGCTCCCACTATAAAAAGAAAGGCTGTCTGGGGCATTTTTTTAATCAGGCCCCCCATTTGTTCTATGTCCCTGGTTTCCGTGGCATGAATAATAGAACCGGCATTAAGGAATAATAGGGATTTAAAGAGACCATGGTTCCACACATGGAAAAGAGCGCCCCCCAGACCAAGCAGGATAAGGGTTCCCTCTCCGTAGGATTCTCCTATGAGCCCTATGCCCATCCCCATAAAAATAATTCCAATATTCTCTATACTGCTATACGCGAGGACCCTTTTTAAATCCCCCTGCCCTAGGGCAAACGCGATGCCAAAAAGGGCCGATACGGCGCCCAGCAGTAAAAGGCTGAAACCCCACCACGGAGGAATAAGGGTAAACAGAGAGACCATACGGAGAATTCCATATACCCCCATTTTAAGCATAACCCCCGACATTACTGCGGAAACATGGCTAGGAGCGTTGGCGTGGGCCCCGGGAAGCCACACGTGGAAGGGCATAATTCCAGCCTTAAACCCAAACCCGATTACCGCCAGTATAAATATCAGGTCCGCCCGCTGGGGTCCGATTCCTGAATTAACGAGCAGAGAAAAAGAAAGCGTCCCGTCTTTCCAAAGGGTAAACATGGCTAGGAGCAGAAGGGTTCCCACGTGGGTAGCCACCAGGTATACCCAGGAGGCCCTCCGGACCTCTATTTTATGATCCTCCGTGGAGGCGGTAAAGTACGCCGAAAGGGCCATAATTTCCCAAGCAAGGAGAAACAGAACCGCGTCCTGGGCCAGTACAACCAAGGCCATGGCGGCGGTAAGGAGTCCGTAAAACACCCCCAGGCGGCCCCCATTATCCCCATGGTCCCTTTGATTCCAGTAACCTACACCGAAAATCGCTCCCCAAAGGGGCAGGGTAAACACTAAAATAAGAAAAACCGCGCTGAGTCGATCAATAAAAATAGAAAATTGTCCCCAGGGTAAAAACCAGGGGAGAGAAAGAAAGAGGGGCGCCGCAAGGAATAGGGTTCCTACCGTACCCGTCAGACCCATAAGGGATCCAAGGGCAAAAATACCTACAGTAACGATTTGGCTAGGCCTATTTCTCCACAAACCCACGGGAAGGCCGCTTAAGGCTAAAAGGATTATCCCCGAAAGCACAAAACCAAGATATATCATTGAATAGTTCCTCGTTATTCCATCGCCCAGGATGGATAGTTCATTGGGTAAAGGTTTGTAAAAAGATATCCCTAAAAGGGACAAGGGTTATAAAAAGCAAACCCAAAATGACGACCAGATACAGAATGTACCAGTGGGTTAGGCCCTGTTGAAATTTATAAAACCACCGGGCCTTATCCCGCAAAACCATAAAGTCGGGAATCAAAAGGCGATCTAAAACCAAATCGTCCACGTGACTTTCTAAGGAAGCGGTTTTGGGAAAGGACTCCCGGAACCGGGGACCATGATCCTGGGGCCTAACGATCCATCGGAATAGGCCCACCGCCGAACGGGCTAACGATCCGGCGGTATACTGCATCCGGGCCGTTGGGGCGGCGTAACCGCAATCCCAGGTCCCCACCGTTGGGGCCTGGGATGGGGAAAACCGTTTTTTAAAAAAAACCGTAAAAAGAAGGGCCAAAACAAAAAGACCAAGGGCTATCAAAAGGCCCAAGCTTATAAAGCCCAGGGGGAGCAGATCGTTGATAGAAGGCAAGGCCGCAAGGGAGGGACCGTTCCAAAAAACGATAGCTTTTTCCAAAAAGGGCACCGTAATCCCGGGGACAAACCCGATAAGCACACACAGGAGGGCTAAAAAGATCATAGGCAGGGTCATGGCCTTTGGGGACTCATGAACCTGTTCCGCTCCCCCTGAGCGGGGACTGCCGAGAAATACCACGGAAAAAACCTTTACAAAACAGGCCACCGCCAAAGCGCCGATCATGGCAAGGGTGGGGGCTCCCAGAAGGGCGGGGAAAATGATCTTTTCGACCGATCCTGCGGATTTAAAAAAACCGAGGTATATGAAAAGCTCACTGATAAACCCGTTTAACGGCGGAAGACCGCTAATAGCCACGGCTCCCACGAGGAAGGTTCCCGCCGTAAGGGGCATGGACCGGCCAAGGCCCCCCAGCCGATCTATCAACCGACTTCCCGTTCCGTGGAGCACCGATCCGGCGCCCATGAAAAGTAGGGATTTAAATATGCTGTGGTTCCAAACGTGCAAAAGACAGCCCGCGAGCCCCAAGACCACCCATTCGCTCCGGTTATAACTTCGCCCTAAAAGGGCCAAAGCGAGACCTAACAGGATAATTCCGATGTTCTCTACGCTATGGTACGCCAACAAGCGTTTTAGATCGTGTTGGGCCAGCGCGAAGGCTACCCCTAACAGACCGCTAAGGACCCCAAGGATCAACACGAGGAAACCCCAAAATGGGGATATTCCCGGTAAAAGAAAGGCTACCCGTATAATTCCATAGATCCCCATTTTTAACATAACCCCCGACAGCAGGGCGGAAACATGACTGGGGGCGTTGGCATGGGCCCCGGGAAGCCAAAAATGGAGGGGCATAAGGCCGGCTTTTAGTCCAAAGCCGAAGAGGGCTATCAAAAAGAGGATATTGGCGGTAGCCACCGGAATTTCTTTCCCCAGAGCTGGAAGCAGATCAAACGTACCGGTGCTGGAGCGCCAAAGGCTAAAGAAACCAAAAAGGGCTAGGGTTCCCACGTGGGTAGCGATAAAATACACCAGAGCGCTTCTACGGGTTTGTTCTTTTTCATCCTCCGTGGCGATGAGAAAAAACGCCCCCAGGGCCATGACTTCCCATCCTAAAAGAAATAGGCCCCCCTGCCGACTCATCAATAACAACACCATCCCCGCCAGGGTCATGCCCCAAAAAAACCTAATCCTGGCGGCGGTTCGGGGTTTAGCTTTGGGAGACCAATACGCCAGCGCGTAGATGGACCCTAAACCGCCTATCAAAAAAACAGGGACCATGAAAAACGCCCCCAGGGGATCTAAACTAATCGTCGATTCAGGGAACACGAGCCACGGGAAGGGTAGAAGAGAAAAATCAGGATGAAGAATCCCCAAGCCGGCTCCCAATAGCCCCAACAGGGCTCCCAGCGTGGTAAAAAAGCTGGAACTCCTTCCCACCCAAGGGGATCGGGGCCTAAAAAAAAGGCCCGGGATTCCGCTGATAAAGAATAGAACCATCGCGAGGGAAACTATGGCTTCAGACATTGGTTTTACCTAAACTAGGATGCGATAGGGGGGATAAGACTTTCTATCCTCTGAAGAACTTGAAAAATTTCCTCGGGTTTTCCCCGAGATTCCAATACCTTAAGAAAATCGGGATCCTTTAAAACAAAGGCTATACGGGAAAGAAGGTGCAAATGGGATCGGACCGTTGGACTGACTATGGTAAAAAGAATGGAAACGCTTTTGCCGTCTATCGCTTTAAAATCAATCGGTTTTTTAAGGAAACAAAGGGTAACCGAAGCCTCCGAAACCTGCAAAACCAGGGGATTCCGTGCATGGGGGATAGCTATACCGTTTCCTATCCCCGTGGATCCCAGGCTTTCCCGGGCGACCAAGGTTTGATACAAGAACAGCCGATCCACATCCTCCGGTAGTTTCATCCTATCCACGATAGATTTTAACACCTCCGCGTTCGTAGACCCCTCCACATCGTAGAGGATACCGCCGGAACGCAGAGCAGTGGTCAACCGTGGTAAATCCAGGGTTTCCCCATCCTCCTTTAAAAAGAGGTCCGGAGAAATGCGCAGGCCCCGCCCTGTAGCCCATTCTAACAGTTCGGTTCTATTAAAACGGTAGGCGTCGTTTATTTTATAACACGGAATTTCCTTCTGTTCGATCCATCGGTATACCGTATCGACAGAAACCCTTAGGAGTTCCGCCGTTTCTTGTACTGAAAATTGCATCTGTTACCCCGATAAGGCGATGACCCGGAGCCGATTCGAACGGCCGACCTACTGCTTAGGAGGCAGTTGCTCTATCCAGCTGAGCTACCGGATCGGTACGTCTATGTATACTCTGGTCCCGGTACACCTGTCAACGAGTCTTGTCCTGGCAAGGTAAAATCGGTAGACTGGCTCCTAAGCTACCATCTTTTAGGAGGGCCCAACGTGTCCACCCCCCCAGACGCTATTCAACGAATCTACGTGGAAAAAAAAGCCGGTTTTGACGTGGAAGCCCGGAATGTACAAACCGAATTGGTTGAATTTTTAGGGGTAACCTATCCGGAACTGCATCGGGGTCTTAGGGTTCGGATTCTTCATCGTTACGACGTGGCCCATTTGGATACAGAGCAGTTTGATAAGGCTTGCACGTACGTCCTTTCGGAACCCCAGTCCGATAGGGTCTACAACTCCATTCTTGTTCCGGCGGAGGAGGGGGAACAATTTTTCGCCGTAGAATACCTCCAGGGGCAGTACGATCAACGGGCCGATTCGGCGGAGCAGTGTATTGCCCTGGTGTGCGGCCTTCGGCCCACCGTTCGTTGCGCCCGGGTGTATCTTTTTCAACTCCCCGGGACAGGACTTTCGGAAAAAGTCCTGGGGGCGATAAAACAGTACCTTATTAATCCCGTGGACTCCCGGGAAGCGGAACTGGGACTCCCCGCTTCTTTGGATAACCCCACGTTTCAATCCCGAAGGGTCCCCACGGTGGAAGGCCTTATCAGCCAGAACGATGGGGAATTAAAGGAGACCCTGAAGAGACTCGGCTTAGCCATGGGGCTGGAGGATCTGCGGTTCTGCCAAGCCTACTTCCAAAGCAAGCATCGGGATCCCAGCTTGGCGGAACTGCGGGTCCTGGACACCTACTGGTCCGACCATTGCAGGCACACTACCTTTACCACCGAACTGGGTTCCGTGGATTTTGATAACTTTCCCGAAGCCCCGGCGCTTCGGCGGGCCATGGATCTGTACATGAAGGTTCGGCAGGAGGTTTACGGAGAAACGGATAGGAAGTCCCGGCCCATCACGTTGATGGACCTGGCAACCATTGGCACCCGGGTTTTAAAAAAACGGGGCCTGGCCGCGGATGTGGAAGAATCCAAGGAAATAAACGCCTGTTCAATCCGTTGTACCATGGAATACGACGATGGAAGTACCGAACCCTGGCTTTTAATGTTTAAAAACGAAACCCACAACCATCCAACGGAAATTGAACCCTTCGGCGGGGCGGCCACCTGTCTCGGCGGAGCTATCCGAGATCCCCTATCGGGTCGGGCGTACGTGTACCAGGCCATGAGGGTCTCCGGCGGCGGGGACCCGCGAAAACCGATCAGCACTACCTTAAAGGGGAAACTACCCCAAATTAAAATAGCCCGGGAAGCTGCGGCGGGTTATTCATCCTACGGCAACCAAATAGGGCTTGCCACGGGCCAGGTGGCCGAAGTGTACCACCAGGGCTTTGTGGCCAAACGGATGGAGTTGGGAGCCGTCATTGGGGCCGTAAAGGAAGCGTGGGTCCGTCGGGAGGAACCCCAAAAGGGGGATGTGGTACTCCTGGTGGGTGGAAAAACCGGCAGGGACGGCATCGGAGGGGCCACGGGGTCCTCCAGGGTCCACACGGATCAGTCGGTGCAAAGCGCCGGGGCGGAGGTGCAGAAGGGAAATCCGGTGGAAGAGAGAAAAATCCAGCGGCTCTTCCGGAATCCCCGCCTAAGCCGGTTAATCAAACGGTGTAATGACTTTGGGGCCGGGGGCGTATCCGTGGCGGTGGGGGAACTCGCCGGGGGCTTGGATATCGATTTAGACCGGGTCCCCAAAAAATACGAGGATCTAGACGGTATGGAGATCGCGATTTCCGAGTCCCAGGAGCGCATGGCCGTGGTTGTGGATCCGTCGGATGTAACCGCTTTTATCGACTTGGCCTTGGAAGAAAACCTGACCGCGGTTCCCATCGCGGTGGTGACCGATCAGGGGGATTCCCCGTCGGCCCGATTAAGGATGACCTGGCAGGGGGTTACCATCGTAGACTTGGACCGGTCCTTCCTCGATTCTAACGGCGCCCCCCGCACCACGACGGTAAAAATGACCGGCTCCGGGTCCAGCGTAGGGTCTCCCGACCTCCCCATGACCCCTTCGGCGATTTTGGACCAAATAGAGCGGGAACTTCGATCTCTACGGACCACCAGCCGCCGGGGTTTACAGGAACGGTTTGATGGCTCCATCGGCGCTTCGTCGGTTTTGTATCCTTGGGCTGGGGTGGAACAGGGGACCCCCGAATGCGGGATGGTAGCCCTACTCCCGTCCCTCGACAAGGCCCCCCGGACGGCTAGTATTATGACCTTTGGTTACGACCCCGAGGTGGCGACCCTTAGTCCCTACCGGGGCGCCAAGGGAGCTATTCGGGAAGCCCTGGCCAAATTCGCCTGTTTAGGGGGAAACCCATGGACCGCCCGGCTTTCCCTCCAAGAATACTTTGAAAAACCCGACGATCCGTCCTCGTGGGGGAAACCACTGCAGGCCCTTTTAGGGGCCCTGGAAGCCCAATTGGCGTTGGAAATCCCCGCGATTGGAGGAAAAGACTCCATGTCCGGTTCCTACCTGGACCCGGAACAGGGGATCCAATTAAAAGTCCCCCCAACCCTGGTTGCCTTCGCCGCCGGGACCGCCCCCGCGAAAGCTATCCGTTCATCCGCCCTTAGCGGAGAAGCCGGAAACCCCTTGGTTCTCCTGTATCTTTTACCCCAGGATGATGAATGGCAGGCCTTTAGGGCCAACATGAATACCCTTCAATCCCTTTCGGAACGAGGTTTGATCCTTTCGGCGACCCCAATCGCTTCCGGAGGCCTCGGGGCGACCCTGGCTATTGCCGCATTTGGCAATACGGTGGGATTGGAGGTGGAAGGGGAAGTCCTCTCCATAATACCCCCAACTTTTCATCAGGGGTCGGTATTGCTGGAGTTAGATGGAAGATCCTTTCAAGATGCCTCGATCCTCGCTTCCGCAGCCCACTACGCCATGGTGGGCCACACCATAGGGGAACCGGTTTTCCGTATTCGAGGTGAGGTGGTTTCGGATCCCACCCAAAACGAAACGCCTTTAAAGGTATTGCGTCGGGCATACGAATACGGCTTGGTTTCCGTATACCCCCAAACATCCCACGGGACAACCATTCTAGACGAAGAGGATGTCGATTTGTTGGAGGCCCGCTCTGTATTCTTGGACCACAAGCCCCTTCCGCTCTGGAAAGGGGGCCCCGAACCCTTCAAGGTCCACCCCCTCCCCGGGGGAGCTAAACCTTTGGTGGTTCTACCGGTGTTTCCGGGGACCAACTGCGAATGGGATATGCAAAGGGCCTTTGAAAGGGCCGGAGCGAGGACCCAGTTGGTCGTATACCGGAACCGGGATAAGCAGGATATTTTGGAATCCACCGAGGAACTTCGCAGGGCTATCGAATCCGCCCAAATTGTAGCCCTATCCGGGGGTTTTAGCGCGGGGGATGAACCGGATGGATCGGGCAAATTTATCGCCAACGCCCTCCGCGCTCCAGCGGTTGCCGACGCACTGAGATCCCTTTTGAATGACCGTTTAGGGCTCATCCTGGGCATTTGTAACGGCTTTCAAGCGTTGATCAAGCTGGGTCTCGTGCCCTTTGGCACCTTTAAAGAGCCAAGCCCCAATCAACCGACCCTAACCTTCAACACCATCGCCCGGCATAGCTCCCGGATGGTTCGAACCAAGGTACTGTCAAACCGGTCCCCCTGGCTTGCCCTGGAAGAGCCCGGCACGGTGCATGTAGTTCCCGTAAGCCACGGGGAAGGGAGAATCGTTATAACCGACACGGATGCCCAAACCCTCTTTGCGCAGGGGCAGGTACCCTTCTGTTACGTAGATCCCCAGGGGAACCCCACCATGGCCGAACCCCATAACCCCAACGGGTCGGCCTTCGCCATTGAAGGACTTACCAGCCCCGATGGCAGGGTCTTGGGAAAAATGGCCCATTCCGAACGGGAGGGACCGTATGTGCATATCAATATTCCGGGGAATAAAAGACAAAGTATTTTCGAAGCGGGCATTCGCTATTTTCAATAGAGGCTTTAAAAGGTCCCCCTTGCAAAAACGTTTAAACCGAATTATAGTCTAACTAAACCGGTTTAACGGAGTGTTTTTATGCGATTAAGCGGAGTTTTACTGCATCCCACGTCCCTCCCCAGCGCGTACGGTATTGGAGACTTAGGGAGGGGTGCCTATCAATTTATTGACTGGCTTCAGAAAGGAAACCAAAAGCTGTGGCAGGTCCTCCCTCTGGGTCCCACGGGCTACGGAGATTCCCCCTACGCTTCTTTTTCGACCTTCGCTGGTAATCCCCTTTTGATCGACTTAGATAATTTGGTACAACGGGGGTACCTTCAGCCAGCGGACCTCCTGCCTATCCCTTCAACCAACCCTGCTATCGTCGATTATGGGTCCCTCATTCCCTGGAAAATAGGATTATTAGATCAAGCGGCCCTTCATTTTTTACAAAACCATGCTCCGGAAGAAGAGGAAACCTATACCGCTTTTTGCGTTCAAGAGCGGTGGTGGCTCGACGATTTTGCCCTTTTTATGGATATAAAAGATCATTTTGATACGTTGGCCGCCCGGGAGGGGAAGGGGGGGGCCATTTGGTCCAACTATTGGCCCGAGGATCTGGCCTTGGGGGTTCCGAAGGCTTTAGAAGCCTGGAAGGGACAAGAGGACCACCGGCAAACCATCGAAAGGCGAAAGGTGATCCAATATTTTTTCTTTACCCAGTGGAAGGCCCTTAAAAAGTACGCTAACGACCGGGGAATAGCCATAATAGGAGATCTGCCTATCTTTGTGGCCGCCGATTCGGTGGACGTATGGGCCCATCGGGAACTGTTTCAATTAACCGAAAAGGGAGTCCCTAAAAAAGTAGCGGGGGTTCCTCCAGATTATTTTAGCGAAACCGGTCAACTCTGGGGAAACCCTCTCTACGATTGGCCCAAACATACCCAGCAAAAATATACCTGGTGGATCCAACGTATTAAGGGAAACCTTCGGCTCTTCGATTGGCTACGGATCGATCATTTTAGGGGTTTTGAAGCGTACTGGTCCGTCCCCTACGGAGAAAGCACCGCCATCCATGGAACCTGGGAAAAAGCTCCAGGTCATGATTTTTTTTCCCAATTAAAAACCCAACTGGGCGACCTTCCCATCCTGGCGGAAGATCTGGGCTTTATAACCGAAGAAGTGCGGGATCTTCGAGATTCCTTTGCCTTGCCAGGGATGAAAATCCTTCAGTTTGCCTTTGATGCGAAGGAGAGCGGTAAAGGCTTGGACGTGCTCAACGGCTTCCTTCCCCACATGTACAACCCCCAAAGCATTGTCTACACGGGAACCCACGACAACGATACCCTTAAAGGATGGCTTGATAAGGCCCTACCACAGGAATTGGCTTTCATTCGATCCTACCTGGGTTATACCCCCGTAAATTATGTGGAAGCCCTTATCCGCTTAGCCCTATCATCGGTCGCCACCTTCGCGATTATCCCTATGCAAGATATTTTAGGCCTTGGATCGGAAGCCCGGATGAACACCCCATCCACCATAGGAAATAATTGGAAATGGAGGATTACGGAAAACCAGCTGATGGACCAGGACGCGGAGTTTATCCATATTCTTTCTAATTTATACGGCAGAAATGTATAAAGCCGGGAGACATGGATGTTTACGCTGATCACCTTCATCCCCCCCACCTATAGGGAGTCCGTTTTATCGGCCCTTTTTGAAGCCGGAGCGGGGAAGTATAAAAATTACGATCATTGCGCGTTTGTTAGTTCTGGCCAAGGCCGATTCCGCCCTTTGGATGGTTCAAAACCCTTTATAGGCTCCCTGAATCGCGATGAATTGGTAGAAGAAGAACGCATCGAAACGCTTGTGGACGACGAACAGGTCGAGCTGGTCCTTCAAGCCCTTAGAAAAGCCCACCCTTATCAAGAACCGGCTATCTATCTGTATCCCTTGGATAACCGTTGTTTGTCATAGTGAAACACAACGTACTCTTACAGGAACCAGTCGAGTATACCTTGCAGTATTCTTTCAGAAGTGGGTAAATATTTTATCCTGTTTTCTCTTATCCGCGGCTCATTTTGAATATACATCCCTTTTTCCGACAATTCTACGCCCTCATGGGAAATCATATCATCAATACTATTTGCCGTGCTCTCCAGGTGAAATTGTAAAGCCAGGGCTCTATTTTTCCAAATAAAAGCTTGGTTTTCACAAGCGGCGCTGTACGCTAATGTATGGGCTCCCTTAGGAATAGAAAACGTATCCCCATGCCAATGGAAAGGGTCAAAGGTTGGAGGAAAGATTTTTTCCCAGCGATAAGGAACCACGGGGGCCCTATAGGTTGGGAAAAATCCAATTTCCTTTTCAGGATTTTTGCTCACCTCTGCGCCCAACGCATGGGCTATCATTTGGGCCCCGAGACAAATTCCTAATACTTTTATTCTTCCTTCTCGCAGTACATCCTGAATAAATTGAAGCTCTGATTTCAGCCACGGATATTCGGATACGTCGTGAACGCCCATAGGGCCCCCTAAAATCACAAGCCGATCTATATCCTTAATTGATGGAAAAATTGGATTTTCAAAAAGATAAGAAAAACTGATGGTAACCCCTGCGGTATTTAATAATTCCCCTATTCTTGCGGGTCCTTCGAAGGGAACGTGCTGAATAATATGTATTCTCATAGGATGATAGTACGATTACGATAGCGGCGTTTCAAGTAAGAGCCGAAGCAAAAAAAAGCCTGGCGACTACCTACTTTCCCACCCCTTAGAGGGGCAGTATC
>CAYRLW010000057.1:0-18981 GCA_964425215.1 uncultured Treponema sp.
GTTTCCTTCGCCATCTGGGCCGAAGCGACCACTATGGTAAATAATTATTTTGAAGGTATAACCTTAGCTTCCATATTGAATAGATATAAATCCAGTTTTGAAAATATTGATTTTTCCTGTTCCGATGGGATAAAACTAACCGGGGAGAAGCACACCCATGAATAACAGTGGTACAAATACCCAGGCGTATAAGCAGGTTGTAGAAGCCTTTAAAAGCAAAAAAAAGGGAGCCACGGTCGCGGATATCGTCGCTAAAACCGCCCTTCCCTTGGAACAGGTAAAAGAGCTGGTGGGCCAAGCGGCGGACGAATACGGCGCCCGGTTGGAGGTTACCGAATCGGGGGAAATTCTCTATTCCTTTCCCCAGGGTTTTAAAAGCCGGTACCGGGGCCTGGGCGTTACCCTTAAAAGGAGGCTCCACGCTCTGGGACGCGGTTTGGGTTTTATTGGAAAATGGGCCTTTAAGGTCTGGATCATGCTCATGCTGGTGGGCTATTTTGTGTTTTTTATGGCCATCGCGCTGTTGGCCCTGGTCGCCTCGGTGGCGGTTTCCGCGTCCGGGTCTAGCGATAACCGGTCTTCTTCCCGTCGGGGGGATGGGTTAGGAGGGCTTTACCTTGTCTCGTCGATCTTTGACCTTATCATACGTATTTGGTTTTATTCCGAAATCACGAAGTCTATTGACCGGTCCTATTACGGTTCCGCGTATACCCGGACCGCGAAACCCAAGGGTAAACCCTTGAACCAGGCCGTTTTTTCCTTTGTTTTCGGCGATGGGGACCCCAACGCTGATTGGGAAAAACGGGAAAAACAAGCGGTAATTGCGTATATTCAAGCGAATCGGGGGGTTATTTCCCTTCCCGAATTCATGGTACTTACGGGGGCAAAACCCTTAGAAGCGGAAGATCGCATTAAACGGTATTGCGTTGAATTTGGGGGCCTGCCCGAAGCGACCGAAGACGGGACCATCGTCTACCGTTTTGACGCCCTGTTATTACGGAACGATACGACCGATCGATCCTTTGGCAGTCTTTCCGCACCTATAAAACGCTTGCTCACCTTTTCCGCCAACCCAAAAAAACTTAACCGCTGGTTTCTTTTCTTTAACGCCGTCAATTTGCTCTTTGGATCCTACTTCCTCTACAGCGCCTCCACCGTCGGGCCGCTGGTGTCCCAAAGCCAAATCCACGGAAGCAGTTATCTGTACGCGGTGGCGTATATCCTTTTTTCAGGCTTCATCCGGAATCCCCACCTCTTTATAACATTCGTGTTGGGTTTTGTGCCTATTATTTTCGCCTTACTCTTTTATCTTATCCCAGGGCTTCGTTATCTACAGCTTCAAAAGCAAAACAACGAAATAAAAATGAATAATTTACGGAAAGAAATGTTCCGCCGTATTTGGGAAACCCCGGATAGGGTTATTCCAACGGAGGTAAACCCCCAATCGGAGGAACTTCGACCCGAAAACTTAGAAAAAAGCAGAGAAACAATCGTAAAAGATCTGGGAGTCTATTCCATCCCCGATGTGGCGTTGCAGGATGATGGAAAAACGCTGTACCGTTTTACGGATTTACAACGGGAAAAAACTGCTCTGTTAAAATATCGAGAATCCCTGGGTACGGATGCTTCTAAACTTGGAGAAACGGTATTCGACACGGCGAAGAAAATCACCTAAAAGCCTGTCGGACCGGTTCACGGATAGAGGAACGCTTCGGTCTGCCGGAGCAGGGTCTTGAAATCCGCAAAGCATTGTTTTGTCTGTGGCAGGGAACGGATAAAGAGAGACCCGTACCGTTTATGCAGTATCCGGTTGTCCAGAACCACCACGACCCCGTGGTCCGACGATCGCCTCATAAGCCGTCCAAAGCCCTGCTTGAACTTCATCACCGATTCGGGAAGCGATAGTTCCATAAAAGCGTTTCCCCCTCTTTTTTCTAGGGCCTCTCGGCGGGCTTCGAACACCGGATCGTTGGGGGTTCTAAAGGGCAACCGGCAGAGGATTACCAGGCGCAGGGTATCCCCAGGGGCGTCTACCCCTTCCCAAAAGGAATCCGTGGCGAAGAGGACGCTGGATTCATCCTGTAAAAATTTTTGCAACAACCGGGATCGATCCTCGTCCCCCTGTTTAAAACAACGGATACCCAGGTCTCGCAGAATACCTTCGGACACCCTGTAGGCGCTTCGAAGGGCATCGTAGGACGTGAAAAGCACCAACGCCGATCCTCCGGATATGGAAATCAGCTGGGGGATAGCCGTATCCACAAAGTCCTGGTAAGCCCCCGTGTCGGGAGAAGGCGCGTCGGTGGGACACCCGAGGAGGACTGCTTTTTCGTAGGGGAAGGGTGAGGGGAATTGACCTGAGAGGATGGTTTTACCTTCTAACAAGCCGATACCCGAACGGTTAAAATAGTACTGAAAGGAATTCGCCACGGTCAACGTGGCCGATACGTTTAACACCGTTTTATGACTTTCAAACAGGGCTTCCGCCAGCTCGGGGGCCACGTCTATGGGGCTCAGGATGCATCGAACCCACGAATCTCCGGTGGAACCTCGGCGGCGTTCCATCCATGCTACCGTATCGCTTCTATCCGCGTACTCTAAAAACGTCGAAATAGACGCTACCTTGCCGTCGATTCGTCGAAGGATTCCCTGAATTTCCCACACCGTCTGATCATCCTCGAAGGTTTCTTCCACATTTTCCAAGAGCTCCCGGACCCGGCTAACCATACGTCCAAGTTGGATCCCCAGTTCCCGGAGAACGGGAAAAAGGAGCGCTTCCAGGGTTTGGGACTTTTGTTCCGTGAGCCTGTAGACCCCCTCGGACCCCATGATATCCAGGGCCCGACGATCCATAATTTCTAGCCCTTCTCGAATCCCCTGAATTTCATCGCCCAGGGAATTTAGCGGTTCGTCCAAGGCCGCTTCGTTTCCCAGAAGGGCTACCAATCTGGGAAGGAGGCCCAGGATTTGGACACCCCGTCTTCTGTAAAGCCGCCCCAACTGCCGGAGCAGAGCGGGCCGGCTAAAGTCTTCTGAAAAAAAAGAAGTGGCCGCATCCTCGATTGAATGGGCTTCGTCTACCACGACCCGGTCGTAGGGAGGCAACACCACCGTGTTCTCGTACCCCGCCCCGTCTTTACGGGCCGCTAAATCGGCGAACAGTAAATGATGATTCACCACGAGGATTTGTGCCGATACGGCTTCCCGCCGGAGGGACAAATAAAAGCAGTGATCCCGTTCGGAACACCGGGGACCCAAACAGAGATCGCTCTCGGAACAGACCCGGGACCATACATTTTCGTCGGGTAAAAATGACAATTCGGATCGGCTTCCCGTTTGCGTAGAGTTTGCCCACTGTTCCAGTTCGTGGAGCGTTTCCCCCGGGGCGTCAAACAGATTTCCCTCCCGAAGGGCATCCTTTAAGCGACGCCAACATAGATAATTGGACCGCCCCTTCACCAAAACCGCTTTTACCTTTTTTTTCATAGCCGAAGCGACCAAAGGGATATCCTTTTCAAAAAGTTGCTGTTGTAAGGTGATGGTAGCGGTGGACACGACGATACGTACCGTATTTTGGGCGGCGAAAGCCATAGCGGGGATAAGGTAGGCGAAGGATTTTCCGACCCCCGTACCCGCCTCGGCGCAGGCAATGGCGTTTTCGTTGAACGACCGAATTATCATCCGCATCAGATCCAATTGGGATGGTCGGATCTCGTAATTAGAAAGCCTGCGGGCGATGGCTCCACCCTCTTGGAGGGAAGCCACTATTTTTTCCTCGTTTAAGGGTTCTATGGATCGCCGGGCCGTCGGTTCCACCACCACGTATACGCTGGAAACGTCGTTATCCACGATATACGAACCGACGCCGATTTCCCCAGCGGAAGCGGCAATGATCATATCGTTATCGCTGGGGGTAAGGAAGCCCGAAGGATGGTTGTGAATCAGGACGTCCGCCCGTTCCCACTGGGTTGGCAAAGCCAGAACCCGTTGTTCTTGCCCCCGGGCGACCACCTCTACCCGTTCAATTTTACCCTCCGGAGAGAGAAAGCCCAGGGCGAATACCTCATTATGATCAGCTTCCTGTATTTCGGAGCGGAGGTTGGATATGGCTTGTTTAGAAAAACGGTTGGTCGCTTGCATCTAATTGATAAAAAAACGGCAGGATAACATACGCTACCCTGCCGTTTAGGCATCTCCTAGGGGATTCGAACCCCTGTTGGCGGGATGAAAACCCGCTGTCCTGACCCCTAGACGAAGGAGACACATACTGCTTGAGTACGGGACCACAATACAGAAAAAAACGAATTATGTCAATATGGGAGGCTTTCGCGCATTTTGTTTCCCCATAGGGAAAAGAAGAATTACATTTTAAGATGATGGAGCAACAGCTCCCGAAATTTAAGCGCCGCTTCCGAGTCCGGTTCAATAACTAACGCGTTCTCGCAGTCCGACAGGGCCTGGGGATAATCACCCAAGTGATAGTACGCTTGTCCCCGGCGGAACAGACAAAAATGCTGGTAGGGATTGATTTTCAACGATAGGGTAAAATCTTCGATAGCTTCCGAATACCGTTGAAGTACCGATTTTACCACCGCGCGATAATAGGCCGCTTTGTACGATTGGGGGTCTAGTTCCAAGGATGCGCTAAAATCGTCGATAGCCTCTTGGTAACGGGACTGGGCAAAATACGCCATTCCCCGGTGTTTATAGATTACCGATTTTACATAATCGTTGGGTTGGGATTCGAATATCCGGGTGTACAGTTCTATGGCCCGGTCAAACTGATCGTTGTTGTGGGCGTACAGGGCATCCAACAACAGATCGTCGATGCTTTCGCTACCCTTGGATGGTTCCAGTCGAAAAATGGGTTTGATCCGGGAAACCTCTTCGCTCCTATCCTCCTGAAAAAGGATATCGTCGGTGGATTCCTCAATTTTTCTAAAAAACGTTTCCCTTCGTTTACCCAACTCCCGATTTAGTTGCCGTTGATAGTCCCGAATTTCTTGAAACACGATATCAGCCAAGGATAGACTTGCGTTTACCGCCGCTAATTTCCGTTTCATCGGATCGTCAAAGGGGGTAAATTCGGCTTTATAGACCAGCTCGTGTTCAACCTCCGCCCACGCGTCCTGCAAAATGGTTCTAATTTGAATTTCCACAACCTGGCAACCACAGGGACCACGACGCTTTTGTATCGCCTCGGGAATGGTAATTAAAATATGAGTGGATTCGTAACCAAATTCCTTAAAAGAATAATTGGACCCCTTCCGTTCCACTTCGGTTACTTGAAACATTTTTTTTATTATCGATTCGACGGTAAAAAGGTCTTCAATGAACGTACATACCACCCGAATACCGATAAGATCGTTGATCGGGGGTACTTTGGTTTTGTCATCGCTGAGCTGTAACAACCGGATATACTTTTTAAAATAACTTTTAAAATGCTTTGCCCTCCCTTTAACGGTAGGACGGGGATTTAGATCCCGTAACGCAGACTCGATAACAGCCACGAGATCCTTCGTTATCAAGGCTCTGGCCGCAGAATGGCGGTCAAACTCGGACTGAAGAAAGGCCTGGTCGGGAAACCATGTAGTATTGTTCATCGAAACTATGGCTTAATGCTGTTAAAAGGGCGCCCTACGGCGCCCTTTATTAACGGCTATACTACGTTACTTTCCCGTGTTGGTAGCGGCGGGCGCAGCTCCAGTGGTCCCAGCGGCGGCATTACCCGTGGTGGGAGTAAAGCTGTTTTCGCTAGCCTTTTTCTGGCTTTCAAGATACCGGAGTACCTGGGCCTGACCAAAGGCTTGCATTTCCGCGTTCTTACGGGCGGTTTCACGATCCTGGATGATATTCCACAGTCCTTCGTCGTTAATATCCCGATCGGTCTGGAGGACGGCCTTATCGTAGATGACCTTCACGTCCTTAAAGTAACCGATATAGTCCCCGCCTTCGTAAGCGGCGTCCCGTTGAATAAGGAACCCGCCAAACTTAACAAAGGGAGTAGCTTTGGGGTACAGCGGATACAGGCGAAGCTCCCGGTTACGTACATCGGATACGTAATTCGGGTTGTCCCAGCGGAGTTCACCCCAGCCGTCGTACCGCATATAGCCCATAAAAACGACCTGTTCGTTCCCATCGGCGTCGATAAGGATTACCGACAAACCATGGGGGAAATTCAGGCCGTAGGCGTCCACGGCGATCGATTTGATCACCCCGACGTTTTTAACGACCCCGTACCCGTTTTCAAACCGGGTAAACTTGCTCGCCTTGTCCTGATCGGTCGGCTTCTGGATGGTTCCATCGTCGGCTACCTGGGCCATGGGCTCAAACGCGGGAATCTCAAAGGGAGGCTGAACTCGAGCCCACGAATTGAAGGATTCCAATGGGAAATGAACCCGGACGCCGAGTACCTTTCCAAACTGTTTGGAAGGGGCTTCGAGGGTGTAGCTTTTGGTCTCGTTGGTTACGTTCCGAGACGAAGAAGCAAGCACCACATCCCAATTGGAGAGGGCAAGGGAGGACTTCATCACGGCCTTCTGCTCGGTGGTGAAGCTAGCGCCGGCCACGTTGGAATAGTCCATCATAGTAGCGCGGTTCTGGGTGGGCACGTTGTTTTGGTTAGGGATAATGTCGGCCGCAAGTTTCGTGAAGTCGATTAATACGGCTTCCTCAGCGAACAACGATCCTACCGCGAACAACGCGATGGCGACAAGAATGAACATCCGTTTCATTCAAAGCTCCTTTACAATTACGCATTAAGCCTAAGACAAATAGAAGTATACGAGATGGATTTTATTTGTCAACGCTTTTTACTTTTTTTCTTGCGCTTCTGGGCCTATGGAACCAATTTTTTTTGTAAAGGGTTCCTTTCCGGCGATAAAAATCCGCGCATCCTGTAAAAAGGGAAAATTCCGTAGGATTCCCTGGCGTAACACGGCCACGCTGGACCGCAAATCCACCGCTGGATCGGGGGTAAAGACCCCGTCTACCGAAAGGTCCACATAGGCGATGTCTTTTCTTACTAAGAGGGAAACCACCTGGGTATCCCGGCTAAACAGGGGGTAATTTTCTACGGAAGAAGGTCCCAGCAGAGTCTCTTCCACGTAGCGGCCGATCCGGGTTTCCAGAGAGCCAACTTGGGATACGAGTCGTTCTTCGACCGTCGGTTTACGATCCCGTACCGCAAAAAAGAGAAACGTTTGCCGCCGGGAGGACGAGGCCAGGGCTTCTATAAGGGCAATAAGGATAAGGAGTCCCCCGTAGGTTAAACGGCGATTTACCTTAAAGCGGAGCCAGTTACGGAGACGTATAAGCATGGGGGCCATAAAATTTTTCATCGAACGGTAGTAAATCCTCCGGATTGTTCAAAGGTGCCAATAAAATCTACCGTTCCCTTATATAACGCTTCAGAAAGCTTCCGCAAGTACTCCGGGTCTAGAAAAAGCTTGGCATCCTCAGGATTGGTAACAAAGCCCAATTCGACCAAAACCGAGGGCATACGGGCGTTTCGGACCACAAACCATTCTTCCGCCTTGATACCCCGGGGGGGACTGAGTTTACCGATGGTCTGATCAAACCGATTCATAATAGATCGGGCCATCAGGATGCTTTCGGTGGTAAATTCCTCCTCCAGCATGGCGTTTAGTATGGGAAGGACCTCGGTGGATTCTTTGGTTTTACTTTTATCGATCAGGGTTCTTCGGTATTCTGGAGATAGGTACCAAACCTCGTACCCCCGGGCGCTTTTGTTAAAGGAGGCGTTGGCGTGGATAGAGATAAAGACGATGGCCTCGTTCTCCCGAAGGGGCACCGAATTGGCTATGGCAACCCGGTCTTCCAAGGTTGGATAGGTATCCGAATCCCGGGTCATCAATATTTTCTTATCTGGATAGGCGGTTTTTAGACGGTCTCGGAGCTTAAGAGAAACCTGTAGCGTCACATTTTTTTCTTTAAGGGTGATGGATTTACCATCGATTACATGGGTAGCGACGGCCCCGTTGTCCTTTCCCCCGTGTCCGGGGTCGATAATTATAGCGGCGATTCTCAGGGTACCCTTTCCGCCTTCTTTTAGGGTAGCCAGGGCGGATTTGAGGGTTCTGACAAAGGGTTCGGGAAAATACGGAATGTCGCCCTTAACAAAGGGGCTGGGAACAGAAAATAAGAGACTTCCATCGACCAGGGCGTAGGAGGGTTCGCTCGTATCGTCCATAAAAAAAACAATATGATGGGTGGGACTGATAAATTCTCCGGTCCGGGAGAGGGGATCATAGTAAAATTCGACCCCCAATTCCGTTACCGTAGCCTCCAGCGTTAAAGGAGGGGGGGCGTCGGAGCTTTCCTTCGATTGTCCCGGAAGGAACAAAATCGGAGCGAGTAAAAAAAAGAGAAATAGGAAACCATAGGGGGGAAAAAAGAAACTCTTTTTCATCGCGCCCCATCGCTTGAAAGGGAATCGAGAAGGTAGAGGGCCCCTTGATACCCCCCCCGTATAAGGGCGATCCAAAATTGTCTGCCCAAAGAAGGCCTTGACCCCGATTCGGAGGGATCCAGCAGGGGTAAATCGTACCCCGAAATCCGCCGAACCGCCGCCAGGCTTTCCTGAACGGTTCTGCCCACGTAGTCCGTATATGACCCTTCGGTGAAGAGGGGGAAGGGAATCAGAGCCGGGCCCCGGTCCTGTAAAGAGGCCAGGACCCGCGGTTCCACGGGAGGATCGCCGAGGGCGTCGAGGGCCCGCAACAGGGCCGCCGGGGGAGAAAAGGCCGAAGGGGGAAAAATCTGGTCCAGGGGGGCCCGTAAAAAGGCGTCGGTCTGGGAATCGTGGGGCTCCAGGCGAATAAAAATCGACCGGACTGCGTCTTCGGCAGATTGGACTGCGGTGGACCGATCGGGGGCGGCGCTGATAACGTTGCCGCATTTGGAGACGTTGTTCACGGGAAATTGGACCCTACTCCCCGGATCGACGCGAAGGAACAGGTCCTTGATATGGGGAAGATTTTTAACGTCCCCCAGACCCATAATGGTTTTAACGGTGCCGGGAATGGAAATAAAGGCCCGTTCTGCGCTGGTCCATCGACGAAGGACTTCCAGGTCCTTTGGTTTTTCACCCAGGGCCACCGAGATAGCGGCCCGTACGGGTTCCACCCCCGAAGCGTAGGGGTAGGTCCAGCCGGACATGTATCCTCCGGAAAGACGGGCGGCGATTTCACCAACCATGGGTCCCCGGGGAGTCAGCTTGATATCCCCTTTGGCGGCCCCATGGGTAATTCCCAGGGCTCTGATCCCTTGGAAAAATACGTCGGTTATCCTTTTCTGGTCCCCCGATCCCACCTGGGTCGGCATGGTATGCCCCATCTCTATAAAATAGGGGGGAAAAAATATGTGCCGATCCGCCATTCCGCACAGGGTAATCTGACCTTGGTACACGATAGCGTCCAACGAAAATTCCGGACCTTCCATGAATTCTTCCACGATCGCCCGTCCTGACCGGGAGAACCCTAGAGCGTCCTCTATCGCAAGACCCAGTTCTTCCGGATGGTCCACCCGACGACAGCCCCGGGCGCCCATATTGTCCACCGGCTTTACTACCACGGGGAAGGGGAACGGGGGGTTCCATCGGGGCGTGGGGAGTTCGGAAAGGACTACGAAATCGGGGGATGGGACCGAGGCCTCTTTAAACCGCCGACGCATCCGTTCCTTGTCCGAAGCGTCCAAGGCGTTCTGGTACGGGATCCCTGGGAGGCCCACTTTTTCCGCCACGTACGCCACGGTGGCCGAAAAATCCGTACCGGCGGTTAAGACGCCCCCCAAGCCCCCATCTCGGAGGAGGGTTTGGGCGTAGTCGGCGATGGATTGCCGATCCTTTAAATCGATGGGGACAAAAGTATCCGCCCAGGAGGAACAGGGCGCCTTCGGGTCCCCGTCTACTACGACGGCTTCTAGACCCCGTTCCTTAGCGAACCGTATGGCCGGGCCCTGCATTATTCCCGCGCCAAGGATCAGTATACGTTTAGCCATGGGGTACCTCGTTCATTTTAACAGCGTAGGCCTCAAAGGTATCCCCCAGTCGAAACAGCCTGCTGAGGCCGTAAAAAAACGCGTAGAGGGGTCCTCGAGGCGCCTTTAAAAGGGATCCCACCAGGGGAAACCGTTCTGGATGATGGCCCGTAACGACAATTTTCGCAAGGGCAAAATTGTACCTTCGCAGTATTTTTTTTACCCGTCCCAGTTCCCAAAGGGTCCAATGATCCGGGGGGCTGGAACGCAAAAAAGTGGCGGGCCGGAGTCTCCCCGAAATCCCGGAAAAAGAGGGGGTCGCAATGGCGAGAACACCCTGGGGACGGAGAATTTCCGACGCCTTTTGTAAGGCTTCCCCTAAATCCACCAAATGCTCTATCACGTACCAGAGACTTACCCCGTCAAAACGTTGGGATGCCAGGTCCCCCACCGTATCGGCGGAAGGAAAAAGGCCCCGACGGGCGGGGATACGGAGTTCCTGTACCACGTAGGATACCGCCTCTTCAGCCGGATCGATGCCTTGGCAATCGAAGCCCCAATCCCGGGCCTCCGCTAGAAAGGCGCCATAGGCGCAACCGATGTCTAGTAAGCGGGGAGCCCCCTGCCCCTTTCCGGAGAGTGGTCCGGGGGACGGCGTGGGGGATGAAAGCGGGATTGGGGCCCTGGGGAGCCGATCGTTTTTTTCTAAGATGCTCCGGATAATCCCAAGTCTCCGGCGGGCCATCCGCCGGAGGTTGGGGAAATCCTCCAAATAGGTCTTTCCGTACTGTTTTTTATAGTCCTCAAAAAAGTACCGTTCTTCGTACTGGATCGGGGGGACCGCTGGACGGACCATATACACCATCCCGCAACCGCTGCAACGCCGGTACGTGCGGTCGGGGAACCGCCGTATCACCGAAGAAGCCGTGGCGTTCCGTTCCCCGCATAGGGGGCACCGGGCACGGGAAACAAAATCAAAGGACCCTACGAACACCGAAAGGGAAGCCCCAGGCACGGGAGCGGCCCCAGGCACAGGGGCGGCCCCAGGCACAGGGGCGGCCGCGGCGGTTTTTTCGGCGATGAGGGAGAGACGTTGGAGGTCCAGGGAGGAGCCGCCCAGATGGACGTTTAACCGGGCGGCCGCCCGGCGGCCAAGGCCGGCGCTGTAAAAGCCCCGGGAGAGAGCAAGCCTCTGATGGTAAGCGGTGGGGGAGACTAAAAGCACGGGGACACGGGCGTGGGCCGCTTCGAAGGCCGTAAGACCGAAGTGGGTTACCACCAGGTCGTACTCCGCCAGGTGTTCTGCCAGGTTGTTCCGGGGCTCCAGGATACGGACACCCAGTTCAACCAGGGGTTTTACGGTCCGTTCCTCGTAGTCCTCCCTGTTTACAAGGGGATTCCGGGGCCCCAGGAGAAGGAAAATCTCCACTTCCTTGAGCCGGGCCAGAGAACGGGCCGCGGGGACCGAAAGCTCCTGGGCGTCCTCGGCTCCAAAGGTAATGAGAATCCTCAGGGAATCGATTTTCCCGCCGGAAGCACGGGGAAGCGCGGGGTCGGCGGGACGAGGGGTTTTACGATCGGAGACAGCGGTATCTGAGACAATGGTATCCGAGACAGCCAAATCTGGGACAGCGTAAAACTGGGGAGGGCGAACGAATTGGGGACGCCGGTTCAGGGGCAGATAGAGTAAAGCCGGATCGGTCAGGTTAGCTGGAGAAAATTCTGGAGGCGGGGGGAGGCAATCGATGAGGAAATCAAAGGCCCCCCGTTCGGAGCCCCCTTCGTCGATGCCTACCAGCGGCCCCAGGGCGGCCCAATGGCGGAATTCCGAGGCGGGGGTCTTAAATCGGTCTAACACGATGGCGGTCCAAGGGATGGATGTTTCATCGATTTCCGAGGGGAGCGTAAGGGATTCAATACCGGCTATACTAAGGCTATCGGACGCCCTTTTAAAGAGATAGGCTTCCGCCCCTTGGGTTCGAAGCTCCTGGACTAACCGTAAGGATCGAACGAGGTGCCCTCCCCCCCTTCCCGGTTCCAACGCCGGGACGATTAAAAACTGTTTCCCCTGGCCGTTCATTATTTTAGCTCCCCGGTTGAATATATCCGGTTATACACCCGGATAATATCCTCTCCCCGGAATCGCTGTTCCCCTTCCAGGGCTTGGTAGAGCCCCTGGGCCCGTTGATAATCCGCCGGGGTATCCACGGTTACGCGAAGCTGGGGACCCCGCCACATTTTGGGCGCCAAGGGACGATGGAGAAGAAACCGTTCCGGGTGTCCGTACAGGTAGGGGCATACGTGTTCCCGTTCAAAGGGTTCCCGGGCTTCCCGGTCCGCCGTATGGAGGGCTTCGGCCCGGATCACCTCGACACCCGCGCCGTAGGGGGTGGCACCGTAGGTACCGTAGTCGGCCTCGGTGTTCTCCGTTTCTTTCATCAGTGCCTCCGCCGCGTCGGGGAATACAAAGGGGTTATCCCCCGTGGCTCGAATGATCCATCGGGCATCAAAACGGCGGGCGGCTCGGCTGAATCGGTTAAGGACGTCCTCTTTAGACCCCACAAAAAGGGAAAAGGCCGCCTCTTCCGCCAGGGGAGCGAAGGCGGTTTCCGAATCCGGGGGACAGGCCAGGACTCGCCGATCGCAGGGAATCCGGGAAAGGGCCTCCATGACCCGGTACACCATGGGCCGACCGCCGAGGGGTAACAGGGCTTTTCCGGGAAGACGGCTGGAATCGAGACGGGCTTGTAGGATGATTACGGTCATGGTTCCACGGGCTCCCACAGTTCGGTCACCTTCCGGGCGTCGCAGTGGAACCGAAACCGGTTGGTTTGAACCCAGTCCCGGGCCTCCGTAAAGTCCTGCCACGCGGCCAGGGGGCTCTCGCCGGATCGGAACAGGTACGAAGGAAAACGGCGGAGGGGAATATAGGCGCTATCGCCTCGAAACAGGGGTAAAAGATTTTTTAGGTAAAACCGTTTGTACCCCGGCGCGTTGGTCACGTCTTGGGGGGGTATTTCTGCGTCAAAAACCACCTTAATCAACTGGGTGGATCGAATTTCCTCCCCCCAAAGGTGGGCTCGAAACCCGAAATCCATCATCTGCCAGTAGGGAGCCTTGATCGTTTCGTCAAAACCTCCCATACGGATAAACCTTTCCCTATCGTAAATACCAATACCATCGAAGGGGTAAAGGGTGGGAAGGCCTTCCTTTACGGGAGAAAAGGGTATGGTTTTAAGGGAATTCCTAAAAAAAGCCGGGGCGATCAGAGACGGGAGGGTTTCAAAACGGCTATTTTGAAGCGTCGGTACCGTGCAGAGCCGCTCGGAACTGGTGGCGGAGGAAGCGGAAAAAAACCGCTCGGCGATCCGGTGGACCCCCCCGCTTTGCAAAAGCCGAGTATCGTTCCAGAGAATAAAAAAAAGAGGACTTTTTAGTTCCGAAACCGCCAAATTTATCTCTTCTCCCAGGGTAATTTTTTCCTTAAGCAAAAGGAATTTCACAAAGGGAAAGCGGATCGATAGTTCCTCCACGTCGTAACTTTCCCGGGGGCCTTCCACAGAGATGACGTAATCGAAGGCCGCTTTTTCGCACTCCTTAAACACCGAACGGCGAAGGTACCGGCCCCCCCGATTGAGAATTATCGCCGACAGGCCCGAATCGCCGTTCCGAACGGTGCCCCCAACGGCGGTGTAAGACGTTTTTGATTCGTTAAAAGTTGTAGGTATAGTATTCATCGCACTCCGCGCAAAGGTTATTATAATTTTGAGCCAGGTGTTCCCGATAGACGGCCTGTCCCCGGTTCCAAATAGTTTCCAGACTTTCCGTAAAAACATTTCCCAGGGTGAAGGTTCTCTTGAGGTCTTCCCGACACAGGGGAACCGAACCGTCGATGAGGATCGACATATCCCGTAACAGGTGCCAGCAGGGACGGCGTTTTAGGGGTGAAAGATCCGTAGCTTTTTGCGGAGGCAGGAAACCGCAAAAGTGGTCGAACTTTTGAATAATCACCTTGGCTTTCGATGTTTTCCAGGTCCGATAAAATTTTTCCATATCGTCTTCCTTCCCCTGGAGTCGTACGGCCTGGACGTACACGTTTTCGGGAAACCGGGCGAGAAGTTCGTTTACAAATCCATGGGCTTCCGCGTATCCGGGGCCTCGGAGCTTTTGATAGAGCTCCGGATCCTCCGAATCCAGGGATACGATCCACGAGAGGGGCGCCATACCGGAGAACCGCCGCAGAGCCCCCTGGGCGTATTGGGCAATTTCATCCAAAATCGAACCGTTCCAGCCGATCCCCGAGGTTTCTACCACCAGCGAAAGTTCCTTCCGGTCCAATACGGCCCGTATCATTCGGAAAATTTCCGGGTGGAGGGACGCTTCGCCCCAAAGGGAAAGGTCGATTACGGCGTCCCCAGAAAAATCGATAATTCGATCTAAAAGGTTTTCGAACCGCTGGACTTCCATAAAATCGGACCGTTCTAAAATGGAACGGTCCCCCTGTTTCCCCAGAAAGGGATAGGGACAGAGGGAGCAGGCCTGAGGACAGGGCCCGGCTATTTGAATAGCGTAAAACGCTGGAAAGGTCCGCAAAAATTCCCCCCTGGTCTGGAGGATTCCATCCAAGTCCCGGGCGTTTGTAAACCCCGCCGATCGGAGAGAGCGGATTAGGGCCAGATTTCGCTTTGAATCAGCGGCCAGGGTAAGCCTATAGGGTCGCAAATCCACGGGAGAAAGTTCCGTCTCGATGTCAAAGGAGTTGATATCCCTTTGAAGGACCGAAAAAAGACTATCCCGTTCCACGGGAGCCCCGTCATCCTGAGCCAGGTGCACCAAAGCGGAAGCCGTTCCGGGAGCGAGGAGTTCGGGGGCCAGCCCCTGGGGCCAACCGTCGGCGTAGGAATACTCGGCGCCATAGCGGAAATGCCGATCCGCCAGGGCTTGGGCCAGGCCCGAATCCAAAAAGGGATAATCGGCCCAGGTGTAGTACAGGGCATCGTAGTTCTGGGAAAGGCGAGCGAGGGTTTCCAGCAGTTTTCCCACGGTCCACCGGTCGGACCGCTCCACGCGGACCGAAGGGTCTAACGGAGGCAGGGTTTGATCGTCCGCCAACAGGATCGTATCGACAACCCCGGGAAAGGCTTTGGCCCGTTCAACCGCCAAGGACAGGGCGCAGGGGGACGATCCGGAGGGTGAAACCTCCCCATCCAGGCTTACCAGGGCTTGGGGACGCAGGGCCCCCCCAAACAAAACCGATAGGGCTTTTATATCCTTTGATCCACTCATATGCTTGATCCACTCATATCTTTAAATGTATCGGCATAAGCGGAGTTGGCCAATAGCGTTGCGCTAGGGCGGATCAAAGAATATACTCAGGGGCATGGAAGAGAATCGGACCCTAAGCGTATCGGAACTCACCGAACTCATTCGGCTTTCCCTGGAGGGAAGCTTTGACCATATCACCGTGGAAGGAGAGGTATCCAACTGCCGCCCCTCCAGCACGGGACATCTTTATTTTGTTTTAAAGGATCGACAGGCGGTACTTCAGGCGGTTATGTTTAAAAACCGGCTCCGTTCCCTGGACTTTGAGGTGACCGACGGGCTTTTGGTCCGGGCCACGGGGAGTATTTCCGTTTACGCCCAACGGGGCACCTACCAAATTATCTGCGAAGGTCTGCAAAGGGCGGGTACGGGGAATATTTTGGCCCTGCTGGAGGAAAGGAAGCAACGACTGGCCCAGGAGGGACTTTTTGACCAGGCCCGGAAAAAGAGCCTACCCCGGTTTCCCCAAACCGTCGCCGTGGTCAGCTCCCCCACCGGCGCGGCGATCCGGGATATCCTTAACGTACTCCACCGGAGGGCCGCGGGGATTCGGGTTATCATTCTCCCCGCGCCGGTCCAGGGAGCCGACGCGGCGCCCATCATCGCCCAGAGGATCCGCCAGGCGAATCGGTGGAATTTGGGGGATGTGTTGATCGTCGGCCGGGGCGGCGGGTCTCTGGAGGATCTGCTCCCCTTTTCGGAAGAAACGGTGGTCCGATCCATCGCCGAATCCCGTATCCCCGTTATCAGCGCCGTGGGCCACGAGATCGATTGGGCCCTTTCGGATTTCGTAGCGGACCTTCGAGCCCCAACGCCCTCGGCGGCGGCGGAGCTGGTTAGCCAAAACCGCGCGGAAGCCTTGGAACGGGTGCGGGAGATCAAGGATCAAATGTACCGGGCCATAAAAGCCAAAACCGATCGGGCACGACTTTTGGCGCGGCCCTTTGCCCGGGAAGATTTGGAATTCCGGTTCCGAAGCATCCTCCAGCCCCGGCTGGTTCGCTTCGACGACGCGAAGGAGAATTTGCTTTTGGCCCTTTCGGATCGGATTAGGGAGGGACGCCGGAGGCTAGAACTGGCGGTCGCGTCCCTGGAAGCGGCCAGTCCCCGGGCCATTTTAAAGCGGGGTTTCTCCGTAGTGGTGAACCAGCGAACCGGCCGCGTCATCCGGGACGCGACAACGGTGGAGCTGGGGGACCTCCTTTCGATCCAACCGGAACGGGGGCGCTTGACGGCGCGAACAGAAAAAATAGAGGAGGAGGCAGAGAAATGAAAAATTTCGAGGAACGGCTGGAAAAGTTAGAAGCCCTGGGGCAAAAAATCCGACAAAACGAAGTTCCCCTAGACGAGGCGCTCAAGGCCTTCGAAGAGGGGGTTAGGTTGGCCAAATCTTTGGAAAAGGATCTGGAGAAAATCGAAAGTCGAATAGAAGTTCTTATGAATGGTCCGAACGCTCCGGAGGATGAGACGCCGGAATTGGAACTGTTCGATGAAAAACAATAGAGACTGGAGGCTCTTTCAAAAATAACAGACTTTTGAAAGAACCTCACTCTTTCAACGCTCAAGGGGAGGGAAAACCATGGTCCAAGATCAAGGGGAAAGGACCGTACATCGGCGGTCGGTCCAGGTTTTAAACCCCGAGGTGGCCCGGAAAATCGCCGCCGGAGAGGTAATCGATAGGCCCGCGGCCCTGGTCCGGGAGCTGGTGGATAACAGCATCGACGCGGGGGCAACGGAAATCGAAGTGGCGGTGGAAGGGGGCGGGAGTCTCCGGCTCGAGGTAGTCGACGACGGCTTTGGCATGACCCGGGAGGATTTGGACCTCTGTTGGCTCCCCCACGCGACCAGCAAAATACGGACCATCGAGGACCTCTCGTCCGCCGAAACCCTGGGTTTTCGCGGGGAAGCCCTGGCGGCGATCTCTGCGGTGGCCCATTTGGAAATGGTCAGTTCCATCGACGGGAGGGAAGCATGGAAACTGAACGTGGGACCCGGCGTATCCGGTTCCGGAGCCCCCCGGCTCGAGGTTGCTCGACGGCAGAGGGGTACCAGCGTTCGGGTTTCGGGACTCTTCGATTCGATCCCCGCCCGAAAAAAGTTTTTAAAACGGGAGGGTGCGGAGGCAACCCTTTGTCGCCAGGCCCTGGTCGATAAGGCCCTGGCTTTTCCAAACCTGGGGTTCCGTTTTCTGAACGGGGGGACCCTGCAGTTGTTTCTGCCCCCGGTAGAAACCTTTAAGGACCGATTTTCCGCCACGGTGCTTAGGGCAAAAGAGGGGACCTTTCTCCACGAAATAGCCACAACCGGAGAAGGCTTTTCGGTTACCCTGGTGGTTGGGGGCCCCGAATTAAGCCGCCGGGACAGGAGATCCCAATTTGTGTTCGCCAACGGTCGTCGGATCCAAGATTTTTCCATCCTTCAGGCCTTGGAATTTGGGGTCCAGGGCTGGTTTCCCAACGGGGAACACCCTATCGGGGCGATTTTTATCGATATAGACCCGGCCTTGGCGGACTTTAATATCCACCCGGCCAAGCGGGAAGTCCGGTTTAAAGACGGCGCGGCGATCCATCACCGGATTACCACGGCCCTACGGGACTTTTTTCACCGCCGGGGGACCGCGACCATGGGACTTCCCACGGATAGGGTTGCGGATATTCCCACGGATAGGACTAGGGATATCCATACGGGGACACCCTCGGGGAAAGACTTCGGGGACGGGGAATACCGGAAGTCCGAGGGCGTGTTTACCCACCCCTCCTTCTATCGTCCCGGAGCCCCCGGAGAAAAGAACTACGGGGACGGACAGAGTCGGGCAGGCCGGCTGGCCATGGAGGCCCTTTTAGAACAGCCGCCCCCCTTCCCCTCCAGGCCCATGGTCATCACCACCCCGGAACCTTCGGAAAAACTCGACTCGACCTCGGAGGTTCGGTACCTGGGTCAACTTTTTAACCTGTTCATCCTGGCGGAACACCGTCAAAACCTCTACATCATCGATCAACACGCGGCCCACGAACGGATCCTCTACAACCGTTTTATCGACAATCCGCCGCCGGTTCAAGAATTATTGGTACCCATTCCCTTTCGTACGGATGATGAGGCGGAGGATACGTTTCTCCGGGATATACAAACAAGTTTGGAGGAATTGGGGGTCCGTATAACCCAGGAAGGGGAAGGTTCCTGGCGGATCGACGCCCTCCCCGCCCCGTGGCGAGCCTCGGATAGCGAAACGGTTCAAACGATTTTGGCTCTCCGGGAGGGAAGCGAAAACCCGGTAGAACGGTGGCGGGCTACCATGGCGTGCAAGGCGGCCATAAAAGACGGGGATATCCTGGATAGCGCCACGGCCCTGGAATTGGCCCAGCAGGCCCTGGCTCTTCCCATTCCCCTTTGCCCCCACGGCAGGCCCGTTTGGAAAAAAATTGAAAAACAGGAACTGCTGGCGGCGGTCCGCCGGGTCTAGGAGTTTGTCGGACTTGTCCGTTTTTCATTAAAAAAATTGCGGCTTGCCGCAATTTTTACCCTGAAAACTCCCAAAGGAGCCTGTCAAGGTGACTTCCCCAAAAAGACCTCCTGCGGTCAAAATCTACCGGTCCGACAGGTTCCTCGGATTTAACTCAATAATTCGAAATAGAGGTCCTCAAACTGCCGAGCTATCTCTTC
>CAYRLW010000058.1:0-2076 GCA_964425215.1 uncultured Treponema sp.
AATATTTATATTATAAAGAATAGCAAAAATACTGCATATACATCTAAGGTAGCTCCTTCAAAACTCTCTGAGTTTTGAAAGAGCCTCTCGGATTAAGGCATACATTTTTAGTTTTGCATAACCCGCATCCTTTATGATACTATCGCCTCCTATGACACATGCGGATCCCCAAAGCCCAGCTTCTTTTACCTTATCATCCCTGGTTTTACCCTTCTACCTTCCATCGGCCTTAGCCTTTCTTGGTAGCGGCTTGGCGCTTCCCCTGCTGGCGATTTACGCCCGCCGGTTGGGTATGACGGACGCGGGGGCCGCTTTTGTGGTGGGGCTCGTGGGTCTGGGAAGCCTTTTTTTTAATATTCCTGCGGGACTATTGATGGTTCGCTACGGTATGCGCCGGGCCGTACTAATTTCCACCCTCGTAGAAGCGGCCGCCGCCGCTGTGGCGGCTTTTACCTCCGCTCCATGGATCCTTGGGGTATCCTCTTTTATTATCGGGATGACCCAGACCACCTTTTTTGTCGCCCGGCTCGCGTATTTTAGGACCCTCGTTCCCTCGGAAAAACGGGGCCGAGCCCTTTCCCTTATTGGCGGCGAAAATCGGTTCGGTTATTTCATCGGACCGATGGTCGGGGGGCTGGTCGCCCAAATGATTGGGTTTCGGTACGTCTTTCTTATGTACGCCCTGCTCATGGCCCTTTCGTGGATCTCCCTGTTCCTTTGGGTTCCCGCAACCCCGCGACCCGTCAATCCCGATCGATGGACCCCCGCTCAATCCTGGTCCATTCTCCGTAAAAACGCCCGCGTTTTCTCCACCGCCGGCCTGGCGATCATTGCCCTGCAATTGATGAGAACCGCCCGGCAAGCGTTGGTTCCCCTGGTGGCCCATTCTCTGGGCCTTTCGGTGTCCCACATTGGGATGATCATCGCGCTTATGTTCTTTGTGGAGATCCTCCTGGTCTATCCGGTGGGTTACGCGATGGACCACTGGGGCCGAAAGGCCACCGCTATCCCCTGCCTGTTGTTGTTATCCCTCGGTCTGGGACTTCTTCCTTTTGCGCACAGCCTGTTCATGATGATAATCGCAGTGGTGGTCGCGGGAATCGGCAACGGATTTGGTACGGGTATAAACATGACCCTGAGCACGGATTTTGCCCCCAGCGATAATCCCAGCGAGTTTATCGGTATGTGGCGTTTCGTCGTCGATTTGGGAACCATGTCCGGACCCTTTGTGGTAGGATTGATCACGGGTGTTTTCAGTCTATCGGGAGCGGCCCTCCTGGTGGCCGCCGTGGGTCTTGGCGGAGCCGCTGTCATGGGCCTGCTGGTTCCCGAGACCAGGCCCCATTCCAAGGCGTAGTTGGGTTTTAGGAATTCGAGGACTTCGCGGATTTACTCTTATTCCGACAAGACAAGGGTCACGATCTCCTCGATCTCCTGCAACCATTGTTTCCGTTGGTTCTCATCGCTAAACGCCACGACTCGAAATATTTTTCGGTAGTATTTCTGAATACCGCAGAAGCCAAAAACACAATCCCTCCAAATTCTTTCCAAAGGATCGCCAAAAACCGCTATTTCCCGATCTTCCGGGGTGTTAGAAGTGTTAAAAACGATACCCGTTTTCCCCGTCAGTTTGCCGTCCGGGATGTCCCCATCGACTGCTCCGGGTGGAAAGTCGTAGGCGTGGGGAGGTCTAATCACCCTATCGATGTATCCTTTTAGAATCGCTGGAGGCTGTCCCCACCAATTGGGATGGATAAAGAACAGGTGCGTAGAGGCGATTAGTTCATCCACGTAGGTATTGACGAGAGGATCATCGGAACGTTTGGCCCCAAGCTCTTGTACGGTCAGAACCGGATTAAAATTTTCTTTGTATAGATCGTGGGAAAAAACGCCCATCCCTCGATTGGCTAAGACCGAACAAAGTCGATCAAACAGGGCATGGTTAAAGCTTTTTGGGTAGGGGTGCGCTAAAATCACGGTTGCTTGCATCGGCCCATTATACCGTTGACACACCTGTATATCAATTAAGAGTCGAGGCTCTTTCAAAACTCAGAGAGTTTTGAAAGAGCTACCTTA
>CAYRLW010000058.1:2176-4691 GCA_964425215.1 uncultured Treponema sp.
CAATTAAGAGTCGAGGCTCTTTCAAAACTCAGAGAGTTTTGAAAGAGCTACCTTAAATGTACATGCAGTATTTTTGCTATTCTTTACTATGCAAAAAATTATCTTGTTAATATAAAAATACTGCAAGAGGTTTTTGCAAAAGTAACAGACTTTTGCAAAAACCTCCACTCTAAAAATATATTGACGTATCTATATATGTATTATAATATATAAATAATAGGGACTTTGGGTCCCCCTATCATTCCACCATAAGGAGTCGTCCATGACCTTAGATACGGTTTTAAAGCACGTAGCCACGGAAAAAGAATTAAAAGATCTTATCGCTACCAAGAAAAACCTAATGGTATGCTGTGGCCGTATGGGCCCCATGTGTCTTCCGGTGTACGATGTGATGCACGAATTGGAGACCTCGGGACAGTACGATCACGTGGAATTCCGGGATATGCTTTTTGATAGTCCCGAGTCGGCGTATATTAGAAAATTACCCGAATGCTCTACCTTTAGGGGCCTGCCCTTTACGGTTTACTGGAAGGATGGGAAGGTGGTAAAAGCCACGTCGAGTATCCAAACCAAAGACCAAGTACAGTCCATATTAGACCACTACTTGGTTAAATAGGGGTCCGGTATGAGGGAATACGACGCGATTATAGTCGGAGCGGGGCCGGCGGGATTGAGCGCGGGTATCTACCTTGCCCGGGCTAAACAGCGGGTTTTAATCGTAGACCAGGCTACCGTGGGCGGGCAGGTGATTTTGACCCATGCGGTGGCCAACTATCCCGGGGTAGCGGAAGTTTCTGGGTACCAGCTGGTGTCCACCATGCGGAAACAGGCGGAATCCTTTGGTTGTACGATCCTTTCTAACACTCCGGTGACGGAATTTAATTTCCGCGACCGGATCAAACGGCTGGTTTCCAAGGGAGAAACCTATCAATCCAAGGTCGTTATCCTGGCCGTTGGCGGAGATCCGCGAACCCTGGGGCTGGAAAGCGAAACGAGACTGCGGGGCAAGGGGATTTCCTACTGCGCCACCTGCGACGGGGACTTTTTTACGGACCAGGAAATTGTGGTGGTTGGGGGCGGCAACTCCGCCCTGGAAGAGGCGGTTTCCCTGACCAAATACGCCAGCAAAGTTACCATTGTCCATCAGTTTGACCACTTTCAAGCGTACCCCCACGCGGTGGAGGAAGCCCGGGCAAACCCAAAAATCAACTTTATTATGGAAAGTCTGGTGGACGATTTTTTAGGCGATGAAAATTTAGAGGCGGTACGGATTAAAAGCAAAAAGGATGGGAGCCTTACGACCATCCCCGCCACGGGAGCCTTTATCTTTATCGGCTACGTACCGAAGACCCAACCCTTTGCGGACTGTGTGGAATTGACCAAGGGGGGAGAAATCGTGGTGGATGAAAACCTGGCCACCCGGGTCCCCGGTGTCTTTGCCGCCGGGGACGCGCGGAAAAAACGGTTCCGCCAAATCACCACCGCCGTGAGCGACGGTACCATCGCCGCCCTGAGCGCCATGGAATACATGACGGTCTGGAAAAAAGAGGAATAAAAAAACATACAAGGGCATCCTGACGGCTCGATACCCTTGTATCGGTTAAAACTCTGCCCCGGTGCTTGACAAACTTTTAATGTTTCAAAAATATGAAAATTATAATCGATTTTATTTTATCTATAGATTAGCTTTGGAAATTCCCTGACGAGTTTCGCAAAACTTCTATTGATGGAGGCTCTTTCAAAACTCAGAGAGTTTTGAAAGAGCCTCTGTAGAGTAAAAGTAAATCCGCTGTAAAAACCGGGACCCCTGTACAGTAAAAACCGTTTGCTTCTTGCGCTAACAGGCTGTTATTTATTTTTCATCCGCCGTTTATACGTTTCAGACACGAAAATCGTTATGTTTAATTCCATGTTGGGAGGCTTCCATGGCGATTATTAGCGTAGAAAACGTGAAAAAAGATTATCCCCTGGGTAAAACCATCGTACAAGCGGTTAAGGGGGTAAGTTTTGATATTCAAAAGGGAGACTTTATTTCTATCGCCGGACCTTCGGGGTCCGGCAAGACGACGATTCTGAATCTGATCGGTTGTATCGATACACCGACGGAGGGGCTGGTGAAGATAGACGGGGTAGAGACGTCTCGGCTTTCGGATAGGGACATTACGACCCTGCGGCACCGGACCGTGGGATTTATCTTTCAATCCTTTAATCTGATTCCGGTGCTTAACGTGTACGAAAACATCGAATTTCCTCTGCTGATCGGGGAGACGGGGATTCCAAAAAATGAACAGAAAGAATGGATATCCTTTTTGATGAACGAGGTGGGACTGACCCAGTGGGCTAAACACCGGTCCAACGAGCTTTCCGGCGGGCAGAGACAGCGGGTGGCCATTGCCCGGGCCCTGGTGACAAAACCAAAAATCGTCCTGGCCGACGAACCGACGGCGAATCTGGATTCTGCCACGGGGGAGGCGATTTTGGAATTGATGAAAAAAATGAACCGGGAATTGGAGAC
>CAYRLW010000058.1:4791-6629 GCA_964425215.1 uncultured Treponema sp.
CCACGGGGGAGGCGATTTTGGAATTGATGAAAAAAATGAACCGGGAATTGGAGACCACCTTTGTGTTTAGCACCCACGACCAAAAAATAGTAGCCCTGGCGGATCACGTGATTCGGCTAAAGGATGGGGTGATATCCGAAAATTATCGGCCCCAGGGAGCGGTCGTATGATCGTCCTAAAGATCGCGCTCCGGAATTTATTAGAGCACCGGGCCAAGACGGTGATCGTGGGTACCCTGATCGTGCTGGCGGTGGCGTTGATGGTCACGGGGAATTCCATAATGGACAGTATCCGTCGGGGTCTCCAGCAAAGCTATTCCCAAAACTATACGGGGGATCTGATTGTTCACGGTCTTTCCTCCGAAAATTTTTCGCTGGTCGCCATGGGCGGGAACACCGAAATTCCCCTGCTACCCGCGTTTCCTACCCTGCGGGATGGGGTGGAAAAAATTCCCGGGGTATCGGAAACCCTGCCCCTGGTATCGGGGGCCGCTTCGCTTATCGTGAACGAGGAGATGGTTTCCTTTACCCTGCTGTGGGGAACCGATTTTAGCATGTACCGAAAAATGTTCCCCGATACGGTGGAAATCGTCGAAGGGGCGTACCCCCAGGATGAGGGGGCGTACCTGCTTCTTTCGCAAACGGTTCGGGAATCGGCGGAAAAGGAACTGGGTCACCGGATAGCCCTGGGGGATACGGTCACCCTGGGGGGCTTTGGCGCCGGGGGGACCCGGCTCCGGACGGCTAAAATTGCCGGCTTTTTTAAGTTTAAGCGGGGAAACGCCCAGTTGGACCGTATATCCCTGGTGTCAGCGGGCACGCTCCGGAGCCTTAAGGGCATGACGTTGAAACCGGCGTCCGCCTACGCCAGCGCCACGGGTCCCTCGGGGTCTACGGGGACTACGGGGACTACGGAAACCACAGGGATTACGGGGACCACAGGTACTTCGGGGACCACGGGAACCGGTACTGCGGAATCGGCCGTCTCGGACGCCGCGTTGTTTGGGGATCCCAACTCCCTGGTGCAAGCCCCGTCGGCAAGCTCTTCGGGATCGGAAAAGATCAACTTTGATAGGATCCTGGGGGACACCTCCATTCGGAACGCCTATTCGGATGTGGACCCCAACGCGTGGAACTTCCTTTTGGTTAGAACCAGCCCCTCCGCTTCCGTGACTGCTGTTCAACATACCCTGCGGAACTACCTTACCCAGCAAGGTTTGGAAGCGGCGGTTTCCGACTGGAGCTGGGGCGCCGGGCCCGTGGCGACCCTGGCCCTTTCGCTTCAGCTAATCTTTAATATCATCATTTTTATCATCCTCGTGGTCGCGGTGATTATCATTATGAACACCCTGGTTATTTCGGTAACCGAACGGATCGCCGAGATCGGAACGATCCGGGCCATCGGCGGAGGGAAGCCCTTTATCCGGAAAATGATCGTTTGGGAAACCCTGACCCTTTCTATCACCGCGGGCCTCGGGGGCGTGCTTATGGGCGCCCTGTTGATAGGAATTATTAAGGGGATAGGGATTCAATCGTCCAACGTATTTTTTGAAATCCTCTTCGGGGGCGCCACCCTGCGGCCGATTTTATCCCTTAGCTCCGTGTTGTGGAGCCTGCTTGCGACGGTGGGCATAGGGGTGCTGTCCAGTTTGTATCCCACCGCCGTGGCCCTGCGCATAAGCCCCGTCCGGGCCATGCAGAAGAACTAGGGGAGGGTAGTATGATTCAATCGATCCGAATCGCGGTTAGAAATATTTCTCGGCAAAAAAAGCGGAGTGTCCTTTTGGGAAGCGCCGTAGCCTTTGGGTTTTTGGTGATTACCCTGGTAAACGGGTTCAC
>CAYRLW010000058.1:6729-18952 GCA_964425215.1 uncultured Treponema sp.
CTATCGCTGGTCAACATTATGAACGCCGTATCCTTTGGGGTGTTTTTGATCCTGCTGGGGATTATTATGGTGGGAATTCTAAATTCCTACCGGATGGTGATGATCGAACGGACCGAAGAAATTGGGACCATGCGAGCCCTGGGGGTCCAAAAAGGGGGGATCCGGACCATTTTTATGGCCGAAGCCCTGAGTATTTCCGCCCTCGGCGCCCTGGGGGGCTATGTTTTAGCCGTTCTTATCGCGGTTATCGTGATGGCTCTTAATTTTAGCGGAGTAAGCGTGCTTTCGATCTTTTTAATCCACGGCCACTTTACCGTAGCCCTATCGCCTATCCAAAGTTTAAAAAATTTCCTGTTGATCTGCGTGATGAGCCTTCTGGCGGTGTATCTGCCCGCCCGCCGGGCGGCTAACTTAAAACCCGCGGAGGCCCTTCGGGCCACCTATTAAAGGACGAACACGAGGAGTAAACCGTTATGAAACATACAAGCTTAATACGATCCGTTACCAGGAAGGGCCTTTTGGTTATGGCGCTTCTCCTGGTTTTCCCGGCCTTTGCCTCCCTTTCCGCCCAGGCGGCGGATTTTACGGCCGTATTAAAAACCATCGACCAGCGAAGCAATTTTTCGGATAAGGATTTTACCGCCAAACTGAGGATCGTCAGCGACGATCCTGAAAAGGGTACTGAAACCCGGGTGGCCCGAACCTTTCGGCGGGATCGGATGGATAGCTTTGTAATCCTCTTTATGGAGCCCGCGGACCAATTGGGGCAGGGGTACCTGCGGATCGACGACAACCTCTGGTTTTACGATCCCACCAGCCGAAAATTCACCCACAGTTCCATGAAGGAAAATATGCAGGGGACCGACGCAAAAAACTCGGATTTTCGACAGTCCACGCTTTCCGCCGATTATCGCGTGGCTTCTTCGGCGGAGGGAAAGCTGGGGGCCTACGATGTATGGATTTTGGATCTGGAAGGGCGAACTAACGAGGTTACCTACCCGTATAAGAAAATTTACGTGACAAAAAAGGACAGTTTGCTGTTAAAAAGCGAGGATTATTCCCTGTCCAAGCGGCTTTTGCGGACGTCCTACTACCCCAGCTACGTCAAAATTGGGGATACCTACATCGCCGATTCTCTGCTGTTTGTGGATGCCCTGGTTCAAGGGAAAAAGACCAAAATTACGCTGACCGAGGTGTCCATCGAAGCGCTTCCCGATTCGGTGTTCACGAAAGCCTATATCGAACGGGTAAATCGATAGGAAGATGGGTATGAAAAAAAACAGTTACCTTTTATACGGGTGCATTGGGGCCCTGCTTACAATGCCGTGGGTATCCCTGGCGGCCCAATCGGATGAGGACCTTTTTGGCGCCGGAACGGCGGTGGTAACCCAAGCCCCCGCTACCCCTGCGGATACCAGTACGGGGCTCCTGAAGACCGACACGGTAAAAGTGGGGGGAAGCTTCTTTTTTGAGAGCGGCCTTACGGAAACCCTGGATTCGCCTCCGACCTACCCCGTGCCCTTTGTCTCTTCCTACGCGGACCTTTTTACCGATGCCAGGCCCAAGGATGATTTTCGGTTCTTCGTGAAGGGCAGGCTTACCTATCCCTACACCCAGGCCGATAGTTTTACCCTGCGGGAAGCCTTCGCGGATTTTCAGCCCGCTACCGACTGGTACCTGCGGGCAGGAAAGCAAACCGCCAACTGGGGGCTGGGGTACTACTTTAGCCCTGGCAACCTTTTGGATCTTAGCCCCATAGACCCCGAGAACCCAACGGCCGAACGGACGGGGCCTTTAGCGCTCCGACTTCAAAAGCCCTGGGGCAAGGATAACTATTATCTGTACTTTCTTTTAGACGACGCTTATTCCGGGGGTCCTGTGGGGATCGCTCCCAAGGCCGAATGGGTGGTCGGTTCCGCCGAACTGGTCCTGGGAGGGCTGTACAAACAGTCTGGTCCCTGGGCGCTCACCGGCGGGGTTTCCTTTCCCCTCGCGTCGCTGGACCTGTTTGTCGAAGGGGCCCTCCGGGGAAACGAGACCAAAAACTTTGTGGTTACCCAGGGGCCGGTGGTGACGGTGGAACAGCGGCCGGACCAGGTGTTTCCCCAGGGAACCGTCGGTTTTAGCTGGGTTCAAGACGATCCGGAGGGTCGGTACACCCTTACCCTGCGGTCCCAGTACTATTACAACAGCGAAGGGTACGATACCTCCTCGGTGTTTATCGACAATTATGCCCAGGTGGCCATGTTTATCCAGCAGGGAAAGTTGGGGTACAACGATCTTTGGCAATGGGGTACCCACCACGGAGCCGCCACGGTGCTGGTATCCAATATCCTTCGATCCGATATCGGGGTAGCCCTCTTTTGGATCGGTAATTTAGGGGACGGGTCCGGAAAAACCAGTCTTACCGCCACTTGGGACCGGCTCAAGTACCTTACCTTCAGTCTTTCCTACGCTTATCTGTACGGAACGAAGGGAAGCGAATATTATCCCCCAACTACGCTAGCTCCCGGTTCGCTTACCTTGAAGGCGACCCTGAACGGCGCTACATTTTAAAGCAAGGGGAATCCATTGCAAGGTCGTGTTTTAATTGTGGAGGACGAGGAAGACCTGGCTCAACTTACCACGGTGTACCTGGATAGGGAGGGGATACAATGCCAAATCGCCTCCTCCGCCGAAGCGGCTCTGGAGATCCTGGGGTCCCAACGGTTCGATATGGCTATTCTGGATATCAACCTGCCCGGGATGGACGGTTTTGAGTTCCTCCAGGAACTTCGAAAGACCAACCCCATCCCCGTTATGATCGTGTCGGCCCGGGAAACCGAGGAGGATGTGATAACGGGGCTGTCCGCAGGGGCGGACGAATACGTGAGCAAGCCCGTGTCTCCCCGTTTGCTCACGGCTCGGGTCCGGGCCCTGCTACGGCGTTCAAAAATGCGGACCCCCGCAGAGAGCCCCCATAAAACCGTATCCTTTGGGGACCTTACCCTGGATTTCGATTCCTGCCTCTTGGTTCGGGACACCCAACGGATTCCCCTTTCCGCCCGGGAATTCGACGTGCTGGCCTTTTTGGTGGAAAACAGGGGCAAGGCGTTTGCTCCCCAGGAGATCTACCAACGGGTCTGGGGGCAAAAATACGGAGACCCCACCATCGTGGCCGTATATATCCAACGGCTTCGAAAAAAGATAGAAAACGACCCTGCGGAACCCCGGTTTCTGGAAACTAGTAAGGGAAAGGGGTACCGGTTTACCCCATGAGCATCAAAAAGCGCCTTTGGGTCGTGGTTATGACGATCCTCCTTTTGCCGCCTGTCACCATGGGCCTTCTGGTGTACTATCAACGGTTGAGCGGGGGAAACCCCTCGGAAGCTCTAATCCTTTCGGTACGGACCATAACCGAAAAATTGGAAGGGGCCATAGAAAGGGGGGATTTTTCGGCCTTCTCCCGTTTGCCAGCGGGGGTGGAAATCCTGGTCCGTCTGGACGATGGGCGGGTGTTGTACCGCACCCCCCAGGGGAACGATACCCCCGGCCCCGTGCCGGGGACGCGGGATTTTCACCTTTTCCGTTTTACCTCCCCTCGCGGGGCCGGTTCGGTGTTCCTTTCGGTCCCCGGCTATTTGATCAACCAAGCCAGTCGACCCCTTTGGTCCCTTACCCTAACGATGGTTCTGCTCCTTATCATCATTATCGGACTTCCTCTAGCAATGCTCCGCCAGTTGGATGGGGCTATTAAAAAATTGGAACGGGCCATGGTAAAGATAGCCTCGGGGGATTTGGATTTTCCTTCCGGTGAGTTTATCTCCGGGGATTTGGAATCCCTGGGGCTAGCCTTAGACCGCATGCGGCTCCAGCTAAAGGAAGAGCGGGGCCGACGGGATCGCTTTATTATGGGAATCTCCCACGATCTTAAAACGCCCCTGGCGGTGATCCAGGGATACCTGGAAGCCCTGAACGAGGGGCTGGCGGATACGGAAGAAAAGCGGAACAACTATCAACAAATACTGCTCAATCACTCTAACCTTCTAGAAGCCCGGATCGAGCACCTTATCGAATTGGCCAAAACCACCTCTTTTGAATGGCGGAACCATTTAACCGAGCAGGACCTCCACGATTTTATCCGGGAAACCCTGGGGAGCCTTTCCGAATACGCTTCTTTCCGGGGCTTTACCGTCCACTGTACAAACGCTTTGCCCCAGCCCTGCCCCGTGCGCTTTGACGCCGATATGCTTCGCCGGGTCTTTGAGAACCTCATCTCCAACGCCATAGCCTATGGGGATGCCCAACACCCCATCCTCATTTCGGCCCAAGGGGGCTCTTCTTCTCGGGAATATCTGGAAATCACCGTGGAAAACCGAGGTACCCCTATACCGCCGGAACAGATTCCCCTGGTTTTTGAACCCTACTTCCGGGGCGACACCAGAAAAAGCAAAAGCGGCTTCGGCCTCGGGTTAGCGTCGGTCAAATCCATCGTCGAAAACCACGGCTGGACCATCGACCTCCGCTCCACGGCGGATGGGAAAACGAGGTTTAGGATTTGCATACCCGTGGAAGCGGTAGAAAATTAGGTCTTTCAAACGTGGAGAGGCTCTTTCAAAACTCCCTGAGTTTTGAAAGAGCCTCTATAAATAACATTTTCCATAACCCCGCCATACGTCAAGAACGTTGAGGCCCTTTTAAAAGTCCGTTACTTTTGAAAGGGCTTCAAATCTCTTGTTAAAATACATGATTTTCTAAATAATAACCGAATAGGACCATTTTGATTGCTAGGTTCGTCAGCTGGCGTACCCATGCCTTTCGTTCGGGGTGCGTCCATGCCCGGCGATGGAGTATAAACCGGCGCTGTTCGTCCCGTTGTGTCGGTGGGGTCAAAGGAAGGGCTTTTATGGCGACTGAATACGGTACGACCCCCTGGGGAAAATGGTTTGTGGATGTCCTTCGGGGGTATAAAATTGACGCCCGGTTACAACGGGGAAAAACCTACGCCAATACGGGAAAGGTTCTGGCCCTGACGGTGAAAGATAGGGTTGTAACCGCCAAAGTCAAGGGCCATTCTAGCCCCTCCTATACGGTGAAGATCGAGTTCCCACCACTGGAAAAAGCGGACAAGCTGTATGAGCTTATCGAAGCGGACCCCCTCCTTCTTTCCCGGATCCAGGGGGGGGAATTACCCCTGGAACTGTTAGAGGCCCTGCGTGTCCAGCGGGTGTCCCTTATTCCGGAACGGTGGGACGAGATGAAGCGTTCCTGCACCTGTCCCGACTGGGGAGACCCTTGCAAGCACCAGGCGGCGGTGTACTATATCCTGGCCCGGCAGATCGACGCGGACCCCCACGTGCTGTTCCAACTGAGGGGTATCGATCTGGCACGGCGGTACGGCGAGTCCATGACCCACCAAATCGAGCCCCCCTTCCGTCTGGAATACGATCCCCCAACGGTCGAGCCCAAAACTATCCCGGTGGAAGAGCCGCCTCCCTTCCCGGAGGGAAACTACACAACCTTTATCCAATCCCTTATCCCGCCAAAACCGAATTTTAGCGACCGGGACTTTTCCGTCACCCTAATGGAGTTTTATCACCACGCCGCCCGGAGACCCTTGGAGGGTATTGAGCCGGATGAAGCGCTGGAGCACGCCTTGTCCCGGTCCCGCTGGACCGTGGAGGCGGCATCCTTTGATGTGGGAGCCCCGGTTCGACTGCGCTATACCCTGGTCGGGGGTAAGGATAGGGAACTGGGTCTAACGGAAGCGGCGAATCTTTTTCTTTCCTTTGCCAGCGATCAGGGGAGCAACGAATACCGTTTCTTTTTTTATCTTTTTAGGCTCCTGCGTTCCCTGTGGAACGGAAGTGCCTTTATCCCTTCCCCGTGGGTGGTCGGAAAAAACCTTTTCGTGTTTTGGAAAGGCATGGATACCCTGCCGGTTATTCGGGACGCTTTGAACCAGCTGGCCCGTTACGAACCGGGGCTCCTCCGGTCATTGGGGAAGGGGGCCAAGGTTGTGAAGGGCCGTAGCGTAGTGGACCTGCTGTCCTGTGCCTTCTTTACCGAACAGGTCCGTGGGTCTGGCTTTACCGTTTCCGTAGGGAGCGAGGCTTTCCGGGACCTGGGGAGTCTTTTTTTTAAGGGCCAGGGGCTCCGGGTGGATACGCCGGCCAATAAAAACCTTTCCCTGGCCATCGATACCTGGCTGTCGGTGCTTCGGACCGATTTTACCGCTTTCCAGTACCGCTGTACCCTCAAGGCCGCTCGATCCAAAGCCATTCCCAAAACCGCAACCAGAGTAGCCGGTCCCTCCAAGGGGACTGCATCCACGTCCGGTTCCTCCACGGTTTCCCGAGCTTCCCTCTCCCCCGCTTACCGGCTGTCCTTCGACGTTTTGGTGGATGAAAAGCCGGTTCCCCTTAAATCGGCCCTGGAGCGTACGGGTCGTCGGGATGTACTGCGGGCACCCACGGCCCTTTCGGCCTATCTGGGCGAGATCCGTTCCCTGGCAAAGGATAGCTCGGTTTTCTTGAGCGAAGATCGGCTTATGACTTTTTTGGACGACGCGGGCCCCCTGTTGTCCCGGCTGGGCATCCAGGTGGTTCTTCCCAAGGAACTGTTCCGGGAACTTAAGCCCCGACTGGTGCTAAGGGACACCAAGGGGGCAAGCGCTTCCCTGGTATCCTACCTGGACCTGGGAAGCCTGGTATCCTACGAGTGGGCCTTGGCGGTGGGGGACCAGGTTCTTACGGTGGATGAGTTTGAAGCCCTGGTGGCAAAAAAAACTGCCCTGGTGCGGTTCCGTGACGGCTTTATCCGTCTCAAGGCCCAGGAGATTGCCGATCTATTAAAGCGGGCTCGAAAACCGGGAAAGGTCCCGGCGGTGGAGGTTTTGAAGGCCCGATTATCCGGAAACGCGAAACTATCCCCGGATCTGAATCGAGCCATCGAAACCCTTTTGGAGGAAAAACACTATCCGGCCCCCCGGGCCCTTTCCGCAGACCTGCGGCCCTACCAACTGAGGGGCTACAACTGGATCTGCTCCCTCCTCCAAGCGGGGTTTGGCTGTATTCTTGCGGACGACATGGGCCTGGGAAAAACGGTCCAGGCCATAGCGGTACTGCTCCGTCTTGAGGAGGAGGGGCTGTTAGGCGAGGGCGGGACCCTGGTGGTGGCCCCGTCGGCCCTGCTGTCCAACTGGGAACGGGAGCTAGGGCGTTTTGCCCCAGGTCTTTCGGTGAGCCGGTACCACGGAACCGCCCGTTCCCTGGCTACTAAGAGCCGGGTCATCCTTACCACCTACCAGACCGCGGTCAGGGACGGGACCAAACTGGCGGCTCGAAACTTTTCTCTCCTTATCGCCGACGAAGCCCACATCATGAAAAACGCCGCCACCGCGGCCTCCAGGACCCTCAAATCCTTGCCGGTTCCCTACCGGCTTGCCCTTTCAGGAACCCCCGTGGAAAACCGCCTGGAGGATCTGCGGTCCCTCTTCGATTTCATCATCCCCGGCTATCTGGGTACTCCCGAGAGCTTTAAGAAGGAATTCCGCCAGCCCATCGAGGTGGACCGTCACCGGGATACGGCGGAAAAGCTCCGGGCCATTACGGCCCCCTTTCTCCTTCGGCGGCTTAAAACGGATCGGACTATCATTTCGGATCTACCGGACAAAATTACCATCAATGAATACGCGGGCCTGGAAAAGGAACAGGCGGCCCTTTACGAAAGCATCGTCCGAGAGACCCTGAGCCAATCGGAAATAATTACCGAAAAGGCGGAACGGTCGGCCCTCATTCTAAAATTGCTTACCTCGCTCAAACAGATCTGCGATCACCCCCGTTGTTTTGACAAGGAAAGTGCCCCGACGGCGGTACTGTCGGGTAAGGCCCAGCTTCTTTTAGCTTTACTGGAAGAAATCCTCCGGGGCGACGAAAAGGTTTTGATATTTAGTCAGTACGTGGAAACCCTGGAGGTCCTTAAAACTATCATTTTAGATGAGCTTGAAGAGGATGTGCTGGTGTATCACGGGGGCCTGGGACAAAAAAAACGGGACCAGGTGGTCCAGGAGTTCCAGACCAATCCGCTGTCAAAGATTATGTTCGTAAGCCTAAAAGCCGGCGGCCTTGGCTTAAATCTCACCGCCGCCAGCCGGGTTATCCACTACGACCTCTGGTTCAACCCGGCGGTGGAAACCCAGGCCACCGACCGGGCCTTCCGGATCGGACAAAGGTCTAACGTGTTCGTCCATCGGTTTATCACCCAAAACACCTTCGAGGAAAAAATCGATGCCATGCTGAACTCCAAGCGGGAATTAGCCGAAATGACCGTGTCCTCCGGCGAATCCTGGCTAGCCCGTATGAACCACGAAGAACTGCGACAGCTCTTTTCTAGAAATTGATGGAGAGCGTACCCAGCTTCGCCTTCGGTCTTATTAAAGTATAAGAATAGGCGAATCTGGATTCGGATTCCATGTTATCCGATTATTATGCTATCAAACACACCCTTGCATCGAAGGCTTCTACGCTTAAGCTCTAATTTCTTGCCTCTGAAAGATCACATAAGTCCCGGTAAAAAGAAGTATTACTTCGGCAATCAGGGCGGTTAACTGGGGCCATACCAGTAACAGGCTTTGGCCAAAGGGAAGAGGCAATCCATCAATAGCACCTTCAAGCTGGCTGTACAATATGGGTCCCAGAGTCCGGGTGGTTGGGCTTAGAAGCCCCGCAGTGATCTCCGCAAAAAGAGTGTTAGGGGATATTCTGGCCACCCAAAGTTCAACAAGAGCTTGTCCTAGGGGGGTGGGCCCTAATGGTGCCACCAGAGCGGCGAGCATATTCCAAAAAACAGCGAAAAGAAGCCATACTCCTAGGGCGGCAAGGGCCGATGTAGCACTTTGGCGGAAAACTACAGAAAAAAGCATGGCCATGGTTAACCACACCCCTGAATAAAAAAGCGTTGCCACAAGGAAAGCTAGACTCCGACCAACTTCCTCCGGACTGGGGGGAACTCCGAGGAGAAGCAAGGCAATACCTATAACTAAAAGCCAAAGGATAGCCAAAGTTATAGCCATAGTTAGAAAGGCCCCAAGAAATTTGCCAATCAGGAGGGCATCTCGATAAATGGGTTGGGCTAAGATACGACTTAGGGTGTGTCGATTGTACTCGCTGTTTATCGCGTCAAAACCGAGGGCTATGGCTCCCAAGGGAATAAGGAAACTTAAAAAGGAAACAAAAGAAGGAAGTGGATTTTGAGATACGGTAAAGACATGAAGCAATACAAAGGGATCTTGCCCAACCACGCTACGGATCTGCTGAACGGCACTGTAAAGAGCCCCAATAGTTGTTAGGGCAATTAGTCCCAGAAGCAGTCGGATCCGAATTCCCCCCATATAATCCGAGAGTTCTTTGACCGTTACAGCCAACAGTCCCGTAAAGGGGGAACCTTCTTTTTTTTCAGGAAGGATGGTCATAATAGAGTCACCTCCTCTGTATACAATTCTTTCCGTTTGGTGTTATTATCACCGGAGGTATGTAGTTTTTCAAAATAGCGGGTGTATACATCGTCCAGCGTTGGTCGCGTGTCCGATAGCCCTAAAAGCCGATCTCCCGAAGCAACAATAACTTTGGCTACCTCTGAACGGACGTCCCGATCTGCTTCTACGGTGATACTATGGGGTCCCGAACGGTTAACACGGAGAACTCCTTGGATTTTAGCGATTTCCGTATCCGCATGGGTTCCTTCTTTCGTGATAGATAAGAGATGGGTTCCCCCGATCACGTTGGTAGTGATATCGTCGACGCTCCCTTCCAATACCTTATTACCCTTATAGAACAAGCAAACTCGATCACACACCGCCTGTACCTGATGCAATAGATGCGATGACAGCAGTATTGTTATACCCTTTTGTTTTAAATTCCTGATAATATCAAGGAACTCCCGAGCCCCCTCGGGGTCTAACCCGGAAGTAGGTTCATCTAAAATGATCAAAGAAGGTTCCTTGACCAATACTTCCGCTAATCCAAGCCGTTGTCGCATGCCTTTGGAAAAGGTAGCCACTTTTCGGTCGGCCAATTCGGAAATCTGAAGATCCCGAAGGGTTGCTTTTATTCGGTTCTGTCGGACCTTATAATCAAGACCCGCGAGACGTCCTGTATAATCTAAATTTTCAAAGGCGCTTAGATGATCATAAAACCCCACGGAATCGGGCATATAGCCAACTCTCCGTTTAACCGAGAGGGGATCCCGAAGGGGATCGTAACCGAGAACCCGTACAGTTCCCGCCGAAGGTTCGGTAAGACCTAACAGCATAAGGATGGTCGTCGTTTTACCAGATCCGTTGGGTCCCAACAGACCGATTACTTCTCCCGTATAAACGGTCAAATCCAAGTTCTTTACGGCCTGGGTATTTCCATAAGCTTTCCGCAAACCCTGGGCAATTATAACGGTAGTTGGATCGGACAATTCCGGCTGGGGATCCGGTACTTTCGTCTTAACTACCGGTTCGTTTCGTCCGAGAAAGCTTCGTAAAAGAGAGCGGGTTTCTTTCATCGTCGACCATAACGTCGGATGGCCAAGGTGGCGACACCCAAAGCCACGGCGATAATAAGTACCGCGATAATTCCCCAGAGTGTTGAAGTGTGAACGGTTATTCGGAAATCTTGTGACGCTGAAATGTTAGACCCCTCGTCTGCCCGGAACGTTATCATATAATCCCCCGCCAGCGCCTTGTTTGTCGGTGTGATCAAGGCCCGAACCTCACTGCTTTTACCAGCAGGGATGGATTCTATGGCCTTAGGTTCAAATTCCACTTTCCAATCCGATGGTTCCGAGGCGGTTAAGGAAACATTTTGAGCATCCGCGCTCCCGGTATTTTTAACCGTTAGCTTTACCGAACTTTCATGTCCGGCCACCGCATCCAAACTAATACGGCCTTCGGGACCTGTAACGAGTAAAGAAGGGGTCCCACGGATTACCAATGATAAATCCTGTTGAGCTTGGGCTGATTCTGTGAAGGCAGACACAGCCACTTGGTAGGTTCCAGCGGGAACCTGATTGGGTGGCGTAATCTTAACCGATATATCCTTGGTTTGTCCCGCTGGTATGGGGATGCTATTCAACTCCTTATCCCCATAGACTTCGGAAAAATGGACATCAAATGCCGGGGGGGCGCTAGCTTTAAGATTTACTAAGGCGTCAGCGGCGCTGGTATTTTTAATAGTTAATTTATAGGAAAATTGGGTTTTTGGGTTTCCCTCGAGGGAAGGAAAATCGGCACTTATGGACAGACGTCCTGGCAAGGTTTTACCTAAAATTACCGTTATGGGTAAACGGAAATTCGTATTGTTGCCCTCCGCCTGGACAAGGAAATCGTAATTCCCCGGAGTTGCATTAGCGGGAGGTTCAATCCACAGTTCTACATTGGCCGAATCTCCAGGTGCGACAAATACCGCCTGAACAAGGTTCCCCCCACCAACAAAAACCGTCTGCCAATCCTTAGGTTTTCGAATTAATTCAAGGTTAACCCGTTGGGGCGGTAATTCGTAGTTGTGTACTTTGAGTTGTAACGTAAGAAGCTTTCCCGGTAAGGTGGTAATGGAAGGATAATCGGTAGAAAGCGACAGGCCTTTGTAATTTTGGCTAAATGCTTCCGTGGCAACCAATAGAAGCACTAATAGAACACGCAACATATTTGGAGTGCCTCCTGTTGTAAGGGTGTAAAAGTAGATCTACAAAATATAAACAGAAAAATATAAAAAAAGGTTACACCTACAAAAGGGGTGATTGCTTATGTTTCCTTAAAATAGTGTGTAGCTTTTAAGTTCCAAAATGGTCCGGGGCGTGCCCGGCGGACCCGCGGCCCCGTCGGATTTAAGCAGGTACGATGGGGTCGTGGTGCTAAAATAAAGGAGGGTCTTACCAAACAGGGCTCCAAAAATTCCGTTAAGACCCAACTGGGCTTTCCAGCAGGGATATTCTTTCCCATGTAGGGTAATCGTTTCTTTCCCGAGCACCGTAATTTCAAAAGCAAAGCCCGTGGAATTTTCCGAAAACCCCGGGAAAACCAAGCGAGCCTTGTTAACCCTGCCCCAGGGGAAAAGCCGAAGGGTTTGGCTTATGGTATCGGTACTGGAAAGCAGGAGTTCGTTATCCTTTAACGCGATTCGATTTTCCAAAATGGCGGTGGTCCGTCTGATCACCGTATCCTTGGTCCGGGTGGTGATATCGGAATAATAACCGAACA
>CAYRLW010000059.1:0-15674 GCA_964425215.1 uncultured Treponema sp.
CCCCGGGAACCCTACGGTCTTCAACGGCTGGAACGGGACCGGTTCGTCCTGTTTAGCAAAAGCGGCGCCGTGGTGGGCCTTTTAAACCTGCGGTCCCGGCCCTGGACGGTACGGCCGGACAATCCCTGGTTTACGGCCCTTCGGGACGGAACACCCCTGGTGGACCATCGCATGGCGCGGCGGGACAATCGGCTTACCTTTTTGGGTCGATCGATCAGTCTTTTTAAAATACGGTAGGTGATAACGATGGAAAAACGGGTATACGTGATCGGCCACCGAAATCCAGATACGGATTCGGTGGTTTCCGCAGCGGCCTACGCCCGCCTAAAAACGTTGATGGGCCAATCGAACCATTTCGCCGCCCGGGCGGGGAACGTGAACCCCCAGACCGAGTACATTTTTGAGCGGTTTCAGGTTCCTATTCCCCCGTTCCTCCCCGATCTGATTCCCCAGGTGGGGTACTATCTGAGCGATCCCCCGGTAACGGTGGAAGAAACGGTCCCCCTGTGGGAAGCCTTGGAACGGATGGAACGGGAAAATGTAAAGGTCCTTCCCATCGTTACGGCGGAGGGGACCTACAAAAGCCTGCTCCATTACAACGCCTTCGCCGGCTATATCCTTAAAAAGATCAATCCCCACAAAAAATCGATCATTCCCACGTCGATTAACCACCTGATCAGCACCCTGCGGGCCCAGCCCATCACCACTTTCGACGCGGAGGAGGTGCGGAAGTCCCTTATCGTGGTGGCCGCTTCGGAGGAAGAAACCTTTAAGGTCCATTTGGACGCCGAAATGCCCGAAAACGCCCTGGTCATCGTGGGGGATCGGTACGAAATCCAGAAATATTGTATCCAACGGAAGGTTCGGGGCCTGGTGATTACCAACGGGAACACCATCGATAAGGACCTGATTCCCCTGGCGGAGCAAAATCGGGTTTCTATCATGATCAGTCCCTTTGACACCTCTTCCACTTCCCTGTTGATTATCTATTCCACCCCCGTGGGCACCATGGCCGACGATTCCGTTCCCCCGGTCCACAGTCGAGATGCGGTCCGGAAAATTCGGCAACCCCTGTCCCAGTCGGCGTCCCGCTGTCTACCCGTTATCGACGACGAGGGCCGGGTGGCGGGGGTGATTTTTGAGGGAGATTTGATCAAGGAACCCAACATCGAGGTGATCCTGGTGGACCACAACGAGCCGACCCAGGCGATAGAGGGGGTTGAAAACTATAAAATCCGGGAGGTGATCGACCACCACCGGTTGGGGAACCTGTCGACCCGGTATCCGATTATGTTTATCAACAAGGTGGTGGGGGCCACCAGTACCATCATTACCAACCTGTACCGGGAACACCGGGTACCCCTGGATAGGCCCATCGCGTCCATCCTCCTTTGCGGAATTCTGTCGGATACCCTGGTGCTCCAATCCGCCACCACCACGGAAGTGGATCGGGACGCGGCGGACTATTTATCCTCCATCACGGGCCTGGAGATAGACGCCCTGGGCCGGGATCTGATGGGCGCCGCCAGCCGGGTCAGCGCCCTTTCGGCGGAGGAGCTGATTCGGATGGATATGAAGGAGTACGATGAGCTGGGTACCTCGTTTACCGTAAGCCAGGTGGAAACCGAGGCCCCCGAAAGCCTGGTGGCCCGGCGGGAAGAAATCCTGGCCGAACTCGCGTCGGTTCGTCGGTCGGGAAAGCGGCTTTTCAGCGCCCTGATGGTCACCGACGTGACGGAGCTCACGTCCCTGCTGTTTGTGGAGGGCGATAAGGCCCTGCTCAGTCTTTTGACCTTTCCAAAATCCGAGGAGGGGATCTATCTTTTAAAGGATATCGTATCCCGGAAAAAACAGCTGATGCCCCTGCTGGCGGAATTGATAGAACGGGCCCTGGGGAAATGACCGGCGGTTGACGCGGAGGCGGTTAAATGGATAAAATTATATCTATGAATACGATCGACGTGTACGGATACGCGGACCAGGAAATTTGCGCGGGCTGTGAGGGCCATTGCGGTGACGGGGGCTGTGTTCCCGGGGCAAAACAAAAAACCATCGATTTGGTTGAAGAATTTAAACAACTCCTCGCCAAGGCGGGAGTTCGGGCCCAGACTACCTTTTACGAAGCCACGGAAGAAAATCTAAAACGTCACGAGGACGTAAACCGCGTTCTTTCGATGGCCGACCTGGCGCCGGCCATCGTTTTAAACGGAAAACTGCTGTTCTTTGGGGGCTTTTCCCCCGAGGGCTTGGTCCACGAAGTGGTCAAACGGCTTTAATGGGCCCGGTTTTTTGGGGCCGAAAGGATATCGTACTCGTCCAGCCCGATCCCGTCGGGGAGGACGTGCTTTAAATCCCCGTTGCGCTCCGGGGCGCTTCCGGTAGTCGGCGGAGCCGCGGGCCCTTGGATAGACGGCCCGGAAGTTCCCTGAGTAACCGGTACAGGCGGGGCTACGGGGGCCGGTTTTTCGGCGTTTTGGGCTATGCGGAACCCTACGGAGTTCACCTTAAAGTCCGGATTGTTCCAATAGCGGTACGTTACCCGTAAAAGATTAGGGGATACAAACCAGGACCCTCCCCGAAGCACCTTTTGCCAGGAATCGGAAGAAGCCCCCTCCGGATCGGTGGTTTCGCCGGTAGGGTAGGAACCGTACCAATCCCAACACCATTCCCATACGTTACCGCTCATATCGTAGAGCCCCAGCTGGTTCGGCTCCTTGGTCCCCACGGGCTTGGTGGATTTTTCGCTATTCGTTTCGTACCACGCCACCCGGTTCGCGTCCGTACCCCCCGCGTAGGGAGCTACCCGCAGGGGTTCGTCTTCTATGGCCCCCTCCATACCCCCCCGGGCGGCGTATTCCCACTCCGCTTCCGTGGGAAGCCGGAACCCGTTAGCGCTCCGATCCCAGGTTACCGTGGACCCGGAGATCTCGTAGGCCGACCGCAGTCCCAACCGTTCGCTAAGGGCGTTGCAGAAGCGCACCGCGTCGTACCAGCTAACCATTTCTACGGGCCGCTGGGCTCCCTTAAATCGGGAGGGGTTTTTCCCCATCACCGACTGGTACAGTTCCTGGGTAACCTCGGTAGAGGAAATTTTAAAGGTAGAAAGGGCCGTCTTATGAAATCGCTCGTTGTTCGCGTAGGGGGCCTCCTGGCTCCCCTGCCAAAAGGTGCCCCCCTGGACAAGCACCATTTTGGGGGGCGTTACCGTTTGGGCCGAAGCGCTGGAACTGGCAAAAACAGGGAACGATAGGAGAAAAACAGCCGCCGCACACTGCAGAACCTTTGGGGATATGGATCGAAACTCCCTCATTTACAATTCCTTGCGATGTTCAATTACCCGAGAAAGGAGACCGTACTTTAACGCCTCTTCCGCGTTCATCCAAAAATCCCGGTCCGTATCCTTTTCTACCTGTTCAAAGGGCGCCCCGGTTTCCTTTGCGATAAGCCGGTTAATCCGCTCTTTTAGCTTATCCAACTCCCGGGCGTGGATTTCGATGTCCGTAGCCACACCCCGTATCCCAGAGAGGGGCTGGTGAATTAAATAATGGCTGTTCGGAAGGCCAATACGCCGTTCCTTGGGGGCCGCCAAAAGGATTATCGCCGCCGCGCTGGCCACCAAACCCATGCCGATGGTCCATACCGGTGGGGTAACGAACCGGATCATATCAAAAATAGCGTACCCCGCGTCCGCGTCTCCGCCGGGGGAGTCGATAAAAATACGGATAGGATCGTTTCCCATATCCTCCAACAGCAACAATTGACGGATCGTCCGTTCCGCCATTTCCTTGTTTATCTCTCCCGAAAGCAAAATGGTTCGGGTTTTTAACATTTTTCCCGCTAAAGGATCGGGAAAGGATGGTTTGGTATCCTCCTCCCGTTCTTCGCCCTCACCCTCTCCGTCGCCTTCGCCTAACCGAAATAACCGCTGATCCAAACTATCCATATATACATGCTCCTGTGGAGAATAAACTAACCTTAAGAATATACGGCGATATGACAATCCGGTCAATTATCCCGGGAACGTTACAATAAGGGGTCCCGTGGGGTTTTCCATGTGAAATAGCCTCTATGTATCGATTATTTTCTATCTAAACGTATTGACTATATATCATATTTATAATATATTCCAAATATTATAGGAGAGAATAATGACTCAAACTTCCAAAAAAATCCTTATAGTCGGTGGTGTGGCCGCCGGTGCTACCGCCGCCGCTCGTATTCGACGTTTTGACGATACCGCCGAAATTACACTGCTTGAACGGGGGCCCTACGTCTCCTTCGCCAATTGCGGTTTACCCTACCATATCGGTGGAGATATTGAAAAGCGGAGCAAATTGCTGTTGCAGACCCCGGAGGGTTTTTTTAGCCGCTATCGGGTCGATGTGCTTTTAAACACCGAGGTGGTCGGTATCGATAGGGCAAAAAAAACCGTCCGAGTTCGGGACCATAAGGATAACGAGGCGGAGCGGGACCTGGCCTACGACGCCCTGATTTTGGCGCAGGGCGGTTCTCCGATCATTCCTCCCCTCCCTGGGGTGGAGCAGGACCACGTGTTTAAATTATGGACCATCCCCGATATGGATAAAATTGTTAAATATATTAAAGAAAAAAGTCCCAAGACCGCGGTGGTGGTGGGCGGCGGGTTTATCGGGTTGGAAACCGCCGAAGCCTTTATGCAAAGGGGAATTACCACCACTATTGTCGAATTGATGGACCACCTGATGCCCCCCATGGACGCCCTGTACGGCCATAGGATTAAGGAGCGTTTTGAAAAAGAAGGGGCCACGGTCATTCTTAAAAAGGCGGTCAAATCGATCCAGGGGAACACGGTGACTCTGGACGACGGCACCACCGTAAGCGCCGATCTGGTCCTCCTTTCGGTGGGTGTTAGGCCCAATACCGAATTAGCCAAAGCCGCGGGCCTGGCATTGGGAACCACGGGAGCCCTTTTGGTGGACGAGGAATTAAAAACCTCCGACCCCTGGATTTGGGCGGCCGGAGACATGGTCGAGGTGGTTTCCAAGGTGACGGGAACCAAGACGCGAATTCCCCTGGCGGGGCCGGCCAATCGGCAAGGACGTATCGCGGGGACCAACGTGGTGTACGCGCTTAAAAAAGCGGCGGGACAAACCTCGAGCCAACCGATGAAGTACAAGGGCGCCGCAGGAACCTCGGTGGTAAAGATCTTTAACGAGACCGCCGCAAGCACGGGACTTTCCCTGGCCGCGGCGCTTAAGGCGGGTTTAAAGGCCCGGGAAGCCACGGTTTTAAAGGCCCACCACTCCACCTACTATCCCGGGGATAAGGATCTTCTGTTAACCCTGGTGTACGAAGAGCCGACGGGGCGGCTTTTGGGCGCCCAAGCGTACGGGGAAGCGGGGGTGGATAAGCGGATCGACGCCGTAGCGGTGGCCATTCAGGCCGGGATGACCGTTTCGGACCTGGCGGAGATGGATTTTGCCTACGCGCCCCCCTATTCTTCCGCCAACGATCCCCTTAATATGGCCGCCTATACGGCCGAAAACGCCCTGTCCGGTTACAGCCCCCTTATCAGCGCTTCTGAAGCGGCCCAGGCTCTGAAGAGCCCCCAGGCTCCGGTGTTTTTGGACGTCCGGACCTACGGCGAGTATACCAAGGTTCACCTGGCGGAGGCGGTTCATCTTCCCCTGGATGAGATTCGGGATCGTTTTGAGGAACTAAAGCGGGATACTCCGATTCGGATCATATCCTGCGGCGGGTACGAGGGTCATATCGCATGCCGCATCCTGCTCCAGAACGGATATAAGGATGTCATGAATATATCGGGCGGATGGGCCGCCCTCAGGCTGGTCGATGGCCTGAACATTGTAGCCTAAGGAAGGAAAAGATGGCTGGAAATATCGTTGTAGAAAAAATTAAAGCGGGTGCTTTGGTGGTGGACGTCCGTACGGAGGATGAGTTTATGGACGGTGCGTACCCGGGGGCCGTTAATATCCCCGTTGGTGAGATCCAAAGGCGCCTTAAGGAGCTGGAACCGAAAAACCGGACCCTAATTCTGTACTGCGAGTCCGGCGCCCGGAGCGCCTACGCCGCCCGGATCCTTAAAATGTCCGGATGGACCGACGTGATAAACGCCGGGGGCATCGACGACATGCCCCGAATGTAACGGAAAAGCCGTACAAAATCTAAGGTTTATAGCCCTAGGGTCGGTAACCCGAGGGGCCGGATTTATCGGAATATTACGATAAAGTCGGCTCCTCGGGCTTTTTTATTGCGTTTTAGTATAAAGAGGGGCTAGAATAGATCCCGGAGGACCTATGAAAAAGTGTATATCCTTTTTGTCCCTTTTTATGATTCTAGGAGCGGTACTTTTTGCCCAAGGTGCGCCTAAAAAAGTTATGAATCCCCAGGGTTTGGACAAATTTATCAACGATTATCCAAAGATCACAAAAGAATTGGAAGCCCAAGGACCCCAAGATAACCCCTTACGCATGGAAGAACCGATGAATGGGAATCCCAATGCCCCATCCACCGGGGAGCCCTACTACGTGGTCATGAAAAAAAGCCTTAATGAAGTTAAAAAGATGCCCCAGTGGAAGTCTATTCTGCGGAAATACGGGTGGGGAGACAATTTTTGGGACTACCTTTACGCCATTAGCGTGGGCAGTTATATCACCGCCATGGAACAGTACGGGGGCTCCCAACTGCCTGATAATATGAAAAAGGATATCCAAGGGGGCCGATCCACGGTCCATACGGAGGATTTAGCGTTAATTCAAAAAAACCTGGAAAAAATTATGACCATGATGGACGATAGTTCCAGCGGGGAACAGAATTGAGCCGATCCCTTTTGTATCGCTATTTTGAACGGCGGGCCCTGAACGCCCTGGTATCGGGGCAGTACGATAAGGCGGAAGCCTATTTTCTAACCCTGATCCGACGGTGGGGCTCCCACCCCGGTTTGACCCATAACGTGGGATTAGCCCAATTCGCCTTAAAAAAGTACGACCAAGCGGAAGCAAACTTCCTGGCCGAGCTGGAGTCCTACGGAGAGACTTCGGCCCGGCTCAAAGCCCTGGCTGACCTGTACTTTGTCTGGGGCCGGCGGGAGGAAGCCCAAACACGCTACGCCGAGGCCCTCCGGCTTGCCCAGGCGGAGGATCCCCGGTCCCGCCCTCCGGAGGCGGAAATTCGGTACCTGCAAAAAAGGCTTAGCCTCTGTTCCCACGGGGACCGGTTTTCCCAGGCCCGGGAATCCTTTGCGTATTTGGACCGGGGGAACAGCCTGCTGGCGGAGGGCCGTTGGGACGAAGCGTACGCCGCCTTCGAGGCCGCGGTAGCCTTGGACCCCACGTGTTATCCCGCCTTCAACAACCTGGGCTATATCGCCCTGAACCACCGGCGGGCCTACGCAGACGCGGCGGCCCGTTTCCGGGCCGCCGCCGCCCTTTCGCCCTTACCGGCGGTGCGGCAAAACTTAATGCTGGCGGAACAGCTGGGCTCTAAAGCTTCAAGCTAGACCCAATGAGACCCTAGACCGAACTAGACCGAATGCCGGCCTTCAGCGCCGGCCCGTTGTACTGCCCCGGGCCTCCTCCGATGGATTTAAGAAAGGCCCAGAATGTTTCCATCCTGGTCCACATCGATCCGCATAAAGGACGGTTTGCTGGGCAAGCCGGGCATGGTGGTCATATCCCCGCAGAGGGGGTAGACAAAGCCCGCCCCCGCGGCCAGCCGTACCTCCCGAATGGGGAGCCTCCATCCCTTGGGGGCCCCTTTTAACGCCGGATCGTGGGACAGGGAGTACTGGGTCTTGGCCATGCAGATGGGAAGATTTCCAAACCCGTCGTCCCCCAATTTGTCCAAGGTTTCCCGGGCTTCGTCGCTATAGTCCACCCCGTCGGCCCCGTAGACCTCCGTGGCGATCCGTTCAATTTTTTCCGTTAACGGACTCTCGGATGGATAGAGAAAGTGGAAGTCCGACGGAATTTGGCAGGCCTTTTCCACGGCGGCGGCCAATTCGGCCGCCCCCTGGCCTCCCTGGGCCCAATGATGGGTCACCACCGCGTCCACCGCCCCGGCCTTAAGGGCCGCTTCCCGGATAAGGGCCCATTCAGCCTCCGTATCCGTGGGAAACGCGTTGATGGCCACCACCGCGGGAACGCCGAAACGCCGAACGATACCCAGGTGGGCTATCAGGTTCGCTAACCCCCGCTGTAAAAGCTCCACGTTTTCTTCCCGGTATTCCTGGGGCAGGGGTTTGCCGGGGGTTACGGCGGGGCCACCGCCGTGGGCTTTAAGGGCCCGGACCGTGGCCACCACCACCACCGCGTCGGGTCGCAGTCCCGAGGTTCGGCACTTGATATCAAAAAATTTCTCCATGCCCATGTCGGCGCCGAAGCCGCTTTCGGTGACCACGTAGTCGGCGTACCGCAGGGCGATTTGATCCGCCAGGATCGACGAATTCCCGTGGGCGATATTGGCGAAGGGTCCCGCATGGATAAAGGCTCCCTGACCCTCCAGGGTCTGCAAGAGGTTTGGTTTGATAGCCTCCCTCAGCAGGGCCGCCATGGCCCCCGCCACGCCGAAATCCTCGGCGGTCAAGCCCTTTCCTGTCGTATCCTGGGCCACCACCATGCGGCCCAAGCGGGACCGCAGGTCCCCCATATCCTGGGCTAGGGCCAGGATGGCCATCACTTCGCTGGCTACGGAAATATCGAACCGGGCCTGCCGCAGGGGACCGTCCTCCCGGGACCCCAGGCCAATCAAAATATTGCGGAGCACCCGGTCGTTCATATCCACCACCCGGCCGATGCCGACTTTGTACGGATCGACCCCCAGCTTTCGGAGCCCTATTTTTTCAAAGTAGCTGTCGGACCAGCGCCCCTCGTGGTAGATCCGGGCGTCGATCGCCGCGGCGCAGAGGTTGTGGGCCGCGGATACGGCGTGGATATCCCCGGTTAGGTGCAGGTTAATGTCTTCCATGGGCACCACCTGGCTGTATCCGCCCCCCGCCGCGCCGCCCTTTATGCCAAAGGTGGGGCCCATGGAGGGTTGGCGCAGGGTCGCCACGGCTTTCCTGCCTAAAAGACCCAGCCCTTGGGTTAGGCCCACCGTGGTGGTGGTTTTGCCTTCTCCCAGGGGGGTGGGACTGATGGCCGTCACGTCCACGTATTTGGCCCGGGATCTGGTACCTCCCCCCGGCGTTGAGGCTTCGCGCAGGAGCTTCCAATCGACCTTGGCTTTAAAACGCCCGTAGGGTTCCACAAAGGCTTCGTCGATGCCCAAGGATTGGGCCACCTGGGCGATCGGAATAAGGGTTGCCCCCTGGGCAATTTCGATATCCGAAGGAACCGATTGTACTGTTTTTTCGCTCATAATACTTCACGCTCCTTATTCAACGTATAATCGGGGAACCCGTCTATTGATTCCGCAGGTAATTTCGTAGGGAATGGTGCCCAATTGCCGGGCCAGGTCCGCCGCCGATGGACCCTGGGGATCGTTTCCGAAAACGGTGACCCTTTCCCAGCGGGGGATCGACGAGTCGGGACCCAGGTCTACCATGCACTGGTCCATGCAGATCCGGCCCACCAGGGGGTACCGTTTCCCTTGGATCAGTACCTCCACCCGGCCGGAAAGACTTCGATCCAGCCCGTCGGCGTAACCGATGGGAAGGGTAGCCACGGTGGTGTCCCGGGGGGCGGTCCACAGTCTGCCGTAGGAGATAGCCTCGCCTTTTTTGACCTTTTTTATAAAGACGATATGGGTGATCAGTTCCATCACCGGGCGGACCGGAACCGTTTCCGTTTGATCTTCCACCGGCGGGTACCCGTACAAGAGGAGCCCCGGCCTGACCATATCGAAATAGGAATCGGGATGCAAAACCACCGCCCCCGAATTGGCCGCGTGGATAATCCCCGGGTTAATACCGTCGGATCGGAGAGAATCGAGGGCGGTTCGAAACTGCTCCAGTTGGTTTTTCGTGTAGGCCATATCGTCGGCGCTGGAAGAATCGGCCACCGAAAGGTGGGTCGCCGTTCCTTCCAGGCGGAGGGACGGGTGCGACAGAACCGCCCGGGCCAACGCCAGGGCTTCCTCGGGACGGCATCCTATCCGCCCCATCCCCGTGTCGATCTTCAGGTGTACGGGAACCACTTCCCCCGCCGCCTCCGCCGCCCGGGCCACCTCCAGGGCGAATTCTCGATCCCCCACCAGGGGTGTTATATGATGGGCCACCACCTGGTCCAGCTCCTCGGGAATAGGCAGAGAAAACAGCAAAATCGGGGCCACAATCCCCGATTCCCGTAATTCAACTCCCTCTTGAACCGAAGCGACCGCTAAAAACCGGGCCCCCGAACGGATGGCCGCCACGGCGATCCGCACCGCCCCATGGCCGTATCCGTCCGCCTTGACGGGCACGCAGATGGCCACGTTCTTCCCCACCCGTTCCCGAACCCGCTGAATATTATCCCGAAGCATCGAAAGATGAATCACCGCCCTGGTTGCTCGCATGGTTTCCCATTGTAAACCCTTGTCCGAAGCCTGGCAATAATAAAACGGTACGGCATTGTACAAACCGTTTGTTGGACAAATTTGATTTTTATGCTATACTTGTATGTGGTAATGAAGTTGAACGGGCCTTTGACCATAGGGATATGTTTTCTCTCCTTTACAGCCCTTATGGGGTGCGGGGGTATAAATACCCTTTTAACGGGGGATGGCACCTACCGCGTCACCGCCCTTGTGGGGGACCAGAGCGTGGATTCCCTTGCCTTGGTTCGGGAAAACGACTCCCTGGTGCCCCAGTTTCTTTCCAATGTAGCCAACGATCCGGATGTCCGGGGCCTTTCGGTCTCCATCCTTACTCCCGATGGTAAACCCGCGGGGGGTACGGTTACCTATACCACCGGCGCCGGATCGGCCGTCGGTCGATCAAGCGAAACAGGTTCGGCCTCCGTCTCCCTGTCCGGGGCCGAAGGGGATTCCAAGTCCGGTACCCAGGGCGCCTCGGCCCCGGCTTCCATGAACACCACCGTGGTGGTGTCCCGGCTGGATAGCCGGTTGCCCGGCTTTAGCCTCCCCGTCGATTTAGCCCTGGGTTCCTACGTCTTGGATTTCCAAGTGCTTGGAAAAGACGGGGTTCTTTCGGAGCTTAAACGGCCCATTTTCTACCTGGGGTCCGCCACGTGGAACGTGAAGGCCCTGGTAAGTTATCCCCCCGGTACGGGGCCCTCTTCCCAGGCTCCCCTCTTTCCTCCGAATGTGAACCTCCTTTTGGCGGTGGGCTTGGACGCGGACCCCCGTCTAAACCCCTACGTCCGCTGGTACTTTGGTTCCACCCCCATCGCCTCGGGGCGGGTAGCCGACGGGCTTTCTCAGATTTTATGGAAGACCCGGAGCCCCGACGGTTTTTACACCATCCGGGCGGAGGTTTTCCCATTCCCTCCCGCCGACGCGGGGCTTCCGGATACGGCGGGGATCTCTAAAGAGTTGACCGTGGCGGTTTCTACCAAGGCTCCCTTTCCGGGGCTTCCCCCAAGCGGGGGTCCCTATTCCCGGGAGTATGATTTTATGGGCACCCTGGCCGACGCCTCCGGTTCCGCTTCCCTTATGCCTCTCGGCGCTACCACCCCCGAATGGCGACCCTCGGATACCTCCTACGGCCTCGTGGTGGGAGGGCAGAACAGCTATTCCTACGGAGGGGTTCCCTATCCCGTAACCCAAAACGGGGTTCCGCTCCATCGGTTGACCTTCCACCTGGCTCCCCTGGCCCCGGGTCTCGTGGCCCGGGTTTCCTACGCCCAGGACGATGGTTCCGCCGTGGTCCTGGCGCTCTCGGTGGTTACCCAGGGCTTTGCCTGCACCCTTACCAAGGGGGGTGACGGGGTAACCAAAATAGTCGAATGCCCCCTGGGCAACCAGCTCCAGTGGGTCAGCATCGATTTTAGCATTCAAAACAACACGGCCACGGCTAGACTTTTCCTCCAGAACGACCCCGCATCGGGCCAAGAGGTGCGCCTTTCTCCCGTAGGTTCCTGTACGGGAGCCGGCTCCTTCCAATTCGGCGCCAGCGAAACCAAGGCCCCTACCTCCGCGACCCCCGACGAAAGCCTCCCTTCCGAATCCTCCGCCGTAGCGATTCTCCAGGGTTTTGGGGTTTCCACTCCGAATCCTTAAAAATTATGCCTAACCCTTTGAAAAGATAGACAATCCGTACTAGATTATACGATAACGAGTCTATTCCGAGGAGGATTTGATGTATAAAAGATCGATACTATCGGTTCTTGCGGTAACCGGTTTCCTCTTTTCCTGCGCCTCCGCGCCGCCCCCCGCCGCTCCTCCGGCGGCCGCCCCCGCGCCGGCGGCCCAGAGCGCCGCCCAAAAGACGGAGGAACCCAAAAAGAACGACGCCCAATTACGGGCCCAGCAGTTGATTACCGGCGAGGCTCCCGCACCGGCCAACGCCCCCGCGAACGCTCAAGCGCAGGGTAGCGCTCCCGCCGGGGCTTCGCAAACCGGTACGGCCGCTTCCCAGCCCTTAACGACCCAGGATACGGGAACCGCCGCTCCCGTTACGGAGTTGACGGCTAAGGAAAAACAGTTCTTCGAAAACTACCTCAAACGGCTGAAATACATGATGGTGGTCAAAGAGGGCGCCGCGGTGGACGATTTTCAGAAACGTTCCGTGCTGACCAAGGGTAACGAAGTTCTGCTCCGTCAGGGGTACGACGTGGTTCAGTACGATCAACTGCTGAAGAATATGGAGGATCAAAAAACCGCCTACGAAGCGGAAGCCGGATCGTCCATGAGCCTCACCCAGTACATCGCCCAGAAATTGGGGGCCGATGTGTACGTGGAACTGGATTGCGTACCCCGGGGTAGCGCGGAGAACGGCCGGTACTACGGGGAAGCGAACTTTACGGCCAATATGTTCGATCCTTCCACCGCCGAACTGATCGGATCCGTCACCTTCCGAACCGACCGATCCGTCAGTACCACCAGCCAGCAGGACGCGGTTATCAACGCCCTTACCGCCGGTACTGCCCAGCTGATGCCCCGCATTATCCGGGATTCCACCACCGTTCTGCGGAATCGGTACTCCAACGGTATTCGGTACCAGGTTCTTATCCAAAAGACCCCGGATGCCCGGGCGATTTCCACGTTCCGAAGGAACCTGCGCGCAAAAACCAGGGAAATTGTGATGGGCCCCAGCGCGGCGGATCAAACGTCCATGGACGTATACCTGTTCGGTTCCCTTTCGGACCTGGAAGACGCGTGTTATTCCGCCTTTGAAAAGACCCCGGGTATGGAAAACGCCTATTGGGTGTATACCCGGGGGAAAACTATCACCTTTAATACGGGAAATTGAGCGGCGATCCATGAAATTTAGTATAATAGGTGATAGACATAAAGATGATGCGTAAAACGTTGTCCGTTGACGGCAACGGGGGAGTGGTTCCCCATAATTTGGCAATTTCGGTCCCTGGACCGAGTGTAAGGAGGCTTATGTGAAGAAGACGATTCTAACCCTTTCCTTGGCCGCGGTAGCCCTTATGGCTATAGGTTGCGCTAGCAGTCCGCCCCCGGCCCAAGCGCCGGCGCCGGCTCCTACGGAGGCCCCTAAAAAAGCGGCCCCCAAGTACGACGTTCTGGATACTAAAACCATGGCCCTGGGCGGGGATATCCCCGAGTGGGTCTCGGTATACGTAACCGACGGGGTCACGGGGGTAGAAGCCCTGCCCAAGTTTAAGGATAAGTACGTGTTTATCGGCGAGGATTCGGGGGCCAACAAGGAAGCCCTGCGGCAGTGGGCCACCGGTTTCACCGTAGCTCAAGATTTGTCCCGCTTGGTATCCACCCGGGTGCAGGCTCGGTTTGCCGGCGCCGCCGCGGGTAGCCCCGACGATAACTACGGCCGGTATTTTGAGAACGTGGTAAAGAGCGCTTCCGACGCTACCTACTCCGGAGCCCGGAAAGAGTCGGATTTCTGGATCCTTAAGCGGTACTATAAGGATGATGGCAAGACCGTGGATAGGGAAGTGTACGACTATTACGTCCTCGTAACCATCGACAAGGCCACGTTGCAAAAACAGTTAGACGCGGTTCTGAACGGTGTACAGCCCGACAAACCCCTGACCAAGGAACAGCAGACGGCGGTCGATCGGGTTAAACAATCCTTCTACGAAGGGTTCTAAGTCCACGACGGGTCTGCTCGCGGAGCGCGTAGAACCGTGACGGGCGGTCCAATCCTGCAAGGGGAGGGGACCGCCCGTTTTTTTGGAGGAAAGGATGAACCAATCTTTACGAAAAGTATGGAGACTGCCGACCTTTTCGGTGGCCCTTTTGCCCCTGCTGTTGAACCTGGCCTGCGCCAGCACCCCCGCCGTTTCGGCCCCCGCGACCCCGCAGGCATCGGAAACCAAGGCTCCCGCCTGGACCCTGAACACGCCCCCCCCCAGCGGCGGTTACACGTACTTTGTGGGTTACGCCGATGGACCGGAAAACGGGGAAGCTCAGGCCACCGATAACGCCACCGCGGGGCTTATTAACGAAATAATGCGGTATATCGGGGTAACGATTTCCGCCCAATCCACCGCCACGGCTAGATCCACCCTGGACAGCTACCAGGCCGATTTGGTGCAAACGGTTAAACAGAGTTCCAATAACCGGGTTTCGGGGTTCCAAATCGCGGAAAAGTACGTGGCTAAACGGTCCGGCGGGGTAACGGTCTATATTTTAGGAAAATACGCCACCAAGGACCTGGAAGCGGAAAAACAGAGGATCGCCGCGGTGTTCCAGGAAAAAATAGACGCCGTAGCGGTTCCCGAAGCGGAGGGCAAGAAACTGTTGGCCCAAGGGGACGCCATAAACGCGGTCAAAAAGTTTATAGAAGCCGCTTCTGCCGCCTCTGGGTCGGATATCGATAACGCTTCGGTCAAATTTGAACGGAATATCAACAACGCCAAGGAAGCACTGGGGCAAATTAGCATAGAAAAATTAAACGATCGGCTCCAATCTTCCGTGGGCGTAAAGTTCCCCGCCCCCTTTAAAGCGATGGTAACGTCGGACGGAAAACCCCTGGCCCAGGTGCCGGTGGTGGTGGGCTACCAATCCCGGCTCGCGAACGGTCGAATGACCACCAAGACCGCTACTATCACCACGGGCGACGACGGGGTCGCTTCCTTTGACCACCCCTCCCCCGATTTTGTGGGTAAGGCAACCTTAACCATGCGGTTGGACCTTTCGGCGGCCATGGAAAGCCTGTACGGCATCAAGGATACGTTTTCTCCCCAGGTCTCAGCCCTTGACGACGCCATAGCGGAAAAGCGGGTCAGTTTTGAGTATTCCGTTATTTCCAAGGCCCGGGAAATCCCCACGGCGGTGGCAATTGTGGATTTGGACGCCTCTGGCAACCCCGTAGGGGGAACCACAGCGTCGGCACTTTTGCAGACCCTTTCTCGGAACGGATTTAAGGTAAGCTCCGCGCCCTTGCAGGCGGATGCCCTGGTGGGCAAGGATGATACGGCGGTCCTCCAGGCGGCAAAATCCGCTCTGGGAAACCGGGCCGAACGGATCGTTTTCGGAACCACCAAAATCGTGTCGGTCAAGGACGATAGGGGACAAAAGATCGTCACCGTATCCGCCGAGGTAAAGGCCCTGGACTTAACCTCCGGACAGATTCTCTATTCGGCGGT
>CAYRLW010000059.1:15774-18096 GCA_964425215.1 uncultured Treponema sp.
CTTGCCCACGTCCCGGGCAAAACGCATTTCGTGGGTAACCACGATCATGGTCATACCCTCGGCGGCCAAATCTTTCATAACCTCCAGCACCTCGCCGACCATTTCCGGGTCCAAGGCGCTGGTGGGCTCGTCAAAAAGCATCACGTCGGGTTCCATGGCCAGGGCCCGTACTATGGCAATCCGCTGTTTTTGCCCCCCCGAAAGCTGAGCCGGGTATGCGCGGGCCTTATCTTCCAACCCAACCCGGCGCAACAACCGCAGGGCCGTCTCTTCCGCTTGGGCCGACGAAAGTCCCCGGAGCTTCCGGGGCGATAGGGTGATGTTTTCCAGGACCGACATGTGGGGAAAAAGGTTGAACAGCTGGAACACCATGCCCATTTTACGGCGGTGCAGGTCCAAATCGTGGCCCGAGCGGGTAATATCGATACCCTCAAAGATCACCTGTCCCGAGGTTGGGATTTCCAGCAGGTTAAGACACCGAAGAAAGGTGCTCTTTCCCGACCCCGAGGGGCCGATGATAACCGCCACCTCCCCCTTGGAAAAGGTGGTACTAATGCCCCGAAGCACCTCAAGCTTGCCAAAGTTTTTTCGCAGATCCCGTGTTTGGATCAGCTCTTCGTTATCTATCACCGGTGCGCATCCTCCGTTCGATATGGGCCAACAGTTTTGACAGGGGGTAGGTCATCATAAAGTAGATGAGCGCCGCTACCAGCAGGGGCTCAAAGGGTTGAAACGTGTTCCCCCGGACGGTGTCGGCCTTGTACATCAACTCGGCGATGCCGATGATGGAAACGATCGACGATTCCTTGATGACCACGACGAACTCGTTCCCCAGGGCGGGCAGAATGTTTCGGACCGCTTGGGGGATGATGATGTACCGCATGGCCATCCGGTGGGGCATCCCCAGGGACCGGGCCGCTTCGGTTTGCCCCACGTCCACCGCCTGGATCCCCGCCCTAAAAATCTCCGCCACGTAGGCCCCCGAATTGATGCCCAGGGTCAGGACCCCGGACATAAAGTCGGAAAAGTTGATCCCCAGAATCGCGCCAATCCAGGGAATGTCGGGGAATTTAATCCCGATGGCCTGGAGCCCGTAGTAGACGATGAACAGCTGGACCAATAGGGGGGTTCCTCGGATAAATTCGATGTACGCGCTGGCGAAAAAACGTAGCACTTTCCGTTTGGAAAGCTTCATCAGCGAAAGGAACAGACCGATGGCCACCCCGAATAGGACCGCCAGGGCGGCCAAGAGGATCGTGTTCTTGGCCCCGGTGACGTAAAACTGCCAATATTTACCTAAAAAAGAAAAATTCACTCTATTTTAAACTCCCCAAACGGGCCGTTCAGTTTTCCACCAGATCGTTGGCCTCGGCGACAAACTTGTCGATATCCTTCGCCGCCATCAGCCTATCCAGGGTCCCGTTGATCGCCGTGACCAGGGCTTCGTTTCCTTTCTTTACCGCCACCGCCGAACCGCCCTCGTCGTCCTTAAACGTGGGCGCGGCGACCGCCAAATCGGGGTTTTTGCCCACGTACGCGTTGGCCACGGGCAGTTCAGCCACAATGGCGTCGACCTTGTTATTTTTTAGGTCCAACACCAAGTTCTTAATGGTCCCCAGCTCTTTAACCGCGTTAGAATCCTTTTCCGCCTCCGCGTCGGTCATCCCCAAGATCTGCTTTTTAGCGATGCCCACCTGGATAGTTCCCTTTTGGGCCGATAAGCGCGCCCCCTTGAGGGCCTCCACGGTGGAATATTTTTCCTTGTCCGCCGAGCGAACGATAACCCCGTGGACCGCGTAGTAGTAGGTTGTGGTAAAATCGACGCTCTTTTTCCGTTCCTCCGTGGGGGTCATCCCCGCGATGACGATATCGATGGTTCCCGCCTGCAGGGCCGCCAAAAGACCATCAAACTGCATATCCTTTATTTCGAGCTTTACGCCCAAATCCTTGGCGATTTCCTGGGCAATGGCCACGTCAAAACCCACGATGGTATCCTTTCCATCCTTTAAAGAATGAAATTCGTAGGGAGGATAGTCGGCCGAGGTACCCATAATAATTTTCCCCGCCTTTTTTATTTGGGCTACCTTATCCATCCCATCGGCTTTACCCGAGGCGAATAGGGACGAAGCGAGGGCGAACAGCGAAAGCGCCGCCAGAATTTTTTTGTTAAATTTCATAGAAACTCCTTTGGTTTGAATATTTATGCATGACAATGTATAAATATACAAATGATTAGTCAAGTCCTCTGTTGCAAGCATCCGTCTGGCCCACCTTGACCTTCCTCTGAAAAGATCGGTACAGTGGAGTCCCTAAACAACTATG
>CAYRLW010000060.1:0-17220 GCA_964425215.1 uncultured Treponema sp.
CATATACATCTAAGGTAGCTCTTTCAAAACTCCCTGAGTTTTGAAAGAGCCTCTAATCTTTTTTACTTTTTCCCTAATCTTCGTGACACTACAGTATCTTGACATATTTCCTTTTTTTGCCGAAAATAGCTTTATGAAATTCGGCAAAACTCGATTTACCTGTTATTGTCTCGCCGCGGCGGCCGCTATCCTGGAGGATCGCGGTTAGCCGTTCACCTATGAACGCACGGGCCGTGATCCTCCTAGGGGGGATGACGGCCTTTTTTTATGCCCTAGGGACATAAAAATACGAAGGTACATCCCCGGGAGTGCGGCCCGAGGGTATCTAAAAGGGATACCCAAAGGAGCATGCCATGAGAAGGGACATCGTCCATCCGGGAGCCGGGGAGCTCAAGTACGAAATCCGCGAAATTGTAGCCTTTGCTCGGGAGCTTAAACGGTGGGATATTCCCATTATTTGGGAAAACATCGGCGATCCAGTAAAAAAAGGCGAAGCCGTAGCCCCGTGGATTAAGGAAATTGTAAAAGAAAGGGTGGCCCAAGACCTTTCTTATGCCTATTCGGAAACCGAAGGGGTCGGGGAAACCAGGGAGTTTTTAGCCGAACGGATTAACAAGCGGCCTATCCTGGCTGTTTCAAAAGAAAAGTCGGAAACGTTGGGATCCCAAGGAACGGTAGAAAACGGAAACGAACAGGGAACAGGCTCGTCTTTTACGGCCGCCCCTCCTATAGGTGCCGAAGATATTCTCTTTTTTAACGGTCTGGGCGACGCGGTGGCCAAGGTTTTTGGCTTTCTTCGCCGGGAAGCCCGGGTATTAGGTCCTTCGCCGGCCTATTCAACCCTATCCTCCGCCGAAGCGGCCCACTCGGGGTACGAACACCTGACCTATCGGCTCGATCCGGATAAAAATTGGATGCCCGATATGGAGGACGTGGAACTCAAGGTCCGGTATAACGATTCCATTGCCGGTATCCTCCTTATCAACCCGGATAACCCTACGGGGGCGGTGTACCCTCCGGAAGTCCTGGGAGAATTTGTACGGATCGCCAAAACCTACGGTCTTTTTCTCGTGGCCGACGAAACCTACGCGAATATCGTTTTTAACGGTTACCAAACCGCCGCTCTATCCCAGGTAATCGGCGATGTCCCTGGTTTGGCCCTCCGCTCGATTTCCAAAGAAGTTCCCTGGCCAGGGGCCCGGTGCGGGTGGGTGGAGGTGTACAACAGAAAGGTCGATCCCCGTTTTGACGCCTACGTACGCAGTTTGTTGGACGCTAAACGTTTGGAGGTTTGCGCTACGACCCTTCCCCAATTGTGCATCCCCGACATTATGGGCGATAGCCGGTATCCTGCCCACATACAACGTCGCGCCACGATGTTCCAGGCCCGTTCGGAGGAGGCTGGGCGGGCCTTCGAGGGCAAGAAGGGAGTTCGAATTATCAAACCCAAGGGGGCCCTCTACGCGACGGCCCTGTTTGATCAAAAGCTCTTTAACGATGGCCGGTCCAAAATACGGAAACTGCCGGTTAAGGATGCTTCGTTGGACGCTTTTATAGAAGAACGGACTGCCACGGTAGCCGCGGATAAACGCTTTGTCTACTGGCTTTTAGCGTCCACGGGGATCTGTGTGGTACCCCTGTCGGGATTCGCCAGCGACCTCCCGGGATTCCGCTTTACCCTGTTGGAGCAGGATGATGAGCTTCGATCTAGAATTTACACTACCCTTGGGGAAGCGGCGGAAAACTACGTTCAATCTTGAGCCCAATCCTACGCTCAAGCTTGACCGGTACACTTTTTTCGTTTATCCTAAAGCTTCTGAGGAATGAGTTTGAAAAAGATACTGGTACCCATGCTCGAGGCGGGGGCGGGCCATAAAATGCCCGCCCTTGCTGTTAAAGAATCCATCGAGCGCCTTTACCCTGGTCAGTTCCAGGTGGATGTAATCGATTTCCCCCGGGAAGTGGGGGCCCTAAAATCGGACCGTTCGATAAAAAAGTTTTGGGATGTGGGTTTAGCCAACCCCTTTTTAGCAAAGACAGGGTACCGGTTTGCGGATTCTCTCTGGCCCTTTTCTATTTTTTGGAACCAGAACGTGTACCCCGAATTTAAACAAAGGGCCTTGGCTTACGTCAGGGAATATAAGCCCGATTTAATTTTTTCCACCAACTTTATCACCTCCACCATGTCCGCGGCGGTTCGGAAAAAATTACAACTTCCGATCGAGGTGATCAGCTACGTTACCGATCCCTTTGACGCCTTTGGGTGGTGGGTCGATCCGGACTTGGATTTTATTCTGGTGGCTTCGGAGGTGGGTAAAAAACAACTCTTATCCCGGGGTATTCCGGATTCTAAAATTCGAGTCCTTCCGTTCCCCATACACAAAAAGTTTTTTACGGTCCACGAAGACCCGGATCAACTGCGGCAGAAATTGGGTCTGCGGGCCGGTGTGCCCACCCTGCTTACCAGCGAAGGGGGGCAGGGGATCGGTAAAATTTCCCAATACGTTCTGCGGCTACACCAGATGGGCTACCCCTGCAACATCATTTCCGTTTGCGGAAAAAACGAGAAGCTTCTGGGGGAACTGCAAGCCCTGGTCCAGAAGGACAGCGACGCACCAACCCATATTATTCCCCTGGGCTTTGTGAACAATATGAACGAATTGTTGGGCCTTTCGGACCTGTGCGTCGCCAAAGCAGGGGCTTCCACCATGTTTGAAGCCCTGTTAAAAGGAATCCCTATTATTTTTTCCAGCTGGGCTAGCTACAACGAAAAACCAAATATCGGTTTTTGCGTTAACCAGGGGATAGGCTGGTACGCCCCCGATTTTTCTTCATTCAAAAACGTCCTAGACCTCTTATTTGAAAAGGGGCAGTTGGCCGAGGCAAAGAAACGTATCGCCGATTTGGCCCTTCGATCGGGCAGTGACGAGGTTGCCCAATTTCTTGTTTCCCGGTTGACGAATAAAGGAGCTACCTAATGGTTTACGATGCGATAATCGCCGGCGCGGGACTGGCGGGGTCCGTGGCTGCCCGCCTATTGGCCGATGCGGGCCGTCGGGTGTTGATCGTGGAACAGCACCGTCACGTGGCGGGGCATTGCCACGATTACCGCAACGAAGCGGGGATCACGGTTCACACCTACGGACCCCATATCTTTCATACCAAGAATAAGGAAGTGTGGGATTTTGTCCGCCGGTTTACGGAGTTTTACTACCTGCAACACCGGGTCCTCTCCTACGCCGACGGAAAATTGGTACCCTTTCCCATCAATCGGGATACGATTAACGAGGTCTTCGGCGTACAAATTACTACAGACCAGGTGGAAGCCTTTTTAAAGACCCAGGTAGCCCAATCCCAGTACAACGACCCTCCTCAAAATTTCCGGGACGCTGTAGTTTCCCAGGTGGGACAGCGGCTCTACGACCTGTTTTTTAAAAATTATACCCTTAAACAGTGGGCCCGGGATCCGGAAACCCTGTCTCCGGAGATAGCCAAACGGATCCCCGTGCGGTCCAACCGGGATGACCGCTATTTTTCCGACCCCTACCAGGGGGTTCCCCTTCACGGGTATACCCGGATGGTAGAAAATATCCTGGATCATCCCCGTATTTCTCTCCTTTTGGGGGCCGATTATTTTGAAATTCGTGAATCCTTTCCCGCCAAGCTGACCATTTTTACGGGAGAATTGGACCGGTTCTTCGATCGGAAATACGGTAAACTGACCTATCGATCCCTGGATTTGGAATTTAAAACCCTGGATCAGGAGCGGTTCCAGGACGTTCCGGTGGTTAATTACCCCAACGATTACGATTGGACCCGGATTACGGAGTTTAAGCTCCTTTCGGGAGAAAAAAGTCCCAAAACGACCCTCTGCTACGAATATCCCAAAGAAGAGGGGGAACCCTACTACATCGTGATGAACGATGAAAATATGACCCTCCGGGAAAAGTATATGAACGAGGTTCGAACCCTAGAGGAAACGGGCAAGTACCTGTTCGTAGGGCGGCTGGCGGAATACGCGTACTATAATATGGATCAGGTTATCGGGCGGACCATCGAAAAGATTAAACAGCTCAACCTTTGCTAACCTGCGGATAACTTGACTTTCCCGCCCCGCGCTTTTACTCTATAGGTAGAGGCGATCTATGATCGGACCTATAGAGCCCGTACAGTCCGTTTCTCTCCATTCCAGGGGACCAAAAAAGGTGCCCCTAGGCCAAGCTTCGGCGCAAACGGTTCATTCCTCGGTTCGTTCAACGGTTCGTTCGTCCGTTCAACCCAGCGAAGAACTGATCGCCGCGGATGAATCGGTGAAGGTCCACGAGAACTCCCACCTGGCTGTGCTGGGGGGCTTCGCGGCTGGACCGATCAACTATAACTACATTACCCTTCCCGACGGTTCTAAGTTTGCCGTTGGCGGTTCGATCAAGGTAGATTTAAACCCCGTTCCCGGAGACCCGGAAGCCACGATCCGGAAAGCCCGAGCCATAGCCAACGCTTCATTCGCGGTAAACAGTCCCTCCCCAGCGGATATGCAAGTGGCCGCCCAGGCGTACCAGATGGAAATGCAAGCTCAGCGGGAATTGGACCAGAAACGGCAAGCGTCCAGTGCCGATCAACGGGTGGATATTACTATTGGGGCCCCGGTAAAAACCAATTCTTTTTAGATTTGAGGCTCTTTCAAAACTCAGAGAGTTTTGAAAGAACCTCATTTGATTTCCTATTGATCCAGCTTCCAATCCACCAAAAAACCCGATGGTGTGGGTATAAACGATAAACGGGAGACCTTTTTTCCCTCGGAACGGTTTTGCCGTAGGTGCAGATACGGAATAGCCCAACCGCTCAGGGAGCCCAATACCGCTCCGGTAACCACGTCGCTTAAAAAATGTTCACCGCTGGTAATTCGCAGGATCGCCGTTCCGACGGCTAATCCTAAGCCGGCGCCCCAAACCGCGACTCGATAGGGGGAATCGGGGTATAATTGGTCGTACACAGACCCCACAAAGGTAGCGGAAGCGAAGCCCATGATCGTATGCCGGGAGGGAAAAGACCCGGCAATGTCGGCGTTGGAAAACTCCGTGGGATTGATGGAACTGGAGTACGCGTAGGGCCTATAGCGGGTAATGGTCGCTTTGCCTAGGGCGGCTAAGCTGTAGGTAAAGCCCATGGTTTCTCCGTACATTACCGCCAGGGTCGTTAAATTCCCCCAGCCTTCGGTCGGGACGAATACCGCCGGAAGGGCAAAAAGGGACGTATAGGCCAAAATATCGCTGGCCGTCGCCTGGGTTAGGGAATGGTCGGAGGTGTACAAAAGATCAAAAAAGGGGATTTTTGAGGAATCCACGTCCCGGGGATTCGGAGCGCTTTTTACGGATTGGAGGTATACAGAGGAACCAAAGAGCCCCAGATCGGCGGCCGCCAGGGCTCCATCCATTCCCCAGTCCAGGGTGTAGGGAAAGGACGGACGGGTATTCATAACCGGAGAGGTCTCTTGGGCAGAGATTCCGGATAACGCGATAAAAAAGGCTAATAAAATGGAGATAATAATAGGTTTTGTATCCATCGTCCCATTCTAGTCTTCCCTTTGGGGGACGTCAATTCCTGGAAAAACCATGTATGCGCTTAAAACCATGTATGGACTAAAAATCCTGTTTGCTTTCATGCACCGATTTCATCAAGGTGCTTCCCCAGATTGAATTCCCAAAGAGAGGGCCACCGCCCGTTCCCGAAAGGGTTTTCCATCGTGGATGGGGACGTTGATGGGTCGGTAGGAACCATCCTGTTGCCGCAAAACCAGGGCCGTCGATCCTCCACCGTCAAAAATTAAACCATCCTGGGCCCCTAGAAGAGATAGGATTTGCCCTGTTTCAAAACCGGTTGTGCCTACGCTGGCCCTACGCCGGCCGTCGACGGCCACCAGATAGAGGGTTTTTCCCCCATCTCCCAGCCCCGCGGCGCTCCGGGGGTTGCGGATAACCGTGTTTCCTCGGGGATGTCCCTGGGAAAGAACTATAAAAAAGCCCCCGATGGCGTTTTTAATGGGCTTATCCAAGGGAATGGCCGCTTGGGATACCACCTCCGCCCTGTTGTCGTCGTGAAAAATGAGAGCCCCGTACGCAGGTACCGCAGGGGAGATCCAACGCCCCTCTTCCACCCCGATCCCCACGATGGAACGATTTTCACCTTCCCTATCGCTGGTGGGGGCAAAGGGGCTTCCGTTTATGGCCGCTACGCACCGGTACTTTTGGGCAAAGGTGGAAACCCGTAGGCTTTTTACGGTACCGTAGCGCAGGTCCGCTTCCGTTTCCGGTCCCACCACCGGCCGGACAGCGCGGTTATCCAGGTGGATTCTCAGGGCCCAGACTTCCAGCGCCGGGGAGTCGACCCGGACGGAGTAAAGTTCTACCCCCGGATACACCGCTTCCCAACGGGGTCGCAGGTCCGCGATAGCACCTATCCGGTATCGGGGAGGGGAGGGGTTTTCCGCTTCCGTCCCTCCCCGAACGAGGGAGCCCAGACTTGAGCAGGAACCGAGGAGGGCGATAGCAAAGAAGGCCCCAAGGCTTTTAAAAAAAATAAACCCTGGACCGCGTGTTTTTATGGTAAGTATACCACCGCTAATCATACAACCCGTATTGTGCGTTCATGGTGCCCCTAAGGGTATCTTTTTTTTAGTACAAGGCTCTTAGAAAAATCAGGGCGTTTTGAAAGAGCTACCTGAGATGTACCAGCGGTATTGTTACAATTCTGTATCATACAATATTCATATTGAAATTGTAAAAATACCGCAAGAGGTTCTTTCAAAAGCAAAAAACTTTTAAAAGAACCGCCCTCCATTGCTCGGTTTATATAAAAAACAGTATATTACAAACAGGATATCTAAGGGAGAGCGATGAAAAGCACCATGTGGTTCATTACCGTTTCCGTAATAGGTTTTTTAATGTCCGGTTGTGCATCCTTTAAAATCAACCTGGATAAGAACGGGCTTAAGGATATAACCGCGGATTTAGGCCGATCGACCGGTAGATCCCAGGGGCAAGGCGCGGCTTTTGAGCGATTTTTGGATTCCTTTTCTATCACCGCTTCCCCGGTGGCTAGCCTTGATTCTATCGTTGTGGAACCTTTTAATCGCTGGAAGCTCCGCTCTTCCGCGTCTGGAGGGGCCGTGGTGGGGGAACGGTTGAGCTTTGTTTCTCCCCTGCCTCGGAAGGACGGATGGGATCCGCGGGGGTATTTTTACTATTTTCATAGAAAGGATCAAAGCCCCGGTCGAGCTATTCTCTTTGCCCCCGGTTTTGGGGTGTCGGATTTTGCCTTTAATTTTATACGGAACTTTTTTGAAAAGGAACTTTCCTTGGGGTGGTCGGTCCTCGTTTGGGTACCCCCGTACCATTTGGAACGGCTAAAACCCAAGGAAAAACCCGGTAGCGGGATCGTTACGGAGGATCCTCGGGATCTTTTAAACGCCGTGTCTACCTCTGTGGGGGAACTTGCCCTGGGTGTCCAATGGCTTCGGAATCAGGGGATGACCAAAATCGGCGCCTGGGGAGGGAGTTTTGGGGCGTCGGTTTTGCTTCTCTACGCCCAGACCTATCCCTTTGATAATATAAGCGTGATGATCCCCCTGGTCGATTGGAGGACCCTGTGGGAATCGGAGGAACTGGCTCCGGTTCGTTCCTCCTTTATAGCCTCCGGTTATACGGATGAATCGTTGAATAGGGCCTTTTCTCTTATTAGTCCCAACGGCGCGGGAAGGGTGGAACCGAAACTCCAAACCCCCGGGAACCGGATTCAATTCCTGGTAGCTAATTACGACCAGCTGACGCCGGAACCGGTTGTATCCGCCTACGCCAAATCCCTGGGCTCGGAAACTGAACGGTTCAATGAAAGTCATAGCTCCATCCTTCTGAATGGGAACGTGTACAAGGCCTATGGGAATTTTTTAAGCCGGATGGGTGTTCAATAGGGATAAAAAAACCGTCCAGCATGGCTGGACGGTTTGATGGATGCAGAACCGCAATATTAGTATTCCGCTTTTCCCTTCCGGGTTTTTTTCATCAGCTTCCGCTGAATCGCCTTTTTCTTCCGGTTGAGGATAGTGGAGGGTTTTTCATAGTATTCCCGCTTTTTGTACTCCCGGATGATGCCTTCCTTTTCTACCATGCGCTTAAAACGCTTAATAGCCTTTTCCAGCATCTCGTTGTCGTCAACGATAATATGGGCCAAGTAAATCACCTCCCTTCCGTCTACCGGTCAGAATTGGTTGCCAAACCGTTGGGTCCGGCAATAGTTTCGTATATTCTACCAATTATGCGATCTTTGTCAAGAACCGGCTGGGTTATAAAAATATCGGGGTCGGTGCTCTGCCCGTGAAGCCGTATTTCCCAGTGCAAATGGGGGCCCGTGGACAGACCTGTGGATCCCGATAGGCCGATCACATCCCCCTGGTGTATACGGTCGCCGACGGTAACGTTTAGGGAGTCCAGGTGGTAATAGAGGGAGTACAGGCCCGGCCAATGTTCTATGGCGATCGAATTCCCCGTTACGATCCGAAACTCCGCCATGGTTACCTGCCCATCGGCGCAGGCGCGGACCTCCGTTCCCCGCTTAACGCCAAAATCAATTCCCCCGTGGACGCTCCTTTCCCGTTTGCCGTCGGCGTAGATGTAGATTCGCCTATCCCCGAAACCGCTGGTACGACGTTCGGTGGTGACGGGCTGAATAAAGGGCGCGTTTGTCCAAAAGTGGGCTTTGGTTTCCATCAGCATATTCCACAGCCGTTCGGCCTCGGCCGTTTTTTGGGGGTCCACTTTGGTAAGCAGGTCCGTGTTTGTCCGGTCCAGAGGGATGGTTTCACTAAAAAATTTTCTTTCGCCAATTTTTATGGGGATGTCAATAGGGTCGGAATCCGAAGTGCCGATGGTCCCCGCTTCGATACCCCCGGGAGCCTTTGCTCGTAGGCGAACCAGAGCCGGCCCGGAGGAGGCTTCGTTGGGGACCGTCAAAAGCCCCACCCGGACGGTATTTCCATCGGTGCCTTCATAATAGTCCAACAGAACGGTGGCCGTAAGCTCCTTCTCTTTAAGCAAGAGTCCCGCCGTATAGATGGTCGCGGAGGTCTTGGGTACCAGAACCGCCACGGATACGGGGTCCCCGGGGAGGGGCGTGTCAGGGTATACCAGGGTTTTTAGGGTCTGGGGCTCCACCAGGGCCAGCGCCCACACTAAAAGAAAGGCAAGGCTATAAAAGGTTTTAATTCTGACCATGGTCCGTTCGTTTTAGGTCCGAAACGATAATTTGGGGTATTTCGTTGCCATTAAACCAGTTGCGGTTTAGCCTGAACACCAGATCCACCGTATCGTTGATATCGAATTCCCTTTTTACCTTTTCTGCCCCCTGCCAGTATACGGCGGCCCATTTGAACGTTCCCGTGTCCAGGGAAAGTTTAACGTGCTTAATCTCCGGTTTTCCCATCAGGGTCAGGTCCGTTATTTTTGCCCCCCGGGCCATAAAAATCAACGGGTCGTTCCCTTCTCCGTAGGGTTCAAACCGGTCTACTATCTTAAAAATGTCGGGGGTAAGATACTTCAAAGGGAGCTCCGCATCGATGCTCAGGGTTTCCTCATCCTCGTTTTCGTCCAATTCTATGCCCACCGAGGCAACCTTGAGCCGTTCGATAAAGGTTTCCCAATGTTTCCGGTCCATGCTAAAGCCGGCGGCGAAATCGTGGCCCCCCCAGTCGAGAAACAGATCGGCGCACTGTTCCAACAGGGCCCGAAGATCGTAACCCCGGGTTGAACGGAGGGACCCGGTGGCAACGGAGGACCCGTTAAAAGAAACTACCACCGCAGGGGTTTTGAAGCGGGAGACCAGCCGATTCGCCATAATCCCCGATACGCCCCGGTGGATCTCGGTCCCGTAGGCCAACACCAATTTACCCCCGAAGGTATCCAAGCTAGCCTCTGCCATGGGTTCTACCACCGTCCAAATGTCGTTTCCCAATTTTTTCCGGTCCTCGTTCATCTGGAGTACCGCGTCCGCCAGGTGGTCCTGCTCATTTTTGTCCGTGGAAAGAAAGAGCTTTACGGCGGTTTCGGGACTGCCCATCCTGCCGGTGGCGTTAATGGCGGGACAGACCTGCCAGGAGACTTCGGTGGCGCTGATCCGGCGACCCGAGAGGCCAATTTTAAACAGGAGATCCGAAATGCCTGGCCGGCATCTTTTATTCAGACCTTCTATACCCAGCCGAACAATGATTCGGTTTTCGTCCTTTAGGGGCATCAGGTCCGCCACGGTTCCCAGGGCGGCTAATTGTAGGTCCGCATCGTCGGCGGAGGAATAGAAGCTTTCCTTCCTTTGGGCGAAGGAAACGAAAAGGTTGATAAAAACGTCCAATTCCCCCGGGGATTTTCCCGCGTATTTAGCGATCCGGGATAGTTCCTTAATTTTTAAAAGGCTCTTCCCCGCCACGGAGGGTATTTCCTTGGCGATTTCGCTGGCCACGTCCAGCATGTTGATCTCTATTCCCCCGCCAAAAATCTTAGCGATGGTTTTCCGTTGCAATGCCGCGTCCCACACCAGGATCTGCTGATCCCGCAAAAAGGGGAGCAGGCGGGTTTGTTCGATGCTGACCATGCCGGGGATCACCGTTTCGGTAATCCTATCGATTACCACCAGGTTCCGAAGCTTCACCGCTTCGACCACATAGGCGTCGTTGGTGGGACGGGTGTTCAGGAGACAGATCGGCTGTCCGTAGAGATTTCCCTTTTGGGCAAACCGCAGAGCCGAGGCGAGTTTAAACGTAACCCCGCAACCGGATAGGTCCCGAAAGGGGTAGGTGGACGTGGGGAGCTTGGGGTTTACGATGGCCAGGGCTTGGGGAAGTTCGTTGGGGGGATTATGGTGATCCACCACGATAACGTCGATTCCCAGTTCCTTTGCCCTGGCGACCTCAGCGATATTGGAAATACCGCAGTCCACGGTGATGATAAGGCTCCCGTAGTCAGCGGCGAATTCCTCCACCGCGGCGATGGAAAGCCCGTAGGCGTCGTCCCCCGTGGGGACCCGCCAGGTGACGTCCATCCCCAGGTCCCGTAAAAGCCCCACAATCAAGGTGGTGCTGGTGATTCCGTCCACATCCCGGTCCCCAAACACCAGGACCTTCTCTCCCTCGTCCTGGGCGGCGAGGATCCTATCCACCGCGTCTTCCATGGCGGGAAGTTCGAAGGGATTCCGAAGGTACCGGAGGTCATCTTCCAAAAAATATTGGATATCTTCCCCCGAGGTGATTCCTCGGCGGGCAAGAATCGAGGCGATCAAGAGATCGCAGTCAAATTTTTTCGCGATTTCCCGGACCAACTCCGCCGGCACGTCCTTTTTTTCCCAATTCATGCGGAGGCTATTTCCTTTAAAATAAGCGTTCTCTGGCCCGGCTCCGTATCGCCGTACTCCACCGCCCCCTGTAAAAGGGGCAGAGCGGCCTGGAGCCCCCCATTGTCGGCGGCCCAAACGGTCATAATCGGTTCCCCCGTCCGTACCGCGTCCCCGCCTTTTTTATGAAATTGAATTCCCGCGGTGGGACTGACCGCGTCTTCGGTTCTATTTCGACCTACCCCCAGATAAACCCCCGCGATACCGACCTGGTACGCATCGATCCGTTTTATAAAGCCCGAGCGGGAGGCCGTTACGACCGCGCTGTGGGGGGACCGGTAGTTTCCCCTAAGGCTGAGGAATTTTTCCACGTCCCCTCCCTGGTTTTTAACGTTATCCAGGAATAGTTGTCGGGGTTTTAAGGTCCCGAGCATATCTTCGCACATTTTTCGGCCCTCGGCGGGGGTCTTCGCTTTGTTTCCCAGGACGACCATCCGGGCGGCCAATTCCAGGGTTACCTCCATCAGATCCGCCGGGCCGTGGCCTTCCAAACAGTCGAGACTTTCTTCGACCTCTAAAAAGTTGCCCACCATATTGCCCAGGGGTTCGTTCATATCGGTCAGAAGGGCTATAATGCGTTTTCCCATGGCGGCTCCCGTATCGACCAGGGATCGGGCCAGTTTTTCACCCTCCAGAGGATCCTTCATAAAGGCTCCGGAGCCGAATTTAACGTCGAATACCAAGCCCTCGGCCCCCTCGGCTACTTTTTTAGAAAGGATGCTCGCTGTGATAAGGGGGATCGATTCGACCGTGGCGCTGACGTCCCGGAGGGCGTATAAAAGCCGATCCGCCGGGACGATTTCCTTTGTTTGCCCCGTCATGGCGAAGCCGTTTTTTTGAATGATGTCCCGGAATTGTTCCACGTTGAGGTTCGTTTTATACCCGGGGATGGATTCCAGTTTGTCCAAGGTACCCCCCGTGTGTCCCAGGGCACGGCCGGACATCATGGGATCCCGGATCCCCAGGGCCGCCACCAGGGGGGCTAAAATCAGGCTCGTCTTGTCCCCCACGCCGCCGGTGGAATGTTTGTCGATAAAGGGCCCGGGGATACCTTGCAGGTCGATCACTTTTCCGGATTTAAGCATCACCTCCGTCAGTACCCCCGTTTCAGCGGGGGTCATCCCCTTAAAAAATACCGCCATCGCCCAAGCGGACACCTGATAATCCGGAATACGGCCAGCCACGTAACCGCCGATCAAAAATTCAATCTCTTCCCGGCTCAATTCCCCGCCGGAGCGTTTTTTCATTATAATATCCACCGCGCGCATAGGTTTCTCCTTCCGTGTTTGTTCCTCGACCTCCCCGTATTCTATGGGGGGCATTATGTTCGCATAAAGTCGTACCAAGTGACAAGCCGTTTCCCCAGGGCTCCGAAGGTTAATTCGGCTACCAAATCCCGAGTCTGGACTAGGGATAGGGCATCCATAGTGTACCTCGGAGAAGAACGAAGGTCCACCGTTTCCATGGCCCGGATCCATCGGCGGGCCCCGGGCCCCAAAATCAGGCCCGGAACCGACGGCCTTCTGAGCTTTTCGTAGCAGGGGGTACAAAAAAAGGAACCCTCCGGGGGGACGTAGTAAAGGCTTTCATCGGGAGACACGGGTTTCCCGCAGGACCCACAGCGGCCATCTTCGGGGAGGGCCCCTAAAAGTCCTAACCAACGCCAAAGAAAAAGGAGGACGAGCCGCTGACTGGGTTCTTCCCCCGCGGTCTCCAGCTCCCGAAACGTCTGGTCCACCAGAGACAGGGCCTCGGTCCAATTTCCCGCTCCTCCATGACCCGCCATAACCGCTTCGGCGATCACCGAGCAGGCCATGATGCGGTGGTAAGCCTCCCGGATTCCGGGCCGCCAATCCAGAACCTCAAAATCGGTAATTTTGCGGGAATTCCGAACAGGGTCAAAGTAGATCCACAGTTTTCCCCGGTGGTAGGGGGCTACGGCGGCCCGCAGTTTACTTTTGGGTCCCCCAAAAACGGTGGCCCGGAGCATACCCTCTTCGGCGGTTAGGATCGTGGCATCCCGGTTGGATTCCCCGGATGAACGGACCGATAGAATTTGGGCGGTGTACGTAAAGGATCGCCTCATGGACGGGAACCCAAGGGGTACCGATCCGGGAGCCAACGGACCGGTTCACCGAACCATGGCAAGCCGAGGGAATACGGGCCGGGGCAGAATTTACAGATCCAAGGCGAATACTTTGCTTTTTCTTTTTTCATCGTAGAGTTTTCGCTTTTTTTCCGGAAGACTGTCCACAGGGGCTTCTTTAAAACCCAAGAGTTCAAACCAATCGTGGGTTCGGGTGGTAAGCACAAAAACCCGCCCCAATCCTTTTTTAGAACCCCGGTCGATCAAATATCGAACGATTCGACTGCCCAACCCCAGGTCCGAGTAGGCGGGATCGGTGGCTAAAGCGGCAATTTCTCCCTGCCCTTCGCCCCAATCATGGAGGGCTCCGCAGGCGTGAACGGATCCGTCGATTTCGTAGACCACGTAATCGTCCTTCTTTTCCATTATCTGTTCGGCGGTACGGCGGATAAGAACCCCCTTTTCCATCAGGGGGTTCATAAGCCGCAGAACATCCCCGATATCCGCCACCGCCAGGGGACGGATCGATTCGTACTCGTCCGCGTAGACCATGGTTCCAACCCCCAAATTGGAGAAGAGTTCCCGGAGGACCGCTCCCTCGTCCCGGCCGTCCACCAAATGGACCCGTTCTACCCCTGAACGGGACGCCTTGAGGGCTAACTCTAGCTCGACTAGGGCCCGGTCCCTGGGGTTTTCCGTTTCTCTGGTCCCATCGGCGTTTCCCGGGGGCCCATTGAGGGCCAAAATTGCCTCCGCTTCCTGGGGGGTCAGCCGGGGAACCCGGCCTTCTTCGGTGCTATGAATCGATTCGGGGAGCCGGAATAATTCGGGCCGAATCCCCTGGTTGGCGGAAACGATAAAAAACTTTACCGCCCCCAGGGCGGCGCAAGCCGCCAGGGCTATCTCGTCGCTGGGAAGGTTGTAGGGCTTTCCGGCGGCGCTCCAGCCGATGCAGGGAAGGATGGGGACCATCCCCAGGTCCATAATACGCCGTAGGGGCTCTACCTGAATCCGGTCCACCACCCCCGAGTTGCCGTAATCGATCCCGTTTAGTACGCCGAGTCCCCGGGCGCGGACAAAATTCCCCACCACCGCGTCCACACGGCTAGCGGAAAGCTGGGTCATAAACCGGGTAGCCACCTCGAAGGCCGCCATTTTTACAAAGGGAATCGCGTCTTCGGTGGTAATTCGGACCGATCCGGCGTACTCGGAGACAATATCGTACTCCTTTAAAACCGCGTCGATCCATTCCTTGGCCCCCGGGACGATCACCACCCGGATGCCCGTCTGGGCCAACAGGGCCAGGTCCTTCATTAGATAGGGGAACCGGGGCTCCTCGGTAACGGGAAAGTCTATTTTAAAAACCATGGTCCTTCCATCAAAGCGGCTTTGGTAATAAAAAGCTTCCCTAATCAGGTCCACCTGCGCTCGGCTTGATTCATTCATACAGCTATTGTAGGGTAAAGGGTCAAAAAAAAGAAAGGGGGAGAAAAAAAGCCCATGCATGCGGTCGTGCTCGATGGATATACCACCAATCCGGGGGATCTAAGCTGGTCCGGAATCGAAAAAATTTGTTCCCTCACCGTCTACGATAGAACCGCCTACGACGGGTCGGATCCGGAAAGCGAGGCCCTAATTATCCAGCGGATCTCCGACGCGGACATCGTTTTTACCAATAAAACTCCCCTGACCGCTCGAATTATCGCCGCGGCGCCCCGGTTGATCTATATTGGCGTCCTCGCCACGGGTTATAACGTGGTGGACCTCGGGGCCGCAAGGGAGCGAAATATCGTGGTTACCAACGTTCCCGCCTACAGTACCGCCTCGGTAGCCCAAATGACCGTGGCCTTGCTGTTGGAACTGTGCAATCACGTGGGGGATCACGACGCGGCGGTACACCGGGGCCAGTGGACTCAAGCGCCGGATTTTTGTTTTTGGAACCACCCTCTCGTGGAGCTTGCGGGAAAGACCTTTGGAATTATAGGGTACGGGAGGATAGGCAAGGCGGTGGCTACCATCGTTCGGGCCATGGGAATGGAGGTTCTTGTCTATAGCCGTAGCCGAACCGGCTTTTCCGAAAACGGCGATGCCTTGTTTGTGGATTTACCCACCCTGTTTCACGATTCGGACGTGGTTAGTCTCCACTGTCCTTTGACCGAAGAAAATCGGGGGATGATCAACCGGGAATCCATCGGGACGATGAAAGATGGGGTGTGGATCATAAACACATCCCGGGGACCGCTGATAAACGAAGAAGATTTGGCCCGGGCCCTGGAGTCGGGCAAGGTGGGCCAGGCGGCGGTCGACGTGGTCAGCCAGGAACCCATCGCCGCGAACAACCCTCTTTTAGGAGCTAAAAATTGTATTATCACTCCCCATATCGCCTGGGCGCCCTTGGAAGCCCGCCGAAGGCTTATCGCCATAGCCGAAGGAAATTTGCGAGCCTTTGTAGGAGGAAACACGATTAATAGGGTTAACTGATCGGTTTTCTTCATGCAAGCTTTTGGCCCAGGCACGCCCCGGCCAATGATGTTGAGCCCACTCTAAAAACCAATTATTTTTAGAGTGGGCTTAAGAATTGTCGCGAAAATCTCCACTGGTTAGGGCGGTTTTGCGTTGTAAATCCCTATTTTTACTACTAGGATAAGGTCTATGGCTTTTTCGCATTATATGTCTATCGTTTCTGCCGTATCCGGAAGCGCTGTGGTATCCCTTGGTATGGTTTTACAAAAGAAGGGGGTTTCGTGGCTTACCCATAAAAAAAACGGGTATCCCCACTTTACCCGGGATAAGATAGTATGGCTTCTGGGTTTTGGTTTAAACAACTCGTTAGTCTTTTTTTACTATTTTGCCCTTAAGGGCTTAGACGCATCCATCGTCGGCTCCATGATGGCGCTTAATATCATATTCACCTCTGTTTTTTCCGCCCTTGTACTGCGGGAACCCGTATCTAAACAGGTAACCATAGGTTCTCTGGCTCTAATATTTTTTATCGTTCTGGCCCATCTTAGCGGTGGTACCTCCGCCTCCTTCGCCCCACCGCCGCTGTATCTTATTGTCTTTTTCTACACGGTTCCCTTTTTTTTAGCGCTCTTGGCCTTCGTCGGCCGCCGTTTTTTATCCCTGGGTAAACAGGCCTACGCGTCCCTCTTTGCCCTGGCGGCGGGTTGCTTGGAGGGAATAATTATCGTTATCGTCAAGGCTATTCAAAACGATAGGGGGGATAGACTGCTGGAATACCTGGAAACCCCCTATCCCTATATGTACGTCGTCGCGTCCATCGCCGTGGTAAGCTTTATGCAGGTGGCCTATTTAAACGGCAAAATGACAAAGGTCGCCCCGGTCCTCTGGGGCGCCCAAATCGCGTACCCCGTTATGATCACGTATCTGGCATTTTCCGTCCCCATGACCCCTATCCAGGTGGTTGCCTTTGGGGGCATTCTCCTTTGCGTCATCCTTATCCAGTCCAAACACCCGGAAGTAAGATCGTGAAGAGTTGATCCCTTCCTGAGGTTCCGGGTTTCAGAGGTTCTTTTAATAGAGGCTTTTTCAAAACTCAGGGAGTTTTGAAAAAGCCACCTTAGATGTATATGCAGTATTTTTGCTATTCTTTATAATATAAATATTTATATTTAAATTGCAAAAATACTGCAAGAGGTTCTTTCAAAAGTAACAGACTTTTGAAAGAACCTCAATAGTCTGTT
>CAYRLW010000061.1:0-6862 GCA_964425215.1 uncultured Treponema sp.
GCGCGGGTCGGGCCGGGGGGGCTGTGGGGGGCCGCGAAACCGGCGGGGCGAAGCCCCGATGGGTTCGCGGCGGGGGGCGCGTCGGATGGACGTCCTTGATTGGGGTTGTCATGGCGCCCCCCGAAATTTGGCGTTAGAAGGAGTTTGTATGGGAAAGCTAAGGATTTTGATACCCAAGGGGCGGATTTTTGACAACGTGGCCCGGCTTTTTTCCGAGGCGGGTTTGCCGATTAGCCTTTCGGACCGGACGTACCGGCCCAGTATCGCTGCGGATTGGCTGGACGGGAAGGTGATGAAGCCGCAAAACGTGGGGGAACTGTTGGAGCTGGGGAGCCATGACGCGGGTTTTACGGGGATAGATTGGATTCAGGAGACGGGAGCCCAGGTGGTGGAGGTGATGGACCTGGGTTTTGACCGGGTGCGGATCGTGGCGGCGGTGCCCGCGTCGATGGACGAGGCGGCTTTGCGGCGGAAAAAACTGGTGGTGGCGACGGAGTACGTGAACGTGGCTCAGCGGTGGTTGACTGCGAGGGGCTACGATTTTCGCCTGGTGCGGACCTACGGAGCCACGGAGGTATTTCCTCCCGACGACGCGGATATGATCGTGGATAATACGTCCACGGGGCAAACCTTGCGGGACAACGGTTTGCGGATCGTGGCGACGGTTATGGAATCGTCGACCCGTTTTGTGGCTTCCCGGTCGGCCATGGATGACGGGGAAAAACGGGGGCGTATTGAGGAGTTGGCCATGCTGTTCCGGTCGGTGCTGGACGGCAGGGATAAGGTGATGCTGGAAATGAACGTGGTCAAGGCCCGGTTCCCCGATCTGGTGGCGGGGCTTCCGGCGATGCGGAGTCCCACGGTGGCGCCCCTGTACGGGGACGACGGGTACGCGGTAAAGATCGCCGTGTCCCGGAGCGAGGTGCCGGTGCTGATTCCTCGGTTAAAGAAATTGGGAGCCACGGATATTGTGGAGTACGAGCTCCGCAAAGTGGTCCTGTAGGAGGGTTGTATGGAACGGGTGGCTGAGCTTACCAGGACGACTCGGGAGACGGATATTCGGTTGTCCTTGAATTTGGATGGTTCGGGGAAGGCGGAGATCGATTGTCCTATTGGTTTTTTGGTCCACATGCTGGAAACCTTTGCCCGGCACGGGCTGTTTGACCTAAGGGTCCGCTGTCGGGGCGATTTGGTGGTGGATCAGCACCATCTGGTGGAGGATACGGGGATCGTGCTGGGCCAGGCCTTTGAGCGCGCGCTGGGTGATAAGCGGGGGATTCGACGGGTGGGTTCCTGCCTGTTCCCCATGGACGAAACCCTGGCCCGGTCGGCGGTGGACCTGTGCGGCCGGCCGTTTTTGTACTTTTCCGCCGAACTGTCGGCCTTTCCCCTGGTTTCCGGGGACGCGTCCTTCCAGACCGATACGGTGGAGGATTTTTGGCAGGGCTTTACGACGAACGCCCTTTGCGCGCTTCACCTGGAGATCCTGCGGGGTCGGAGCGATCATCATAAAATAGAGGCTCTTTTTAAGGCCGCCGCCCGGAGCCTGCGGGAGGCCTGCGAGATCGACGGACGCGCTGGGGGGGATATTCCTTCTACCAAAGGAGTGCTGGCGTGATAGGGGTGGTGAACTACGGGGCGGGAAACCTGGGTTCGGTGATGAACGCCCTGGAACGGCTGGGTTTGCCCGCCCGCTTTGTCCAGGGGCCCGAGGAGCTGACGGGGGGGACGGGGTCTCCCTTTTCGGCGGTGGTTTTTCCTGGGGATGGGCACTTTGCCACCGCTATGGAAGCCTTGGAGGGGTCGCTCTACGCCGAGGCTCTGCGGAGCTGGATTGAAAAGGATTTGCCCTTTTTGGGTATTTGCATCGGCTTGCAGGTCCTGTTTGAGGAAAGCGAAGAGGCTCCGCTGGTGGATGGGCGGGCGATAAGGGGCTTGTCGGTTCTACCGGGGCGGGTTAAAAAATTCCCGGGCCGCAAGATCCCCCAAATCGGTTGGAACAAAACGAACGCCCAAAACGGTTCCCAGCTTTTTCAAGGTCTGCCGGAGGGGTCCTTTTTCTACTATATACATTCCTATTACGTGGAGCCGTCCACGAATTCGGTGGTGGCGGCGGAGACGGAGTATTACCTGCGTTACTGTAGCGCGGTGGAACGGGGCGCCTTGACGGCGGTGCAGTTCCATCCGGAGAAATCGGGCAACGCGGGGCTCCGCTTGCTTAAAAATTGGGCGGAGGCGTACCGTGTTGGCTAAACGGATTATCCCCTGCTTGGACGTGGACGACGGTCGGGTGGTAAAGGGGATACGGTTTGAGGGTATCCGGGACGCGGGGGATCCGGTGGAAATGGCCCGGCGGTACAACGACCAGGGGGCCGACGAGTTGACGTTTCTGGATATTGGGGCGTCGTACAAAAGCCGGTCTACGTTGATGGACGTGGTTCGCCGGGTGGCTAAGGAGGTGTTTATCCCCCTATGCGTGGGCGGGGGTATTCGGACCGTGGAGGATATGCGGGAGGCGATGAACGCCGGGGCGGACAAGGTTTCCGTTTGCACGGCCGCTCTGCGGGATCCTCCCCTGTTAAGCCGTATGGCCCGGGCCTACGGAAACCAATGCGTGATCCTGTCCATCGACGCGAAACGGGTGGGGACCGATAAACAGGGTTTGCCGGTGTGGCACGCCTTTGCCAAGGGCGGGCGGGAGGATACGGGGATCGACGCTGTAGCCTGGGCGGTCCAGGCGGTGTCCTTGGGGGCCGGGGAGATCCTGCTGAACTCTATCGACGCTGACGGAACCGGGGATGGCTACGATTTGGAGCTGACCCGGCGGGTCGTGGAGGCGGTTCCCGTGCCGGTGATCGCCTCCGGCGGGGCGGGAAACTTGGAACAAATCGTGGAGGCCCTTTTGCCGCCCCCTTCTTCCGACGAAGCGGGACTGCGCGGGGGCCGTTGGGGAAACGCGGATGCCGCGCTGGTGGCCTCCATGCTCCACTTTGGGAAAACCTCCATTGGGGAGATAAAAAAATTCGCTGAAGAGCGGGGAGTGTGCGTACGATGGTAGTGGCTTCTATCGATATTAAGGACGGAAAGGTGGTGCAGTTGCGCCAAGGGGCGGAGTTGGTTTTAGAACGGGACGACGCGGTAGCCCTGGCTTCGGAGTTTGACCGGTACGGCGAGGTGGCCGTGATCGACCTGGACGCGGCGATGGGGAGCGGGGACAACGATGGCCTGGTCCGGTCCCTCCTCCGGCGCTCCGATTGCAGGGTCGGCGGGGGTATCCGCACGGTGGAACGGGCGGCAGAACTGGTCAGCCTGGGGGCGAAAAAGGTTATCCTGGGTTCCAGCGTTTTCCGTAATAGTAGTAAGAAGGGCGCGGGAGCGGAGGCTGGAGAGTTTGCCGTCCAGGTGGATTTTTTGGAGCGGGTGGCGGAAAAGATAGGCCGCGAACGGATTATCGTAGCGGTGGATGCCCGGAACGGCGAGATCGTCGTGGACGGTTGGAAAACCCCCACGGGACTGGATCTCTACGAGACGGCCCGGGGGGTGGAAAAATACGCGGGGGAACTGTTGTTCACCTGCGTGGAACGGGAAGGGACCCTGACGGGGATTGATATGGCGGCGGTACAAAAGCTCCGGGATTCCGTGTCCTGTCTTTTAACCGTGGCGGGGGGAGTAACGACTCTGGAAGAGATCGAGACCCTGGCCCGTATGGGGTGCGACGTCCAGCTGGGGATGGCTCTGTACACGGGTAAGATACAATTAGCCGACGCGTTCGTCCGTTCCCTTTCGTGGCACAAGGAACGTCTGCTCCCGGTGATAGCCCAGGCGGTGGACGGGCAGGTTTTAATGACCGGCTTCGCGGATCAGGAAGCGGTGGCCCAGAGTTTTGAACGGGGGAATCTGTGTTTCCACAGCCGGAGCCGGAACAAACTGTGGATGAAAGGCGAAACCTCGGGGAACACCCTGTCCCTGGTACGTCTGCGGGCGGACTGCGATCGGGACGCCTTGCTCGCCACGGTAAGGCCCTCGGGACCCACGTGCCACACGGGCAATTGGTCCTGTTTTGGGGACCAACGGTACAGCTGGGAACTTTTACAGACCATTATCGATGAACGGTTCCGGAATCCTACCCCCGGCTCCTACACCGCCAGTTTGGACGACGAACGGGTTCGGGAAAAGGTGATGGAGGAGGCGGAGGAGGTGTGTACCGCCAAAACCCACGCGGAGGTGGTGTGGGAGGTGGCGGATCTGCTGTACTTTACCACGGTGCTGATGAGCCGCGAGGGGGTCCGGGTGGACGAGGTGCTGGCCGAATTGGACCGGCGGCACAAAAAATAGGGTCTGGTATGAGTCGATTTTGGAACGACCGCGTTCGGTCCCTTTCTCCCTACGTTCCGGGGGAACAACCGAAGGATAAACGGTACATTAAGCTGAACACCAACGAAAATCCCTATCCGCCTTCGCCAAAAACTTTGGAAGCGATCCAACGGGCGGCCAACGGGGACCTGCGTTTGTACCCCGACCCCACAGCCCTGGGCTTACGGCGGGCCATCGCGGAACGGTACGGGACTTCCGTAGACCGGGTCTTTGTGGGAAACGGGTCCGACGAAATCCTGGCCTTCGCTTTTGCCGCGTTTTTCGGTTCCCGTCGAAGCTCCGAGGCAAGCGATTCCCCGGTCCTGCCCCTGTTGTTTCCCGATATTACCTACAGTTTTTATCCCGTCTACGCCCAGCTGTGGAAGGTGCCCTACCAAACCGTTCCCCTGATGGACGATTTTTCCCTCCGGTTTCGGGATTATCTGGTGCCTTGTGGAGGGGTGGTATTTCCGAATCCCAACGCCCCCACGGGCCGGGCTTTGGACGTGGAAGAAGTGCTGTCCATCGCGGAGTACCAGGAAAAACGGTCCACGGTGGTGCTGGTGGACGAGGCCTACGTGGATTTTGGCGCCCAGTCCGCCCGGAGCGCGGTGAACCGGTACTCGAACCTGTTGACGGTCCACACCCTATCCAAGGCCAGTTCCCTGGCGGGACTAAGGGTAGGCTTTGCCATAGGGCAGGAGGAATTGATCGAGGGCCTGCGGCGGATTAAGGATTCCTTTAACTCCTACACCCTGGACCGCCTTGCCCTGGCGGGGGCCGAAGCGGCGCTGTCCGACGGAGCGTATTACGACGAGGTAAACCGTCGCCTTGTCCGGACCCGGGACCGGAGCGCGGACGCCCTGCGACGTCTGGGCTTTACCGTGGTGCCGTCCCTGGCCAACTTTCTCTTTGTCCGACACCCCAAGCGGGAAGGGGCGGAGCTTTTCCAGATTCTGCGGGATCGGGGCATACTGGTCCGTTATTTTAAAAAAGAACGGATAGACCAATACCTGCGGATCAGCGTGGGGACCGACGAGGAGATGGATACGCTTCTGCGAGTGTGCGAGGAATTGGTGTAGCCGGAGGTTTAGAACCGGTGTGTCGGCGGCTGGGTATGCGCAGGCCGGGGTGTTCAGGAGGGGGCCCATGAAAATTATCACGGCGAAGGAATTTGAGGGGTACTGGAAGGAGCTGGGTACGGGGAGCGGAGACGAAGCCGTAGAATCGATGGTTCGGGAGGTGATTGCCGCTGTTCGTCTGGAGGGTGATACGGCGATCCGGCGTTTCGCCTCCCGCTGGGACCGATCTTCCCCCGAAGGTTTAGAGGTTCCCCTTTCGGTGGCGGAAGCCGAATTGGACCGGCTTCGAACCGAAAATGCGGATCTGGCGCGGGCGCTGGAGTACTCCCGGGAAAACATACGCCGCTTTGCCCAGCTTCAACAGGATCAAATTAAAGATTTTGAGGTGGAGATCGACGGGGGACTCTTTACGGGCCAGCGGGTAGTGCCGGTTCAGCGGGCGGCGGTATACGTTCCCGCGGGCCGGTTCCCCCTGGTGTCCACGGTGTTGATGGGCCTGGTTCCGGCTACCGTGGCCGGTGTGGCCGAGACGATCCTTTTTTCACCTCCCCTGGCCGACGGGCTTCCGGATCGGCGTATCCTGGCCACCGCCGTATTAGCGGGGGTTCATCGGATCTTCGCCGTCGGGGGAGCCCAGGCTATCGCCGCGGCGGCCCTGGGGACCGAAAGCATCCCCCGGTCGGACGTGGTGGTCGGTCCGGGGAACCGGTTCGTGGCGGCCGCCAAACGGCTTTTGTACGGGACTGTGGGCATCGATTTTGTGGCGGGCCCCACGGACGTGCTCGTTATCGCCGACGGCTCCGCTTCGCCGGACCTGGTCGCGGCGGACCTGCTGGCCCAGGCGGAACACGACGCCGAAGCCCGGGCGCGGGCCCTGGTGCCGAACCGGGAATTCGCCCAACGTTTGGCGGCGGCCCTGGAACGGCGCCTGTCGGACCTACCCACCGCCGAAATCGCCCGCTCTTCCCTGGACGCCGGAGGGGTGGCGATCGTCTATGGGGAACCTGGGGAGGCTCGAAAGATAGCCGATACGGTGGCCCCGGAACACCTGGAGCTTCAGGTCGCCGACGCCGAATCCTGGGTTCCCTTTTTGCGGAACTACGGGTCCCTCTTTATCGGTTCCCGGTCGGCGGAAGCCCTGGGGGATTATTCGGCGGGGATTAACCATACCCTCCCCACTTCGGGGACCGCCCGGTTTACCGGCGGTCTTTCGGTCCGCCACTTTATCAAAATACTGACCACCCTGCGCTGTACCGAAGGGGAGGGCTTTATCCGGGCCCGCGAAGCGGCGGTCGCCCTGGCCCAGGCGGAGGGGCTGGCGGCCCACGGCCAAAGCGCTCGGGCGCGGGGCTTTTAGGTATGGGCCCCGTTGGTAAGGCCTCCGACTGGTATATTGGACCGGAGGATAACCACCGGCTTGACCGGGA
>CAYRLW010000061.1:6962-16717 GCA_964425215.1 uncultured Treponema sp.
ACGAACTATTTCCCGCCGCTTCTTTGGTGTTGATCACCAACGGCTCGACCCTGCGGGATCCAAAAATCTTTCAGCTCCTCCGTTCCGCCGCTAGGAAAGGGGACCGGAATCCCGTAACCCCGTGGTCCCGACCGATGGATGGGCTGGATATTTGGCTTAAGGTCGACGCGGGGACCGAGGAATGGTATCGAAAAATCGATCGATCCTCCGTACCCTTTGGGGATCTTACCCGGTCCTTCCGTCGTTTTGCGTCCCAAGCCCCCCTGACAATACAAACCATGCTCTGCTCCATCGCTGGAGAGCTCCCGGGACCCCAGGAAGCCCGGGCTTGGCAGGACCTCGTGTTAGACCTGGTTACCGCGGGACAGGAGAGCGCCCAGGGCTTGGACCAGGGCCTGGACCTAGACCAGCACCAAAACATGGCTCCCACAACCCTGGTCCGCCGGGTCCACGTGTACGGAAAGGCCCGGCCCGCCCCCCAGGACCCCCTGGCCCAGGCCGTGCCGGTGGAGTATTTGGAAGAGCGGGCAGAATCTCTGCGGCGGGCATTGAGGGGGCTCGGGTATGGGTGTTCCGGTGATCCGGGAACGGAAAACTCTGTGGCCGTGGAGGTTTTCCCGTAATCGTGGACGCCCGTTCAGAACACCGCTGTTTTACCGAACCGACGCTCTCTCAATAATGAATCCACTCTAAAAACTGACTTTTTAGATTTGATTCAATAGTGCTTGGCTTTTTTTGTTTCCGTAATATCGATCAGCATGACGTGAAGGCGGGAGTAATCCTTTTCGTGGCCCTGGATAGGGTTTAGTTGAAGAAAAAAATAGTTCATGGTGCCCAGAGCTGTGGGGACCGGTATTTCCGCCTCAAAGGGCATGGTGTCCCGGGCGATGGCGATAATTTCATCCTTAAAGAAGAGGCGGGCTTCCGGACCCAGGCACTCTAAAAGGGTTTTAGGTTTATCCGTTTCCTCTCTTCCCAGGGTACGGAGGGCCGCTTTGTTAAGATCGCATATTATCACCTTACTTTTAAAGGCTTCCAACTCTTGCGGATGGTTTTCTAGCCAAGGACCGATATCCGAAGATCCCTGGATTTGTCCTTCGGCGATCAGTTGATTGAACCGCTGTTTAACGGCCGAAAAATCCTCAATAAAGATGGGACCCACCGCGTCCTCAAAAAGGGATCGGTAGTGCTGTTCCCGATCCTTTAGTTCCATCCGGGCGTCAAAAAGACGAAAGGCCATTTTGATGGACGCCTGGAGTACCGTGGGAGCGGAGTGCTTAAGGATATAACCGTAGGAAGTGATTTCCTCGGTTTTATCCACTATTTCTTTTTCCGTATGGGCGGAATGAAAAACCACAGGAATTTCCTGTTCTTGGAGGATGATTCGGGCGGCTTCCGTGCCATCCATTCCAGGTCCCAAATCAATATCCATCAAGATCAGATCCGGCTTGTCCTCCGCCAGGGCAAGCTTGACCGCATCCTCCCCCGAATAGGCTATTTGGACCTGGTATCCAAAGCGTTTTAAGGTATTGGCGGTGACCATAGCGATAATCGCCTCGTCCTCCACCAAGAGAATATTTTTTACGGTCATGGTCTATGGTACCACAGGAATGGAATTTTGAATATCGATGAAAAACTGATCCCGGAACTCACGTTGCGCGGTAATATTGTTTCCGGATCACAAAGGAATCAAGGACCCCAAAATTGTCGAACCAAACCCCCTAAACGATTCGTCAAATCGAATATTTTGGATCCTTGACATATCCATTTCATTGGTACTTTGTACGATCTCAGGGTAGAAGGGAATGACCGTTCCTGCTTTGACAAACACGGGAAGGCGCTCCAGGGGACTGATGATATGTTTCAGCCAAACGCCTCCTTTAAGAAGTTCCCCAGTCCAAAAATCAATCCAGTTTCCAGAGGGCAGATAGACATCCCGGACGCCCTGGCTGTTCATTACTGGAGCGACTAAAAAGGAATCGCCGCAGTAAAATTCATCATCGATGGACCAGCAGACCGGATCGTCCGCATGATGGAATATCAGGGCCCGCAAAAAGGGATACCCCGACTTTGTCGTTTTCGTTCCCTGTTCCGCGAGATAGGGAATTAAAGAGTACCGAAGGTTGAGCCATTTACGAACGATATCGGCAACTTCCGGGTATTCGTAGGGTTCCCGAGCCGTGGTTCCGTGATACCGGAGATGGGACGTGAAAACTCCCATTTGGGTCCATCGGACGTACAGATCGTTAGGGGGACGGCTGTTCATAAAACTGGGGATACCTTGAAAACCAGGAACATCATGGCTCCAGAAACCAAAGCCCGAGACCCCAATATGCAATCCTCCGCGAAGAGAGGCGGCCATCCCGTCCCAGGAACAGGCGCAATCGCCGCCCCAGTGGATCGGATAACGCTGGCATCCAATCCATCCTGCCCGCGCCCAAATCATTGCGTTTCCCTTTCCCCTTACCCTTTCGCTAATTTCATGGGCCGCCTTCTGATACAAAAGAGCGTACATATTGTGTAATTTCCGGTAAGGCATTCCATAATATTCGACATTTTCTTCGATTACCTCGCCAAAGTCGGTCTTAATAACCGACGCGCCCATTTTTAACAAACCTTCGAGTAGGCCTTGATACCATTTCACCGCTTCGGGATTCGTAAAGTCAATATTTCCGTCAAATTCTACCTCGCTAAAGTTGGAACCCAACGAAACGGTTTCGCTTTTAGGCGCGATATAACGATTCTTTCGGGCTATCTCATAATATTTTGTTCCCTTCGCGATCGCCGGTAATTGCCAAAGACTAATTTTGATGCCCAAGTTTTCCATTTCTTTAAAATATGCTTCAGGGTCGGGAAATTTATCCCGATTAAATTCCCACTCACACTTCCAATCCGTCTTGAACCATCCCGTATCGATATGTATGACGTCGCAGGGGAATTTTCCTTCGCGCATTTTTTTTACAACTTCCCGCGTTTCATCCGCTGAAAAGTAGCTCATCTTGCTCATCCACGTCCCGTAGGACCACAGGGGGACATCCGCTGGATACCCGGTTAGTTCTCGATAATTCCGGACTATTTGCTCCACCGTATCGCCACCGATAAAAAATAAGTCTAACACATCGTCTTCGACGAGACCCTGGGCTGCCCTGCTCGAAATATCTGCCAGGGACAAACGCACATGGGACGAGGTCATAATAAGGAGACCGTACCCTTTGCTCGAAATATAGAAAGGAACATTTTTATACGAGCGGCGGCTATTAACACCAAGGCCGTCGGTATTTTCCAGGACAAATGTTTTACCCGATAGATTCATTCCGGAAAACCGTTCCCCGGTTCCGGCGAATTTTTCGTTTGGTTCAGCGTGGAGGGAATACATACAGCGATGTACCGCTCCATCCCGTTCAATATACCCCAGGCTAAACGATTCCGATTGGGCGGGGAAAAAATCATCGTGGGCCATAAATGGGATTTTTGTTTTTCCATCCGGTACCACAACCGCGTCAAACGTTTCTGGCGGTTCGGGTTGAAGGGTGCTCCATATTTCTCGGAGAACATCTTTTGTTTTTATCCGTAGTTTTGTCTGACTGGAATCATCCTTAACAACCCAGCCTTCATCGGTCTTTTCCGGATATAGTTTTGTTTGATTAAGGGACGGAGACTGGAATAGCATCGGGTTGTCTTCATCTTTGGGTATTCGTCCCCCAAAGGCTGTGGTGATTCGAACTATGGATTTTCCATAACCACGAACGATAAGCTCCGATACCTTAGGGACCGCCTGTTGGACTGGGTATAAAAACATGTTTCGCATTTCTTGTGGATGGTAAGGGATACTAACAATTGTGGCCCCCTTTTCAGCGTAAACGGAAAGGGGCTTCCCCGCGCGGTAAATGACCTCTTGATTGGACCGGCCTGCGTCCTGGTCCAGCATATCAAAAATAAAACGATTCTTTTGTTTCATGAATTCTTATTTCCTTTATAGAGTTGCTTTACTAACCGTTAGCCCTTAACGGCTCCACCGTATGAACCCATGGTGATTTTTCTTTGGAAAAATATAAATAAAAGCAAAGGAACGATAGCCGCAGAGATGATGGCCGATGTTAAAATTGTGTCATCCAAGCCGTATTGGCCCTGCATCATCCCGATTCCCTGGGTAATGGTTCGAAGATTTTCCGTTTGCAGTAAGAGAAGAGAAAAGGGAAGTTCATTCCACATGGACTGGAAACCAATAATTACGATAATCACGATCATCGGTTTTGCGATGGGAACCATAATTCGAAACAGCATTTGCCAAATGTTTGTTCCATCGATTCTCGCCGATTCAACAATTTCCATCGGAACGGAGGAATAGTAGGTTGTCATGATATACGTACCGAACGGGGCAAAATAGGCGACCCATACGAGGATTAAACCAACGTAGGTATTTACCAAACGCATGTTACGTATGATTTGAAATATCTGAATGGATAGCAACATTTGCGGAAATATCATCAAAAACAAAACCGAAAGAAATATGGTGAACCGAAAGGGAAAGCGCATTCGACCAAAGGCAAAACCCGCGGAAATACAGACGAAAAGATAAACGATAAGCGCGGCTGGAATGAGAATACAGCTGTTTATAAAATACTTAAGCATATTGCCGTTGATCCAAACATACCGATAATTGGCGAAGGTAACGGTTTTCGGCAACAGTAGTTTATTATTAATATATTCTCCCGCGGATTTTAAACTGGTGATAAGAACAAAGAAGATCGGATACAACGCTATAAACGCGAATACAATTAGGATTAGATACATGAGTTTGCTTATCGATTTCTCATAGATGTTAGACATTTATATTTTTCCTCATCAGTTCGACCTGGAAGAACGCGATAATTCCGCAGAAAACGAACAGTACACTGGCCCAAGCGCTGGCGTATCCCATATTGAAGGCGATAAATCCGGCGTTATAAATTCCATATTCCAGCGTAAACGTCGCGAATCCCGGGCCGCCGCGGGTAAACGTATAGATAAACGGGAACGCCCTGGCAAGGATCTCTATAAATGACAAAACTATCCAAAACTCGACCGAAAAACGTATTGAAGGAATCGTTACATTCCAAAAGGTCCGCCACCAAAGGGACCCATCAATTTTGGCCGCGTCGTAGAGAGATTCGTCTATCGCGCTCATCGCCGCCAAAAAGAAAATACAACCGAATCCCAGACGTATCCAAACCCCGTACACGAGGCCCAATGAATTAAGCGCCAGATCCGGTTTATTCAACCAATCCAACGCTAAATTGCCCAAACCCAAAATAGTCAATCCGCTATTTAAGGGACCCAGTTTTCTTAATACAATACTAAAAATCAACCCAATAATAACGTATCCCAGAATATTCGGTAGATAAATAATAGCTCTAAAAATAGGCCAACCCTTTAGACCTTCCCTAAGAAAAGCGGAAATCATGATTGGTAAAATTGTACCTAGCGGAATATAGAGTAACAAAATAAAAGTGTTTTTCAATGAAGTCCAGAAAGTTTGATCTTTAAACATGGTTTGATAATTATCCAGCCCGATAAATGTTGGCTGTCCTAAGCCCTTCCATTTAAAGAGACTTAGGTAGATATTGGCTATCACTGGATACAGGATAAATACGGCTAGAAGCAGAAGAAGCGGCGTTATCAACAGGTAGGAATCAACCGCTTCGCTTTTCATCATCTTCGTTGGTGTTTTCAATCGAATCCCCTGATGGAATAATACGAGGCTGTCCGAAACTATTGCATTTTCGGACAGCCAATGGAACTATCAGCTATTTCGCGTTCTTTTTGTTATCCAACATGCCTTGAGCGGAGTCAATGAATTTGTCCAAACTTATTTCATTGGATACAAACGCTTGGGTACAATACCGGTCAAAATTGCCATTCGCGTCTTCGTTCAAAAGAAGGGTGTTGAAATCGATGACAAAGGGTCTTTTTAGAATTTCGCCCACCAGCGGATATCCCAGACTCTTGATATCCAGATTTTTGTTGGGTGACAGTGCCCCAGTCATGCCCATCCAAATCGCATTCCCTTCTCCCCTCGCGTATCCTTCAATTACCTTCATCGCGGCGTCAGGATTTTTTGACCACTTCATGATGCTGTAACCGATACCGGCGGGTTGACCGACTTGTTGATCCTTGTACTTCGCTTCGGGGAAATTGATGGTCGGGAAATATCCCACGTTATCCTTTCCCAGGCCGTCGCAGAACGCTTTCCAATGTCCCACATCGGAAAGAAGTCCCACGAACATGGCGCCTTTCCCGGCGGCAAAATTATTGATGCCATCCATAAAATAGGGGGTGGAAGTCCCGGCAGGATCCATATACCCCTTGCTGAATAATTCCTGGACAATTTCCGTGGCCCGTTTAAAGGCAGCGTTTCCCTTAAAGCTTTGCTTGCCCGTTACCAGATCCTTGGTGTCCGGTCCGTATATATTGGCGATCAGGGCTCTGAAAAGGAAATCAACGGTGTAGGGAGAGCCTTGGAATCCCGCGGTTATGGGAACAATGCCCGCTTTTTTTAGCTGTTCACAGGCTTTGAGAAACGAATCGATATCGCTTGGTGCTTTTTCGGGGTCTAGTCCGGCCTTCTTAAACAGGGCTTTATTGTAATAAATGCCGAAACCCTGGGTCGTTAGGGGTACCATATGTACCGGGTTTGACGCTTGCCCGCCCGCGGAACAAAAGGACCAGCTGAATTCTGAAATTTCCGATCGCCAGGGTTTAATATATTTGTCTAAATCCATGGTGTAATCATCAAATTCATACGCCTGAACACCCCCGTGGAACATGACAATATCAGGTCCATTGCCCGCTTGTACGGCGGCCCGGACCAATTGATAATAATTATCGTTCGGTTGTGCTACGTGATTGATCGTTATACCGGGATTATTCCGCATGATTAGATCATCGATCTTTTTCATGGCCGGTTGAACGCCCTGTACGTCGCCGTACTTAAAGTCCCAGATTGTTATAACGGCAGAACCCGTGTTCTTTGCCGTTGCCGATTCTTGGCTCCCGTTTGCCCAGACCGAAAGGGTCAAAGAAAACAAAAGCAAGCCAAAGAGAGCTTTTGACCGAATCCTCATACGTTCCTCCTTAAGAAAGTGGTGAACTCTAGGTCTCCTCTAAAACGTTTTTATTACGAGAGACCTATGAAAAATTCAAACAAATAATAGAAATTGAATGATTTGTTTGAATTTTTCATCCATATCAAAATAGAAATCGCGTTTAAAATTATGGATTAAGCAATTCAAGCGTTAAACTTGAAAAGTTAATATTCTAATATAAACGCTTAAACTACTATAAATCCATATTTTCCATATTGTCAAGACAAAAATAAAATAATAAGATTTTTTGATTTTAATTTAAATATTTATTTGAGGTTCTTTCAAAAGTCTGTTACTTTTGAAAGAACCTCTTGCAGTATTTTTGCAATATAGATTTAAATATTTATATTATAAAGAATAGCAAAAATACTGCATATACATCTATCGTAGATCTTTTAAAACTCCCTAAGTATAGAAGAAGCACCCTTTGGAGCCGAACACTTCTACGTGCTTTCCCGTTCCACCAATTGGGTTTGAATAATGATATGGGACGGTTGGATTCGTTTTTTTTCTATCACTTCCACCAAAAGCTCGGCGGCCTTGGCCCCCATCTCGTAGGATTGCATGTCCAGACTGGTAATAGATGGGGAATGGATCCTGGTAACCATGGTATTTCCAGCGCTTATTACCGCAACTTTCCCGGGGACTTGAAAATTCTTTTCTTTTAGCACCCGCAGAACCCCAACGGCGATGGTATCGTTAAACGTAATAACCGCCGAAAAATCGTCTATTTTTTCAATGGCCCGTTTAAATACCCGGTATCCCTCCTCTTCAAGCATGGGGATGTTCACAATCCACGTATCATCAAAATCCAACCCATTATCATGATAAGCCAGGGCGTACCCCGCCCGCCTTTGCTTGCTTTGGGTATAATCGACCAGTCCATTTATCAGAATGATTTTTTTATGCCCTTTTTTTATAAGATAATTAACCGCGGCGTAGTACCCCGCAGTCAAATCCGCGTCCACATAAAAAGAATTCTCCGGTTTTTCTGGAGTACCTATAACGACAAAAGGAATATTAAGTCGTTTAAGGTGTTGAATATAAACGTCATTGATACGGGGATTCATAATCAAGGCCCCGTCAATCGGTTGGGTCATATTAAGATCCGGATGATCCTTGGTATTTTCATCCAAACTGTCGGCGTATAAATGTATCTGATACCGCTTTTCGTGCAAAACATCGATAACCCCGGCAAGAATGTTATTAAAAAAATAATCTTCCCGTATATTTTGGGTCGGCGAAGCGTACAGACCAACCGTCCAAGTTTTACTGCTCGCAAGATTTCTAGCGGTTATATTAGGTTTATAATCTAACTCTTCAACGGCTTTTAATATACGTTCGGTAACTTCACGGCTAATTTTTCGTTTCCCCGAAAGGGCATACGATACCGTAGCCGCGGAAACTCCTACTCTTTTTGCGACTGTTTCAATGGTAACTTTCGACATACACTCCCACTAATTCGCGATTAAGCGTTTAAACAATTTTATGGATAATTTATCGGTTCGTCAACATCGTGTTATCGGTACGGACAGTAAATTATTAAGACTTTATAACCTATGGGAAGTTCAAAAGAATCCTACATAATTGTAAATCAAAGAGGGGATATCATACAATATTGTAGGAAATATTAAGAAATATTAGAATCAAGAGGTTCTTTTAAAAGTCTATTACTTTTGAAAGAACCTCTTGCAGTATTTTCACAATTTTATGATAAATACTAATATGGTATAGAATAGTTAAAATACTGCATGTACATCTAAGGTAGCTCTTTAAAAACTCCTGGAGTTTTTAAAGAGCCTTAAGGGCTTATTGTTTTTCATGTATAATCATACAAGGGATGAATTTATCAAAATATCGCATTGAAAATAGGGGCTTATTCAAAACTAAGGGAGTTTTGAGTAAGCCTCAAAATATTGAAAAATATACATAAATAACCGCTTTTCAATCCAATTGGCACGCTTCTTGATATATATACAGTAGAATCATCAAGGAGTTTTTCCATGAGAAGAATCGTTCCGCTTGTGATTGCGGTCATGTTCACCGTCGTCACACCTCTTATCGCCCAAGAAGCTTCGTCGCCGACGAACGCCGTGTCCGTCGTAAGTTTCCAAGCGGGTAATCGAGAACCGGTTTTGGATACGGGAAACACCGCGTGGGTAATAGTCGCCACTGCCCTGGTCTTTTTTATGACTGTACCGGCTTTGGCGTTGTTCTACGGTGGATTGGTCCGAAAGAAAAATGTGCTTTCTATTCTTATGCAGAGTTTTATCACCGTGGCTCTGGTCTCTCTGATTTGGATAGCCTTTGGGTATTCCCTAGCCTTTAGCGATACGGAACTGATCCCTGGTGTTCTGGGGGATTTTAAGTGGGCTTTTCTCCATGGAATTGATCCTGGAGACCTAAGTCCCTACGTGGTATCCGATTCCGTGGGACGGATTCCTCACTTGGTTTTTGTGATGTTCCAGTGTATGTTCGCGGCGATTACCCCAGCGCTTATTATAGGTGCCTTCGCTGAACGGATTAAGTTTTCAAGCTACCTTTTTTTTACTGTCATTTGGACTGTTTTTGTCTATAGCCCCCTGGCGCACATGGTCTGGTCCGCCAATGGCTGGCTTTTAAAACTGGGGG
>CAYRLW010000062.1:0-16674 GCA_964425215.1 uncultured Treponema sp.
CAAAAATACTGCAAGAGGTGTTTGCAAAAGTAACAGACTTTTGCAAACACCTCAGGAAATATGGACTTGCCCCGATTTAGTGTAGGGGTGGTCAATCCACAATCCTGGCCACTAACGCCGGCGGCCTGTAGCCGTTGCGCGAGTGTAGCCTGATCCGGGCATTGAATACAGCGATGAATTCATATACGGCCATCCGGACTTTTTTCTGAGGTCACAATACGTGAAAACAGTTAAGCTTCCTAAAATATTTCGTCTCAACTATCTTGACGTATAGTGGAGCTGGCATCCGTCGACACGCGCGCAAATCGATAGGACTGTATGATATAGCGGTGGAAGAATAATCACTACTGGGTAGTATCTCAAGGAAACACAAACTCCTGGTAATTCTCCGGGTTTATTACCTTAAAGCTTGTGTCGGGATAGGCTTGAATCCATGTGGGAGGGACACGGGTTTTGTGTTTCTCCGACCATTTGCATTCAAAGGCGAAAAGGGTCCCATCCCGTTCTTCGATGAGATCGATTTCCTGCTGCTGGTAGGTGCGCCAAAAATACATGCCTCCATGAATTCCATTATAAGTACGGAATTTCAAACGCTCCATCAGCACAAAATTTTCCCAGAGCGCACCCTGGTCGTTGCGCAGGTCCAGGGTATTAAAGTTAGCGATGAGAGCATTCCGTACACCATTATCAAGAAAATAATATTTAGCCTTGTTAGAAATTTCCTGCCGTAAGTTTCGGCTAAAACCGCCGAGTCGCACAATCACAAAAGTCTGCTCCAATAGGTCCAAATACCGCTTAACCGTCTTGGCATCGATACCCAACGTATTTGCAAGCTCATGTATGGCAACCACATTTCCAATCTGGAATGCTAACAACTTTAAGAGATCCATCAAAGTGCGGGAGTTCTTAACGCGATCCAAGGCAAGAATATCTTTAAGGAGGTACGATTGGGTCAACTCTGTTAAAACCTCGATCCGTTCCTGGCGGGTAGGGGCGATCAATACCTCTGGATACGTGCCGTAGATTAGAAAATCAGGTAATTTTTCCCGTAATTCAAAACGATTCCAAGCAGAAAGAAGCTCCATCTGGGCTAAGGGAAACAGCGTAATCGTCCGTTTCCTACCAGTAAGGGGTTCTCCGGTTTGTCCAGCTAGCTCAAAAGAGGAAGACCCTGTAGCGATTACCCTGATCCCGGGGCTCTGGTCCACGAGGATTTTAAGCCCCATACCAACATGAGGAATATTCTGGGCTTCATCAATTGCGATGAGATCGTAGCCTTCTGCATATTGGGTAATAAGAGAAAAATCCTGCGAGCCTAAGATCTGCTGGGTACGGATGTTATCCCCCGAATCAAGCTTGTAATGATATGCCCTGTTCTGCAGGAACTTATGCAAGAGGGTAGTCTTTCCGACACGGCGCGGGCCATAGATTATCAAGACCTTGTTGGGCTGAATTCTACTGTCTAAAGGTTCATATACACGGGTAAACACTTTATAAATGTAGTACATTCCACAAATTTAATCAAATTTATGGAGCACCGATCCATATATTTATATAAATTCATGGATCAGCACGTTACCCACAGAACCTATCAGTTTTTTAAAGGCGCTTTTTTAATTCGGAACATACTTGATAATAACCATTTTTTAACAATATAAAATAATAACGTTACGTTAACAATGGTAAGAAAAGATACGACTATCGAATCCAGAACTGGAATATAAAATCAGGGTGGAATGTCAGAAGCTTCTCCTCTCCAGATTACTGGGATGATGGAATATATTTTACTGATCGAATGATTGACATGCTCGTCGCGCAAGTGATGGGTACAGGAGTAAACGTATGAAAATGAAACAAGCCGCTTTGTCGTGCGTCCTGATGGTTTGCACAGCATGGGCAAGCATTCCACTCGCGGCCGAAACGATACTGAAAGTATCCGTAACACCGGGCAAAAATTGGGAAACGACTTCATGGATCGGCTTATTCCCAATGAAGCATACGCCACAAATAGCTGTATGGATTGAAGATGCTTCGGGAAAATTTGTTAAGACGATTACCATATCGGAAAAGAGCGGGAAGAATAAATGGCTCGGGGCTCCCGCTAACGGGAGGCCCGAAGCATTACCTGTGTGGCAACATAAAGCACAATCTAGTAAGAACAACATCGACGCCATGAGCTCGGCCACTCCCAAAAAAAACGTGGAATTCCAGAAGAACGGGGATGATCTGACAGAGGGCGCGGAATATGTGGTCTTCTTTGAGGTGAACACAAGCTTCGATTATAACGATTCCTGGCCGAAGAACGCAAAAAAGGGCGAGGTCAACTGGTCGGGCGTAAACGGACAACCGTCCATTGTGTATTCGGCCCACTTTGTCGTAGGTCAGGATACTTTGGTTACTCTATCGCCGATTGGGACCGGTTCTATCGATGGATCCGATGGATTGATACGACCAGGACTCGCTGGAATTACCACCGCGCTCGCTTTGATTGACAGCGTGACGTTTTCGATTAAATAAAGGGATATTCGTAATGAGGCTTTTTACGCTGACGTTATCTAATATTTAGGTATGAACAACTTTTTGCCTTACCATTACTACTTTTACGTTTTATACTAGGTATAGACACGGTATTTAAAAGGATGAATATGAATACGGATGACAGATACCGCGCGGCTAACGAAGAAGCCCGAACCAGAATTTTAATAGGAATCCTAGGTAAAGGAGCCCATCTATCCTATGAAGATGCGGTGGCGGATTTCCCCGAACAACTCATCAACAAAAAGCCGGATCATGTCCCCTACACGTTCTGGCATCAATTGGAACATATTCGGATAGCCCAGTGGGACCTGTGGCGATATATGGCCGAGGCCAACCACACCTCGCCGGATTGGCCTCGCGGTTATTGGCCCGGACAAGACGAAATGACCGACCTAGCGGGATTCCAAAGATCGATTGATCGGTATATAAGCGATAGGGTGGCCCTGATCGAATGGCTTAAATCACCCGAGCTCGATCTGCTTGCCCCAGTCGCCCATACCAAAAACCAGAGTATCCTGCGTTCGGCCCAACTGATCGTGGACCACACCGCCTACCACCTGGGCGAGTTCGTCATGGGACGACAGATTTTAGGCGCCTGGCGTAGCGCCCTGTAGCCGCTACGGCCGTATCGATGGAGAACCAGGAAACGGCCGACCAGCGCCTTCCCCGCCTATCCCGCATCCTGGGAACGGGCGTCATAGCCCTGGAACTCCGGCCCTATGGACCCTTTCCGCCGCCTTCCCGTCCAAGGGCTCATCATCGGAACCAAAATGGGTGTTGGCAAACACCCGCTGGACCCGTTTGAGCGAAAAATGCCGCAGACCATGAAGGATTATGCCTACCATGTATATCAGGATTACCTAACTGGAACGGCCACTTTTAGGGGTTTCAAGCGGCTGTTCAAAATCACCACAAACCTGGGGACAACAAATTGTGTTAATGTACTTTGGCCCCTTACGCAAGCAGAGAGCGGTCATCGGCCAGGGTTCGGTTTCGAAGAGCCCTAAAGCGGTCGATCAGACCTTCCACGGTTAAGGAAGCCTTTTCGGAATCCCGCAGGTCCATAATAATTTCTCCCTGATCCATCATGATCAGCCGACTACCGATGGAAAGGGCCCGGGCCATATCGTGGGTGACCATACACACCGCCAGGTTGTACTGGTGGGCAAACTGGCGGGTTAATTCCATCACCTTTTCCGCGTTGGAAGGGTCCAACGCGGCCGTATGTTCGTCCAACAGAAGGACCGATGGCCGGGCAAGGACCGCCATAAGCAGAGTCAGGGCCTGCCGCTGTCCCCCAGAGAGCCGATTGACGTTATCCTTCATCCGATGCTCTAAACCCATGTCCAAAACGGCTAGCTGATCCCGAAATTGGGCCTTCCGAGATCGGGTCATGGCGATGGTAAGCCGTTTGCTTCCCTTTCGGGCCGCCACGGCCAGGTTATCCTCCACGGACATTTCCGCCGCCGTTCCCCCCAGGGGGTCTTGAAAAACCCGCCCGATGGAACGGGCCCGCCGAAATTCCGGTTCGCTCGTCCGATCCTCCCCGTCGATCACCACGGTTCCCGAACTGGGACGGATAGAGGCGGCCATCACGTTGAGCAGGGTGCTTTTCCCCGCCCCGTTGGACCCGATAATCGTGGCGAATTCGCCGCTTTCCAAGGTAAAGTTGATATTCCTCAGGGCCCGCCGTTCGTCGGGAGTATTGGGGTTGAACACCACGTACAGGTCTTTCAGGCTGATCATAGGTTATCCTCGGCTTTTCGCGCCATGGCGGCGTTTTGGGCCGACCGTTCGACGATGCGGTTGCGGTATTTACCGATGGCCAGGGAAAGGATGATCATCAACGCCGTGACGAGCCTCAGGTCGTTGGGGGTGATACCCGCGAAGTAGCCGTAGAATCGGGCGCCGAACATGATCGCCTTAAAAATGATGGCCCCCAGGATGGCCCGGGTTAGTTGGCCCCCTATACGGCTGGTTCGGAAAATCAATTCGCCGATCATCACCGAAGCCAGGCCCAGGGCTACCACCCCGGCGCCCAAATTCACGTCGGCGAAGCCGTGGTGTTGGCATGCCAAGGCTCCGGCCAGGGCGGCGAAACTGTTGGAGAGAGCCACCCCCGCTATTTTGAAAAACGTGGGGTTTGAACCCGACGAGACTACCATCCGTTCGTTATCCCCTAGGGCGCCCAAGGTTAAGCCGAACTCGGTATGGAAAAACACGTCCAAAAGTACCACCAGCAGGAGGGCAAAGAGGATAAAAAAAAGGGCCTCGGCGTACTCGCCCCCCAGCCCAGGAACCCAGGAACGGGCAAAATCCACCAGAGGCCGGTGACCGATCAACTGAATGTTCGATCGGCCGCCCATGACCCGCAAATTTACCGAATAGAGACCCGTCATCACGACGATACCCGCCAAAAGGGGTGGAACCTTGAAACCCGTGTGGATCCAAGCGGTGGTGGCCCCCGCTAGGGCTCCCGCGCCCATGGCGATAAGTACCGCCACGGGATACGGAAGCCCCACGGTCAACGCAGAAGCCGCGCAGGCGGCCCCTAACGGAAAGCTACCTTCCACCGTCAAATCGGGAAAATCCAAAATGCGGAAAGTGATAAACACCCCTACCGCGAGGATCCCATAAATAAGCCCTTCGGTCAGTATCGCCTCTATCATATTACTTGGACTGTATCACCAAAGAGGCCCTCTTTACCAGGTCTTGGGGTACCGTAATCCCCAGGGTCTTGGCCACGTCCAGGTTGATAACCAGGGATTGTTCCTTGGGGTCCTTGGCGAAGTAGGTGGGAATATCGGAAGTCTTTTTTCCCTTTAAAACCTCCACCACGATCCGCCCCGTCGCCCGGCCCATTTCGTAGTAGTTGAACCCCACGGCCGCCAAGACCGGCACCGTTTCCGCCGAGCTGGGGTCTGCGGTTACCAGGGGCAGTTTATTTTTCAAACAAATATCCGCCACCGTGGAAATAGCGGAAAACACCGTGTTGTCCGTGGATAGGTAAATCCCGTCGACCCGCCCCACCAGGGACGTAAGCGCTTGGCTCACTTCCGCCGAATTGGCTACCACCGCGGTAACAAACTGAATACCCTTGGAAGCGCAGTAATCCGCCGCTTTTTTTGCCGTGGTCACCGAATTGGCCTCTCCGGCGTTGTACACGTGCCCTATCCGTTTAATACCCGGAACCAGTTCGATGAGCGTATTGATTTGCCCCTCCACCGGCGGGAGGTCCGAGGTTCCGGTGATATTTGGTCCCCCTTGGTCAAAGGACTTTACGAGCCCTGCGGCCACGGGGTCGGTCACGGCGGAATAAATCACCGGAATATCGGTGATCACGTTTGCCAGTGCCATGGCGGTGGGCGTGGCGATACCCACGGCGATATTCACCTTCTCGATCTTGAACTTTTGGGCTATCTGGGATGCCGTAGCCGGTTCACCATTGGCGTTTTGCAGATCGAACTTGGCGTCAGGATACGCGGAGGTCACCTCCTCTTTTATACCCTTTTCCAGGGCGTCCAGCGCTGGATGGGCAACGATTTTGGCGATTCCGATCAGGGGCGCCTGAACCGCCGAAGCGCTCGCGGTGCCTCCCTCAGGGGCGCTTTTCGTGGCGGTCCCCCCCGCCGATCCCGTATCCGCCTTTCCTCCCGCGTATAGGGGAGAAAAACCTAGGGTAAAAAACCCAACCATCGCTACGGCCATGGCCGCGAATTTTAACGATTCCCGCTTTTTCATAGTAGCTCCTTTTTGTAGTTCAACGAAGGTTGAGCTAAAGGATTTTTTGCCCCCAGTTATGGGTTTAGCCTCTGGGTCCTATGGCCCGTATGGGGCCATAGAAATTTCCTTCTCAACCTTCGTTGAAGCACCTTATAGTTTCTTTGCATAGAAACACCTGTACTATATCGATCCCGTACCGTTTAGTCAATGGAAATTCCCCAAAAGTGCTTCATTTATTGGGCTATAGCTACCATGTTACGGCCACAGGTGCGGGACGATGGAGTCCGCACAAGGGTCGTGGCTTTACACCGGCTTATTCTATTTTAAACCGGCCGACCACGGTTTCCAGACGTTCGATGGTGGTCCGGGTTCCTTCCGCCGCGGCGGATACCATTTTTACGCTCCGGTCTATCCGTTCAATACCCTGTTCCATATCCGAAACACTGCGATCGATTTCTCCGCTGGCGGATTTTAAACTGCCAATTTCCCGTAAAACCACCTGGTTTCCCGCGGCCATTTCTCGGGAACCGTCACGAACCTGGGTGGTAATATCGTTCATCGAATGGAGTGCCTCGAGGACCTGTCTAGACCCTTCCTTCTGTTCCGCCATGGCCTGTTGAATCTCCTGAACCAACGAATCGGTCTGACCTATATCCCCGGCGACTTTGGTAAACGTCTCCTCCGAGATCCTGGAAGATCCTACCACCTGCTGGATATCCCGGAGCACCTGGGCCAATTCATCCCGGATGGTTTTCGATTGTTTCGCCGAAGTTTCTGCCAATTTGCGGATCTCGTCGGCCACCACGGAAAAGCCGCGCCCCGCGTCCCCGGCGTGGGCCGCCTCGATGGCCGCGTTCATGGCTAAAAGATTAGTCTGCGAGGCGATGGTCGCTATGATTTTGTTGGTTTCCATAAGCCCCTGGGACCGTTCGGCGATTCGCTCGATTTCCGTTCGCGTATCCTCCTGGGCCTTCTTTCCCTCCCGAGAAGACACCAACAGGGCCGAAAATCGTTCCGCCATTTTATTGATAGAATTGGTAACCGAACCGATGTTTCCTATCATTTCTTCTATAGAAGCCGACGCCTGGGTAACGCTGGCGGCCTGGGTATCGATAATTCCGTTGAGGGATTCAATATTTTTAGTTATCTCTTCGATGGCCGAGGAGGATTCATTGACGCTTTCCGTCTGATGGATGATTTTATCCTTTACCGTTTTGGTACTTACGGCGATATGGGAAACGGAAGCCGTCGTTTCCTCTTGACTATGGGATAACTCTTCCCCCAACTGCCGAAGCTTGGTTCCCGCGATTTGGACGCTGGAAACGCTTTTACTCAAATCCACGCAGAACGAATTGATCATTCCTGCGATGGTTGCCAGTTCGTCCACCGAAGCGATATGGATACGCTTGGTCAGATCCCCCTGACCGGAGGTTAACTGTTCCAGCTGGCCAATAAGGGAATCGTAGATGATGGAATTATTGGCGGTCCAAAGGACTATAAGAACGATCATTATTCCTAAAAACGCGACCATCACGGAAACAGAGAAAAGGAGGATAAAGGTACCGCGGGGGCCGGAACTTTCGGCGTCGCTCATAAAAAGAAGGGCCATCGAAACGGCAAACAGGAGGCTCATGATGCCGATAAAAGTGGGGATGATAAAATTTTTCCGTTTTTGCCGGTTGTCCCGCAAATTTCGGGGATACTGAACGATGCTCCGGCTTAACAGTTTTTTGGTGACTAAACGGTCAGCCAGGACGTACACAAAAGCCGCGTCCAACAAGCCGATGGAAAACAGAAAGGTACCCAAGGCTGTCCGGTTGATGGACCGCAGGCCCAATACGTTGGAAGCCAAGGAAAAGGCCGCTACGCTTAGGGCGATGATACCGATAAACGTGATCATAGCCTTGAGGGGCGTTCCACCGATCAACTCCAGGTTTTTTTTCCACTCCCCCTCATCACCCGAAAAATCGTAGTCCCTGTCATAACGACGGGCGTAGCGTTCCATGGCCAAAAGGGTAAATACCAGGAAAAGACCCCCGATCCCCAGGCTTACCAGAATGGGTTCGTCTATGTTTTTGGCGGAATCACGAAAAAAGACGGCCGCGATCAATTGAACCAGGGCGAACAAAATCGCGGCGTTAAGGACGATGCTCCGAAAAGAGCTCGATTTCCGTTTCATGATTCCTCTCCTTTGGGGCTTTGAAAGATCTGCTGTCTTCACAAAGCCCCCGTTCGGGGCGCTTATTCTCCGTTTAGTTCAGCCAACGCTTCACGAACCGCTTGGATCAAAGTTTCTGCCGCCGTCGCAAGGGGAACCAGGCGGCTCTCCTTTTCCCGGCGGTCCTTAATTTCCACGTTGGGCAGGTTTTTGTCCCCCACCACAACCCGAAGGGGTACGCCGATTAAATCCGCGTCCTTGAACTTAACCCCCGGCCGCTCGTTCCGGTCGTCCAAAAGAACCTCAAGCCCCGAGGCTTCCAACTCCGCAGATAACCTATCCGCCGCGTCTTTTACCGCCCCATCGTACTTGATGGGGACAATGATCACGTGATAGGGGGCCACGGTCATGGGCCATATAATGCCGTCGTCATCGTGGTGTTCCTCGATAATAGAAGCCAGGGTTCGATCGACCCCTATACCGTAACACCCCATGGTGGGGATTTGGGCCTTACCGTCCTCGTCCAGGAAGCTTACCTTCATCGATTTGGTGTACTTATACCCCAGCTTAAAAATATGCCCCAGCTCGTTACCCTTTTTTTCGTACAGCTCCCCGCCACAGAGGGGACACCGGTCCCCCGCGGTAACGGTCCGCAGGTCGGCGACCATAAAGGGTACAAAATCGCGGCCGTAGGCCACGTGGGCGTAATGGAGATCCTGGGCCAAGGCGCCGGTTACGGCGTCAGTCATGGCGGTTACCGTTTCGTCGGCGATTACCGGAAGACTGGATAGACCCACGGGGCCCGCGAAACCAACCGGCGCCCCGGTCAGCCGGATCACATCGGCGTCCGAGGCGAGCATAACCTCGCTGGCTTTTACCGTGGCGGCTAATTTTGTTTCGTTCACGTCCAGGTCCCCCCGGATCGCCACGGCGAAAAAGGCCTCGCCGTACATTTTTGGCGCATCGGGCGCCGGGGCGCTACGTTCCAGCGTCGCGCACCCCGGAGCGGCGCTGAGGTCTAGCTCCACGTTGAGGGCCCGATAGATTAGGGTTTTTATAAAGGATGTGGCGTCCGTTTTTAAGAATCCGCAGAGTTCTTCGATGGTCCTGACCGAAGGGGTGGGAATTTTTTCCACCGGTGGGGTTCCCTTTGCGGCGGCTTGGGCCGCCTCGATCGAAACGGGAGGGGTAAAATCCCGCTGACACGCCGCCTTTTCCACGTTGGCAGCGTAATCGCAGGAGCGGCAAAGGATCAGCGTATTGTCGCCGATTTCGCTCTCTACCATGAACTCCTCCGATCCCGTACCGCCCATGGCCCCCGTGTCCGCCCGGACGGGGATAACCGTCAACCCGCACCGCTTAAAGATCCGCCGGTACGCCCGGCCCATATCCTGGTAGGTCTTATCCAGGCTTTCATCGTTGGCGTGGTAGGAATAGGCATCCTTCATCGTAAACTCCCGCCCCCGCATGACCCCGTACCGGGGCCGAATTTCGTCCCGGTATTTGGTGTTAATTTGATACAGCGATAGGGGCAGTTGGCGGTAACTGTTCAGCTCGTCCCGGACCAGGGCGGTAAAAGCCTCTTCGGCGGTGGGAGAAATGACGAAGTCCGCGTCCAGACGATTCTTTACCCGGAGCATTCCCTCACCCATGGTATCCCACCGGCCCGATTCCTTCCAAATTTCCCCCGGCACCACCACGCTGGGCTTTAGCTCCAACGCGCCGATGGCGTCCATCTCTTGCCGAATAATGTTTTCCACTTTCCGGAAGGACCTAAGGCCCAGGGGCAAATAGGCGAAAAGGCCGTTGGCCAGCTTTCGGAGCATGGCGGCCCGCATCATCAAACGGTGACTGGCGATAACCGCGTCGGCGGGAACCTCGCGGAGCGTGGGAATGAGGGTCTGTGAAATCTTCATGTGGATATCCTTACTGGAATTAGTCCGATTATCGAACCTGTTAGGGTATCAGAATACCCGGCCCCCGGCCCCTTGGACAAGGGTCCGAATCCTAAAACGCGCATTGACACTTTTAAAGAAAGTACAGTAGGCTTATATTTTAGAGATTTAACCGGTTTAGTAATAGAAGGAGAATTCCCATGACCATCGATAAAGAAGCCTTTAAAGAACATATACGACTGCGATTGAAACGTCGTTACGGGAAAGAAATCCTTGAAGCCTCGCACCACGATCTGTACGACGCGGTGGCTTCCGCTTCTATGGAGTATATTTTAGACAATTGGATGGCCACCCGGAAGGCCTTTGACGCCCAACCGGGAAAACAGATGTTTTATTTTTCCGCCGAATTCCTCATGGGACGGGCTTTGACGAACAACCTGATCAACCTGGGAATTCTGAAAGACGTCCAGGAGGTTTTGGGGGAGATCGGTACAACCTACGAGGAGGTGGAAGAACAGGAAGGGGACGCGGGGCTCGGCAACGGCGGTCTGGGCCGACTGGCAGCCTGCTTCCTCGACAGCCTGGCGACCATGGACCTGCCGGGCCACGGATACGGAATCCGTTACCGGTACGGTATGTTCCAGCAAAAGGTTGAAAACTGCAAGCAGATTGAAAAGCCCGATAATTGGCTGGAGCATCGGGATCCCTGGGCCATTCGGCGGAGCGATTTGGCGGTTACGGTTCGATTTGGAGGAGAAGTTGTGGCCACCATGGGGGCCGACGGTCGCGAACGGTTCGATATTCAGAAAGCCGAAGTCGTCACCGCCATACCCCACGATATGCCCATCGTGGGGTACCAGACCAAAACCGTCAACACCCTCCGCCTTTGGGAAGCCTCCAGCCCCGACGGGTTTGACCTCCAGTTGTTTAACGACATGCACTACCACCGGGCCGTGGAAAAGGCAAACCAGGCGGAGGATCTGTCTCGGGTTCTCTACCCCAACGATTCGGGCCCCTCGGGAAAGGCGCTTCGGCTTAAACAACAGTATTTTTTCGTTTCCGCCAGTCTTCAGGATATTCTACGGAGTTTTAAAGCCCGAATCGGTACCGATTTTAATCGATTACCCGATTTCGCGGTGATCCAACTGAACGATACCCATCCAGTGGTTGCCATTCCCGAACTGATGCGTCTTCTGATGGACCAGGAAGATTTGGGCTGGGATAAAGCGTGGGGCATCACCACCCGGGTCTTCGCGTATACCAACCACACGATCATGGCCGAGGCGCTGGAAAAATGGCCCATAGACCTCTTTTCCGCGAACCTGCCCCGGATCTATAAAATTATCGAGGAGATCGACCGGCGCCATCAGGAAGAACTTCGTCAAACCTTTAGCGAAGATTGGGAAAAACGGCAGAGGATGTCCATCGTCTCCGATGGCATGATCCACATGGCCCGCCTTGCCCTGGTAGCCTGTTTTTCCGTGAACGGCGTGGCGGCCCTGCATACGGAGATCCTTAAAAAACGGGAACTCCACGATTGGTACCAGTGGAAACCCCAGCTCTTCAATAATAAGACCAACGGGGTAACCCAACGCCGATGGCTCCTGTCCGCCAATCCCGGTTTAGCTCAACTTATCACCTCGGCCATCGGAACAGGGTGGGAAACCGATATGACCCGGCTGAGGGCCCTGGAACCCTTCGCCGATGATCCATCGTTCCGCCAACGCTTTGCGAAGGTCAAACGGCAAAACAAGGTCCGCTTGGCCGAGTGTTTACAAAAAAAGCAGAACCTGGTTATAAATCCTGATTCCATATTCGACGTTCAGGTAAAGCGGCTCCACGAATACAAGCGGCAACTACTGAATATCTTCCACATCATGTACCTGCATAACCGGATGGACGACGACCCCAGTTTTGATATCCCCCCCCAAACCTACATTTTTGGCGCCAAAGCCGCCTCGGGGTACCGGCGAGCCAAGTCCATTATATCGCTCATCTGTTGTGAGGCCGCCAGACTAGAGAAGGACCCCCAGGTTCGAGGGCGTCTGCGGGTCGTTTTTGTGGAAGATTACCGGGTGACCGCGGCCGAACGGATTATCCCCGCGGCGGAAGTTTCGGAGCAAATTTCCACCGCCGGAAAAGAGGCCAGCGGAACGGGAAACATGAAGTTCATGATGAACGGAGCCCTAACGCTGGGAACCATGGACGGGGCGAACGTGGAGATCGTGCAGGAAGTGGGCAGAAAAAACGCCTTTATTTTTGGTCTGGGAGCCGAAGAGATCGCCGCCATGGAAGCCACCCACGCGTACGACCCCCGGCTCTACCTGGGGAAAACCCCCGCTTTGGCCCGGGTAGTCCACCAACTGGTGGACGGAACCTTTGAGGGGGAATTCCAGAACGCCTTTAAGGAACTCTACGATTCCCTATTAAACGGGGTAGAGGGTTCCCGGCCCGATCCGTACTATGTTTTGGCGGATTTTGACGCTTACGTCCAAGCCCACGAACAGGTTAACCAGCTTTATCAGGATCCGGAAGCGTGGAACCGTATGGCCATCCTCAACGTGGCCCGGTCGGGGATTTTTTCCACCGACCGGACCATCGCCGAATACCGCCGGGATATTTGGAAGATAGACCCCATCAGGGTATCCTGACAGGGCCACGGGATTCCCGGCCTCTACCCGCCGATCCCCCGGGATTCTGAAACTTCTGTCGGACTTATCCGACAGGCTTCTAGTCCTCTTCTCCCGGAAGCCGCCGTACCGCCCCCACGTCGGCGCTCTGGGCGAAGAGGGCGTAGGCCTTCAGCGCCCGGCTGACGGGCCGGTCCCGGTGTTTAGGCGTAAAGGCGTCCTTGCCCCGCCCTTCTTCCTCGCTTCGACGGCGCTGAAGTTCCTGGGCGCTGACCAACAGCTCCAATTTCCGATGGGGAATATCGATAGCGATCCTATCCCCGTCCCGGATCAGGGCGATCTCGCCCCCCGCGGCGGCTTCGGGACTTACGTGGCCGATAGATAGGCCGCTGGTTCCCCCGGAGAAACGTCCATCCGTAATGAGGGCGCAGAGTTTACCCAGCTTTTTACTCTTTATGTAGCTGGTAGGGTACAGCATCTCCTGCATACCCGGACCGCCCTTAGGCCCCTCGTACCGGATTACCACCACGTCTCCCGGCTTTACCCGGTTCCCTAAAATACCTTCCACCGCTTCTTCCTGGCTCTCAAAGACCACCGCGGGACCTTCAAAGGTAAAGAGGCTTGAATCCACCCCAGCGGTCTTTACGATTGATCCCCGGCTGGAAATATTGCCAAATAGGACCGCCAAACCGCCGTCGCTGTAGTACGCGTGGGCAATATCGCGGACGCACCCCTTTTCCCGGTCCAAGTCCAATTCCTTGTAGAGTGACCGCTGACTTCCCATGGTCAAGTTGAATTTAAGCGCCGGGGCGGCCCGGTAAAACTGGTCCGCCGTACCCAAAGAAGGGTCCCCCGGGCCCGGTTTTCCATCCGAGGAGGCTCCCCGAATGTCAAAGCGCTGGAGTGCATCCTTGAGGGTCGGGTAATCGACCCGGGCCACCGAGGTATCCAGCAGACCGCCCCGGTCCAATTCGGCCATAATGCCCATTATGCCGCCGGCCCGGTGAACGTCCTCCAAATGGAAGGACGAGCTGGGAGCGACCTTACAAACGCAGGGAACCTTTTTTGATAGGGCGTCGATGTCCCGAATGGTAAAGTCCACCTCCGCTTCCTTTGCTATGGCCAAAAGGTGAAGCACCGTATTGGTACTACCGCCCATGGCCACGTCCAGGCTCATGGCGTTCATAAAAGCGCTCTTCGTGGCGATACCCCGGGGCAAAAGCCGGGGATTCCCGGTCCGGTAGTATTCCTCCGCCAGCTCGCAGATCCGCTCCGCCGCCCGGTCAAACAATTTCAGCCTATTTTCGTGGGTCGCCAGGACCGTACCGTTCCCCGGCAAAGCCATACCCAAGGCTTCGGTAAGACAGTTCATCGAGTTAGCCGTAAACATACCGGAACAGCTACCGCAGGTGGGACACGCGGCGGCCTCGACCTCCGCCAACTCTGTATCGCTCACGGACTCGTCGGCTCCCATGACCATCGCGTCGATCAGATCCAACGCCTTTCCCGCCGCGTGGCCCGCTTCCATAGGGCCCCCGGAAACGACAATGGTAGGGATGTTTAAACGCATGGCCGCCATCAGCATGCCCGGGGTGATTTTATCGCAGTTGGTGATGCAGATCAGCGCGTCCGCCCGATGGGCGTTGACCATGTACTCCACGCTATCGGCGATCAGATCCCGGGACGGTAGGCTGTACAGCATCCCCGTATGCCCCATGGCGATCCCGTCGTCGATGGCGATGGTGTTAAATTCCGCGGCGAAAAAGCCTTTAGATTCGATTATTCTTTTTACCCGCTGACCAACTTCGTGCAGGTGTACGTGCCCTGGTACAAACTGGGTAAAACTGTTTGCAATAGCGATTATGGGCTTACCAAAATGCTCGTTTTTCATGCCATCGGCCCGCCATAGGGCTCGGGCCCCCGCCATGGTTCGGCCTTTGGTGCTTAATTCGGAACGCAATGTGGGCATATCAACCTCCTTTTCTATGTACAGAAACAACAATATGAGGTTCTTTCAAAACTCAGGGAGTTTTGAAAGAACCTCATAGGTATACCGATAATGACTTTGATTATACAAGCCCCGTCCCTTCATCCAGACCTAGGGCTATGTTCATACACTGCAAAGCCGCCCCGGAGGCTCCCTTCCCTAGATTATCGAGCCCGCAGATCACTAAAGCCTGGGCTTCGTTGCCAAAAACAAACAGTTCGGCCCGGTTCGTCCCGTTGTAGGCCGTGGGATCAAAGTAGCCCTCCTCTGGTAGCTCCCCCAGGGGCGCCACGGATACAAAGCGTTCCCCCTGGTATCGATCCTGGAATACCCTGTGGATATCAGCCAGGGTCGCTTTTTTAGAAAGCTGGGAAAGATGGAGGGGAAGAGCCACCGCCATCCCCCGTTCAAAGTTTCCGATGATAGGAGTAAAAAGGGGCATCTGGTGTAAGCCCCCGTAAAGGCGCATTTCGGGTAGATGTTTATGGGTTAAAGTCAGGGCGTAGTGCCGCGCCGCTTCCATACCCCGCCCGGCGCCGGAACCCCCGTGGTACGCGTCGATAAGCCGATGCCCCCCGCCGGAAAAACCCGTCACCGAATGGCTTGAAACCGGCAGATCCGGACTAACCAGCCCCGCGTCCACCAGGGGACGAAGGGCTAGAACAAATCCGGTAGCGTGGCACCCCGGCACGGCGATTCTATGGGAGGCCGCGATAGCCTGATGCTGGTCCCGGTTTAATTCTGGAAGCCCGTAGGTCCACTCCGGATATACCCGGTGGGCCGTACTCGCGTCGATAACCACGGTTTTTCCGTTGGTCACCAGAGCCGCCGATTCCCGGGCCGCCGGATCGGGCAGGCACAGGAACGCCACATCCGCGGCGTTAAGCCGTTCCCGGCGCGCTTCAGGATCCTTCCGAAGATCCTCGGGAATGGACAGCAACTCCACATCCTGCCGCTGGGACAGGCGCTCCTCGATCTGGAGACCCGTGGTCCCCGCCTGACCATCCACAAATACTCGGTACTTCATGATTTTTGGCCGTAGTAAGCCCCGGCCCCGTGCTTCCGCTCCCAATGCTTACGGATGATGTGCTCGGGTAGTGGGGGGGTCTGGGGATTTAACGTAAGGGTAAGGTACGCCATTTTACAGACCTCCTCCAGAACCGCCGCGTGGTACACCGACTTGGCCGCCGAATCGCCCCACGTAAAGGGACCGTGACCCGCCACCAAGACCATGGCCATGTGCAGGGGATCGATAGAGCCCTTGCGAAACGTCTGGACGATCAAATTTCCCGTTTCCAGCTCGTAATCCCGCTGGACCGCCTCGGGGCTCATAAATTCGGTGCAGGGAACCGTTTCCGCCCCGTGGTCCGCGTGGGTGGTTCCAAACACCGGGACCCCCCGTTTAGCCTGAGCCCAGGCCACCGCGTAGGTAGAGTGGGTGTGGGTAATCCCCAAAATTCCGGGAAATTCACGGTACAGCACCTGATGGGTCTTCGTGTCCGAAGAGGGCCGCAACGTACCATCCACCACCTTTCCGTCCAGGTCCACCACCACCAGATCGGCGGGTTTTAAATCGTCGTAGGCCACACCGGAGGGCTTTATCGCGAAAACTCCCTTTTCCGGATCAAAGGCCGAAACATTACCCCAGGTGTACATAGCTAAACCCCGTCGGGGTATTTCCAAATTAGCCTCAAAGGCTTCGTCCCGGAGCGTTTGAAAAGGATACATACAGAGGCCTCCTCC
>CAYRLW010000063.1:0-15440 GCA_964425215.1 uncultured Treponema sp.
GCATACGCGCGGAATGTCGTGTTTACGAGTGACAGCGAATGACCGCTCGTGGCGCTCTACCGACCCGAGCAATCTTAGGCGGCGGGTAACGAGGTTTGGTTATGTATCGTCGATATGAAAGAAGCCGTACATTCGTACCCAGGCGCGCTTGCCAGCCCGAGCGAGGTGTTTCGGCTGGCTGCGGAGTACCATGAAGCCGCTCAACTCTTGGCAACACGCGGGCGCAAGGGCCAGCCGATCTCACGAGCACCCTACCGGCTGACGGCTATTCACGCTGTCGAACTCTACCTCAACGCCTTCTTGCTGCATTCGGGCCTCGAGCATGGGCACATCCGAGGGCTGCATCACGACCTAGCAGCGCGAACCGATTTGGCGCTTAAGTACGGCCTGCAGCTAAGAAAGAGAACAGCGACACATCTCAGAACAATGGCGGCTGCACGGGAGTACCTCGTGTCACGGTACGGGCCCGAGCTGCCGTCCTCACTGTCGCAGCTTAACCGTTTATCTGCGACTGTTACTGAGGTTGCGGGCAAGGTCGGGCCAGTCATTTCTGATTGTGAAGGACTTCGAAGCCCGAAGAAGTCGGCAGCATGAACGTCTGATTTGCGGCATCGGGCCTATGTCCGCAGCTGGCGCATATCCGCCGTCGTGGAATGACAGGGCCTGACTCATAGCGGCGGTTCGGAACGTCCGTTCTGCGCGCCAACTGCCATCTTCTCATGCGGCAAAACTGGCCTCGTCTCGACCCCAATACCTGCATGATCAGCCGTGACTGTCGCGAGGCTGGCAGCATGCGGACGCGTCCGTCCCTGATGTTCGATCGTTTCAGGTCGAAGTCAACGCAATCTGCAACTCGCTAGGCGAGAATGGCTTCACTAGGGTCGCGTCCGCCCCCAGCCCGTCGGCCATTCTCAATAAGGGACCGGCGCCCAGTCTTCCACCACCGCTGATCGCGACGATCCGCAGGTCCGGGCGGGTACGGCGGATTTCCATGATGAAGTTCAGGCCGTCGCGGTCGGGCATCAGAATGTCCACGACGGCGGCGTCGCAATGATGCAGGCTCATCTGCTTGATAGCCGTATCGACCTCGGGCGCGGTCACCACTTCGAAACCAAGTCCGGTGAGCATCTCTTCCAGATGCCGCAGCATAAGTGGATCGTCGTCTATGGCGCAGACTTTCACCCGGTCGCCTCCCAAGGGTTGTCCTGAACCTCGCAAGGTTACGCAACCTTGAGGCGGTCCCGTCAAGCGTCACCGTCGGCATTTCGCTGGCCGATTATCATCGCCGCCGTCCTGGTGCCGGTGCTGCTCGTCGTATCGGGTTTCGAACTGATCAACGAGTTCCGCAGCAATCGTGCGGTTCGGGCCGAGATGGACCGGTCCTACGAAACCCGGGCCCAGATCCAGAGCGTCTTCTCCTTATTGCAGGACGCCGAGACCGGTCAGCGGGGCTATGTCATCACCGGCGATGACCGCTTCCTCGAGCCCTATGAAAACGCCACCCGCGACCTCGACCGGCAGATGCGGGCTCTGGCGGTGCTGTTCCAGTCCCATCCCGAGCAGGCGGCGGACTTCGCCCGGCTGAGCGATCTGGCGCAACGCAAGATCGAGCTGATGCAGGTGGGGATCGACGCGCGCGACATTCAGGGCGCCGAGGCCGGGATGGCGGTCGTGGCCAGTGGTCAGGGCAAGCGCGCAATGGATCAGGTTCGCGAGGTCGTCACGCGGATGAATGCCGTCGAGGCCGAGGCGCTGGAGGTCTATGCCCGCACGGCCCAGACCCGCACCGCGCGGACCGAGATTCTGGTCGGGGTGCTGTTCGTGGCGCTGATCGCCGCGATCGGAGGGGCCTCGTTCCTGATCTGGCGATACATCCGCACGCGCCACACCATGCTGTCCGATATCGGGGCGACGGCAGCGCGCCAGCGGGCGATTTTCGACAGCGCCATCGACGGCATCGTCACCCTGAACCCCAGTGGCAGCATCGAGACGGTCAATGCCGCCGCCGTGCGCATGTTCGGCTATGAGGCGTCCGAGCTGGATCGCCGCGACGTCTCGCTGTTGATCGACATCGCGCCAGACGGCGACGGCGAGTTCCTCAGGAGGCTGGGCGCGTCGCAGGGGGCTCTGGAAGGCGGGCTGCTTCGCCAGATGGAGGCGCGGCGCAAGGATGGCGAAGCTTTCCCCGTCGATGTGGCGCTGGGTGCGATGTCCCTGCCGACCGGGGTGCATATCGTGGCGATCGTGAGGGACATTTCCGAACGCCGACGCATGGAACAGTTGAAGGGCGAGTTCGTCTCGACCGTCAGTCACGAGCTGCGCACGCCCCTGACGTCCATCGCCGGTTCGCTGGGTCTGCTTGCCGGAGGAGTAGCGGGGGCGCTGCCCGAGAAGGCCGCGCGCCTAATCCAGATCGCCCAGGCCAACAGCCAGCGCCTGGTTCGGCTGATCAACGACATCCTCGACATCGAAAAGATCGAGTCCGGCAAGCTGCGGCTGGATATGACGCCGCTGGACCTGCGCGAGATCGCACAGCGGTCCGTCGAGGGCGTGCAGGGCTATGCCGGCGACCTGGGCGTCACCCTGACTCTGTCGGAGGGCGAGCCGGTCTCGATCCGGGGCGATGCGGATCGCCTGATCCAGGTTGTCACCAATCTGCTGTCCAATGCCCTGAAGTTCTCGCCACGCGGCGGCGATGTGAAGGTGACGGTCGACCCCGAAACCCGGATCGCGCGGCTCAGCGTGGTCGATCAGGGGCCCGGCATCCCCGATGCCTTCCGCGCCCGCATTTTTTCTAAATTCGCTCAGGCCGACGGTTCTGACACCCGGGCCAAGGGCGGCACGGGCCTGGGCCTCGCCATCGCGCGCGAGATCGCGGAAAGGCACGGCGGGCGGCTGTGGTTCGAATCGGCGGAGGGGCACGGCGCGACCTTCCACCTGGATTTGCCACTGGCCGATGAGGCGCGCGGATCGGTCATGACGGACGGGCCGCGCCTGCTGATCGTTGAAGACGACGCCGACGCCGCCGAAATCCTGCGCGAAATGCTGGAGCGTGACGGCTTCGCCGCCGACGTCGCTCCGACCGGACGCGAAGCGTTGTCGGCGGCGCGGACGGGCGTCTATGCCGCCTTGCTGGTCGATCTGCAGTTGCCGGACGCCGACGGGATCGGCCTGATCCGGGCCTTGCGCGCCAAGCCCGAGACGCGTGACCTGCCGGTGGTGGTCGTGTCCGCCGACATCGCAAGGGGCCTGGCGCGCGGGCGGTCGCTGGAGGTGGTGGACTGGCTGGAGAAGCCGTTCGACCAGAACCGGCTGCGGGCTGCGGTGGCGGCGATCTATCAGAAGACCTCGTATCGCAAGCCGCGCATCCTGCATATCGACGACGACCGTGACATTCTGGAGGTGACCGCCTCGGCCTTGGGGACCAGCGCCGACATCACTCCCGCCGAGAGCTTGGCCGCGGCCCGCGTCGTGCTGGCCCGCGTGAAACCCGATTTGGTGATCCTGGACCTGGGCCTGCCCGACGGATCGGGGCTGGAGCTGCTGGCCGATCTGGGCGACGACAGGGGGCGGACCATTCCCGTCATCGTGTATTCCGCTCAAGAGATGGATGCGACCCTCGCCAATCGGGTCGAGGCCGTTCTGACCAAGTCGCGTACCTCCCTGGCCGATCTAGCCCGAACGGTCCGCCGACTAACCGACACGCGAGGAGAGACCTGATGCTGAACGTCCTGCACGTCGACGACGAACCCGATATCCGCGAGGTCGCCGCCTTCGCGCTGGAGATGGACGCCGAGATGACGGTCCGGTCCGCGGCCTCTGGTCGCGAGGCGCTGGAGGTGCTGATGTCCGGCGCTCCGGTCGATGTGGTGTTGCTGGACGTGATGATGCCGGAACTGGACGGGCCCGGCACCCTTGAGCAGCTGCGCCGACTGCCCGGCCATGCCGACACGCCGGTCATCTTCATGACCGCGCGTGCCCAGACGAACGAACTGGATCGCTTCCTCACGCTGGGAGCCGTTGCCGTGATCATCAAGCCGTTCGATCCCATGACCCTGGGACAGCAGCTTCGAGACCATCTGGCGAGCGCATGACCGATCCTCTCGCCTCGCTCCGTGAGCGTTTCCGCGCCCGCGTGATGGCGGATCGGGCCGAGCTTGAAGTTCTGGCTCGCGGTGATCCGACCAGCGCCGAGTTGCGCCGGTTGGTGCACAATCTGGCTGGATCTGCGGGGACTTTCGGCTACGGCGCGCTCAGCCAGGCGGCTATCGAGGTGGACGATCAGATGGCGTCCGGCCTGCCGGCCGATCCCGCCAGTCTGGATCGGCTCAGGGAAAGACTGGACGAGGTGGCCCGGCCGTCGGCATGACACGCCGCCGAGTGTCCGGTGGCCGACCAGTGGAGTGAGTTGTGTCGCAACGTGTGTTCGTAGTCGAGGATGACGCACTGCAATCCGACCGAACGCATGATCTTAGTTGGAAATGAACGATAGCAGCCCTTCGATAGGTCGGTAACCGAACGTTGAGATGGCTATGCAAGATTAGCTCCTCTCTGGATCACCACTGCATGGTTCGACCCAACAGTTTAGAGCCGCTGAGCCGCCGCTGGCTGGTCGTGGTCGCACTCGGCTGTCTGGCGTTCGCCCTTGCCTATTCGACGATTCTGTACGCCCGGGACGACGGCCGGATTGCGTCGATCTGGCCGCTGAACGCGGTCATGCTGGTCGTGCTGATGCGCTGGCCCCGGAGGGCTTGGTTTCTTCCGTTGGCGGCGCTCGCGACTGGCAATGTTGGGGCCAACATCGCGCTGGGCGACGACGTCGTGCGAGCGGCCTTGCTGGCTTCGGCCAATCTGATTGAAGTGTGGCTCGCCGCCAGACTGCTGGTGGGGCGCTACACGGTCCGGCTCACTCGGCGCTCCGGTTTCGTCCGGTTCCTCTCCGCCGCCTTACTCGCGTGTTGTGTATCGACCGTGTTGGCGATGCTGGCCCTCCTCGTTCGGGGGGGCAATCCCCCAATCGAAGGCGCTATGCTGTGGTTTGCCGCCCACGGCCTCAGCCTGTTGGTCTTCACGCCGCCGCTGGCTGTCGCCTTCGCCGGACAGATCGGTCCGCTGTTCGCGCGCGATCAAGTCTCGCGCACGCTCCTTGTCTCGGTCGCGGTCTCGATGGTTACGGTCGCCTCCTTCATCCAAACGGACTTCCCTCTGCTGTTCATCACGCCCGTGATGATCGTGCTGGTGGCGTTTCAGCTCGGGCTGGCGGGTGCGGCGCTCATGTCCCTGCTGGTCGCCCTTGTCGCGATTCCGCTGACGCTATCTGGCTATGGGCCGCTCATGCTGGTCGATGGTTCGCTCTCGCTTCGGGTGGTGGTGCTTCAGGCCTTCTTGTTGCTGATGTCGCTGACCGCCCTTCTGGTCGGTGGATCGGTGGCGGAGCGCCGGACTCTACTGAAGCGCCTGATCGGTGCCCGCGAGAGAGCTCAGCGCAAGGCGATCCGGGAAGGCGAGTTGCTGGATCAGGCCCGGCTGTCCGAAGCCATATCCAACGTCGGCTACTGGACTCTGACGCCCGCGACCGGGGCCGTCTTTTGGTCACCGGAGGTGTACCGCATCCATGGCGTCGATCCGTCGGACTTCAGCCCCGGCCTGGACGATGCTTTGGCGTTCTATCTGGCCGACGACCGGGTGATGATCGAGGCGCTGATCGCCGATCGGGTGGCCAGCGGCGAAGGCTGGTCGTTTGACGCGACCCTGGTACGCCGGTCGGATGGAGAGCCCAGGAACGTGCGGTCTGTGGCGACCTGCCTGCGTGACGCATCGGGCGAGGTCGTCCGGATATTCGGGGTGTTCAAGGATCTGACCGACGAGCGGCGGATGCTGGCGGCACTCGCCGAGAACGAGCGGCGCTACAGGCTGCTCGCCGACAATGCCACGGACGTGATCGCCATCTACGACATGGACGGCGTCTTCTCCTACCTTTCGCCGTCCATCCACGACATGCTCGGCTATCGGCCGGAGGACCTGGTCGGGCTGCGCAGCTTTTCAATCATGCCGCCGGATGAGGCCAAGCGGGTCGCCAAGGCCTTCGCCAAGGCCCTGCCGAGCCTCGAAAACTTCAGTGTCGAGTATAAGGCCGTGCGCAAGGACGGGGCCGAACGGTGGCTGGAAGCGCGACCGCGTCCGCAGTTCGATGCGCACGGCCAGATCGTCGCATTCGTCGACAATGTGCGCGACGTCACAGAGCGCCGCGAGCGAGAGGCCGCGCTGGCCGAAGCCCGCGCCGTCGCCGAAGCCGCCACCGGCAGCAAGGCCGCCTTCCTGGCCAATATGAGCCACGAGATCCGCACGCCCCTCAACGGCGTCCTGGGTTTCGCCGGCTTGCTTTCAAATACGACCCTGGACCCCAAGCAAGCCCGCTACGTCGACCGTATCCAAACGGCCGGCAAGGGTCTGGCAGTGCTGATCGACGACATCCTGGACGTGTCGCGAATCGAGGCCGGGAAGCTGGCGATCGATGTCAGGGCGTTTTCGCTGCGGGACCTGGCCGAAGAGGTCGTTGATCTGATCGCGGCGGGGGTCAGCGACAAGCCGATCGCCTTCTCGGTCAACGTGGCACCCGACGTGGTCAATCGTGTCGAAGGCGACGACGCCCGTATCCGCCAAATCCTGCTGAACGTAGTGGGCAATGCCGCGAAATTCACTTCGGCCGGAACCGTCACGCTGGACATCGATCGGGACGGGGCGTCGCTCAGGATGCGCGTCACCGATACAGGACCGGGTGTGCCCGCCGACCAGCTCGCGACGCTGTTCGACAGTTTCACCCAGGCCGACGGGTCCATCACGCGTCGGTTCGGCGGGACGGGTCTCGGCCTGACGATCAGCCGGTCGCTGGCGCGGTTGATGGACGGCGATCTGACGATGGAGAGCGAGGTGGGGGTCGGGTCGTCGGTCACACTGGTTCTGCCCTACCGGCCCGCATCGGACGAAGCCGGTGCGGCACCGGCAGATGACGTGCCGAAGCCCACGCCGCCCTCCGCAGCGTCCTCGCTCGCGATCATGGTCGTCGACGACGTGGCCATGAACCGTGAGTTCGTCGAGATCGGGCTGAGCCGCGCAGGTCACCGCGTCACGGCTCTGGCGTCGGCGCAGGCAGCGATCGACACGCTGAACGCCGGCCGGGCCTTCGACCTGATCCTGATGGACGTCCAGATGCCGGTGATGGACGGCCTGACCGCGACTCGCGTCATTCGTGCCTTGCCGGGGCCGGCGCATGCGACGCCGATCATCGGCCTGACCGCCAATGCCCTGCCGGAACAGGTGGCGGCGTGCCGGGATGCCGGGATGGACGATCATATCGCCAAGCCTGTCGATCTCGACCGGCTGATCGCGCGCGTGGCCTCGATCGGGGCCCGTCGCACACACCCGCACGATCGGCCCAATCCTGACCGAACGCCGGACCAGGAGGACGCCCTGACGGCCTTGGGCCGTCGCTATGCCGACCACCTCAAGACGCTGCCTGCGGAGCTGGATCGGCTGTGTCGGCAAGTCGCTGACGACAAGGCCAACGGCTTGGCGACCCTGGCCCATTCGGTCGCCGGCACGGCCGGAAGCCTGGGCTTTCCAGCACTGTCGACGGCAGCGTTCGAGCTGGAAGCTGCGGCCAAACGCTCGCTGTCCGGCGACGCCGACGCTGCGGTTCTGGAAGCCGCAGTGATGATGTTCCGCGACGCTCTGAACACCGTGGCGTGATCGCGATGATACTACCGAGGGTCGATCTGCCTCCGTTCCGGGGATCGGGGGCTGCGGACGGGAGGGGCCGATGCCGATCAAATGTATCGTCGTGGAAGACGATCCGTTCTGGATGACCGAAGTCTCGAACGGGCTGAGCGATCATGGGGTGGAGGTGTTTGCGGCGACCTCGGGGGCTGAGGCCCTGAAGCTGCTGGATCGTCATCCCGACGCGGCGATGGTCATAGACATCATCCTGCCGGACCAGGACGGTCTCGAGGTGCTGCGAGACGCGCGCGCGAAACGTCCTGATCTGCGGGTTCTGGCCATCAGCGGCGGCGGACGCCTAGGACCGACTTTCTATCTCAAACTGGCCGATGCGTTCGGTGCCGATGCGGTGACCGAAAAGCCGTTCACGGCGGAACAGTTGATCGTCGGCTGGGATCAGGCGCTGGTCGGCAAAGCCCCATGACCCAAGCCCCCGCCCTCATCCTGGTCATCGACGACGATCCCTTCTCGCGTGCGTTCGCCGAGGTCGTCCTGAGCGGCGCCGGCTATCGTGTGAGCCAGGCGGCGACGGCGGCCGAGGGACTGGCCATGGCGGCCGATGCCGCGCCGCGACTGATCCTGCTGGATTACGCCATGCCGGGCATGACCGGTCTCGACGCCCTGCTCGCCTTGCGAGCCGGCACCGTCGCTCCCGAGGTCGCGGTGATCATGCTGTCGGCCTGGGTGTCGGAAGACGTTCGCCATGCGGTCGAAGCGCTGGGCGCGATCTGGCTGGCCAAGCCCCTGGCCGCCGAGGCTCTGTCCAGTGCGGTGCGGGCCGCGCTGATCTAGGCGCTGCGCCGGGTGCGGGCGCAATCGTCGATCCAGATCAGGTCGCGAGCGCGGAAACCCTCTGTTCAGCATATCGGCGCAGAATGCCGGATTGACCCGTTCAGGGATGTCGATCTGAAAGTTCGATCATGTCCGCCGCCCGTGTTCTCATCGCCGACGACGATCCGTTCCTGCGCGAACTGCTTATGCACAAGCTTTCGGCGGCGGGCTACGTCGTGTTCTCAGCGAGGAACGGCGGCGAGGCTCTGGAACTTTGCCGCCAGCACATGCCTGATCTGGTGGTGCTCGATGCGATGATGCCGATCGCGGACGGGTTCGAGGTGTTGCGCCGTCTCAAGGCCGATCCAGCCACCGCGGACGTCCCAATCATCATGCTGACGGCTTTGCGCCGTGAGGAGGATGTGGTCGGTGCCCTCAAGCTGGGGGCCGCCGACTATCTGGTCAAACCCTTCATCCCCGATGAACTGGTGGCGCGCATCGGGCGACTTCTGCCGACAGGAACCGACGATGCGAACACGCGCGGCAATGGCGGTTCTGGTATGTCTCGCCTGGGGTGAGACCGCCTCGGCTCAGGATCGGGCCATCGATCCCGACCAGACCTATGCAACCTCCGTCCAGGACCGGCTGGCCGGTCGGAACGAGGCGGCGATCGAAGGGTCGCGCCGCGTCCTGGCGGTTCGGCCGGAAGACGTCGATGCGCGCCTGAACCTGGCATTGGCCCTGATGGCGGCCGATCGACTCGCCGAGGCCGAGACGGAACTCGATCGCGTGCTGGCCCAGACGCCGGATTATGCCGACGCGAGGACGGCTCGGGACCGCATCTCCCGCTTGCGCGAGGACCGGGCGGACTGGCGGCTCGACGTCTCGACGGCCTACAGCGACCTGTCGCAAGGTCTCGAACCCTGGCGCGAGACCATCGTGACCCTTAGTCGCCGAACCGACCAGGGCACCGTTTCGGGCACGATCGAACACGCCGAACGCTTCGATCGAACGGACACCTATGTGGAAGCGCGTCTGGATCGCGCGGTCGGTCGTGGCACCGCCTATGGCGCGCTCGGCGGCACACCCGACGCCGATTTCCGGCCCGAGATCGCGTTGCGCGCGGGTGGTCAGGTGCCGATCGGTACCCAGGGACTGGCGGCCACCCTGGATGCCGGACTGGCGCGTTACGCCGTGGGCACGGTCACGACGCTTCAGCCGGGCGTCGAATACACCACGTCGGGCGGGACGGTGATCCTGGGCGGTCGCTGGATCAATGTCTGGGACGAGCGGGGCACCTATCGGTCCGGCTACAGCCTGCGCGCCGTTCTCTCGATCCAGCCCGACGTCCGTCTGAGAGCCGGTTTCGCGGACGCCCCTGAATCGTCGGACGGCACCACGGTCGATGTCCGCAGCACCAGCCTGGGCATGGAGGTCGATGTCACCGAACGGCTCACCCTGCGGCTGAACGTCCTGAGGGAAGAGCGCACGGCCTACGACCGCGACGAGATCACGCTGGGCTTCGGCGTCCGGTTCTGACGATGAACCTGCTGCTCCTTCTGTGGTGGTCGTCGCTCCTGCTGGCCGGGATCGCCCTGGGCTGGATGGCGGGGCTGATCGTCGCGCGGCTGTTCCGAGAGAACAGCGAAGCCCGCCGCGCGGCCGATCGGCAGACGCTGTCGAGCGCCTATCTGGCGATCATGGCGGGCACGGACGACGCGGCGACGCGGCTGGTGCCGTTCCAGCACCGCAGCCGTCTACTGGCCGAAACCCTGCTGGAGGTGCTCGGCCTCGTACGGGGGGCCGAGCGCGACCGGCTGATCGCCAGCCTTGTCCAGGCCGGAGTGGACGAGCGGCTCCGATCCCGTCTGACTCGGGGCAGCCGGACGGGCCGCTTGGCGGCCGTCGAGGCCTTGTCCGCCTTCCCCTCGGATGCGACCCGCGCCGAATTGCGCTCCCTTCAAAAGACGTCCAACGACGCGGAGATCCGCATCGCCACCGTTCGGACCCTGATCGATATCGGCGACCCGCCGCGCGCTCAGGACTTGATCGCCGATCTGGCAGGCCGGTCGGACAAGGATTCGCTGCTCTATGCGCCGGTCCTGCGCCAACTCGCGATCGACGCCCCGGACGATGCTCTGGCAGCCCTGGCCATTCCGGATTTGGGCGTGGCGGCGCGCGCAGTAATGATCGATGCAGTTGGGGCCAGCGGCGATTACCGGGCCCTGCCCACGCTATCTTTGCTGGCCGCGGCCCCCGAACCGGTCCTGCGCATGGCCGCCGTCCGCGCCTTGGGCTCGCTCGCCCACCCCGGTGCCGCCGACACCATCGCGGGCACGCTCGGAGACGACGCCTGGGACGTCCGCGCCGAAGCGGCCATGGCTGCGGGCAAGATCGGAACGGCCACCCTGATGCCGCCGCTGGTGGCCCTGCTGGACGACCCTGTCTGGTGGGTACGGTTCCGCGCGGCGGATGCCTTGGCGCGGATGGGCAACGGGGGTGTCGAGGCCCTGAGGATCGCGACGACCTCGCCGATCGACGTCACGCGGCGCTCGGCCGCGCTGGCTCTGGCGGAACGGGGCATCGCATGATCGTCCAGACCCTGGTTGCCTTCGCCGAGATCGTCGCCATCGTCGTGATCGGCGCGGGCCTGCTTCAGAACCTGATCTATCTGGTTCAGCTGGCTCTGGCCGCCGCCGCCCTGATCGAGACGCCCTCGACGCCGGCGGCCAACGTCCTGTGGCGCCGGTATGCAGAGGCCTCGCCGCCGATCGCACTGCTGGCCCCTGCCTACAACGAGGCTCTGACCATCGTCGAAAGCGTGCGGTCGCTGCTGTCGCTCCAGTATCCGAATTTCGAGATCGTGGTCATCAACGACGGCTCGAAGGACGAGACGCTCCAGGTGCTGATCGACGCGTTCGGGCTGGTGCCGATCGAACGCAGTCACGACCTGGCCGTGCCGCACGAACCGATCATTGCCCTTTACGGAGCTTCGACCCAGCCGCGTCTGGTGGTCGTGGACAAGCAGAACGGCGGCAAGGCCGACGCGCTGAATGCCGGAATCAACGTCTCGCGCGCGCCCATCGTCTGTTCGATGGACGCCGATTCCCTGCTGGAGCCCGACGCCCTGCTGCGCGCGGTCCGGCCCTTCGTCGACGACCCGATCCGCACCGTGGCGGTCGGCGGCACGGTCCGCATCGCCAACGGCTGCCGTATCGACCACGGCCGGGTGGTGGAGGTGCGCGCGCCCACCAATTCGCTGGCGCTGCTGCAGACCGTGGAATATCTGCGCGCCTTCCTGATGGCGCGTCTGGCCTGGAGCAAGGTCAATGCCCTGACCATCATCTCGGGCGCGTTCGGCCTGTTCCGGCGAGCCAATGTGATCGAGGTCGGCGGCTATACGCGCGGCACGGTGGGCGAGGACATGGAGCTGGTGGTCAAGCTGCACCGGCTGATGCGCGACCAGAAACGGCCCTACCGCGTCGCCTTCATCCCCGAGCCCGTCTGCTGGACCGAGGCTCCCGAAACCCTGGAGGTTCTGGGTCGGCAGCGGTCGCGCTGGCATCGCGGCGCGCTGGAGACGTTCGAGCGGCACCGCGACATGACGTTCAATCCCCGGTACGGGCGGGTGGGGACGGTGGGGTTCGGCTATATCCTGCTGGTCGATGTGATCGGCCCGATCGTGGAGACGCTGGGCTATCTGCTCGTCCCGGCCTTCTGGTTCATGGGGCTGCTGTCCGTGGACTATGTGCTCGCCTTCGTCGCGGTCAGCTTCACCTTCGGCGTGGTGATCTCCGTCGGTGCCTTGGCGTTGGAGGAATCCGAACTGCGGCGCTTCCCCCGCGCGACCGATCTGCTGACCCTGACCGCCGTCGCCGTGATCGAGAATTTCGGCTATCGCCAGCTCAACAACCTGTGGCGGCTACGCGGCGTCTGGCAGTATCTGCGCAAGAGTCAGTCCTGGGGCACCATGACCCGCAAGGGCTTCAAGTCGGCATAGAGCCGAATGGCCCGTCTCGCTCCGCCAGCCAACCCGTCCGCTATTCTCGAGCCCAGAATGACGTCGTGGTAGCGGGCACCATAAACGGCGGCGCGCTTTGCGCTGTCACTCTCGCGTCCGCCTTCGGGGCTGACAGTGAACGTCCGCCTTCGGCGCAGGAGCGAAGAAGCCTGACCGCTCCTTGGAGACGCTGTCATTCGGGAGCGGATGTTGTCGGGTGGCCGCGGTGAGATGTTGCTGATGAGCGATGGGGCTGTGATCGCAAGGTTCGTCTTCACGTCTCTCTAATACCGGAAGCGTCTTTGGACCCTGGGCCGCTTGGGAGAGACAGACGTGAAGCGTTGGGCTGTTTTGATCGCCGTGCTGGCGACCGCGATCGCAGGTTATTTCGCCTGGGACCGGCTGAACCGTCCGCCGGCAGACCAGATGCACTGGTTCGAGGGTGTTCGAGGGCCAGCGGGCGTGTCGGAGGTGCCCGATCCCACGGCGACCCCGATTTCCCAATTCGAACGCGGGGGGCCGCACCGTCTGGCCATCCTGGTCACCGACCCCGAGTCCGGGTGGCTGGGCCTTGTCAGGGGATTTCGTGCCCTGGGCGTCCCGATCACGGTGACACAGGATGTCGATCGGGCGCTGCGGCATCGGGTCGTGCTCGTCTACCCGATCGTCTCGGGCCAGGTTCTGGACGGCTCCGAAATCCGTGCTCTCGCGAACCACGTGCGGTCGGGGGGGACGATGGTGGCCTTCAACCTGGCGGGAGGCGGGCTGGAGGAACTGTTCGGCGTCAGCGTCGGGCAGGAAACCAGCGCCCGGACCCGACTGCGCTGGACCGATCCGACAGGGGAGCCCGAGTCCGACGAGATCATCGTATCGGGAGCCGGCGAGGCCCAGATCAGCAGCGTCGGCTATGAGGCGGTCTCCGCGCAGGTGCTGGGTCGTTTTTCCGACGGTTCCGCCGGTGTCACCTGCCGCGATGTCGGCGGTCAGGCCTGTCTGTTGGGTGTCGACCTCGGCTCATTGGCTCAGCGCGCCATGAACGGGCGGGCCGACAGCCTGTCCCGCAGCTATGTGAACGGCTACGAGCCGTCCCTGGACAGTCTGTTCCGATGGGTGAGGGACGTCTATGTGGCCGGGGAGCCCATGCCGTGGCTGGTCTCAAGCGTGCCCAGCGGGCGCGAGGTGTCGATCCTCTTCACCCACGACATTGACTTCGGACAGTCCGTGACGAACGCCTCGGCCTTCGCCAAGGCGCTGGAGGCGAGAGGCACGCGCGGGACGTTCTTCGTCCAGACGAAGTATATGAAGGACTACAACGACAGCATCTTCTTCGACGATACGACCGTCCCCGCCATCGCGGCCCTGGCGCAAGGGGGGCATGAAGTGGCAAGCCACACGGTCGCTCATTCGGGTCGCTTCGAAGACATGGTGATGGGCACCGGACGCGAACGCTACCCCGCCTATCGACCGAAGGTCACCAGCGTCGCGAGCGTCGATGACGCCACGATCCTGGGCGAACTGAGGGTCTCCAAATTCCTGATCGAGGAGACCACCAAAGCCGAGGTCAAGAGTTTCCGACCCGGGCGCCTGTCGTATCCGTTCAGCCTGCCACAGGCGATGAGCGCGAGCGGATACCGCTATTCGTCGTCGATCACCGCCAACATTGTCCTCACCCATCTTCCTTTCCAGCTGACCAATGGGCGGGCCGACGGAGCCCTGCAGCCCGTGTTCGAGTTTCCGGTCACCATCGAGGACGAGCTTCCTCCGCGCATGGGCGACCGGATCGACGCGGGTAACGCCTTGATCGAGAGGATCGGCCGGCACCAGGGGGTCGCCGTCATCCTGACGCACCCGAACATCACGGATCATAAGCTGCGGTTCGTGGAGGCGGTCGCCGACTATTGGCAGGGCCGCGCCTGGATGGGCACAGTCGCCCAGTTCGGGACGTGGTGGGAGCAACGCGACGCTTTGGAAACGGATGTGGTCGAACGAGACGGACGATTCTATCTGACCTCGGCGTCGAGCCTGCCAATCGATGCGGTCACGATCACCCTTCCCAAGGCGGGCGGACGGCGCATTGACCTAAGCACGGCGGGCCCCAGCCGAACGGACATCCCGCTCTGACTGAAGCGTCGCGTCTGGCCGCTGGACCCGGCCTGGTGCGCCAGTCCCCTGACATTCTGGGCTTGATGAAACCGCCGCGACGCGAGTTCTCGGCAAACCGCGCAGACAATTATTGTGGCCTTTGGGCGGGCATCCTCAAGGCTGACAAGCCCTGCGCTAGAAACGTGGACCCTAGAGCGGCGTCGGAGCCTCCACTCCTCCATGCAGCTAGGTCGATCTGCAGCCAAGAACGCATACGAGCATTCCGTGAGTGATAGCCACCTGCAACAAGTCTCAAAGTCCATCGTTGGTCTCCAAGACCTTCGAATGTCCGCTTTCGGCGCAATTGGTGCCTCTTGAAGCGTATTGCGGACAGCGGGGGGCTTCCACAATGGGAGGTGGCCATGGGCCAGCCCGATCTTTTCCGCCTACCCCGCAAACCTTGGAACGCTGGCCGCATGACTGGAGCGAAAGCTCCTCTCAAACCGAAGCATATTTGGGCGATCCGCCAGCACTTGAAGTCGATCGGATCTATCCGGGATCTGGCGATGTTCAACACGGCGCTGGATGCAAAAGCGGATATTCGAAATGGCGTTGAATGTCGTGTTTACGGTCGATAGTGAATGACCGCTGCTGGCGCATTGCGGTCTAAGCGGAAATGTCCAACGTGCCGCTGATATCATGGTGGGCGGTGCGGGCTCTCGCACCCAAGATTAAGCCCGCTATTCCAATAGGGTGGCGGGTTTTTCTTTGCCCAAAATCCTGAAACATCACGCCATCCAGCCACAGTCCC
>CAYRLW010000064.1:0-3119 GCA_964425215.1 uncultured Treponema sp.
CTTAATAACCTGGAAGATATTACGGTGGATCCGGCCTTTGGAGAAATCTGCGGCTACACCCAGGAGGATCTGGAGACGGTCTTTGCCGATGCCCTGGAAGGGGCCCGGATGGACCTGGTCCAGCTCTGGTACAACGGGTACTCCTATTTAGGAAAGAAGCTCTACAACCCCTTCGATATTCTCCTCTTTTTATCCAACGGTAAGACCTTCAGCAACTACTGGTGGCAGACCGGGAGCCCGAGCTTTTTGATAGAGATTCTAAAACGGCAGCGTTACTACCTACCGGAGCTGGAGAACCCCAGCGCCAGCGAAGAACTTCTGAATGGCTTTGATATTGACCGCATCGATATCCGCGCCCTCCTCTGGCAGGCGGGGTACCTGACGATTAAGGACGTTCAAACAAATCCCATGGGGGTCCGGACCTTTACCCTGGGCTTACCCAATATCGAAGCGCAGTATTCGCTGAATCAATTTTTCTTGTACTATTTAAGCGACAGCCAGGATCTTCCCGTCAAATTCGGAATCCAGGTGGAAGCGGCCCTGGAGAAGGCCGACATGGAAGCCCTGGTGGGGGTGTTGAAAAGTCTTTTCGCGGGGATCCCCTACAATAACTACGTGAACAACGAAATCGTCAGCGCCGAGGGCTTTTGGGCGAGCCTGGTGTACGTGTTTCTCGCGGCCATCGGTTACCGGGTAATCTGCGAGGATGCCACAAACCAGGGGAAAATCGATATGACCCTGGAGACCTTTACGGATGTATTTATCATCGAGTTCAAGGTGGATACCGCCGAGCCGCCGCTACAGCAGATAGAGCGCCGCCGTTACTGGGAAAAGTACCAGGGCTTGGGGAAGCGGATCCACCTGGTGGGCATTGCCTTCAGCTCAGAGGAACGGAACGTGACGGCCTGGGAAACAAAGACAGTTCCAGGTGGCGAGCATCTACAGTAAAACAAACTGACTATAGGGCACCTCTAATAACTCGGTTAGTTATTAGAGGTGCCTGGGCAAATCCTTATAGGATTTGCATTTTTTATCTGTAGACCTCTAAAAACTGAAGTTTTTAGAGGTCCTCTATAGGGTGAGCAAATGGCCGGCGACCATGCCGTCGCGTTCATGTACCTCTTTCGGGAGCAAATTACCACGGTATATACCGCGCAAGTGTCCTGCAACCGCGCTGTCGCGTTCATGTACCGCTTCCGCTAGTAAATTCTCACGGTACATAACGCGCAAGCGGCCTACTGGCCGCGCAGTCGCGTTCGTATCCTTCTTTCGCTAGTAAATTCCCACGGTACATAACACGCAAGCGGCCTGCGGCCGCGCCGTCGCGTTCATGTACCCCTTCCCTCTACATCTTCTCTATATACACCCGTCCTGGATTTCATTTTAAAACCAGGTTGATTGAAACCTCAATTATTATAAATATAGTCAGTTGACTGACAGTATTTATGAAAATTTAGTCACTATTTTTGACAATTTTTATATTTTTCGTATAATATTAGGTATGCGATGGCTTGAACGTTGGTATGAATCCAAGTCGGAAACGTTCTTCAAAAAGGGAAAGGTGATTATTCTCTATGGTGCTCGTCGGGTGGGTAAGACCATGCTCATCAGGCGTTTGCTTAAGAATCGTTCAGAAAAAATATTTTCAAGCACCGGTGAAGATATGGATTTGGCGGGTATTCTGGCTACTAAAAAGATAGAAACCTATCGGTTGTTTTTCAGTCCCTACGATATCATTTTTATCGATGAAGCCCAGTATATTCCCAATGTGGGTGAATGTCTTAAACTGCTGGTGGATCTATTCCCAGACAAATATTTTATCATCACCGGTTCCAGCGCTTTCAATATTTCACAATCCGCTTCGGAGCCCCTTACGGGTAGAAGCAATATTAGGGTTCTCTATCCATTGGGTCTTGTGGAATTACTCCATCAATATAGTCCCTTTGATCTATTCGCAAATATGGAATCCTATCTACTGTATGGTCTGTATCCTGAGATTTTTTCTTTGTCTAGTATCCAGGAGAAAGTTGAATATCTTATCAACCTTCGGAATGGCTATGTGTTCAAAGATATTTTTACCCTTGAACAGATCAAAAATTCCCAGAAACTTCGGGATATCCTGCGACTACTGGCACTACAGATTGGAAGCGAAGTTTCTCTTAACGAAATCGCCCTTAAGGTAGGACTGTCCAAAAATACGGTGGAACGTTACATCGATCTACTTGAAAAGGCCTTTATTATCAAAAAGGTTGGTTCTTTTTCTAGAAATCTACGTAATGAGATTTCTAAATCCGCAAAATACTATTTTTGGGATACGGGTGTCCGTAATGCGATGATCAACAATTTTAACAATCTTGAACTACGCAATGACTTGGGTGCTTTGTGGGAGAATTTTGTGGTTATGGAATTAGTGAAAAAAAGCGAATACTTTGGTGATTTTGCCCAGTTTTATTTCTGGCGTACCTACAACCAGAAAGAGATCGATCTTGTTGTCGAGCGGGAGGGAAGGCTTTTCGCTTATGAAATAAAATGGAAAAATCAAAAAGTAAAAATCCCAGCTCAATGGATCGAAGTCTACGATGCTCCCGTAGAAATTGTGACCCGTGATCGATTTTTAGAAATACTACAATCATGAGTAGGCACGGTAGGTTCTTTTAAATGTCTGTAACTTTTGAAAAAACCTTATACAGCTTAGGTAGCTCTTTCAAAACTCCCTGAGTTTTAAAAGAGCCTCTGATAAATGGGTTTCTTTTTTATCTATCTGTTGGACCGTAACCGTTTTGGTAATTCCAAGATACCAAACCTCTAAGCGGCCTGCGGCCGCGCCGTCGCGTTCGTATCTTCCTTCGGGGAGTAAATTCCCACAGGTCCATACCACGCAAGCGGCCTGCGGCCGCGCCGTCGCGTTCGTATCCCTCTACCGGCAGTAAATTCCCACAGTCCATACCACGCAAGCGGCCTGCGGCCGTGCCGTCGCGTTCGTATCCCTCTACCGGCAGTAAATTCCCACAGTCCATACCACGCAAGCGGCCTGCGGCCGCGCCGTCGCGTTCGTATCTTCCTTCCGGCAGTAAATTCCCACAGTCCATACCACGCAAGCGGCCTGCGGCCGTGCCGTC
>CAYRLW010000064.1:3219-15170 GCA_964425215.1 uncultured Treponema sp.
AGTCCATACCACGCAAGCGGCCTGCGGCCGCGCCGTCGCGTTCGTATCTTCCTTCGGGGAGTAAATTCCCACAGGTCCATACCACGCAAGCGGCCTGCGGCCGCGCCGTCGCGTTCGTATCCCTCTACCGGCAGTAAATTCCCACAGTCCATACCACGCAAGCGGCCTGCGGCCGCGCCGTCGCGTTCGTATCTTCCTTCCGGCAGTAAATTCCCACGGTACATAACGCGCAAGCGGCCTGCGGCCGCGCAGTCGCGTTCGTATCTTCCTTCCGGCAGTAAATTCCCACGGTACATAACGCGCAAGCGGCCTGCGGCCGCGCAGTCGCGTTCATGTACCGCCTAAATCTTAGCCTTTACCATATCTTGGACGGTCAATCATATTAAAAAATCTAATCCCCATATTACAACATATAATTTGATCTTATGCCGTGTTTCGGGTATTCTCCCAGTCCTGGAGGATTGTATGCCCTTTAGTAAGGAAAATATTCGATATACGTTGAACGGGATCTTGTTTGTGGCGCTTTTTTCGGTGGCGGCTATGCAAGTGGCGGAAATTGGGGTGATAAAGCGGTTGGGGCTAAGTCCCCTTGTGGTAGGAATTCTTATTGGAATGCTCTACGCGAATACCCTGCGGGACCACCTGCCCAAGGAATGGGTACCGGGGATACTGTTTTCGACAAAGACTCTGCTTCGCTTGGCCATTATCCTCTATGGTTTTAGGATTACCTTTCAGCAGATTCAATCCGTGGGCCTGCAGGGGCTAACGGTTTCGGTGGTGATGGTAACGTCCACGTTTCTTCTTGGAGCTTTTGTGGGACAAAAAATATTAAAGCTTGATAGGGATACGTCTTTGTTAACCGCCGCCGGAAGTTCGGTGTGCGGAGCCGCTGCGGTATTGGCCACCGAACCGGTACTCAAGGCGGAGCCCCATAAAAGCGTTGTGGCGGTAGGAACGGTGGTTCTGTTCGGTACCACGTCCATGTTTCTCTATCCTATTTTGTACAGGACGGGAATTTTACACCTTAGCCGTACGGTTTATGGTTTATACGTTGGAGGAACGGTTCATGAGGTCGCCCACGTGGTCGGTGCCGCTACGGCGGTAGGGGACGATGTGGCCAAAATAGCGGTGATAGTAAAAATGACCCGGGTTATGTTGATCGCTCCGCTTTTAATAGTGCTGGGCCTTATTCTTTCTGCACTGGCCCGGTCTCGAGGCCAGGCGGGGAATAGGGTATCCCTGGTCATTCCTTGGTTTGCCGTGGGCTTTATCGCCGTGAGCGCCTTCAATTCGCTGAACCTCCTTCCCGTTCCGTTGGTTGGATCGATTAACTCCATCGATACGTTTCTCTTAACCATGGCCATGACGGCCCTGGGCATGGAAACCCATAGCTCTAAATTTAAACAGGCGGGGCTTAAGCCCCTGTTATTGGCCTTGGTACTCTTTGTATGGCTCCTTGTAGGGGGATATTTTATCACTTCCTTTATTGCGGGTTGAAAAACCCTCTGAGGTTCTTCACAGGTCGATTACTTTTAAAGAACCGCTTTTTCCTGTAGACATCCAGGTTCTAGACGTCGATAATCAGTGGTATGAGTACAAAGGGTTTGACGATCCGTCAAAAAATGGGTTTTGGGGTATGCGATCTGGGGGGTAATTTGTTTTTTACCGCCCTGGGATTTTGGAGCCTGAATTATCTAACCGATACGGTGGGGTTGTCGGCGGCCCTGGCGGGAACGGCGGTTATGGTGGGTAAGTTATGGGACGCGGTGACCGATCCGGTGATGGGGTACATCTCCGATAGAACCCGGAGCAGATGGGGCCGCCGTAGACCCTATCTCCTCTTTGGGTCCCTGCCCCTTTTGGTGGCCATGGTGTTCTTTTTCACCAACCCGCACCTTCAAAACCCTGTTCTCTTGACCCTCTGGGCCATCGGCGCTTTGATGCTACTGAATACGGGGTATACGATGGTGAATATCCCCTATAATTCATTGACCCCCGAATTAACCGCCGATTATCACGAACGGACCAGTTTGAACGGTTTTCGGTTTGGATTCGCGGTCATCGGTACGATCGTCGGGGCCGCGGCGGTTCAGCCCATACTGGGGGTCTTTCCCAACAAAAGCGCCGGATTTACGGCGGTAGGGGCAATTTTGGGGCTTATTATGGCCCTGGCGGCCTTAACCACCTTTTTTTCGGTTCGGGAGCAGGAGCATACAAAGGAAGAACTACCCCGCGAAGGGTTTTTCAGCACCTACTTGGGGGTTTTTAAAAATATCCCCTATATCATCGTCCTTATTACCTTTGCCCTCCATCTGATGGCGCTGAACTTTCTCCAGGGTATTTTGGTTTACTATACCAAGTACGTTTATAAAAACGAGGGGTTAACCACCCCTTCCATGATATTGCTTTTGGTAGTGGCCATGGCGTGTATCCCCGTATCCGTATGGGTTTCCAAAAAAATTGGCAAAAAGCGGACCTATCAAATCGCCTTCGCCGTTTTATCCGCCGCCTGCGCCTTAATTTTCGCCCTCGGTCATCTTTTGGGTCCCTCGTTCTTCCTGGGGATGATGGTATTCGCCGGCGTGGGGATTGGTTTCGGATACGTGGCCCCCTGGGCCATGGTTCCCGACACGATCGAGTACGACGCCCACCGGACCGGTGAACGGAAAGAGGGGGCCTTTTACGGTATGTGGACTTTTACGTCCAAGGTCGGTCAATCCCTTTCGATTTTTATATCCGGTCTTATTCTCAGCGCCGGTGGGTACGTGGCCGAGGCGGTACAGAGCCCCAAGGCGATTTTCGCTATCCGGCTTATCATTGGACCCCTTCCGCTTCTGGTTTTTGTCGGGGCCCTGGTGTTGATTCAGTTCTACCCCTTGGATGAAAAAACGTACCGGGCCCTTATGGCTCAAGCTCCGGCGAACCAAGCGGCCCCATCGGACCCGCTTAAACCGGCCCCGTAGGGTACGGTTTAAGAAAAAAAATCGTCGGGGATGGGTTAAAATTATAGGGCGTTATGGTCCGGGCCGAAGCGAGTGTAGAATCGAAGCGCCAAACGGGCGTTTCGACGGATTGCCGATGGCCCGAGCCAAGAGAGGCCCATGGCGGAACCCTTGAACGTCAGGGTAAGCTCCGAATCCTCCATCCCCAATAGTTTTTCCAAATCCACGGTCTCCGGAAGCGCCCCCAAACCGGTGGGGGTTTCTTTTTTCTTTCTATTATGGGGACACGCGTCCTGGCAATTGGTACAGCCGTAGAGTCTGGTTCCCCACCGATCGGCCACGTCTTCCGGGACGTTTTCTCCGTTTCCCGAGGCGTACCATTGGATACACCGTTCCCGGATCAGGGTTCCGTCGGTCCGGAATGCTCGAGTTGGGCACGCGGCAAGGCAGGGAAGGGGAGTTCCCTTTGTCTCCGCCGCCTTTATACAGGCGCCACAGGGGTTCCAGGAGAGCTGAGGATCCGGGGGAAGCGCAAACGGAAGACTTAGGGCGGCGATTATAATTTGGGAACCCGCTTCGGGGGTAATAATCAGGTCGTTTTTTCCCCGGACACCCAATCCGCAGAGTTCCGCCAGGGGCTTTTCGGGAACCGGGGAATTGCAGAGTATCCGGTAATCGGCCCTGATCCCTCCGAAGCGATTTCTCAGGGTTTGGGCTATTTTTTGCAGTCTCCGCACCGCCTCGGCGTAGTAATTCCTTTGGGCAAAGGGAGCGATACGGCCGACGGGTGCAGACGGTTCATCTCCGACCCGCTGGGGAATCCGAAGGGCCTCGTCGGAGAGCTCCGTCGACCGCTGGAGGCTTTCTCCGTTCCCGTAGGGGAGGGCAACCACCATAAGCGCAGGGGAACCTTTTTGGTAGTTTTGGGGTACCATGCCGCCATGGACCGAAAAATCGCTTGCTCCCCCGTAGGGAGAGATGAACCGAACGCGGCTAAAACCAGCACTGAGAGCCAGGGCCCGTACTTCCGCCTGTAGACGGTTTGCGTCTATTGACGTTATAGTCATATCGTAGCTACTTTACTGGTAGTTGGCGGTTTATTCCAGAGTACCATATTTTTACGAGGTAACGATGCCCCTAGCGTTTTTGGATCGAATACTTTCGTTATTTTCTAACCCCGCCGATCCCGAAGCGGAAAAAAAGAAGATTTTAAAACAAATTGCCCGGGATTTGGCAAAGCATAAATATAGGTTCTATAAAGCTAAAACCGAAGAGGCGGAGCCCCTTTTGGCGAAGTTTTTTTACGATGTGTATAAGATCGTATCCCCCGCCCAAGTTTTTCTGCAAAACGCGGAAAAGTCCGCCCAGCTTCGGCAGTTGATCATCGATTCGTTTTTAGACAAAAAGACCCTGGAACTGCAGGAGCGGCTTTCCGAAGAATCTATAAAAGAAAGAAGTAAAACCGTTCCTACGAAGGAACTGTCTCAGCAGTTAAAAGACGATTTGGTCAATTTTTTTGCGGCCTTCGACAGTAATCGAACGAATTCCATCGATACGGCGTATAACCTTATCCTTATCTTTACGAAATTTGTTAATTTTGATTATTTCTTTCTCTTAAAGAAATTTGACTCGAACATTTCGGAACGGAACTTTACCTACCACCCCAAGTTTGAGACCATTCGGGCCGAATACGTGAGCGACGATCTAAAGGACTTTTTGGAAGTTCTCTTGCCCCTGGAAGTTAACCAGGATTGGAAATCGGTTTTTAATATTTTGAAGGTGTATAAGGGGGTGGAAATCATTGCCCTAGACCAGTGGAATCGGCTTCTTATCCAGCTAACCGATATTAAGCGATCTAACGTTCTTGAATTGATGGTTCGGCATATCGATAAAAACCCCGCGTTTCAACCAAAGGTCCAACGGTTTGATGATCGTATCGTGGAATCGTACCTTCAAAAGATGAAGGCTCAAACGGAAATTGCCATACAAAAAATTCTGCAGGAAAAACGAAACGCTAAGATCGATGAGTTAGCCAAGGCGGTGTTTGGTACCTCGGCGGTTTCTCGCTTAAAAAATTATACCGAAAAGGCCAACCTGGTTTACGCAAAAAAAATGTTGGGGGGATACATACACGTCCAGGGGCTTAACTACCTAAAGGCGTTTTTGCTTGATTATTTTAAAAAGGATATCCGGGAAATTTGCGACCTTTTGCTCATCCGGGGCCAGTGGTCCACCAATTTACTTTCCCAACAGTTATCCGAGGGCTTTCACGACCTGATGGGGGTTTCGGAGGCCCTGTTGACCTTTGACGATGCCTTGGCCGACGACGCGGAAATGGGGCTACGGCTCCGTAACGCCATGGTAAAGGCGGATCGGGACAAGGACCAGGTAAAGTATGTTCGAATATTGCTCAAGGGGGTGAATGATGAGGCTCAAAAAATGATCAACACCTCCGCCCAGGCGCTTATCGCTATCGGCAAAAACTTAAAAAATATCCTGGAGGATTATCAAAAGAGTCCCCACGAGCTGTTGATAAATTGGAAAGAAATCGAGGCGGCGTCGGAACAACCAATTAACGAACGGATTACCGAGATTTATAAAAAAATCTACTATTTTGTACAATTGATGCAATTTTTCGCCAAAGCCGAAACGCCGCCGGAGGTTCAGAATCAATAGGTGGGGAACGCATCGATCCTTTGATTGTTTCCGACCCTTGCACATTTCTTCTCTACGCTATAATATATAAGAAACTTTCATAACACATCCCACCAACGAGGAAGGTATATGTCCGATAAAAACATCGTTATGATCGACGGAAACACCGCGGCGGCCCACGTGGCCCACGCGCTCAGTGAAGTGATCGCTATTTATCCGATCACGCCGTCCAGTCCCATGGGGGAACTCTCCGACGAGTTTTCCGCCCAAGGTCGGAAAAATCTGTGGGGCACGATCCCCCAGGTTGTCGAAATGCAATCCGAAGCCGGCGCCGCGGGCGCGGTTCACGGGGCTTTAACCACCGGAGCCCTGAGTACCACCTTTACCGCTTCCCAGGGTCTTCTGTTAATGATCCCTAACATGTACAAAATAGCGGGGGAACTGACCTCCACGGTGTTCCACATCGCCGCCCGGGCCTTAGCCGCCCAGGGATTGTCCATTTTCGGGGACCATTCGGACGTAATGGCATGCCGCCAAACCGGCTTTGCTATGCTTTCTTCCAACAACGTGCAGGAAGTCATGGATATGGCGTTAATCGCCCACGCTTCTTCCCTGGAGAGCCGGATCCCCTTCCTCCATTTCTTTGACGGATTCCGAACCTCCCACGAGGTCCAGAAGGTAGAGGAAATTTCCTACGATCTCATGCGGAAAATGATTTCCGATGATCTGGTCGCCGCCCACCGGACCCGGGGCCTTACCCCGGAAAAGCCTCTTATTCGGGGGACTTCGCAGAACCCGGACGTCTATTTTACGGGCCGGGAGACGGTGAACAAGTATTACGACGCGGTGCCCGCGATTGTTCAGAAGTACATGGACCAATTCGCCAAACTATCGGGTCGGCAGTACCATATTTACGAATACTATGGGGCCAAGGACGCGGACCGCGTTATTATCATTATGGGGTCGGGCGCGGATCCGGTGGAAGAGATCGTCGATTACCTGAACGCCAAGGGCGAAAAAGTCGGGGTCCTCAAGGTACGCCTATACCGCCCCTTCGACGCGGACCTCTTTGTAAAAGCCCTGCCCGCTACGGTAAAGGGTATCGCCGTTTTGGACCGTACCAAGGAACCGGGCTCCCTGGGTGAACCAATGTACGAGGATGTTCGAACCGCCATCGGCGAAGCGATGACCGGCGGCAAGAGCCAATTCAAGGACTACCCCAAGATCGTCGGCGGTCGTTACGGTCTAGGCTCGGCGGAATTTACCCCCGCCATGGCGAAGGCCGTGTTGGACAACCTAAAGCAAGCAAGTCCCAAAAATCATTTTACCGTCGGTATTTACGACGATGTGAACTTTACCTCCCTCCCCTGGGATGAGGATTTCGATTTGGAAGAGAAGGGCGTATTCGAAGCTCTCTTCTACGGTCTTGGATCCGATGGTACCGTGGGGGCCAATAAAAACTCCATCAAAATTATCGGCGACGCGACGGACAACAACGCCCAGGGCTATTTTGTCTACGACTCCAAAAAGGCGGGAACGGTTACGGTATCCCACCTGCGCTTCGGGAAAAAGCGGATTAAGAAGCCCTATTTGGTATCCAAAGCCGACTTTATCGCCTGTCACAAGTTTAGTTTTGTGGAAAAGGTTGATATGCTGGCCAAGGCCAAAAAAGGCGGCACCTTCCTGTTAGCCAGTCCCTTTGGAGCTAAGGATGTGTGGAACCACATTCCCGTGGAAGTACAACAGCAGATTATCCAAAAGGAACTTAAATTCTACGTTATCGACGCTATCGACCTGGCGGAAAAAGCGGGTATGGGCGGCCGGATCAACGTCATCATGCAAACCGCCTTCTTTAAAATTTCCGGGGTTCTTCCCGAGGACGAAGCGGTGGAGCTGATCAAAAAGGCCATTAAGAAAACCTACGGGAAGAAGGGCGAAGAGGTGGTTAAGAAAAACATCGAAACCATCGATATGGCCCTGAACGGGATCCACAAGGTGGAATACCCCAAGGCTTCCGCCGGTACGATCCACATGGCGCCTCCGGTTCCCGCCAATTCTCCCGCCTTTGTAAAAGAAGTGATCGGCGAAATTATCGCGTTCCGGGGCGAAAAGATCCCCGTATCAAAAATGCCCGCCGATGGTTCCTTCCCCACCGGAACGACCAAGTACGAGAAGCGGAATATCGCCGAAAAGATCCCCGTTTGGGATCCCGAAGTGTGTATCCAGTGCGGTAACTGTACCATGGTTTGTCCCCACGCGGTTATCCGTATGAAGGCCTACGAGCCCGCCAAGCTTGCCGGCGCTCCAGCGACCTTTAAGTCCGTCGACGCCACGGGCAAGGGCTTTGAGGGGCTTAAGTTTACCCTCCAGGTATCCCCGGAAGATTGTACCGGTTGCGGAGCCTGCGTAAACATCTGTCCCGCTAAAAACAAAACGAACCCCGAGCGGAAGGCTATCAATTTGGAACCCCAGATCCCCCTGCGGGAAACGGAGGCGAAGAACTGGGACTTCTTCTTGGGTATCCCGAATACGGACTCCAAACTGCTTAACCTGAACTTGGCAAAGGGGATTGGTATGAAACAACCCCTCTTCGAGTTCTCCGGTGCCTGCGCGGGCTGTGGCGAGACCCCCTACGTGAAACTCCTTTCCCAGCTCTTTGGGGATCGGGCGGTAATCGCCAACGCCACGGGGTGCTCTTCCATTTACGGCGGGAACCTGCCTACCACGCCCTATACGACCCGGAACGACGGCCGGGGTCCCGCGTGGTCCAACAGCCTCTTTGAGGACGCGGCGGAATTCGGCTTGGGTATGCGGCTTACCAGTGACAAATTGGCGGAGCACGCCCGGGAAGTGGGTGCCCAGGCTAAGTCCCAGGGCTTGGAAGCGGACCTGTTAGGTAAAATATTGGAGAATCCCCAGAGTACGGACGAGGAAATTGAAACTCAACGGAAACTGGTGGACGATCTTAAGGCTTCTCTGTCCAAGAAATCCGATCCTATGGCTAAAAACCTCCTTTCCTTGGCGGATCACTTTGTAAAGCGGTCGGTCTGGATCCTTGGGGGCGACGGCTGGGCCTACGACATTGGATACGGCGGCTTGGACCACGTAATCGCTTCGGGCCGGAACGTCAATATCCTGGTTCTGGACACGGAAGTATACTCCAATACGGGCGGCCAGATGTCCAAATCCACCCCCACCGGCGCTATCGCCAAGTTTGCCGCGGCGGGAAAAGACATTAGCAAAAAGGACCTGGGTGCCATGGCCATGGCCTACGGGTACGTATACGTGGCAAAAATCGCTATGGGCGCGAATATTGGTCAGGTGATCAAGGCCTTCCGGGAAGCGGAGAGCTACGACGGTCCTTCCATCATTATCGCCTACTCCCACTGCATCAACCACGGCATCGATATGATGCGGGGTATGGATCAGCAGAAGGCGGCGGTTACCAGCGGCCTGTGGCCCCTGTTCCGCTACGATCCGCGATTGAAAGCCCAGGGCAAAAACCCCTTCCAGCTGGATTCCAAGGATCCCACCACGGCGGTCGAGGATTTCATGTACAAGGAAGTGCGGTTTAAATCCCTTAAGGCCGCCGATCCCGCGCGGGCGGAAGCTTTGCTTGCCAAGGCAAAAGCCCAGTCGGAAAGGACCTGGAAGGAGTACAAGTACATCGCCGAACGGCCTTTCTAAGTAAGAAAAATAGTTTGACGGTTGGAGACTTCGCGGAGGTCAGTTGCCTTTTCGAAGCCTCCGTGGGCTAATAAAAAGCCGGTACCCGTGCGTACCGGCTTTTTTTATAGTATAGTGGTTGTATGTATTGTCTACAGCGACCGTTGGTTTCCAGGAAATCCTACACCGAATTGCGGAAAATACCGTGGAGGGAGGACCGACCATGACCATCGTAGCCATCGATGACGATCCTGCCCAGCTGGAACGGCTTCGGTTAATATTTCAGCGGATGGACTACCCTACGATAGAATATTTTAGCGCAGAAGATAGTCCCCAGGGGCTGGAATTGGTGCAACAAAAGGTGGTGGACCTGGTCTTGACGGACCTGCGGCTTCCCACCGAGTCGGGAATTGGGGTCCTGAAGACGGTAAAGGCTCTGAATCCCATGATAAGCGTGGTCGTAATGACCGCTTTTTCTGATGCCCGGGAAGCGGTGGAAATTCTAAAGCAGGGGGCCGACGATTATTTGGTTAAACCCACCAGTCCGGAGGATATAGAAAAACTAACCCTCCGCATATTTGAAAAAAGCGTTCTGATTCGGGAATCCTTTTTGCCACCCCAGGTAGGCCTTGCCTCGTCCCCCGAAGCGGCGGGGATTATCTACCGGAGCGAACGGATGGCGAAGATGACCCAAATCGCCGCCCGAAGCGCGCAGAGCGACGCCACGGTGGTTATTTCCGGGGAAAGCGGCACGGGAAAAGAACTGGTAGCCCAATTTATACACCAGCGAAGCCAGCGCCGCGAGGGACCCTTTATCACGGTTAATATTTCCGCCCTTCCCGAGTCCTTGGCGGAAAGCGAACTCTTTGGACATAAACGGGGTGCCTTTACCGGCGCCGATGCGGATCGTCTAGGACGCTTTGAATTGGCCGATAAGGGAACCCTTTTTATCGACGAAGTCGGAGATATTCCCCCAACAATCCAGGTTAAGCTATTACGGACCCTCCAGTTTGGAGTTATTGAACGGGTGGGAGAAAATACCCCAAGAAGGCTAAACGTCCGGATTATCGCGGCCACCAACCGGAATTTAAAAAAATTGGCGGACGCGGGAAAATTTAGGACGGATCTCTTTTATCGGTTAAACGTTATCAATTTGGAACTACCGCCTCTGCGAAAAAGAAAGGAAGATATCCCCCCGCTGGTGGATCATTTTATCGCCCAATTTAACAAAAGGAATAAACGAACCGTACAGGGTCTTTCGCGAGAAGCCATGGATAGGTTGATGAAATACGATTATCCGGGTAACGTTCGGGAATTAGAGAATATAATAGAGCGGGCCGTGGTCCTCTGCCCCCGGCCGTATATAACCGAGGGGGATCTGTCCTTGACCGAAGCGGAAGATTCCCCCGCCCCCTGTCCCGATGGACTGGATCTACCCTATTCCGAAGCGATGCTCCGGTTTGAGCGGGCCTATATAGAGAAAGCCCTGACGTCAGCGGGGGGTAACAAAAGTTCGGCGGCCCGGGCCATCGGTATTTCCGAACGGCATCTCCGTTCACGGCTTCAGCGGCTGTATCCCAGCGGAGAAGGGCTCCCTCACTGACATTGGAGTGGTACCAGAAAATGAACGTTCAGGCTTTGCGAAGGTTACAAAAAGCGGTTGAATTGGTATACGGAGAAGATGCTCCCCAGCTTTTCCAGCAAATCCAGTCCCTTCTACAGGCCGAACCCAAGGGAACCGGTAAAAACTCATTTACCGAGCGGGATGCTCTGCTGATCACCTATGGGGACATATTCCGACCCTCCGATTCTCTATCCGAGAAAATTTCGGGCGTCGTTGTAGGGCCAGGCTCTGCGCTGGAGCCGGGTACCGGACCGGGTACGGGTGCCGGGCCAGATACGGGTCTGGGGACGGGTACGGGGATTTCCACGTTTTCCGGCGGGACACTGCTGGTGCTTACAGCTTTTTTACGACGGTGGAACCGCCACTTTACCTACGTGCATCTGTTACCGTTCCACCCCTATTCTTCCGACGATGGGTTTTCGGTCATCGATTACGGTTCCGTGGATAGGAGGATTGGGACGTGGGAGGATATCGCGGATCTGGGCAAGCATCTTAATGTAGCCTTCGATCTGGTGATCAACCACGGGAGCGCCCAAAGTCCAATCTTTAAGGCTTTTCTGCGAAACGAGGAGCCCTACGCCCATTGGTTTCTTACCAGGCCCAAGGACTACGATTCTTCCACCGTAGTACGCCCCAGAACCCATCCTCTGCTTACCCCCTTTGTTCGGAATGATGGTTCCACGGTCTACGTGTGGACCACCTTTAGCGCCGATCAGGTGGACTATGACTTTTCCAAAACCGACGTTTTAATCGCGTTTATCCGTATTTTTTTGGATTTTATCCATCGGGGCGCAAAAATTATCCGGTTGGACGCGATCGCCTACCTTTGGAAAGAAGACGGTACACCCTGTTTGCACCACCCAAAAACTCACGGAGTGGTTAAAATCCTTCGGGCGATTATCGACGCTTTGGAATTGAACGTGACCATTTTGACCGAAACCAACGTTCCCCATGGGGAAAATATTTCCTATTATGGGCAGGGGGACGAAGCCCACATGGTCTATAATTTTGCCCTTCCGCCGCTGGTCTTGCACGCCGCCGTCTCAGGCGACGCGGAACCCCTG
>CAYRLW010000065.1:0-14758 GCA_964425215.1 uncultured Treponema sp.
ATATACAATAAATTGACATAATATGTATAAGCGTTTACTATAGGAGGAAGTTTTTTCTCCAGGAGGTCATCTATGTCGATTCGACGTGTAATGTCCCTTTTCGGAATCATGGCCCTTGCTATGGTTTTTTCCACAGCCCTCTTCGCTTCCCCCCAGGCGGACAAAGCGTCCGCTCCCGGAAAAGTTAAATTGGTTATCGCCGCGGACGCCACGTGGCCCCCCATGGAATACGTGGACGAAAATAAAAACATCGTGGGCTTTGGTCCCGATATGATGAAGGCCATAGCCCAGGCCGCGGGCTTTGACGTGGAAATTCGGAACACCGCGTGGGACGGTATTTTCGCGGGCTTGGCCGCCGGTTCCTACAACGCCATCTGTTCATCCGTAACCATTACCGACGAACGGAAACAAACCATGGATTTTTCGGATCCCTACGTGAACGCAGGCCAAATCCTGGTAGTGCAGAAAGGGTTGGACGGGGTAACCCAGCTATCCCAAATGGTGGGTAAAAAGGTGGGAGCCCAGATTGGAACCACCGGAGCCATAGAAATTGGCAAGGTCAAGGGGGTCGAGCTGGCCACCTACGACGAAATAGGCCTCGCCTTTGAGGATTTAGCCAACGGGAGAATCGACGGCGTGGTGGCGGATAACCCCATCGCGGCCAATTTTGCCCTTCAAAATCCTAAATTTAAGGACAAGCTAAAAATAGTTGGTAAGCCCTTTACCGACGAATGGCTCGGGATCGCGGTAAAGAAGGGAGATACCAAAACCCTGGATTTAATCAACGATGGGCTTCGCAAAATAAAAGCCAACGGAACCCTAGACCAAATCGCAAAGAAGTGGCTCCAGTAGTATGATTCTTGGAAAAAAGAAGGGGACGGAGGAGGACCAGGAAGCTCCTCTATCCCCGAACATCAACGTTACCGACGGAACCCTGATCCCCCAAAAGGGGGAAGAGGGCGCCCTATCGGCGTGGAATATTTCATTTTTTGGCGCCATAGCCATTATCCTGGGCCTTTGGATTTTTTCGCCCGATCCGTATCAACGGATTATAGAGTTTGTCCCCGACGGTCTGGCGGTTACCTTTGGGGTTACCGTCACGTCCATCGTGTTCGCCCTCTTTTTGGGACTTTTCGCGGGCCTGGGCCGAATTTCTCGGATTACCATTATAAATCGAATCGCCACGGTGTACGTGGAGGTCATCCGGGGAATCCCGCTACTGGTTCAGTTATTTTACATTTACTACGCCCTGGGACAATGGGTAAAACTGAGCGGCCCCATGGCCGCCATTTTGGCCATGTCCATCTGTTACGGCGCTTATATGGCGGAAATTTTTAGGGCGGGGATCCAATCGATCCACAAGGGACAGATGGAAGCGGCCCTGGCGCTGGGACTGTCTCGGGGACAGGCCATGAGGAAGGTTATCCTTCCCCAGACGGTAAAAGTCATTCTGCCTCCCATCGGGAACGAGTTTATCGCCCTTTTAAAGGACTCTTCTCTGGTATCTATTCTGGCGGTATCGGATTTGCTCCGGCGAGGCCGGGAATACGCGTCCACCTCCTTTAGGTACTTTGAAAGTTATACGGTCATCGCGTTGATCTATTTGATCATGACCCTATTTTTCTCCCGCCTAGTAGCTCTTATGGAAGAAAGGTTAAAACATCGTGGAACCATTCATTAGTATTCGCGGCGCCCGTAAAAGTTTCGGGAAGGTCGAAGCCCTGCGGGGCGTGGATTTGGAAGTTAAAAAGGGAGAAGTGGTCCTTATCATCGGTCCGTCGGGATCGGGAAAGAGTACCCTGCTCCGGAGCATCAACCGGCTTGAACGCCTGGATGGTGGTTCCATCATGATCGACGGGGAAAGCGTCACCGACGAAAGGGCGGATATTCGTCAAATTCGGGAAGAGGTGGGTATGGTTTTCCAAAGTTTTAACCTGTTTCCCCACCTGTCGGTGGTTCAAAACATCACCCTTGCCCCGACGACGGTTAAAAAGGTCGAGAACGCAGAGGCCCAGGAACAGGCTCGACGTCTGCTGGAAAAGGTAGGCCTGTCGGATAAGGTGGGAGCCTACCCGGATCAGCTTTCCGGGGGTCAGCAACAGCGGGTAGCCATAGCCCGAGCCTTGGCCATGAATCCCAAGGTAATGCTGTTTGACGAACCCACCAGCGCCCTGGACCCCGAAATGATCAAAGAGGTTTTAGACGTCATGACCGCCTTGGCCAGAGAAGGGATGACCATGCTGGTGGTATCCCACGAAATGGGCTTTGCCCGCGCCGCGGCGAACCGGGTTATTTTTATGGATCAGGGACAGATTATTGAAACCGCTCCTCCGGAGGAATTCTTTACGAATCCCAAGGAAGAGCGGACCCGCCGGTTCCTAGAACATATTCTGTAACGTTTTACGCCGATTGATCGACCTTAGAGCCCTGATAAGACGGTAAGGGTGCCTGGGTGGGGATAGGGTTCTCTTCCCCCCCGGCATCGGCTTGCCTGTCCGACCGGGTGTTTTCGATCTCCGGCGGAGACACGGTAAGGCCAATGGGCCCAATTTCCGCGCCAATCGTATCTACGGCCATATACTACCCTCCAGAGGGTTAAAAACCTTCTACCATAAATATACGCTTTTTCCGCCGGAAACTCAAATTTAACGCTGGATTCGGGCGGAGCCCCCCTTAGCGAAGGCTTCTACCTGCTCCAGGCTTACCATGGAGGTGTCCCCCGGCGTGGTGGTCAACAGGGCGCCGTGGGCCCAACCGAGCCGCAGGGCCTGTTCGGCCGACGCGCCGGTCAAAAGACCGTAGAATAACCCCGCCGCGAAGCCGTCTCCTCCGCCTACCCGGTCGTACACGTCCAGTTCACAGGTGGGGGATACGTAGTTCTTCCCGTCCAGGTAGAGCACGGCGCCCCAGGAATGGCGGTTGGTCGAATGGACCTCCCGTAGGGTGGTCGCCACAGCCTTGATATTCGGAAAATCCTTCAGAACGCTTTCCATCATGCCAAAGAAGGCGCTGGGGTCAAGTTTGCTTTTAGACTCCACTTCGGGCCCCTTTAATCCCAAGCCCTTCTGCAGATCCTCCTCGTTACCCACCAGGACGTCCACGTGGGCTACGATTTCCCGCAGGGTTGCGGACGCCTGCTGGGCCGCCTGGTCTGCCGAAAGGCCCTTGGCCGCCGCGGCTACCGCCCATAGCTTAGCCCGATAGTTCAAATCGAAGGAAACGATGGCCCCCGCTTTTTTAGCGGCCTTCATGGCCTCGATGACCAACGCCGGGGTGGTATCCGAGAGGGCGGAGAAGATACCCCCCGAATGGAACCACCGGACCCCCTTGGAAAAAATGGCCTCCCAATCAAAGCTTCCCGGCTTCAAGTACCCCGCCGCCTCGTTGGACCGGTTGTAAAATACCACCGGAGGGCGGACCCCATGGCCTTGGTCGCTCCAAACGGTGGCCATATTGGGGCCCCGGACACCGTCGTGTTTAAAACGAACGTAGTAGGGGCTTACTCCGGCACGGCGTACGGAGTTTTCAATTCTTTTCCCGATAGGATAGTCTACCATGGCGCTGGCGATGGCGGTGCGGAGACCGAAACAGAGGGACAGGTTGGCCGCCACGTTATACTCGCCCCCGGAAACGTACAGGTCGTACCGATCCGCCTCCGAGAAAGGAATTATTCCCGGATCAAGCCGGGTTACCAGGGCCCCCAGGGCCAAAAGATCGTGGGTCGTCCCCGCTACCGGGGGAATACGTAATTCATTCATCCGTGACACTCCTTAAAATAGGCGTTTCCAAAACCCACGGAGCTTTGAAAACGCTTTTACCTTGGGGGTTAAAAACCCCTTGATGGTGGACAAAACTACACCGTATAGGTCGACGCGCTGGTGGAACCGCCCCGGCCCGTCCAATTGGTGTGAAAAAATTCACCCCGAGGATGGTCTACCCGCTCGTAGGTATGGGCGCCAAAATAGTCCCGCTGGGCCTGTAAAAGGTTGGCCGGTAGCCGTTCGCTCCGGTAGCCGTCAAAGTAGGTAAGGGCGCTGGTCAACGCGGGAGCGGGGATTCCGTTTTGGATAGCCACCGACACAACCCGCCGCCATGACGGAAGGGCCTTTTGAATGACCGAGCTAAAGAAGGGATCCAGCAGGAGGTTTTCCAGGTCCGCCTTCTTATCAAAGGCTTCCTTTATTTTCCCTAAAAAGGCGCTTCGGATTATACAGCCGCCCCGCCACATAAGGGCGATACCGCCGTAGTTGAGCTTCCAGCCGTATTCCTTGGCCGCTTCCCGCATTAAAATATAACCCTGGGCGTAGGACACTATTTTGGCGCCGTACAGGGCTTCCTTTAAATCGTTGATAAACGCCTGTTGATCCTGGGGCTTTTGAATAACCGGGGCGGGGAAGACTTTTGAGGCCCGCTGACGCTCGTCTTTAAAAGCGGACAGACAGCGGGCAAAGACCGCCTCGGCGATTAGGGTAAGGGGAACGCCGAATTCCAAAGCGGATATTCCCGTCCATTTCCCCGTTCCCTTCTGCCCCGCCGTATCCAGAATTTTTTCTGCCAAGGGGCTTCCATCCTGATCCCGAGTTCCTAAAATATCCCGGGTGATCTCGATCAGATAGCTGTTCAGTTCACCCTGGTTCCACTGATCAAAGATATCCCGCATTTGGTCGTACGAAAGCCCCAGGGCGGATTTCATTATGTGGTAGGTTTCGGCGATCAACTGCATATCCCCGTACTCAATGCCGTTATGGACCATTTTTACGAAGTGGCCCGCCCCATTTTCGCCGACCCAGTCACAGCAGGGGACGTTCCCGTCCACCTTGGCGGCGATGGACTGCAGGATGGGCTTTACGATGGGCCACGCGGCGGGGGACCCCCCGGGCATGAGCGAGGGCCCCAATAGGGCGCCTTCCTCCCCGCCGGAAACCCCGGTACCGATGTACAGGAGCCCCTTGGACTCCACGTAGGCGGTTCGGCGCATGGTATCCTGATAGTTGGAGTTTCCCCCGTCTATAATGATGTCCCCCTTTTCAAAGACCTCCAGGAGCGCGTTGATCGTATCGTCCACCGCTTGACCGGCCTTTACCATGATCATAGCCTTTCGGGGCTTTTTTAACGCCCCCGCCAGGTCCGCAAAACTATGGCAGGGCACAATTTTTTTGCCCGCTCCCCGGCCTTTGACAAAGTCGTCCACCTTAGAAACCGTACGGTTGTACACCGCCACGGTAAAGCCCTTGCTTTCCATATTGAGCACCAAATTTTCGCCCATTACCGCCAGGCCGATCAGGCCCATATCCGCGTTTGCCATGTTAACCCTCCTTAGGTTGATGACCGTATAATTAGTCCCGTGTCAAAGGTTCTGCTTTCCACGGGGTTACCGTATTCTATACGCCGGTGTAATTGCTGAAAAATATACGCCCCCACGTCCTCTCCGCCCTGGGCAATAGTTGTCAGGGCGGGCCGGAGATAGGCGCTGAAGGCATCGTCGTCGAAGCCGATTAACGCCAGATCCCGGGGTATTCGGAGCCCCCGGTCCATGAGGGCGCTCAGCAAACCCAGGGCCATTTTATCGTTATGGCAAAGCACCCCGTCGATCCGCAAATCCTCGTAACCCTGGATCACCCATTCGGCCGCTTTCAAGCCCCCCTCAAAGCCCTTAACGGTTTTATAGATCCGATTCTCCGAAAATCCCACATTTTCCTCCAGAAAGCCCTCCCGAAATCCTTCGATCCGCTCGCTGGAACGAAACTCCTCGATCACCAGGGACAATTTCCGCCGCCCCCGATGGATCAAGTACCGGACCGCCTGACGGTATCCGGAACTTCGGTTGATCCGGACCGCCGGGTAGGGCACCGAATGGGGAGGATCGACGAGGATAAAGGGATAGTTTCGCTGAACCAGGGAATCGAAGGCTAAAGAGGAAGAGGATCGGAGGTTGGTAAACACCACCAGACCGTCGCAACGGGGAACGAGGGAGACCACGGCTCTCGATTCCATCTCGTCGGTTTCGGCGAATTGGGTAAGGATGCTAAAACCCGCGGCGTTAAACAGCCGGGAAATTACCTCGATCCTTTGCAGGGTTGTGTCGCTGGACACGGAGTTAGCCACGATGCCGATGGTCCACGCCTTGCCCGAGCGGAGGGACCGGGCGCTCGCGTTGGGCCGGTAGCCCATCCGGTCGGCGGCCTCGAGGATTTGCCGCCGTTTTTCTTCTTTTACGTACGCCTGGCCATTCATCACCCGGGACACCGTCCGGGCGGATACGCCGCAGACCTGGGCTACGTCACGCAGGGTTGGCATCTTTCTGTCCTGTTTCTGCCATCGTTGACATGGTATGCCCCCCGCCACATTTTGTCAACGGGGGGAACCGACCAAATTTATTTTTTATTTTTGAGGCATTAAAAGATTAGGAATTACCATGGTAATTTCGGGAATAAAAGTGATCAGCATCAACACCGTGACCATAGCGAGCCACATAGGCAACATGGTTTTGACGACCTTTTCCATACGAATACGGCCGATGGCGCACCCAACAAAGAGGGCCGATCCCACCGGCGGGGTGGTAAGACCGATGGCCAGGTTCAAGATAAGCATGATCCCAAAGTGAATCGGCGACATTCCTAAAGCTCCAACCGCGACCGGGTACAGAATGGGAGTGGTGATTAAAATAAGGGGCGCCATATCCATAATCATACCCAAAAGCAAAAGTAGAAGGTTAATCAGCAACAGAAGGATTATCTTGTTGTGAGAAATAGAGAGCAGAGCCTGGGTGGCCAGCGCGGGGATGCGCAGGTACGCCATAAGCCAACCAAAGGAACTGGCGGCGGCGATCAGAGCCATAACCATGGCTAGGGTTTTTAAGGAACTGTAGAGGATACCCTTAAAAGCCCGCAGGGGTATTTCCCGGTATACGAAGAAGGTTATTATAAACGCGTAGATCGCCGCGACGGCCGCCGACTCGGTGGCCGTAAACACCCCGGAAACTACCCCGCCCATAATGATAACCGCCGTGAGGAGGCCTAAAAGGGCGTCCTTGGTGATCACGACAGCTTCTTTTAAGGTAAATCTTCGTTCTTTGGGATAATTTCTTTTTATGGCAAAAATATAGCTGATAATCATAAGGGCCACGCCCAGCATAATTCCCGGGATAAATCCCCCTAGAAAAAGCCGTCCCACGGAGACGCCCCCTGCGGCGAGGGAATAGATGATCATGTTGTGGCTCGGAGGAATGATGACCCCCTGGCAGGCGCTGGTCACGGTGATCCCCACGGAAAAATCCTCATCATACCCCTTTTCCTTCATCATGGGGATCAGGATGGTTCCGATGGAAGAAACATCCGCCACGGCGGAGCCGGATATGCCGCCGAAGAACATGCTGGCCAAACAGTTTACCTGGGCTAAGCCTCCACGGATACGCCCCACGATAAGGTTGGAAAAGAGGATCAGCCGTCGGGATATGCCCCCTTGGCCCATCATTTCTCCGGCGATGATAAAGAAGGGAATCGCCAAAAGGCTAAAGGATTTTACCCCTTGGACCATCTGTTGGACCACCGCCATAAGGGGAATTTTCAGGTAAAGGGCCGTAACGATAGACGAAAGGATCAACGTAAAGGTGATGGGGATCTCTAAAAACAGAAGAACGATAAAGGTCCCCAAAAGAAGGATAATAGCGAAATTCTGATCAATCATGGGGTCCTCCCAGAACCTCTTTAAGGGACCCCTTCCCCGCGAGGAAATCGTCCACCGCCTTATCCCTGGTATCGACACCCAACAGGTCCATCAGGGATTCGTACATCATAACGATAGAGGCTACGGGGAGGACGGCGTATAACAGCCCCGCAGGCCATTTGGTGGCCGGAAGAATAGACTTCATGGTAACACCCACCAGTTTCCATCCATCGGTCAACATAACAAAACCAATTATAAAAATAACAATACTTTTAAGTATTGTAAAAACCCTGGCAAGCGAAGGGGGTATTTTTTTCGAAGGAATAATATTAATGTTGATATGTAAATCTTGCTTGACCCCCAAGCTCATGGCGATAAAGATAAACCAAACCGCCAACAGGAGGGCCACCTCTTCCGACCAAACCCAACCGCTATTAAAGATATACCGTAAAATAACGTTGATAAAAATAATCACCACCATGGCGACCATCAGCACCTGGGCAAGGTAAACCATGACTATATGAATAAGATTAAAAAGAAAAATTACCGATTTACGCATAGGCATCCTTGAGTTCCCTAAAAAAAACGCGGGGCCAGAAGCATAACAGCCCCGCCCCGCGATAACAGCTACTTAACCTCGTTGATCCGTTTAATTAACGCTTGAACATCGTTGGGCTGTTTGGCGTACAGCACCTGCATCTTCGCCTGCCAGGGGCCCTTATCCTCCACGGGAATAATGACGGCGCCGCCGGCTCTAACCTTAGCCTCAGAAGCCTTTTCCCGTTCGGTCCACAACTGGCGCTGATAGGGGATAGCGTCCAGGGCCGCTTGTTTAATAAGATCTTGGTCTTCCTTGGAAAGCTTCTGCATGGAGATCTTGGACGCGATGATGATTTCGGGAACCCGAGTGTGTTCGTCCAGGGTGTAGTATTTGGCTACTTCGTAGTGACTGGTGGATTCGTAGCTGGGCCAGTTGTTCTCCGCCCCATCGATAACCCCGGTCTGGAGACCCGAGTACACTTCGCCGTAGGGCATCGGGGTGGCGACCGCTCCGAGGGCCTGCACCAAGCCAACCATCAGCTCGCTTTCCTGCACCCGAATTTTCAGCCCCGCCAGGTCTTCGGGTTTATACACCGGTCGTTTGGAGTTGTAGAAATTCCGCGCGCCGGGTTCAAACCAACCAATCCCAACAAAACCGGAGGGTTCCAAAGACACGAGGAGTTCCTTCCCGATGGGTCCGAGCAGAACCTTCCACATGTGGTCGTCGGAACGATACAGGTAGGGAAGCTGGAGGGCGTTAAACAGGGGAACGAAGGAACTTAGGGGAGAAATACTGACCCGGGTAAAATCGATGGCCCCAAATTGGACCTGTTCGATAACCGCTTTTTCTTCGCCCAATTGGGAGCTGGGGTACACCTCAATCTGGATGCGTCCGTTGGTCCGCTCTTTCACCAGATCGGCGAATCGAATATCCCCCAGGGTGGTGGGATAATCGGCGGGATGGGTCTCCGCCAAACGCATCACGATGGGTTTCACATCCTTGGTTCCAGCAGTGCTTTGCTTCTGGTCCTTTTGGCCTTCCGCGAACACCAGGGTGGATCCAACCACCAGGGTTAACGCGAGGGTAGCAATCTTCTTTAGGTTCATAACAACCTCCTCTTCAAATTTCCGCCTCCGGTCCATACTTCGACTTGGGCGGTTCCTCTACAGGATAGAACGGGACGGGCATTCCCGCGTATGAAATTTTTGCTAAGTTTAGGATTTTTTTGCGCTATACCTTATTATAAACCGTATTCGGTGGGGCTACACCCCTCTTCCCTACGAAACACCCGGGCAAAATACCCCTGATCCCGGTATCCTACCATAGCGCAGACCTCTTTAACGCTGTAGGTTCCCATTTTTAAAAGGCCCTTCGCCGTCTCGATACGGAGTTTGTTACAAAGGTGCACAAAGGAACTGTCCCCGTACCGGCCGAACAATCGGCTTACATGGGAAGGAGAAAGTCCCACCGCCTGGGCGACATCCCCTAATGAAAGGTCCTCGGTGAGATGATCCTTGATATAGGCTATGGCCCGTTCCACCGCTGGGGGAGGAGAAACGGCGGTCCCATTCCCCAAGTCCGGGGAAAGGGATAACCAAAGCATTACCGGACGATCCTCCCCGCAAAGGAGCAGGGCCTCCGCCGCAAGAGGAAAAGAATCGGAAATTCCCGCCACGAGGCGCGTTCCCAGGGACGTTCGAAGCCCTTCCACGCACCGAAGGGTAGTCTGTTTAATCCCCTCCGGGTCCAGGCTTTCCCTGCCGTCCTGGGGTGCGGTGACGCATCGGACCTCCGTCTCGTCGTACCCCGAGAGGGCGTACCAGTTCGCGTCCCGGTATAGTTTTTCCACAAGAAGAGCGATTTGACCGTGGTGGGAACGGCGAAGCGCTGGGTCCCTAAGGAAAGTACCCTGGGTTCTAAAAATTATGGAGTAATAAAAATCCGTGGTCCGGCCGGGGCTGGGCATCAGAGCGAACCGATCCTTCAGCCCCGCCGTATTTTGGGAAAGCAATAGACGTATATCATTTTCCCATAAAGAATATACTAATTCTTCCCGTTCATCTTTACCTTCTAAAACCTGCTGATGGGTCCGCTCCTCCTCAATCTTCGCCATAAGATTCTGGATTGTACTTTGCACCTCCTGGGGTGCCGCGGGCTTTAGCAGGTACTCGTCCACGTTCAGCCGTATGGCCTCCCGGGCATAATCGAATTCGTCAAAGGCGGTTACAAAAACGATCCGGAGCTGGGGAAGTTTTTCCCTTAATATTTTAGCGGCCTCTAGGCCGTTCATCCCGGGCATCCGAATATCCAAAAGAACGATATCAGGATGTTCCTGAAGGGCCCGCTCCACCGCCTGACGTCCGTTTGCGGCCTCTAACAGGGTTACCTGATGGTTGGGTATCTGGGAAAGTATTTGGGATAGGGCCCGCCGCTCCAAGGCCTCGTCGTCGGCCACCAGAATTGTGACTTTCATAGCATGTAAATTTTAACCTTACCTGTTATTTTCATAGTTGCTATCGTCGGTTGTTTCCGACTCCCCTATTTCCTGGGGGAGGGAAATTCGGACCAGGGTACCCTGATTCTTCACGCTTTTGATGGATAATCGAGCCTGTTCTCCGTACCGAAGGGCCAACCGTTTCCGAACGTTGGCGATCCCAATGCCTTCGGGGCCCCTATCTTTTTTATCAAGCCCGTCTGTCCCATGTCCCGTCTTCTCTTGGGCCGCCATACCTATCCCCGTATCACGAACGGTTATATATATGGTTTCCCGCCGCTTGAACACTCGAATTTCCACGGTACCCCCTTCCTCCTTCGGCTCAATCCCATGACGGACCGCGTTTTCCACAAAGGGTTGGAGGGTAAACCGGGGAACCGGAAAAGTCGCCGCCGAATCACTGATATGGATGGACCAGGAAAGGCGATCTCCAAAACGGAGTTTTTGAAATCGCAAATATTCTTCTACCACCGAAACCTCTTCTTTAAGGGAAACCAAGGATTCTGGAGCCCCCAGGGCGTATCGGAACAGCCTACCCAACGCAAGGGTCAACTGTTCCGTCTCCTGGGCTTCCTCGAAGAGGGCCATTCGAGCTATCGTATTGAGGGCGTTAAAAAGAAAATGGGGCCGAATTTGATCTTGCAGGCTGATAAATTGGGCGGTCCGCAGGGCCCGTTCCTCTTCCCTCAACTTTCGTTCCAGATCCGCCTTATCCTTTAACCCCTCTACCATATTTTTAATACTCAAACTCATGGTATTAAAGGAATTGGCTAATATTTCCACCTCGTCTCCCGTGGCCGCCCGGACCTCTTCCACGTCCAAATCCCCGCGGGCTATCCTTTCCGCCGAAGCGGCCAAACGTCGGATAGGACCGGCCACCGCGGCGGAAAAAGCTACGGCCGCGATCCCGAAAAGAGCAAAAAACAAGGCCAACCCTCCCAGGGTAAGGTACCGAACCCGCTTAATTTGGGCGAGAATTTTTTGATACCGTTCCTGGCCAATCCTCATGGATTCCGAAAGCAGGTTAGACAAGTACAGGTCCACATAAGAGGCGATCCGTCCGGCGGAAGCCGTTGAAAGGTACCAATTCTTGTCCTGAGCTAACCGTTGACCTATAGCCTCGGACAATTTATTAAAAAAAGCTTCCAAGCCCCGCCGGGAAGCCTGCAAATTAAAGTACGAATTGAGGGATTCGTTCCCCGCGGGGGCCAGCTGATCCAGGGTGTAGAAAAAGGTATACCGATTTTTTTCAAGCTCCGATTCTTCGGGAATCGTACCATCCCGCAGTAAACGATCGACCCTTTGAAAATAGGAACCGATACTGGTTCGCAGGCCGTGGATCCCGTGGTACATGGAAAGTCGATCCTCGAACTCCCGGACCGCCCCGTAGGATACAAATTGGGATACCACATCCACCAGAACCACCGCGATAATGATGAGGATATAAAACCAAAGCAACTTTGCCCGTATATGAAAACGCATTTTCCCCTTTACGAATACCAAATCTAACGTATAATAACACTATGATTTTAAACAGTGCCAACGAAAAAAGAAAAAGTGACCCAAAAAATGATATAAAAATCGATGGATCTCCACGGGTTTCCAGGACGAAACAGGAAGCGGTCGAAGGAGAATTGTTGGACCGTTTATTAAAAAACAAAAAGATTGGCTCCCTGTTAAAAGGCGGGGGACTCTTTATTAAAGATTATACCACCGGAGCGTGCATGCCCAATACGCTGTGGAAGGAAATGGGCTATTCCTGTGCCGATATGCGGAACACGTCGTGGATGCGTTTTATCCATCCCCAAGATTATTCCACCGTGGAACAATTCCACAGCGCCCTCATGGCCGGAGCTTCCGACACCTGGGAGGGGGAATACCGAATCAGGGCAAAGGACGGGACGTACCATACGATCCGGCATCGGGCCCTGGTGCTGGAACGGGCCGACGGAGCGGTCCCCAAATTATACGTGGGCTGGGATGTGGACGTAAGCGCCCTTATTAAAAAAATCGAGGAAGAACGGGCGATGGGAGAGTATCACCGTCGTAAATATTTGCAAGCCGAAGAATTACGCAACACAGGAGCGATTTTGGCTTCGGAGCTGGATTCTTCTTCCTCCGCCGACCATATTCTCCGTCAAGCCAAACGATTAGTGCCCTACGACGCGGCGATTCTCCGGTCGGTGGAGGATGGTGAAACGGTGGTTTTGGCCTCCGTGGGTTTTGATCAACCCCGTTTGCTCCCCCCGGCCAAATTACACATCCCTCAGAGTTCCGACAGCCCCTTAAACGTTCCCACCGTTTTAAATCTTTCCACGGGTCCCTACCGGTCCTTTATGAGGGTACCGCTCCTACGAAGGAATACTATCGTCGGATTCCTCGATTTTTATTCCCTTGAACAGGACGTATACGGTATAGAAGAGCAAAGTTCCGCCATGATTTTTGCCGAACAAGCGGCCATAGCTTTTTACAACGCCCTGCGGTATAAGGCTTCGGAACTTGAAGCGGCCACCGACTGGCTTACGGGGCTCCCCACCAGGCGCTCGTTTATGGCCCGGGCTTCCCGGCTTTCTTTGGAATGCGAAGCCCAGCTTCCCATAGCGGCCTTGATGATCGATATCGATCATTTTAAACACATCAACGACAACTACGGCCATCCGGTGGGCGATTCGGTACTGGTGGCATTGGCTCAGGTGTGCCGGGAAGCCCTCCGGTCGGAGGATATTTTTTGCCGCTACGGGGGGGAGGAAATTCTGGTACTGCTCCCCGGGGTGGACGAAAAGGTGGCTCTTATCGCGGCGGAACGGTTACGGAACAAGATAGAACAAATCAGGCTCCCCGAACATCCGGAAATTCGGGTCACCGTGAGCGGCGGCGTAAGCGCTGGCACCATAGCGGAGGATTTTCGGGAGCTTATCGCCCGGGCGGACGAAGCCCTTTACATGGCCAAAGAATCGGGCCGAAACCGCTGTGTGGTTCATGGGCTTCGCTAATCGGTTATTCAAACCCAAGGGAGGAACCTACCGTGGGAAAAATCATAAAAGTTGCCCTTTTTCAATTCCTATTGGGAGGACTTCTGTTCCCCCAGGATACCGGAGAGTCGATTCGGCAAGCCTTAGTGGACACGGCAAAAAAGTACCTGGGGGTTCCCTACGTGTACGGAGCCGAATCTCCGGAGGCCTTTGACTGTTCTGGCTTTGTTCAGTACGTGTACAAACAGGCGGCGGGGCTATCGATACCCCGCAGTTCTAAACAGATTTGGTTCACCGGACGTCCGGTAGATGTTTCATCCGCGGCAACGGGGGATGTTCTGGTCTTTGACACCGTCGGCGGGGCCCCAAGCCACGTGGCCCTGCTTTTGGATAGGGCTTCAATTATCCACGCCGTATCCGAGGGGCCTAAGACCGGGGTTATCGTTTCCTCTTTACAGGACCGGTATTTTGGCAAACGGATCTTGGGAGCCCGGGTATTTATTCCCCCGCAGGTCTCCCCAAATGCCCCGTTACAACAAAATCCCGTTCCACCACAGAGTTCCACGACGAAGCAAAATCCCAATCGGGAGAACCACAATTCAGTTCCCGAACAGAAACGGGGCCCCGCGCCCCTTGTCCAAGCTCCCCCCAGCGCTCCGTCCGCTGAGGAGATTCCCGTTTCCACCATCGGCTTTACCATTACCAACGAACCGGTGCTGTATACGGATAAAATTCCCGCCCTCGTGGGGAGCGCCCTTCAGTACGCGGTGACCAACGGTACCGGCAAGGATGGGGTCTTTGAAATTCTCTTTTACAAAATGGACCTGGATCCGGCTAAGGCTAAAACGCTTCGGCAGGATCGCGTAAAAATTAAGGCAGGAGAGATGATCGAAGTGGATCCCTACACGTTTACCGAACCGGGACAGTACAAACTTATTCTTAAAACGTACAATAACTTAAAACGGGTTGAGCGGGTTTGGAAAGTGGTACCTAATAAGGGATAATAAAAAGAGGCTCTTTCAAAACTCCCTGAGTTTTGAAAGAGCTACCTTAGATGTATATGCAGTATTTTTGCTATTCTTTATA
>CAYRLW010000066.1:0-12955 GCA_964425215.1 uncultured Treponema sp.
TGCATGTACATCTAAGGTAGCTCTTTCAAAACTCTCTGAGTTTTGAAAGAGCCTCAAAATATTATAAAAAGCCCTTAAGGAAGATACCGGTTGTCGCGTATTACGAATTTTATTGTTATAATTAGTGATGACCATGGGCACCAGTAAACCTCAAAAGCTAAATCACATTATGTTTGTGAATTTGATGTTGTTTTCGCTCCTTCTGACTGCGGCGATTAGCCTTCACTTTGTTTTTTTTTACTACCCCCAACGTATTGCTGGGATGGAACAATATTTACAGGAAAAAAACAACGCCATTTCTGTTTATATAGAAGGTTACTTTAAAGAAATCGTGGACAGTATTAAAATATTAGCGGGTGATCCTGACCTGGCAAACGTTCCTTGGGGCGGTATAGAACATAAAAAACGAATTCTGCATACCTTTCAGGAGTTCCAGTCCGCTAACACTAACATTTATTATATCTATGCGGGTTATATTGATGGGAGTCTCTTGATCAACAACTATGAGCCACCTCCAGGCTACGATGTTACAGGGCGTCCCTGGTACCGGGCTGTAATGGATAAACCTGAAAGGGGAAAAACGATAACCGGGCTCCTATACCGGGAAGCAAAGACCCATGAATTACTACTTTCTACCATCCATATTCTGGAAAACCCAGCACGGGGTTTCACCGGTGCGGTGGCTATAGATAGTTATATTGAATCAATCTCACACTTAATCCAAGAACGTTCATCCTTTTACAAGACATCCTATAGCTACCTTTGCGATTCCCAGGGGCAAATTTTGGTCCATCCCCGACAGGATCTGGTAGGAAAGAATATCCACACTGTAATATCACGTACAAAGGGTGTACTTGGACCAGGGAATCTTATCGAATACAATTTCGAAAATACCCATAAAATTGCCTATGTTTCTTCGGTTCCCCTAACAGGATGGCTTCTTTTTACCGTGGTAAACAAAAATGAAATTTTTAGTCCCATAGTTATGAATATGATTTTCTATTCTTTGCTGGTTTTAATCCTGTGTACCATTTTCAGTATTCTGATGGCGGTTGGCTGGTACCGCTGGTTTATGAGGCCCCTAATATTGCTTCACGCTCAATTAGAGTTGATGGTGAATACCACGGATCCAATCATCGAGCGGGAATTCCCCAATAATGAAATTGGCCAGATAGCAAGAAATATTGAAAAATTAACCTCGAATGCCCTTTTTAATAAAAATAGAGAACTGGCCCAGAAAAATACCATGTTGGAGCATCTGGCGGTTCATGATTTTCTAACGGAACAATACAATAGACGTAAAATTGAGGAACTCTTACAAATAGAATTTGATCGGTACCAGCGGTACAGGGAACCCTTTTCTCTCATAATGATAGATATTGATCACTTCAAACAGATTAATGATACCCTGGGGCATTTAGCAGGAGACCAGGTTTTAAAGGAACTTGCTCATCTGATACGTTCTCATATCCGTAATACTGATGCCTTTGCCCGTTGGGGAGGAGAAGAATTTTTAATAATTTTGTTCAATACATCAGGCGCGGAAGCGGAGCATCTGGCAGAAAAACTGTGTAGCCTTGTGGCATCGCACCAATTCTCGGTACCCCGCTCGGTTACAATCAGTCTTGGGGTAGGAGAAATTAGGACCGATGAAACCTTGGATGCTCTTTTATCCAGGGTTGATGATAATCTCTATCGAGCTAAAGAATCTGGCAGAAATCAAGTCTACCGTGAATAAATAAATGAGGCTCTATCAAAACTCAGAGAGTTTTGATAGAGCTACCTTAGATGTACCTGCAGTATTTTTCTTCCCTGTTTCGACACCCCCTAGGGGGCTTTTTAACCAAAACCTATTTTCAGATTCCATTGAGCTGTCCGACGTTGGCGGTATATGTATCATACGGATTAAAAACCGTCGCTCCTCCAGCTTCAACCTGCTTTTTTCCTATTCTCCAAAACTATACTTTTTGTCCGAGTGTGGACTATACTTTTAATCCAAACCCACATAATTTCTCCTTAAGGAGCGCGATCGATGAAATCCTTGACCAAGGAGCTATGGTTCGAGACGAAGAAAAGCCGGGAATTTATCAATATCACCGGCCAGATAGAAGAGCTTGTTAGAGAATCGGGGGTCGCGGAGGGCCTGTGTCTCGTCAACGCCATGCACATCACCGCCAGTGTATTTATCAACGACGACGAGTCGGGCCTGCACCAGGATTTTGACGTGTGGCTGGAGAAGCTGGCCCCCCACGAACCGGTTTCCTCCTACCGGCACAACCGGGGCGAGGTAAACGCGGACGCCCACATGAAGCGTCAAATCATGGGCCGGGAGGTGGTGGTGGCGATTACCCAGGGGCGGCTCCATTTTGGACCCTGGGAACAAATATTTTACGGGGAGTTCGACGGTCAGCGCCGCAAACGGGTGCTGGTAAAAATCATCGGCGAGTAAGGCCCTGGTCTACGAACGCGCAATAAACGTCTTTTAATAGGCGGCGAAGGGAACGATCTCCCGGACGTCCAGGCGGAACGGGACGGTGGCGACCCATCGGCCCATTTCGATACGATACAGGGGGAAGTCCGCCAGGGCGATAAAACCGTGGGCTTCCTTAGGACGGTTCCGTTCGGTCCCCCGAAGAAATGATCGGACGGCGGCCCGGGCAGCGTCCCGCAGGGCTTCCTTTTTGCCCTCCATCCATTGGCCCGATTCCACGGGCCCCGCCAGGGGGCCCGTACCGCTGGCCTGTATCTTTTGGACCTGTCCCCCGTCCCAGGCCTTTAGCCGTCCCCGCTGGGCACCATCGGGCCGGTACTCGGTCCAAAGGTAAAACCGGGACCCCTCCACGCTTCCATCGGTAACCGTCAGTCGAGGATCCCCCACGGGGATAGAACCCAGGCTGTGGAACTCAAAGTTCTCCTCAATTTTCCGCGCCCGCTCCCCCACCTCGTAATCGAAGGACCAGCCGTACATCATCCCTTCGTAGTAAAACTTTGTCTCCTCCAGGGCCCGCTTCTGGGCCGTTACCGTATCTAAGGGGTAGGGCACATCCGCGAAACGCTGGTAGACCGGTTCCAGATCCACCCAAACTCGGCCCCGCAAAACCTCCTGGGCCCCAAGAAAGCCGGGCAAAAAGCCGATGAGTAAAGGAAAAACCAGGAACCCCTGGACTAGGTTCCCAGGGAATAGGTTCCCCCAAAATCCGCGAAGTTTATCTATCCAAAGGAGACTTTTTTTCATCGTCCGATCAGGGACTTCATAGGGTTAACCCCAAAGCGGACGACAAAGTAGAGCCAGGCGAAGGCAAAACCCGCCAGGTGGGTCAGATGGGCCACCCCGCTGGCAAAACCCGTTAAGGTGGAAAACACCTCCAAGGCGGTAAAACCTAAAACCAAAATAGGCGCCCGGATCGGCAGGATACCCCAAATGTACACCATAGACGTGGGGAAAAAGACGGCGTAGGCAAATTGGACCGCGAAAATTGCCCCGGAAGCGCCCAGTAGGTACACGTTGTACGCCCCGGTAAGCCAATACACAAAAAAGGAAAAAATACCCGCTAAAAGGCCCGTTAGCAGGTAAAACAGGACAAATTCCTTGGACCCCACGTGCCGTTCCACCTGGATACCAAAAAAGAACAACCCCAGCATGTTCAACACCAGGTGAGAAATTCCCCCGTGGGCGAACATGTACGTAAAAAACTGCCAATAGGCCCCCAACTGAAGCACCGCCACGGGGTTAAGGGCCATGTACGAGGTGGCTTGGGGAACAATTTGCTGAAGAAGAAAGGCCAACAGGTTGATACCGATAAGAATCAACACCGCGTTATCGTATCGATAGCGAAAGGGTCTTTGAATTACACTCATTGTCTAAAAATACGGCTCCCAGGCCTTACGGGTCAAGCGTTACGGACCAGGCAACCATGGCCGGGCCGGGGTCAAGCGTTACGGCGACACCGGTATTTCGACGGTAACACTCAACCGGGCGTAGGTTTGGCAGGCCAGCCGGTACGGCGGACCCAGGTTCAGCGCCTCAAGCCGCTGGGCCTCCCGGGGACCTACGGCGTTCACCGGAGAAATTATACCCCCTTCGGTTATCACCCGGATCCGACAGGTTCCGCAGAGGGCCTTACCTCCGCAGGTATGGGGGATGGGAACACCCGATCGCAGGAGGAGGTTCAGCACTGATACGGCCGGCGAAAGGGGAACCTCCCATACCCGGTCCCCCTTTACACAGCGGATCACCGGTTTTTTTTCGGTTTCCATTCCCACTACTCAGTTAGGACGCAAAACTGACCCGATTCCGGCCGTTCTGCTTTGACCAATACAGGGCCTTATCCGCCCGGTCCACCACCGCTTTGGGGGAAAAATCGATGTCCGGATTTAAACAGGCCACCCCAGCGGAAATGGTCACCTTGAGCTTTAACCCCTCGTACTCGGTTTCCATCGATTCTATCGCTTCCCGGACCCTTTCGGCGATATTCACCGCCAGCGGACCGTCCGCTCCGTGGACCAGCACCACAAATTCCTCGCCCCCGTAGCGGGCCGCCACATCCTCCGGCCGTATGTTATCAAAGATAGTCTTGGCCACCTGTTTTAGAACCACATCCCCGCAGGAATGACCGTAGGAATCGTTAAACTTTTTAAAAAAATCAATATCCATCATAATAACGCTGAGGAAGCTCTTTTCCATAATACAGGTATCGAACCATTCCCCCAAAACGGAATAAAAATAGTGCTTCATTTTTAACTTGGTCATCATATCGGTGGTGGTCATTTCAAAGAGAAAGGCGTTATTGATCGCAATGGAGGCGAGAATAGCGATATTAAGGATGTACTCCCGCTCGTAGGGATCAAAATCCGTTTCATCGATCCGCTCCCCCAAAATAATAACCCCGTTAATCTGTCCCTTAGCCTTAAGGGGAATAAGCAGGGAAGGCTCTAGGGATTCCAAAGACTCCAGCCCCTCCAGGGGGCCCAGCTGGGAATAAATTTCCTGAAGCGTATAGGACGAGTACTTGGTTGCAAACAGACGAATAAGGGGATGGCTTTCGGGGATGCAGTAATCGACCGAACGATCGATCTCGAAGCCCTTATAATTTCGATGCAGGGTAAAGCACTCCGAATCCAGGCCCTTTTTGGCGAACAGGCCCGCCTTAACGACCTTCATTTGGGCCAGACAGGTAAACAAAATCGAATCTATAAGAATATTATAGTCCAGGGTCGAGTTAAGACTTTTTGATATTTCCAACAGTTGCTTTAAATCGTAAATTTGCTTTTCATAATCCACCGTCTCGGAACTGGAAGTCCGGTCAAAACGATCAAGGGGTGTTTCGTTTTCATACTCATTTTCATTCATGGATAGGGTAATGATACCATTCATTATTCCTGGGCGCAAGCTGTAGGATACTTTTTAACCCCCTTTACATAAAAAGGAGGTTGCCAACCCGCCGCAGGGGCCCACCCGCTACGAAAGACCCTTACGGGGCGGGTTCTTCACGCAGGGCGCTAACCACTAAATAGGCCTGCATAATCTTTAAAAATTTTGCCGTCCCGTTATACCCGTTTACCAAATTGGGAATCAACGACTTATCCTTTGAAACCGCCAGGGTTTTTATATTAGAAACCAATTCGGGGGTGGGCTTTCGGAAATCGGACATCACGTCAAAAATCGATTCGGCTAAAATTCGCAGGGCCTTAACATCGTTGCTCACCAACTCTTTCGCCCGGTCGTCCAGGGTTCGAACGATCTTTTCTACCGCGTCGGACCGGTCCTTACCCTTGGAAGCCTCGTCCAAGGCGGTCCGCAGGGCCGCAGACCCGGAGCGGAGGTTGGAAGCCGAACTTTCTTCAAAGGCCGCGATACGACTACCCATTTTTTCCAAATAACCGATCGAGTCGGTCAATCGGCTTCGCAGGACCGCGTTTTGAAAAAAACCTTCCACCACCAAGCGGCGCACCGACTCGATAAACGGACCGGATACGTAACGGCTTTCAAAGGACTTACAGAGCGATAGGGGTAGCATCCAGGCGAAGGATTTATTTTGTTCCCGTTTAAGCCGTTCGTTCAGCGCCGTATCGTACCCCATAACACTCAGTAAACCATCGCTAAAGAGAAGGGCGATATCCGACTCCATGGATTGTTCCCGGAACTCCCTTTGGATCCGATCCCTGTCCTCGGTCCAGCGGCGGATAAGCCGCTCCCGATATTCCGCCGAAAAGGGGCGCGGCGCTACAGGAGCCATGGGTTGATAGGCCGGATCTTCCCTCAACGCCCGAATGAGGGCGGTCATCAAGGGGGCCGAAAGGGTGGAGGCCAAAATTCTGTTAATCTGGGCTATCGGTTTAGTATACTTGGCGGAAAATTGGTCCCCCTCCCCCAGCCGTTGGGAAAGGGCCTTTAACGCGTCTACCGTGGAAGGGTCAACGTAAAAATCCGCGGTCACCGTGTACAGGTCCATAAGATGGGGCACCACGTCTATCCCATCGGCCACCGAAAAATGGGGTTTGTATTGGGTCGATTCGGGGCGCGCCGAGGGGTCAAAGGTCTTGAGTACCCGTCCAAAATCGTAACGACACAGATCCACCAGCCGTTCAAGCCGCGCCAAATCCGCGTCAGCCACCTTCATAGCCGGACTGTTCAATTCGTTAAGGATCATTTTAAAATCATCTTCCCCGGCCCGCAAAATCTCGTCCCTTTTGGGAGAAGCGGCCATCCGTTCTTTTAACGAGTCGTAGGAACAGGATTCTAATAGCCTACCAATACCCTCGCCCAGGTATCGCTCTATCAAAAAATCCCAAAAACGACGGGAAATCTTCGCGTCCGGAAGAAGAACCGTGTGTTCTAAAAGGTCTTTTACGGGACGAAGCGCCACGGAAAGATCAAAAACCGCCGTAGCAAAGGAAGGAAGCACCTTTTGGGAACCGGGTTTATACACCGCCGGCCGGGCATCCTTTAAAATACCGTAAACCGCCCGTAGTTCCCTCCGTTTCTTCGCGGCCCCGGGATCGGAAGAAAAAAGTACGGATACATAGTCAAAGAAAGACTCCAAAAATCCCATGAACCAATTCTATGCGTCCAAGGGATTCAGCGCAAGCGCCCCGGCTTCTTCCAACAGGGTTTTATATTCATCGATGGATTCCGCGTGGACCAATTTTTCCCGAAGCGCCGCTCCGCCGCTTAAACCCTTGGTATACGCACAAAAATGCTTCCTCATTTCCTTGCAAGCTACCGCTTCTCCCACATCGGCGGACAGGAGCCGCAACTGCCGAAAGCCCGTGGCGATCCGTACCGTGGAAGCCACGGGGGTATAGGAACCGTGGACCAATAAGGCCCGGGTTTCGGCGAAAATAAAGGGGTTCCCCATGGCGCCCCGGGCAAACATCACGGCCTGACAACCGGTTTCCCGAAACATCCGTTCCGCCGCCTCGGGCTTCCACAGGTCCCCCGAACCGATCACCGGGACCCGTAAACGGCTTGCCAGGTCCGCGATATGGGACCAATCGGCCTTTCCTTCGTATACTTGGGACCGGGTCCTGGCGTGCAACGCCACCGCCGCCGCCCCGGCATCCACGGCCGCCCGGGCGGTTTCCCGGTAATTTATGGAATCCCCGTCCCAGCCGGAACGTATTTTCACCGTCACCGGGGCGGCTCCCAAAACGTTCTCCGACGCCCGGACCACCGCCTCCACAATACGGCCCAAAAGGGCCGGGTTTCTCAACAACGCCGCCCCGGCCCCGGTTTTAATCACCTTGGGAACCGGGCAACCGCAATTTATATCCACCACCGAAGGTTTATAGGGGACCAGTAGGGCGGTAGCGCGGGCCATGGTTTCCGGATCGGATCCAAAGAGCTGGATTGCGTACCGTTCTTCGTTTTCTCCCCGCCGTAATAAAAGGTCCGTCTTCCCCACACCCCGCACCAGGGCTTCCGAGGAAACCAGTTCGGTATAGGTAAAATCCGCCCCCTGTTCCACGCAAATTACGCGGAACGCCCGGTCCGAGTACCCCGCCACGGGGGCGAGGAATACGTTCCCCGGTAGATCCAGAGAACCAATCCGTATCGGTTTATAAAAACCCATCCAAAAACCAATTACGACGGCAACGAGGTTTGGCTACGCCGAAGGAAGCCCAAAGAAGCGGTTGGAATTTTCCCAAAGGAACGCCGCCGTATCTTCCTCGCTCATTTCCAGCATATCCGCCAGATACTTTCCCGTGGAGGGCAGATACTTGGGCATATTCCGTTTACCCCGGTATTCCGCAGGGACCATAAAGGGACTTTCCGACTCTATCAGTATCCGCTCCAGGGGTAAAACCTCGATGGTCTCGTGAAGATTCCTGGCGTTTCGGTACGTCAAATTGCCGGCGAAGGAAAAGTACAGGTTTAGATCCAGGGCCCGTTTCGCGTACTCCGCGTTTTCGGAATAACAGTGGAGCACCCCGCCCTTGGGGGGAAGCCGTTCCCGCAGGATATCCAAAACGTCGTGCCCCGCGTCCCGGTTGTGAATAATAACCGGCAAATTCAGCTTGGCCGCCAACTCCAATTGGGTAATAAAAAGCTCTATTTGGGACTTCTTGTCCCCGAATTTTCGGTAATAGTCCAATCCGATCTCGCCGACAGCCACCACCCGGGGCAATCGGACAGACTGTTCAATCGTTTGGATCCAATCCTTCCCCGGGTTTTGGACTTCCGACGGGGAGACTCCTACGGCGTGATAGACGTTGGACGCGGATTTTAAATTCTCGTATACCCGGGAAAAATCCCGTAAACTATTACAAATAGAGACAATACGAACTACCGACGCCTGTCGGGCTTCCTGGGTCACAATAAGTTGTTCGATAGGGTCATCGTGGATGAGCCCTATGTGGGCGTGAGTATCAAAATACTGCATGGCTTGTTCCAATACGATAAGTGATCGTGGGAGTCCAAACTGGATAGCCATACTATACCACAGGGTTGTCAAATCGTCAACGAAATGCTTTAATGTGTCGAACTATTTGCCGTTAATAGAAAATAAGCGGTTATTCGTCTTTTTGTTTGACTTTTTTTGTATATAGTAGCTATAATTAGACGGATAATTATACCTTGACGCCTTACAAGGAGCAGACCGTGGTATCGGTCCATAACTATAAACGAATAGAAAATAGCCTGGTACGCAAAATAAAAAACGCCCTTATATCAACCTTCAAGAGTATAGGTAAATTTTTTAAAGCCTTTTTCCAATTCGGTTCCCGCCGTTATACCATCATGCTGGTCCCCCATTCGGAAAAACGGGTATATAATTTGCACATTACCGTTTTTTCCATGCTGTTGGGCGTTTTAATGCTCGGCGGCATTATCGGAGCCTTCTTTTGGTACGGCGCGGCGTACACCAACGCCAAGGGAAGTTTGGCCACCAAGGACAACAAATTAAAGGATACCCAAGCCAATTTGGATCAACTTCGAGATGAAACGGCCCGGCTGTTAAAGGTCGCCCGGGGTTTTGAAGCGGCCCTTTCCTCCACCCTGGGAACCCTGGGGGTAGATAAGAACAACGCTGATACCCCCTCCACCGCTAATTCCGGGGATCTATCTTCCTTTTTTGACGTAAAAGAAACCGCCCAGGGCTCGCTTAAAGAGGTCAGCGAAATGCGCCGCCTTTCGGGGTATCTTTCCTCCGCCGTGGAACCGGTTAAGGAAATTGGAAATTTACTGGACTCTCAAAATACCCTTTTAACCGATATCCCCAGCATGTGGCCCATTAAGGGTGGAATCGGGCATATTTCCATGTTTTTTGGTCAAAACGAAAACCCCTTTACCGGCCAATGGTACATCCACAAGGGTATAGACCTTTCCACGTACCGGCAAGGGGACCCGGTCATCGCCACAGCGGACGGTCAGGTGGTTACGGTGGACTACGATATTGGCGGCTTTGGGAATTACATTATTATCAAGCATAAGCACGGGTTTTATACCCGGTACGCCCACTTGCAGTCCTTCCGGGTCCAAAAGGGCCAAAAGGTCCAGCAGGGTCAGGTGATTGGGTATATCGGAAATACGGGATTATCTACGGGACCGCACCTGCACTACGAAGTCCACATCGGTTCTGATGTGGTGGATCCGTTAAAGTATCTAAACATCCGTTCCAGCCTGGCAAAATCAAGCCGATAGTTCCGGGATATACGATGGGCACCCCGATACGCGACGATTTATCTATCAATACGATTATAGGTCCCAGCACTTCCGTCTCCGGGGATATTGACGCCGCAGGCTTTGTCAGGGTGGACGGGAATTTGCGGGGAAACCTCAGCGCCAAGGGCCGGGTGGTCATTGGAGAAAAAGCCCGGCTAAAAAGTAACATTACCGGAACCTTTGTGACCATCGGCGGAGTGGTAAAAGGTAACGTGGTAGCCAACGAACGGGTGGTGGTTTTGTCCACGGGCCTCGTTTTAGGCGATATAATTACCCGCAAAATTCAGGCGGAAGAAGGGTGCCTTATTCAAGGTAAAATAGTCGCCCTGGGAGAAAAGGGAGATTGGAACGCCACCCTATCCGCGTATAGGGATACCCAGGGCATTCAATCGGTCCTTTCATCTTCCCCTGCCGAAGCGGATGGAAGAGATGGCCAAGGTTGATTTTCCCGATGGAACAATCCCGTTTCTAAATCCCGGCGCCTACGCTCCCGCCCAGGCGGAAATTACCAAGTCTAAAACAAAGGGTAATCGGGGCGTAAAAAAAGTGCCCTTTACGTCTTTTTTAGATCAAGCGGCGGTAGAAAAAAATGAAGGGCTGACTACCTTTCCCGATCTTCCCGTCTCGGAAGAAACTTTAAAAATTCTTCTGGATGACGTACACGCCACGGGGGAGGAGCTTAAAGATAAGCCCTTTCCGGATCAAATTAAACGGTATAAAACTGCGGTTCGCAATTTTCTTCACTATGTGGTCGAAAACGGGTATACTGTCGAAGAACGAACCAGCGGCGTGAATATTTTAAAGCGAAAGAAATTTACCCTGGTTCAGGTCGTTGACCGAAAACTAGAGCAATTGGCGGCGGGTATTTTATCGGGCCAAAGTTCCCAATTGGAAATTCTCCAGCGCCTGGATGAAATATCCGGCCTTTTAATCAATTTATTACAATGAGGCATCCCTATGGATAACCACGATATAGATGATTTTTCCATTCTGGAAGACCAGAATGACGGGCTTGAAGCGGAAAGTTCCGGCTTTCCCTTACCGGCGGAGACCGTTCCCTTAAAGCCCGATACCCCCCTGTATCGGCTTCGTCTGGCCTATTCCCACGAAACCTTTATCGCGGCCTTTGACGGTGATCCCCTACCCACCGGGGCATCGGTCATCGTCCCCACCCGTTACGGCAAGGACCTCGCACAAATCATCGGACCTGTTTCCAACAATGGTTTATTTAACCCCAACGAAATCGTCCGGATTTTGGGAAGCGCTTCCGAAGCGGAGTTGGAAAAATCTCGACAGGATCAACAAAAGGAAATAGAAGCCTTTCATATCTGCAAACAAAAGATAGAAGACCATCGTTTGGATATGAAGCTGGTTTCGGTTCATTACCTTTTGGAAGAACAAAAGATCATATTCTTTTTTACCGCCGAAAGCCGAGTTGATTTTAGGGAATTGGTGAAAGACTTGGTGGGGATTTTTAAGACCCGCATCGAACTACGGCAAATCGGCGTCCGGGACGAATCGAGAATCGTGGGAGGCCTGGGGGTCTGCGGCCGGGGGTACTGCTGTCATTCCGTCTCGGATAAACTCAAACCCGTATCCATAAAAATGGCTAAGGATCAGAACCTTTCCCTCAACTCCATGAAAATATCCGGGCCCTGCGGACGTCTGCTCTGTTGTCTAGCCTACGAACACGGATTCTACAACGACCAGCGGCGTCAAATGCCCCCCGAGGGGTGTAAACTACAGTTGGAAGGCATGCAGTGCAAGGTTATAGAGGTAAACCCCGTGGCAAGCCGGGTGCGCATCGCCTGCGAAGACGGACGGCAACTATCCCTGGAAAGCGATAGTTTTGAAAAAGTGGATGGCCGATGGAAAATCGTAAGCCCCAACGGCGAAGAGACCGGAAAAGCCTAGGAATTTGACGGACTTGTCCGCTTGGCTCCTAGGATCGCGCCACGGCTATCAAGCCGAAAGACGATCCATCGAAGGGTTGTCCGTCAAAATCGCTCAAGAACTTGATATCCCTATACCCCTCTTCGTTCAATAGCTTACGCAATTCCTTGGACCGGAGGGGGTACAATTCCACTTGATCCCGGAAAACAGCCACGTTATTGGACGAGTACACCGTCCCGTTAAATTGGATATGCCCATCCGGGAGAAGCGCATAATTACGGACGAAGGAACACCGGAGAGTTTCTATGGTTGGAAGCTGGGCAATTCCATCCGCCAGTATTTTATCATAATTTACCACCTGTATAATGAGGACCCCATCGTTTTCCATCAAACGCCGGGCTCCCCGTAAAAAAGCAACAATCTCTTCGGGATCGTGCAGGTGTACCAGGGTATTCCCGAGGCATAAAACGCCGTTAAAACTGGCGGGGGCCAAAATTTTCGCCGTCTCGAGCATATCCATACAGAAAAAGCGGGCCTTGTTTTTTGGTTCCGGGTTTCGACGGCACGCACTCTGGATCATGGATACATTATTATCTATCCCTGTAACGAGGATATTCCTTTTTATCAACGCAAAATCGATGGATCCGGTCGCACACCCCACGTCCAGCACCTTTGGAAGCCCACTTCCGGTCCAATGTCGGTTCAATTCTTCGTCGATAAAATCTATTTTTTTTTCTTCCACCGGAAAAAGCTCATCATAATATTCCAACAGGTTGTCGTACAGGGTTTCCATCGCGGCTTCTCCATTCTTTGAATCCATATTTATGTAACCGTACAGGGGTATTATACAAGAAAGAACCGGTCTCGTCAAAAATAGTTTTTTTCGCTTCAGCGGTACTT
>CAYRLW010000067.1:0-7424 GCA_964425215.1 uncultured Treponema sp.
CGGTGGCATAGAGTTTCCCTTTAGGAGGTGGTCATGGCTGTTACACGGATCGCTTGTCTAGTGGGAGATTTTTATCACGATCCTACGTCTATTCAAACAATGTTGGAAGCTCTTATTTCGGAACTGGATGGAATGGCAGATTTTTATACCGAGCCTGATGCGTTCCCTTGGGCTGGTTTGGACGCCTATTCGGTGGTGGTGATTTCTAAGGAAGCCCGGTCGAACCCGGCGGAATCGGCGGCTATTTGGAGTACCGAAGAGACCGAAGGGGCCCTTAGTCGGTTTGTGGAAAAGGGTGGGGCCCTGTTGGTGCTACACAGCGGGCTTTCTTCGTACCCTTCCGGGGGAACCTATTCCCGTTTGACCCGAGGGCGTTTCCTTTTTCATCCCCAGGAACACCCCCGGTTTAGGATTCAAGAATCGGTACCGGGGGGAACAGGGCTTCAAACGTTTACCCCCTTTGAGGTGGAGGACGAAATGTATTTTGTCTTTGTGGATGCAAAGCACACGGAGATTCTTCTGCGAACCTATTCCGCCGATTACGGTTCTTCCGCCGCCGCGTGGCGACATACCCAGGGAAAGGGGCGGGTTTTTTGCTACACCCTGGGGCATCGTTCGGAGGTTTTAAACCGGCTGGAACACCGAAACCTTGTCCTGAGCGCCTTCACGTGGCTTTTAAAAAATAAGTGAGGCTTTTTCAAAACTCAGGGAGTTTTGAAAAAGCCTCAACTCTTAAAACTTTGTTTTCCCGAAACTGGGCCGTGAAAACGGTATTCCGCTTTTCGGAAACGATTTCATGTTTTCACGGTCCAAAGTTTTCACGACCCGAATAGTTAGAACTTGAAGCTATCCACGTTGTCCGGGAGGAAATCCGTGGGGGGGCCCATAATGACGGTTTTACCGTCGCTCTTTACCTGGATTTTGCCCACGTTGGGTACGTCCTGGCCATCCACGGGTTTTTTACCCTTGTACAGGTCGTACGCCAAGGCGACGGTCAGATAGCCTAACTTGGCGGGGTCCCACAGGGTTCCGACTTTCAGAGAACCGTCCTTTAAGAAGGGCTTGGAGTCCGTGGGCAGGGAGGTCCCCACCACGGCGATGGAACTCTGCAGTCCCTTCTCTTGTACCGCTTGAGCGGCGCCCAGGGGGGCGGGGGTGCTGATCCCCACGATACCCTTAAGATTGGGGTACGCTTTGATCAGGTCCAGAGCCTTCTGGTAGGCGATTTGCTGTTTTTCATCCGTGGCGATTTTGTCGGTTACCAGATGAAGGTTAGGATATTTTGTTTTGGCGTACGCCAAGCCGGCGTCGATCCAGCCGTTCAGGTTCGCCGCCGAAAGTCCACCGGTCAGGAGGGCATAATCCCCCGTGTCGCCCATGTACTTAACCAGCAGATCCCAGATGTGCTCGCCGTATTGTTTATCGTCGATCTGGTGCACCGACAGATCCACCACCCGGGGATCCGCGGGGGTATCCCAGTCCAGGACCAGAATACCCGCTTTTTTGGCCTTCATCAGAACCGGGGTAAGCGCCGCAGGATCGTTCGGAGCCACGGCGATACAGCTAACGCCCTTGCTGATGTAGTCTTCCAGCATTTTTACCTGTTCCGCCGCGTCGGCGGTGGTGGGGCCGGTGTAAATTACCTCTACGCCCAGGTCCTTACCCGCTTGGACCGCTCCGGTCTCCGACGCGTTGAAGTAGGGAATCCCGATCAATTTAGGCATCACGACGATGCTGAATTTTTTCGCCGCTCCGCCCGCCTGTTGTTGGGCTCCTCCCGCCCATACCGCCCCCGCGATGAGCGCCAGGGCTCCCACGAGAGATAGCATTTTCTTCATACGTAGCCTCCTTCTGTATATCTAAGCCCGACTAGGTCAGGCTTTTTTACTATTAAAATAGTTGATGATCAGAACCGCCACGAGGATGGCCCCCATCATCACGTTGGTAAGGAACCGCTGAAAGCCGAAAATATTAAGTCCGCTGGATATTATCTGCAGGATCATCACCGCAAGGATTGTCCCGATGACCTTCCCCGATCCGCCGTTGATATCCGTACCGCCCAAAACGGTGGCGGCTATGCTTTGCAGAAGGTACGAGGATCCGTAGGATTCCTTGGCCGAGTTGTACCGGGATGCCATAATGATCCCCGCGATTCCCGCAAGCAGGCCCGAATAGAGGTAGACCAAAAAGAGGACCCGTTTTACGTTGATTCCGGAAAAATAGGAAGATTTGGGGTTACAGCCCACCATATACACGTTATGTCCAAACCGATGCCGTTCCAGTAAGATCGTCGTCAGGATGGCGAATAGGATAAAGATCCACAGGGGAACGGGAATGGATAGGATGGTATCGTTGCCAAACCAGAAAAACGAAAGGGGAAACCCGGATATGGCTCCACCCTTGGTGATGTACAGGGAGACGCCTTCAAAAAGGGTCATGGTACCCAGGGTAACCAGCATAGGCGCCACGCCTATAAACGCGACCACAAATCCGTTCACGGCGCCGCAGGCTATGGCTATGATAATAAAAACCACAATACCCACCGCGATGGCTAAAAAATCCGAGCCCCCGCCGGCGGAAAGTTTCGCCATTGTTGCCCCGCCCACGATCGCCGCCAGGGCGGCGGAATTGGTGATGGAAAGGTTAATTCCCCCCGTAAGAACGATAATCATCATGCCCAGCGAGAGTAGTCCAAATTCCGGCAATTGATACGCCATGGACTGTAGATTCTGTCTAGAAAGAAATTCACGGGGAGATAAAAGGGACATAAGAATAAAAATCAACACAAAGACCCCAAAGAGGATCCATTCTTTTTTGCTTTTCTCAAAAATCGCCGCTACCTTCATGGATCGATCCTCCCGATTTACGCTTCTTCAATATCAACTTTAATGGTCTTGTTTTCTTGAATCCGTTTTTGAATTACGTCCGCGCTGACCGAAACGAGAATCACCAACCCCAGGACTATTTTTTGCCAAAAGGTAGGTATGCGCATCAGAATAAGACCGTTATTGATAACCGAGAACAAAGCTACCCCGATGACCGTTCCCAAGACGGACCCGTATCCTCCTAAAACGCTGGCGCCGCCCAGCACCACCGCCGCGATAACCTGTAGCTCAAAACCGATAAACGCGTTGGGATCGACCTGTTGCATGATGGTGGTGTGTACCACCCCGGCGATGCCGATAAGAAAACCCTCGTAGGCGTAAATAAAAAGGGTAATCTTGGAAACGTTAAACCCAAGCCGTTCCGCCGAGTTCCGGTTTCCCCCGATGGCGTACACGCCCCGTCCCCAAATAGTAAATTTAAGGATCCACCATGTAAGGGCTATAATCGCCAACATAAAGAGTATTTGAATCGGAAGCCCCTTCCGTTCCGGTCCTCCCAGGGTCAAACGCCCAAAGCTGATAAAGGAAGCGGGAATCCCTGTTATCCACACCCCGTTGGTCAAATAGAGGACCATCCCAATAATCATGCTCATGGTTCCCAGGGTTACCACGATAGGGGGAATTTTAAAGCGAACGATTAAAGCCCCGTTTATTAAGCCCAGAATAATGCCCGTACAGGCTCCCAAGCCAAAGGCTAAAAAAATGTTTCCCGAAACGCTCATCAAAAAATTTCCCACCACCACCGTCACGGCGGCGACCATGGACGCGGCGGAAACATCGATGCCCCCCGAAAGGATCACCAAAAGCATGCCCATGGACATGATCATCAACACGGTGTTGCTCTTCGCCATATCAAAAAGATTTTCCAATGTAAGAAAAGAGGGGTTGTTAATCGTAATAATGGCGGAGATAATAAGAAGAATGATGAAAATGGTCAGCTCTTTCTTTTTCGCTTTTGTTTTCATGGTACGTCTTCCTTAAATCTTAAAGCTCACCACGGCTTTGCTCATGATATCTTCCTGAGAAACCGTGGCTCCGTCGAACTGGGCTGTAATCTTTCCATGGCGCATAACGATTACCCTATCGGCTATAGCCAAAATTTCAGGAAGCTCAGAGGAAACGAGAATAATCCCCATCCCTTCTTCCGCTAAATCCCGTAGTATTTTATGGATTTCCGACTTTGCCTTTACGTCGATCCCGTTGGTCGGCTCGTCCACAAATAGGACCTTGGGTTGTTTCGCCAACCATTTGGCTAAAACGACCCGTTGTTGATTCCCTCCGGAAAGGTTCGCCGCGGGCATTGCGGGCAAATTCGGCTTAATGGAAAGGCGATCCATCCACTGGGAAACCAGAGCTCCCATCTTATCGGTTCGACGAAGCCCCAGACGACCGCAAACCTGGTCCAATACGGTGACCACGATATTGTCCTCTATGCTTTTTCGGAGGACCAAGCCTTCCTGCAGGCGATTCTCCGGTATATACCCAAAGCCCGCGTGGACCACCTGTTCCGGGGTGCGGTGTTTTAACTCCACACCCTCAAGCTCGATGCGGCCTTCGTCGTAATCGGTTATACCAAAGATAGCCTGGAGGACCTCGGTTCTTCCCGCGCCCACAAGCCCCGTGATCCCGAGAATTTCTCCCCGGTGGAGTTCAAAGCTGATATCCTTGAAATTCCCCTTTTTACTCAGGTGCTCTACCTTTAAAAGAACCTCCGACGCTTTCCGCTTTTCATAGACCTTGTACTCGATGCTTCTACCCACCATAAGGGAAATGAGCTTATCGTTATCCAAATCGTCATCCCCAAAGGTTCCGATATACATACCGTCCCGTAAAATGGTAAAGCGATCGGAAACCGCGAAAAGCTCGTCCAACTTGTGGCTGATAAAGAGGATGGAAATACCCGAATCCCGCAGGGTCTTCATAACCCGGAATAATAGTTCCACTTCCCCTTTGGACAGGGAACTGGTGGGTTCGTCCATGATGATCAATTTTGCGTCGTACACCAAAGCCCGGGCCACGGCGACCAACTGCTGTTTGGCGATGGAAAGTTCTCCCATGGGGGTGTTCACGTCGATACTCACCCCCAGCCGTTCCAGAGCGGCCGCGGAAAGACGACGCATGGAATCCCAATCGATAATATTTTTTCCCTTTTCCAAATCCCGGCTTATGGCGATATTTTCCGCGACGCTCAGGTTCGGGAAAAAGGAAAAATCCTGATAAATCACCACGATTCCCGCTTTTAGCGCCTCCAGGGGGGTGATATGGTCGTATTTTTTTCCCAAAATACTAATTTCCGCCCCCGGGTCGCTCTGGTACACCCCCGAAAGAATTTTGATAAGCGTGGATTTTCCCGCCCCATTTTCGCCGATTAACGCGTGAATTTCCCCCTTATGGATATCGAAGGACACGTCTTGGAGCGCCTTGACCCCGGGGAAGGTTTTTGAAACGTGGGAGAGGCTGATAAAATTTTCCGTAGCCATTCTTATTGTGCCCCCTGGATGGTTACAGTATAATTCAGTTCATCCCCAACGGCGGAACAATCGTTTGCACAATTTTGATTCAAGGATACACTTTTTTTAGGAGTCTATGATCGAACATACCACGAAAATTCAGCTAGCCTATGGAATACGGGACGAAGAATGGGGAATCTATTGTACGGAGCTTGGTTCAATCTATAGACAAAAACCCCAGGAAATCGATTTCTTTTCTGCTTTAGCGACCGTAGGGAGGGTTTTGAACGAATATCAATTTTTTTACTGTACCGCCGGCCAGGGAGTGTACCGGCATCCCGGCGGGGAAATGGAAATACGGGATGGGACCTTTATCACCATCCTTCCTAATATCCGGCATTGGATTATTCCCGCCTCCAAGCAATCGGATGCGGAGCCTTCCCGGCCCGATGACCGCTGGTCCGCCAACTACGTTACCTTTGACGGACGGTTAGCCCGTACGCTCGTAGGCGAAAAGAGCGCCGAGCCTCCGTCGTGGGTTCGGCAGATCGGCATTCGGGAACCCCTGGTCTCGGCCTTTCGACGTCTCCGGGAAATCGCTGAAACCCAGGGCCCTTTTTTCCAAAACATCCTGGGATCCCTGGTCCTGGAAATATTCGCCCATACGTTGAGCTACGAAGGCTCCCAGGTCCACGATACGGCGGAATTGGAAATCCTTGAAAAAGCCAAGGCCATCCTGATCGAATCGTTGTACCGGCGCCTGGATATGGAACAGGTAGCCGAATCGCTGGGGGTATCCTACAAGGCCTTTGGCGACCTGTTCCGTTCCTATCTGGGCATGACGCCGTATCAATACTTTTTAAACCTAAAAATCAACAAGGCCAAGGAATTGCTCGCCAGCGGTTCCTATTCGGTTAAAGAAGTATCCTATAAGCTGGCCTTCCAAACCCCCTACTATTTTTCCCGGTTTTTTAAAATTAAAACCGGAACCGCCCCGTCCAAGTGGAACGGTTTGGATTTGGAGGATATATAGAGCCCCAACCATATTCATCAAGCCAGCGACAATCGGGATGGATCGTTTAAAATATTCTTTATAGCTTCTATTGAAACGGGTTTTTGTAAAAACGCGATGGGTTTAGTTTCCATAGCCTCATGGTAGGTGATTGTATCGGAATACGCGGAAACGTAGGCAAAGGGAATCTTCGATTCTTGACAAAGTTTCCTACCCAACTCAATTCCGTTGTCGTCTCCTTCCAGGTGTATATCGATCAGGGCAAAGTCCGGGGAACTATTTTCGATAATCTCGTAGGCCTTTAGTAGATTCGGCGCGATACCGCAGACCGTGAATCCCGCCTTTTCTAGCATGTGACGAAGCATCATCGAGATAAGTCTTTCATCTTCCACAATCAACACGGACAAATTCTTATCCATTCGGCATCGACTCCCATGGAAATTGTATGATAGCCAGGGTACCCTGTGCTCCTTTTCCCCCCGCTTTTTTATTCCGTACGCGGAAGGACCCGTGGAGCTGTTCCGTAAGGTTTTCCGCCAAAGAAAGACCGAGGGTCTTTCTCGTATGATACTCCTGATTCTGGGGAATACCAATGCCTTCATCTTCCACCGATATGGAAATGGTATCAACTTCCTGATGTATCGTAACAACAATACTTCCTCCGCTGCCCGGAGGATAGGCGTATTTTATAGCGTTGGTTATCAATTCGTTAAGGATGATACCGATTGGAACGGAATACGTGATAGGTAGAAGGATACCCTGCGCGTTGCTTTGTACCTGGATAGTTGTTCCTTCGTTCAAATCAATGTTTTCTAAATTTTGGCATAATTTTTCCGTGTATCCAATTATATCTATGCGCTCAAGATCATCGGAATGATACAGCTCCTCGTGCACCAGGGCCATGGAGTGTATTCTGTTCTGGCCCTTTTCAAAGGCTTCCCGCACGTTCGGGTTGTCGGACGTGGAGGCCTGTAAATAGAGGAGGCTGTTGATGATTTGCAGATTGTTCTTGACCCGATGGTGAATCTCCTTGAGCATCAGATCCCGTTCTCGAAGGGCCTTTTCCAGAACCAGATT
>CAYRLW010000067.1:7524-12508 GCA_964425215.1 uncultured Treponema sp.
CGAAGACTCTCGGCGGCGAATAGCGCGCAGGATCCGGGGTCTCCCGCCAGAGAGAGGATTTTTTCGATTAGATCACTGAGCAAATACCCAAAAAACTTTTTCGCGTCATCCATGGGATTCTTCCAATTTCCGATACGCCTCGTCCAGGGCTTCCAGCAAATGTTCGGTGCCTACTTGCTGGATCGATACGGGTAGCCCCGTGTACTCGGCGAATTCCGCCAATTCGTCTTCCGGTATGCTTTCGCTCCCCGTATCGATATACAGAGCCTTGGTCATGGAAGCCCCCATGAACTCCCGCGCCGATTCGGGGGTCTCAAATCCCAGTTCCCGCTGGAATATCTCCTTCCATCGTCGAGCCCATTCGGGCATCAAGAAGAAGGTCCCCTCCTTCCTCAATTTCCTGTAGGCGTCACGGCCCAGGTAGATCTCGATACAATTCAACCCCGCGGTTCTGGACTTGCCTTCTCCGCTGGAAAGCTCTTCCATTCCGGGACAGCAATCGCCGTAGAGGAATACTATCCCCCGATCCTGTTGCGATGCCTTGATAGAAATCAAGGATTGTTCAAGGTGCGCCGGATTCATGTGGAGCAGTGAATCAAGAAATTGGGCGCTGAATCGGTCTTTGACGCTCTTTGGAAGGAGTTCAAATTCCTTCCGCAGTATTCCACAGCCAACAAGCCTCACGGGATGGTCGCTCCCGATCATGACGGACATCCTTGGGCGGCAAAAAGCAAATCCCGAAGTCCCTGGAGTTTTTCTTTCTCTGTCTTAAAGGGAATATCGGCTCCCGCGCTGGCGAAGACGAACTTGGGGTCACATTTTCGATTTTCGAGAATCGAGGTTGTTCTTCGTTTGATATCTTCGAGGCTCCGGTATGGCAGGGACGGTCCATTCAAATTACCCAGCAGAAGCAGGTCCGGCCCAATCTGTTGCCTGGCTTCAGCTATAGAATCCCGTTCGTCCAATACGAATCCTGCGAGGTTCGGAAGATCCTTGAACATTCCAAGGCTCCGTCCGATCTTGTTTCCCCCATGGTGAAAAACGATAGGGAGCCGTACCCGGGCAAAAGCGTCCGCCAGGAGGGGGAGCAGGATCCTTTGGGCCAGCTCCGGATTCACTATGGCGGGGTTGGCAAACATGACCGGCGTAACGAGGAACGCGATGCCGGCGTCGGCGTACGCATTCGACAGGGTAACAAAATGATCCAGCGCCAAGCGCCCCCACTGTCTGGCTTCATCGGGTCTAAAAAGGATTATATCTAGCCATGTTTCCAGACCCAAAAGCAGGATCGGCAGGTCCACCGGCGCGGTGATCGGGGCGGCCACGGGCCGCTCTCCCTTCTGATCCGCCACCACTTTTTCGGCGGCCCTGACCAGGTACGTCAGGTGGGGGCTCGCATCGATGGAGTTGGGCCTGGGCACGGCCACGCCGTGGCTCGACCTAAACGCGGGCTTCTTCAGGTACGGAGGTCCATCTTCGGGAAAATCAAGAAGGGCGCCATAAGCCGCCGCTTCCAGAGTCAACGCGAAGGGCGAAAAAACTATGTCCGGCGAGCAGAGTTCCACCACCGCCCGCTGTCCCGCAGCGTAGGCGTCGGGATCGGAGTAGTAGGATCCGCAGGGGCGGCCCGTAAGCCGGGCTCCGTACAGAGAAAGCGTCAGTGTAAAGGGAGGCCTATCCATGGGAGCTCCCATGAGCAGGGCGCCGATTCTCTCCATCGAGGTCATCGCTTAGCTCCTTTCTGATGCTCGTAAATCCGAAGCCGCAGAGCTTCGAATAGATCCGGCGCGTCGATACCGGTATCCGCCGTTCCGTCCCCGCCTACCTCCGCTACCAGCTCGGGGCGCATCCTGAAGACGGCTCCGCCAACCGCCAGGGCTATCTTGTCCTCCAGTCTCCGTTCCCGTAGCACCTGCCGGACTGAGCCGATATTCCGCGCCGTGGTGAGCATCATGGCTGATACTCCGATGACCGGGGCGCCGATCAGTACCGCCGTGTCTACCAGCTCGTTCGCGAGTACGTCGTTGCCCAGATCGGTCACCGACCAGCCCCGCAGTTCCAGGAACGATATCACCATGGATCGGCCCAGGGAGTGATAATCGTCCTCAATGTTGCCCATTACCGCTACCCTCGGCGGGCTACCCTCCGCTATGGGTTGCTCCTTGCCCACTTCATTAATAAGGACATCCTTTGTGTTCGCGATAAAATCCTCTGCCACCTTGCCGGCGACAAAACCCTGGGCCAATGAAATGCTATCCTTGGCCCAGCGATCCCCGATAAGCCGCAGGGTGGGTTCCAGAATATACCGAAGCGCGGTTTCGTAGCCCCGCTCCTGGACGATGGAGAGCAGAAGGCTTTTCGCTTCCTCTCTCTCCGCGTTGAGGATATGGCTCAATAGCGCGTCCCGTTGTATCTGAAATTCCATCGTGCGCCCTCCCTCGGTGTTCTTCGAATACCGTTCCTGTTCCGATCCCGTGGTATCACCTTTAGTATTTGGCCTTAACGGGAGAAACGCAAGATAAAAAAGGCTTTTAAACCCTCAAAAAGGAGGACCTTTTACGGTATGGGAGACCCGACGGAAAAGAGCGATAAAAAACTTGACCTCCCGAAATTTCTATGATAGTCTATCATCGAAACGTTTCGACGAAGCGTTTCGATTGCCCTTGCTCGGGGAGTTGTATGGCGAATATCAAGGATGTGGCGAAATTAGCGGGGGTATCGATCAGTACGGTTTCGTACGTTTTAAGCGGTACCCGGCCGGTTTCTGAAGCCACGAAGGAGCAGGTACACCGGGCTATGGAGAGGGTAGGGTACCGTCCCCACGCCCACGCCCGGGCTTTGGCGAGCAAGCGGAGCCGTATTTTAGCCTTGCACGTTCCCTTGGTCCGAAAATCCCTGGGAGAGACGATGATGGAGTTCGTCACCAGCGCGTCCGAGGCCGTAAAGGAATATGGATACAACCTGGTGCTTTGGACTTCGGGGTACGACGACGAGGTGGCCCTTACCCAGCTGGTTCGTCAGGGGTTGGTAGACGGAATGATCCTCATGGAAGTCCATACCCAGGATCCCCGGGTGCCGTTGCTCCAAAAGTTGGATCTGCCCTTCTCTCTGATTGGACGCTCCAGGGATTCGGATGGGGAGATGAACGGGGATACGGCGGATGATATTAGCTGGGCGGATATTGATTTTCGTTCCACCATGTTCAGCGCCGTGGAACATCTGTACGCCCTGGGTCATCGGAATATCGCCTTCGTGAGCCAATCGAAAGAAACCTTCGACCAACGGTACGGGCCCGTGGTCCGGTCCTACCGGGCCTTCGCTGAGGCCCAAACCCGGTATGGGTTTACCGGTCCTCAGCTGTTTTGCGACGAGAGCCCCCACATGGGGTATCGGCTGTTCAAGGATGTGATCACGCGGGACCCCGGTATAACGGGGGTTATCGTGATGAACGATAGGATTTTGCCGGGTATGTATAGGGCCGTCTTGGAAAGCGGCAAAAAAATCCCGGAACAGTATTCGATTATCAGCATCGTGTCCTCCCCCGGAACCGCCGAGATGTTTTATCCCGCCGTTTCCGCCGCCGAAGTTCCTGGCCACCAACTGGCTCGGATCGCGGTGCAACGGCTTATCGAACGGCTTGAGGGGAAAATGGTAGATCATTCTAAGGTCCTTATCCCGTGTAATCTGGTTATACGGGAGTCCACAGGACCCGTATCGCGGGGAAAAAGGCATCCCTAGACGGGATGTCCAAATTATAGGAGGTCTTTATGAGAAAGATGACGGTTGTAGCCCTGGCTCTTCTTGTGGCTACCGGTTCCCTTTTCGCGGCGGGGCAAAAAGAAGCGGCGGCGGCCAAGGGGCCGGTAACGCTTAACCTGTTGTTTTACAGTCCCGAACTGGCGGATCAGTACAACGACATGGTCGCGGCGTACAAAGCGGAGACCGGGGTTACCTTGGATATCACGGTGCTTCAGGCGGATTACCGTTCGGTACTCACGAGCCGGATCAACTCCGGGGATATTCCCGACGTGTTTATGAGTAGCGCCTATGCGGACAACAACACGTACAAGGACTACGTCTACGATTTAACCAACGAAGATTTTATGAAAAATATCCAGAGCTCTGCTTTGCAGGGGGTTACGGTGGATGGGAAGATATTGGGGTACCCCTTCCTGGTTCAGTCCCATTCCTTTATCTACAACAAAAAAGTATTCCGCGACCTGGGCATCACCACGCTTCCTAAAACGCTGGACGAGTTGGACGCGGTGGCGAAAAAAATCCAAGCGGCGGGAATTCAGCCCTTCGCTACGGGGTTCAAAGAATTCTGGGTTCTTCCCCAGACCGCGTGGCAGGCTCTAGCTCCGGCGGTGGTAAAAAACTACGGCGGCTACGAAGCGTTTGTGAAAAAACTCAACAGCGGGGATTTGAAATTCAAAAACATCCCCGAAATGAAGCAGGTTTTTGATCTTCTTGACCTGATCAAGAAGTACGGCGGACCCAAGCCGAACGAATCGGACTTTAACGATCAGACCTCCTCCATCGCTACGGGCAAGGTGGCCATTATCCATCAAGGCAACTGGGCGGAGGATACGATCCGTAAAACCAACCCCAACGTGGAACTCGGTTACCTGGTTGGGCCCGCGGGTAGTGACGCCAAGGGAGCAGGGATCATGTTCGATTCCAACCAGACCATTCGGATTTCCAAGAGTAGCAAGAACCTAAAGGCCGCCCTCGATTGGCTCCGCTGGCTGACCACCTCCGAATACGGAAAGAACTGGATTCCCGGAAAGATCAAACAGCTTTCTCCCATCGTCGGAGCCAAGGCGCCGGATTCCCAAATCGCTAAGGAAACGGTGAGCATGCTCGGTGCCGGAGTCCCCGGGTATCCGTGGTTCTATCAGATGTTCCCCACCGGAACGGAACAACAGCTCGGAGCGATACTGCAGGGCTATTGCGCGGGACAGACGAGTCGGGCGGAAACCCT
>CAYRLW010000068.1:0-12350 GCA_964425215.1 uncultured Treponema sp.
CTTCAGGCTCATAAATTGTCAAAGAACTTCGTCTCAACTATCTTGACATATTCCGCTACGAGACGCCAGACGCGGTGTACCAGTCAAAGTTCATGGATGAACAGCAGCATCTTCGCGCTGTCAGTTAGAGAAACCGGGAAGGCCGAATCCACTGATGAAATCTTTCAGATTTGTCTTGACAAAAGGGCTCACCATACTAAAAAAGTTTCGTCTCAACTATCTTGACTTATAGTGGTCAGAGTTTTATCGTACAGGCAAGATGTTCAAATATAGTTGCAGTGGCACGCCTCAAATCCGTCAGTTTATATCTGCAATGTTGCAATTTCATACAATTGAGGTTCTTTTAAAAGCAACAGACTTTTGAAAGAACCTGAACGCTATTTTAAAACCGGGTACTGCAAGGAATCTTTGTTTTTGCTATACTCTTTTTATCGTGCATACCCGTTCCGTCGAAGGCACATCGATTTTTTCCCATAGGCACCTCCGTGTGGTCATAAGCGGTGGTCGTGTTTCTTTCATCGATGAAAACCACGGGATATCCGATGATTCTACCTTTCTATCTCCCGGATTCCTGGATATCCAGGTAAACGGGTACCGTTCCAAGGACTATTCCGACGATCTGGATACTCCGAGCATAGAAGCCCTGGTCCGCGAATTAGCCTCCAGCGGTACGACCAAACACGTTCCTACCATAATCACCAATGGGGAAGGCCGGATTATCAAAAGCATTCGCCAGATCGTTAGGGCGCGAAAGGAATCCTCCCTGGTGGCCCGCGCGGTTCCGGGTATCCATATCGAAGGGCCCTTTATTTCCCCCTCCGAAGGAGCCCGGGGAGCCCACGATCCCCACTATATCCGTCCAGCGGATTTTAAAGAGTTTCTCCGCTGGCAGGAAGCCGCGGAAGGGGCAATCCGGATTGTCACGGTTTCCCCAGAAAACGAAGATACCCTGGAATTTATTCACCTGGTAGCCGCCACGGGGATCCTCGTGGGGATCGGGCACACGAACGCGTCCCCCGAACTGATCCAAAAAGCTGTGGACGCGGGGGCCCGGCTTTCGACCCACTTAGGAAACGGAAGCCCATCCCTGATTCCCCGGCTTAAAAACTTTATTTGGCAACAACTGGCGGAGGATCGCCTTAACGCGACCTTTATCGCCGACGGCTTCCATCTCCCTTCTTACACGTTAAAGGCTTTTGTGCGGTGCAAGGGTCCCCAAAAGTCAATTTTGGTCAGCGACGTTACGGCCCTGGGGGGTAAGCCTCCGGGGAGTTATCGTTGGGGAGCCATGACCATTCAAGTATACCCGGACGGGCATTTAGGTTTGCCGGGTACCGAAAACCTTGCGGGGGCTTCTTTCCTGCTCGATCGGGGCGTGGGCTTTGTGACCACCCATACGGACCTTTCGCTTACGGACGCTATCCGCTGTGTTACCCTCAACCCCTGCGCGTTGATGGGTCTTCCCTGCTGGGATACGGACCCCCTGGTCGATGAAAACACCGATCTGGTTTCTTTTACCAAAACCGAATCGGGGATACGGATACATAGGGTAATTTTGGACGATACGGTACTGTACGAGGCCTCGGAGGGTAGGGTATGAAACTTTGGATACAGGAAAGCGAAGAAGAGAACGGTAAAGAGGCGGCCCTAAAGGGCGGCGCTTTTATTCAAGAGGCGTTAGACCAGAGGGGTTCCGCGACCATTATATTAGCCACCGGGACCAGCCAGTTCAAAATGCTCCAACACCTGGTCGCCATGGACATCGATTGGTCCCGGGTCGAGGTTTTCCACCTGGATGAGTACGTGGGGCTTTCGGACCAGCATCCGGCCAGCTTCCGAAAGTACTTGCGGGAACGGTTCGAAAACCGGGTAAAAAATCTTAAGCGGATCAATTACATCAACGGCGACGCCCCGGATCTAAACGGGGAGGTGGAAAGGCTGAATACTCTGATAAAAAGGGTTACCATCGATGTGGCCTTTGTGGGGGTGGGAGAAAACGGCCATCTGGCTTTTAACGATCCCCCCGCGGATTTCGATACGGAGGCGCCCTATTTGGTCGTTTCCTTGGATCAAGCCTGTAGACGGCAACAGCTCGGGGAAGGCTGGTTTCCGTCGATCGACGACGTTCCCCGACGGGCCATATCCATGGGGATCAAACAAATTATGAAAAGCCGGGTCATCATCAACACGGTCCCGGGCTCTCGAAAGGCAAGGGCAGTATCTTCCTTTGTCCTAGGGAAGGTGGACCCCCACTGTCCAGCTTCAATTCTGCAAACCCACCCCCACTGCTATTGCTTTTTTGACCGGGAAGCGGTCTCGGAACTGTGCTTTAAAAACTAGGACCTTGGGGTTACCGGGTCCATAGGCGGCCTTCGTCCAGCATGGCCAGGTAGTTCGGGATGGGTACGTAGTTGGCCACCGAATTGCCCGTACCCAAGCAGTACCCCCGACTACCACAGCGGTCCAAGGTTCGGCGGGTCCGATCCCGAACCTCGGAGGCGGAGGAACGGCAGAGAAAGTCCACGTCGATTCCCCCGAGAAAGCTAATCCTATCTCCCCATCGTTCTTTAGCGTCTGCCACATCTTCGATCGTATCCTCAAAGGAGTGTTTGGCGTCCGCCTTCACGTAATCGATAATATCTTCCATAATTAAGCCTAAATTTCCGCAGGAGTGGAGCAGATAGAGGCGCCCCGCAGAATGGGCCATGTGGGCAAACTCCCGATGGGCGGGGAGGACGTATTCCCGCAGGTGTTCGGGGGAAAGCAGGGTTCCGGTTCGAAAACCCATATCATCGGTTCCCCAAACGGCGCGAACCCGGGGAAATTGCAATAGTAGCTCAAAATTGCGCCGGTGCAACGCCACCACCCGGTTCCGAATCGCGGCCACTAAATCCGGATCATCATACAGGGTGATACAGAGGGTCTCGTACCCCATAAGGAACGATAGTTCCTCCGCCACGTGCCCCGCGAGGCCTCCTAAAACGCACATATCATCGGGCAGGTTCTTTTCGTACCACTCCAGCTCCCGAAGGTCCGCCTGTTCCGGCTGGGGCCAGGGGAACCGTTCGAACTCCTCCCAGGTTCCTATCTGCCCCCGACCCTCTTCCACGTACTGTCGGCCCCCCACACGGCCCAGCCCCTCTTTGTTTTCGTCCTCGGCGCTATGGGTCGCCAGGGGCAATTCCAGTCCCTTTACCCCCGCCAACACGTAATCGTAGCCCAGGAAGCGTTGGACGGCAATATGACGCTTTTGTTTAAAGTAGGGATCCCCCGGATCAAGATTCTGAACCAGGGAAAAGCGGTCGGCGATTTCGGTTTCCACTTCCTGGTCCAAATAAATTTCAATCGGGTGTACCCTTGCCGGTTCCGCCTCGCGCTTCAGGACCGCTAAAAATTCATCCGCGTTGGGGGAAACCGGTACCGCAAAAGGGCTCTTCATAGCAATCACCTCTTTTAGGATCTCAAGATTCTACCATAGTACCCTAACACATTTCTAATCCTACTTTCCATCCGGGGGAACCCATGGTACAGTAAGGGGAGATTATATACCTATGTGGGAAAAAATTCGGAGAAATAAAACAGGAAAAATTCAACTCGCCATCATCGGTTATGGGTACATGGGCCACGTGTACCACCAGGCTTTTCGAGAGCTAAAGATCGAACACCAAAGCGAGCATTATTATAAAATCAACCTGGACGACCTGCTTTCCGGTATCGATTTAGTCGCGGTGGTCGATCCGGTTTTTAAAGAAAACGATCGTGCCGAATTGGAACAGGAAGGGGTTCGGGGGTTTGAAAATCCGCAAGCCCTTTTCGCTTCCCAGCCGGATATCGGCGCGGCGGTGATCGCCTCTCCCATACCAACCCATTTCGATGTAGCCCAGGCTTGCCTGGAACAGGGTATCTCCCTTTTAATCGAAAAACCGGTCTGCCCCACCCGGAACATGATCGTCCAATTGGACCGTTTAGCCCGATCCAGGGGCTTGGTGATCCTTCCCGCCCACGTGGAACGGTACAACCCCGTGTGTATCGACGCTCGGGAGTACGTGGATTATAAAATCATGGGCACCGCGCGGAACTATACCCTCCGCCGCTGTTCAGCCAAACCCGACCGAGTCCGGGAGTCCCTGATTGTGGATAAATTGATCCACGACGTCGATTTGGCCCACGCTCTTTTTGGCCCCTTCCGGGTAAAGGGTGTGGAAGCCCAACGAAAGGGCGACGAGATCATGCAGGTCCAGGTTGCCACCGCCCATGGTCACGGATTGACCGGGAAGATCCTCTCTTCTTGGCTCATCGAGGAAAAAGAACGGTCCATTCAGATAGAATTTGAACGGGGCCGACTGTACGGAGACCTGCTTCAAAAAAAAATGAAGGTATACCGGTCCCAGGAGTTTTCTAAAGAAATAACCGGATATCGGAACAATCAGATTAAGGACCAGTTGCTGGACTTTTTAGCGTATTTGCGTTACCCCACCAAGCCTTTAGTTCATATTAAGGACGCCCTGTGGGCCGCGAAGATCATAGATCAGGTAATGGAGATGGCCACATGAAAATCGGAGTATTGTTGGATAGCCTGCGATTAGAGTTATATCAGGGGCTCCGTTGGGCTTCGGACCACGGAGCGCGGGGAATTCAATTCTACGCTTCCCGGGGACCCTTAGCGCCTTGGAATAGCACCGCCAAAGACCGTAAAACCTTTTCCCGGACCTGCGCCGACCTGGGCTTGGAAATCGCGTCTCTCTGCGGTGATCTGGGGGGCCACGGGTTCGAGCGGGCGGACGAACTTCCCCAGCGGATCGAAAAGACCCGACAAATCATCGACCTGGCCCTTGAATTGGGCAGTTCCATCGTTACCACCCATATCGGCGTGATCCCCGAAAATCCCCGGGACCCCACGTATGAAAATCTGGGGGAAGCTATGACGGAGCTTTCCTTGTACGCCCAAAAAAACGGCGCCGTTCTAGCAATCGAAACGGGTCCCGAACCGGCGGAACGATTGGCGGCCTTTATACAAGCCTGCGGGCCCCAAGGGCTGAGGGTCAACTTTGACCCCGCCAATTTGGTCATGGTTCAGGGGTGTGACACCCTCGACGCGTTTCGGTACCTGGCTCCCCTGGTGGTCCACGTACACGCCAAAGACGGGCGGCGCAAAAAACCCTGCGACCCTAAAGCCGTGTACGAAGCCTTTGCCGAAAACGATTTTTCCACCATCGATATCAACGACTGCTTTGAGGAGCTACCCCTAGGGACGGGGGACGTGAACTTCCCCCACCTGATCGACGCTCTAAAACGGTTCGGCTATACCGGATATTTGACCATAGAACGGGAAGCGGGAGAAGACCGCCTTACGGACGTGGCCCAGGGCATCCGCTTTTTAGAGGATACACTCTCCGCAAGCCTCGGAACCGGAACAAGGGGCGCCTTAAGCGAATAAATCCCCCAGGGGATCCACCGGAGCTCTGGAATAGCCCAAAGGGTTATGCTGACGCCACCCTTCGGCGTACTGGTACTTTCCCGACAGGATTCCCACGTCCCGGGCGTTGTCTACCATGGTGGTTACGTATTGATTCAACCCCTGGCTCGCGTCTAACCAGTTTTGCTGACTCTTGTGTAAAGAAAGCATGGTAGCCTTCCGGTCCATCACCGCGCCAATATCCACGTAGAGGGATGGAATGATTTTATTCCCCATCATATCGTGTAGCCCTGCCGGCATGGCGTGGTACACGCTGACGTCCATTTGGATAGCATCCACCGGGGGAATACTGATATAGTTGGGGCTCCCCTTGGCGAATACGGCGGTTACCCCGATTCGGGCGGCGTTCATGTGGTCCTCCATGTAATCCTCCAGGGAGGGAAGGAACACCAGGTCCGGTTTTACCATTCTAACAACGGCGGCCACTTTACGGATCAGATCATCTTGATAAAAAATCTCAAAATCGTTGGTAATGCTTTCGTGGAAGACGGCCCCTAAATATTCAGCCGCGGCCATCGCTTCCTGCCGTCGCATACGGATTATCTCGTCCCTACCGTATTCAACGGTTCCACAGCTTCCGTTAGCGACGGTCATGTAGTGAATTTCAAAACCCTTATCCTTAAGTCGGAAGAGGGTTCCCGCCATCATAAATTCAATATCGTCCGGATGCGCAACCAGCGCTAAAACTGTCTTTCCCATGGATCGCTCCTAGTGCATTTCCGTATCGCAGGTTCCAATTCCGGGGGTATAAAAATTGAACTGTACATCCGGGTGATCCGCTAACAGAGACATGGGCACCGCCGAGTCGGGAATTTTTTTGGAAATCATGAACGCCGTAAGTCGAAGCCCAAAGGGATTATCGTGTTTTCCCGCGTGCCAGATGGATACTTTTCGGCTCTTCCACGTCTCCACCGGTCCCACGCTAAGGGCCTGGGAGGGTATCGCCGTGACGACCCCTCCTCCGGAGGTCCGGGCGTTTTGGATGATCGTCATGGGGTGGAGGTTCACAATGCGGGCGGATTGTTTCCGGTATTCCTCGGGAGAAGGGGGATTATCCTTATACGCTCCGGTTCGCTCGGGAGGATCGTTAAAGGCCCAATGCTTAACCTCTCCCTGTCCGCCTTGCATGACCAGGCATTCAAAGCGGTCGTAGGATTCGGTGTACTCCTTCATATTCGAGGCCGTTAAAAAGTGTAAATTTTCGTCGGGCATCCGTAGGTCCTTACGGATCCGGTTAAAACAGAGTTCCAAATCGGCCCGAGCGAAGGATAGGGGGTTGTCCTTGGACATTTCTTTCCCGTTTACGTACCATTCGTCCATGCCCCAAAAGTGTCCCTCCCGGACGTTGATTTCCAGATCGTTGACGATTTGGGCAACCAGGGGAAGCTGTTCCGTCGGTCCAATGGGACCGCAAATACCGCAGGGTTTGCTGGCCGTGGATTTTTGCCACGCGTGGACGTACTCTAACGCCTCGGCCAGGTAAAAAGATTCCAGGGTATCGTAGAATTTGATGGTGAACCCGGGCCGTGCCAATTGGGCGATATCCTTTACGCTCAACTTCGCCGCGTCGTTCAAAATAGCCGGATCCAGGGTCGTATAATCCCACCAGCCCGCCGCCACCTTACTGATATTTCGCATATTGATCCTCCTTTACAATGATTACAAACGATACGGATACGCGTGGACCACCAAGGAATCCAGAACGTACTGCATAGCCCCTATCAAACACGCGTTCGCCCCAAGGTCGGCGACTTTAATCGGCGACGCGATGAGGGGGTAGTTTCGATACACCTCCTCAATGAGAGGCTTAAAAATTATCTCTTCCACATCCGGAAGTTCACACGCCGCCCCGCCGATAATGATCATTTCCGGGTTGAGTAACAATACGGTATTGACAATGGTAACGGTCAAATGGGTGATCACATCTTGTATGATTTCGCGGGCCTGCGGGTCCCCTGCTTCGACCGCCTTCAACAGGAGTTCTGCCGAAGGATACCGTTGGTTTCCCGTATCCCCGACCGTTCCGCCCCGGAGGTGCATCATCCCCAAGGACGCCTTCTCTTCCAGGTAGCCCAAGGTAGTACTTTTATGATCTAGCCCCTCGGGGTCGGTTATAAAGTACCCAATCTCCCCTGCGGCACCCTGGGCACCGTGATACAGTTCTCCGTCACAAATGATCCCCGCGCCGATTCCGTTTCCAAATTCGATACAAACCAAATTCCTCGCGTCCCGTCCCGCCCCTCGTTTCCATTCCCCAATGGCCGAAAGATTAGCCGTGTTCTCTATGAACACGGGAAACGTATAGTGCCCCACCACCCGTTCATAAAATTTAGATTCGTAGAGCTTATGGTACAGGTTCGCGTAGAGGATCGTTCCGGTCTGGGCGTCCACTACCCCGGGAACCCCTATCCCAAGTCCCAAAATGGGCGGGTTTTTTATATTGATTTTTTGTTCAAACTGTTGAAGAGCCAAATCAATAATCGAGATAAGATAATCCGAAAAATTAGTGTTCGGTCTAATCGGCGGAGCAAGAAACGAATAGGATAGGGTACCACCAAAATCGCAGATGGCGAGTTTAATCGGTTCGGAAACCAAATCCACGCCGATAATATATCCCCGTCCGGCGTTTACCGATACTTGGGACGCTTTCCGGCCGTTTTCTAACCGCAGACGTTCCGATTCGATAACGTATCCATCCTTCAGTAATTTATCGATCGCCCGAGCCACGGCGGGAGCGCTGATCCCCAGATCCCGGGCTATTTGCGCCCGGTAGCTGGGACCGTGATCCCGCAGATAATTAAAAATAATAGAAATATTGATCCGGTTCTGGAGCAACGAATTCGCCGTATCCGAGACCTTGAGTTTTCGTTGCACCGAAACCGATGGGCCCTTCATTTTGTATTCCCCTTATGAAATAGCTAAGCAGACCCGTATCGTTAGGTTTGGAACGGTAGTTCCATTTGTTTTTTAACCGATTCAATTTCTGTTAGCGTTAGTTTTACCGATTCTGCGGCGGAAAAGCCCGTGACGGTTCCCGAAAGTTTACCCGCTTCGATGCCCTTGGTAAAGTCGACCAGTTCATGGTAGTACCCATCCCCCGGAGGCAAGGGAACCGCTTCCTTCTTACCCCCTTGGGGCGCTAGGGTAAGGAGCGGATCCTTAGAAAAATCGAGCTCCAGGGTGGCTTTTTCTAATACAAAAAAGGCCCGCATATTAAAACCGAAGGAATCGGTACAATTCCATCCGCCCGTGGAGGCCACCACAAAACGGGGATATGAATACAGGGAAGCGATATGGGATACACTGCCGTCCTTTTCTACCACCCCGTTGGACCTAACCGATTTGGGTTTCCCAAAAAAGTAAAGGATAGTATCCACATCGTGGACGTGCAGGTCCAACGCCGCGTTTCCAGAACGTTTTCCATCCAACAACCAGCCGTCCCAGCCCCAGGTTGGGGGGTTGGAGAATCGGGCAAACTCCGCGTATTTTACGGCGCCGTATTTTTTGGAATCGATTATTTTTTTTGCTTCCACGTAGGCAGGCCAAAACCGTAAACACTGTCCCACGCTGAACAACTTGCCGCTGTCCTGAACCGCCTTCAGCATCCTATCGACCTCTTCCGAGGTAAGGGCCATGGGCTTTTCGCAAAACACATGGTATCCGGCTTTTAAAGCCCCCATCGAATACTCCGCGTGCAGATAGGTGGGCAAGCAGATATCCACCATATCAAAGCCCCCATCCTTGAGCATGGCGTTGAAATCCGTGTACTTCCGGACCCGGCTCAGATCGATAGCGTCGGAAGAGGTTTGAATATTTCCCCCCGCGTCGAGCTTGGTGATCTCCATGCTTTCTTTTCGAATATCGTTTAACGCGACGATTTCCACGTGGGGTAGCTTTTGATAAATCCCCAGATGGGTTTTTCCCATAAAACCAATTCCGCTGATCGCGACCTTTACCATAATTTACTCCTTAATATTGTTCGATGATTCGAAGAGCCGCTATGGCCTTTTCCGCCGCCCCCGCCCTTCCGGGGACTATCTCCGCCGTGTACGGACCGGGGTACCCAATTTCTCGGAAAAGGGGCATAATCCGCTTAAAGTCCACATCCCCAGAGAGCAGATCCACAAAACCATCCAAGTTACCCACCGCTAAGCGGAAGTCCTTCATGTGCACCGCTTTGATCCGCTTTCCCAGGGTTGTAATCCAATCTTCGGGGTGCCCAAATTGTAAAACGTTTCCCACGTCTAAATAGGAACCCACCCATTCGGATTGGAATTGGTCGATAAAATCCCTCATTTCTACGGGATTAAGAAGGAACCGGTTCCAAACATTTTCGACGCCCAGGTGCACCTTTAATTTTTCCGCGGCGGGAAGCAATTTTTCCACCGCTTCTTTAGCCCAGGCGGCGACTTTTTCGTAGGGTTGGGGAACAAAACTGGGTACAAAGCTAGCCGAAACCATGCCGGGCAAATAGAGCAGGGTCTTTGCCCCTAACTGGGCGCATAGTTCCAAAGAACGTTCGGCGTTTTGGATAGCCCGCGAGCGTATGGCCGGATCCGGGTCCGTGGGGGAAACGCCCCATGCAAGCCCCGAAGCGACGGTGAGCAGTTCAATGCCCGCCGTGTCGGCCTCCCTACGGAATCGCAAAGCCGCCTCCTTGGTCGTATCGCAGGTTAGCTCCCCCGCTCCGTCTATGGTCAATTCCAGGCAGTCAAAGCCCAAACGCTTCGCCGTTTTTATCGCTTGAATCGGTCCGATCGGACTCCCATCCTCGTTCGGCGGGAAGGCCCAATAATTAATACCCTTTTTCATCGTTGTAACTCCTTATACGTCTTTAAGACGCTTATTTTTAATGGTCCTAGCCTTTTACGGCACCCCCCGTAAGACCGCCGATAAGGCGTTGCTGAATAATATAGAACAACACCAATACGGGAATGATGGCTAAAAACGCCGACGCCGTCAAAAGCTCCCATTGGCTGGACCAGCGTCCAACAAAGCGGTACAACCCCAAGGTCAAGGGCATCTTATCTTGTTTTTGAATAAACGATAGGGCGAATAAAAACTCGTTCCACGCGGCGATAAACGTGTATATCGTGGTGGTCACCAAACCGGGACTCGATATGGGCAGGATAATTTGAGTAACCGTTTGCCAGCGGGTCGCCCCATCGATAAAAGCCGCCTCTTCAATTTGAACGGGGATACTTTTAAAATAGCCGCTCAACAGCCAGATACTAAAAGCCATACTGAACACAGCGTTGATGATAATAAGACCAAAATAGCTATCCAATAAATTGAGGGCGCTAAAGGTCTTGAATAGGGATATGACCACCACCACCGGAGAAAACATTTGGACCACCAGAAACAGATACAGGGCCACCTGCTGACCCCTAAACCGGAGTCGGGCAATAGCGTAGGCGGCGGGGATGCTTAACAACATATTGAGCGCGCTGGCGCCGATAGCGATGATAGCGCTACTTTTAAAGTATCCCGCCAATAGATACTGGGACCACACAAGGAAAAAGTTGTTGAACGTAATCGTGTGGGGAATCCAACGGGGCGGGGAAATGTACACTTCCTTGCTCGTCCTTAACATCGTGGTGATCATAACAAAAAAGGGAAAGAGCATAATCAACAAAAGCAGTACCGTGAGAACAATGACGAAAGGCTTCCCCCGGTTTCGCCACTTGGAAATCCTCGGCTTCATCATGCCTCCTCCTTAAAATAGTACCGGGCGTAGACAACGCTGAGGCTTGTTAAAATAATAAAGGTAATAATAGCCATTACCGCGGCTTGATCGAAATGGGCGTACACGAAGGCGTTTTTATAAATTGAGGTAATCAGAATATCCGTGGAATTTACCGGTCCACCGCCGGTTAAAATATAGATAGCGTTAAAATCGTTAAAGGTCCAAAGCGCCGAAAGCAACGTGGATATTTGTACAATCCGTAGAATGCTGGGCAAGGTTATAAATTTAAATTTTTGAATATTATTTACCCCGTCCATATCCGCGGATTCGTAGAGTTCCTCAGGGATCGATTGCATACCGGAAAGGAAAACCAGGGCCATAAAGGGAACGCCGATCCAAATATCAACCCAGATAGCGGCAAAGAAACCGGAAATCGGATACCCAAGCCACACCGGAGGGTTAGGCCAAATACCCGTAATTTTTAAGGTATGGTTTAACAAGCCAAATTGGGGGTTGTACACCCAACTCCACAGCAGCACGCTGATGGGGACCGACGAAGCCCAGGGGGCGATAAAAAGCATCCGGGCCATTTTTTGAAAACGAAACTGGACGTTGAGCAACATGGCGATAACCATTCCCAGGAAAGTTTTCATAAACACCGCCAAGGTGGTCCACAACAGAGAACGTCCCGTAACTCGCCAGAATTCTATATCGGAAAGCACGGTCCCGAAGTTAGCCAGGCCGACAAAATTAACCAGCCAGCCTAAACGATTGGTCTTAAAAACGCTCATTAAAAGAACGTAGACCAACGGATAAATCATGAACCCCGTCACGCAGGCCACGGCGGGTAGCAACAAGGCGTACGCCAGCCGAGCCTCCCGGATACGGAGTTTATTGTGAAGGGTTACCGCGTGTTCGGACACCTATAGTACCTCCGGCAAAAAATGATAGGCTGTCCAGTACACAATCGCCGGACAGCCTGTCGAACCATCGAAGGATTTCGCCAAAGCGCCAGACTTTGGCAAAACCCTCATTTTTTTATTTAATATTGTTGATCTTATCGATCGCCGCCGCCGCCGCGTCAAGCGCGTCTTTGGGGGTAGCGGTCTGCAGATAGACCTTGGAGACCGCGTCCCAAATTACGTCCTGGCACTGGTCCCACGTCGCGATGAGCGGCCACCCCTTGGC
>CAYRLW010000069.1:0-11977 GCA_964425215.1 uncultured Treponema sp.
GGCCGGATGGTCCCATCAAACCGTTCCACGTTCATCACCCGAATGGGAATATCGTCGTTTTCCAGACCTTCTACCGTCCGGGGATGGAGTATCTTTGCGCCAAAATAGGATAGTTCCGCCGCCTCTTGGTAGGTAAGGTAGGAAATCGTGTGGGAATCCTGGACTAAACGGGGATCGCAGGATAAAAACCCATCCACATCCTTCCACAGGTCTAAACTTTCCGCCCCCAGGGCCTGAGCGATGACCGCGGCGGTATAATCCGACCCTCCGCGGCCAAAAATCGTGATTCTCCCATCCCGTCGGACCCCGTAAAACCCAGGGACCACAAAGGTTTTATCCCCACCCAGAGTTTGAGGCAGCCGTTGTCCGCAGAGGTCCCTGTCGGCGGAGGCGTTTCCAAAGGGACCCTCCGCCACAAGGCCGATATCTTCTGGCAGGGCCTCCTGGGCGTCTATTCCCCGAGAACGGAGAACCGCCGTCACGATGGGGCTGGAAAGCCGTTCCCCAAAGGAAAGGGCTTGATCCCGGGTAAAATCGGGAACCCCCCCGATATAGTTGATGCCCCTTAAAAGCTGACCCAGGGCTAAAAGCCGTTCTTCCACCGTCTCCAGCGCCCGGCTCCGCTCGGGCCCCGGATCGAGAAACTCTTCCACGGCCCGGCGGTGCCGTTCCCTCAGTTCCTGGATAAAAGTATCCCCCGAGGAGGGCGAAAATACCGACTCCTCTATGGCTGTTATTATTCCATCGGTGACCCCGGAAAACGCTGAAACCACCACCACCAGAGGTTTTTGATACGCCGCAGCCACCGCCGCGGACCTTTGTACATCCACGGGGCTTTTTAAATTGGAGCCCCCAAATTTGACGACGATTTTACCCATGGAACTTGGTATATAGTAAAACAGCGTCCGAATCAACAAGATCGGAGCAAAGGGGGATTGGGACTATATAAACTCCCGAATCGTCACCAAACCCCAACGGCAAGGGGCCTCTAAAAACGAACGTTTTTAGAGGCCCCACGAACTGCGCGAATCCGTGTAGGACCCGCGCAGTCAACCGTAGAAACTAACCGAATTTCTAAAGGGCCCCTCTAATAACTCGGTTAGTTATTAGAGGGGCCTAGGCAAATCCTTATAAGATTTGCATTTTTTATCTGTAGACCTCTAAAAACTGAAGTTTTTAGAGGTCCCCTAAATATGGAGGCTCTTAAATAAAGAGATTTACACCCGCTTGGGAAGCCGCTTCCAGATAGGTAGCCACGCCGCCGACCTCTACACCGTCGATCAGCTCTTCCTTGCTCACACCCATAATATCCATGGACATTTGGCAGGCTACCATGTGAACTCCCGCGGCTAAGGCGGCTTTAAGCATCTCTTCCAGCTGGTTCACGTTTTTAGCCTTCATCCGGGCTTTCATCATCGCCGTGCCCGCTCCGCCAAAGTTCATCTTGGACAGGGCCAAATCCCCCGCGTTTTTAGGTAGCATGGAACCGAACATGCGGCCCATAAAATCCTTTGCCACCGAAGGTTTATCCTTCTTCATAATCACCGACAGACCCCAGAAAGTATAGAACATGGTCACCTTTTTACCCACCGCGGCGGCACCGTTGGCCAGGACAAAGGAAGCCAGGGCCTTATCAAAGTCGTTGGAGAACACGATGAACGTGGCTCCCTCGGAGTTCGACGGACTGGGTTTTGCTCCAACGGAGAAAGCGGGAACAGGGGCGCGGACCGCCCCGAGAAGCTTGGCTTGGGCCGAGGCTTTTTCTACCACCGCTTCTACCTTACCCCCCTGGTGTTCCAGGCTTACCAAAAGGTTATTGGTCAGGTTGCACCAGGATTGCACGTCCCGGGCAAAACCGGGGTCCGTGGCGGAAACCAGAATCCGAGTTCCCTCCTCGGCCTTATCGATTTCCGTTTTTAACCGCATAATGGGACCGGGGCACTGGAGTCCGCAGGCGTCCACGTGGATCGTTTTGCCCGCGCCGCTTTTTACCATCCCCGTGGGGGCTCCGGTTCCTTCGCCGTAGGTTACCGGCATATCGGATACGGCCGTTTTCGTTTGCAGGTGTTCAGTATAGCCCGGGCCTGTGGTTCTTCGACCGTGGGCCCCCGGGTTGTCCTGCTTTTCCATGGCCGCTTGCCAGGTCTTATACCCACCGGAAAGGTTGTACAGGTCAGTCCAGCCGTTTTGCCGCAGGATCCGCTCGGCTAAGTAACCCCGAAGCCCTACCCCGCAGTAGACCAGGACGGTTTTGTCCTTCGGAACTTCGTTAAGCCGGTTCCGTAGCTGGGTGTTGGAAATACAAACGGCCCCAGGAATGGCCCCCAGGGAAAATTCATCCTCGGTCCGTACGTCTAAGACAAAGGCTCCCTTGCTTCGTAATTCCTCAAATTCCTTCCAGTCCACGGAAAAACTCCGCTTCCTCAGAATGTTTTCCGCCACAAAACCCGCCATGTTCACCGGATCCTTGGCCGAAGAGAAGGGGGGTGCGTAAACGTGTTCAAAGGTGCAGAGGTCGGAAACCGTAGCCCCCATACCGATGAGGGCGGCGATAACGTCGATCCGTTTGTCGATCCCGTCGTAGCCGACCATCTGGGCACCCAGCACTTTTTCTGTTTCGGGATCAAAAATCATTTTAAGGCTCATGGGCAAGGCGTTGGGGTAGTATCCCGCGTGACTGTTGGGGTGGATTATCACCGACTTATGGGGTTTTCCCAATCGAATAAGGGTCTTTTCATTTACCCCCGTGGCCGCTACGGTTAGGTCAAACACCTTGGCCGCCGACGTCCCCAGGGCTCCCTTCCAGGCGTTTGTTTTGGAATCTCCAAAAATCACCGCGTCCGCTACAAGCCGTCCCTGTTTGTTGGCAGGCCCCGCCAGGGGAGTAATCCCCACCACGTTGGTCAGGGGATTGCGGAAGGCGATGGCGTCCCCTATGGCCCGGATATGGGGATCGCTGGTTTTAAAATATTCATCCACCAGAATAGCACCGTTCCCCGGTTGCCCCGGGGGGATGGTATCGAGGCCCGCGTCCTTGGCCAGTTTGGTATCCGGCCGGACTCCTACAGAGAAAATTACCAAATCGGTTAGGATTTCTTCGCCGGAAGAAAGCTTGACGGCAATTTGGCTGGCCCGTTTTTCAAAGGCCGCTACCCCGTCTTTTAAACGCAGTTCCACGTCCTTGTCCCGCAGATGCCTATGAACCAGGGCGGCCATCTCAAAATCGATGGGTGCCATCACTTGGTCCAGGGCCTCCACAATGGTTACCGAAGCGCCCCGGTGGACCAGGTTTTCCGCCATTTCCAGGCCGATGAACCCGCCGCCCACCACGACCGCCGATTGGGGACGCTTGGTATCGATCCATTCTTTAATTTTATCCACGTCGGGAACCGTCCGGAGGGTAAAAATCCCCTCCGTATCCAGGCCCGGTATCGGAGGCCGGACGGGCTCCGCCCCCGGAGAGAGGATCAACTCATCGTAGGATTCCGTATAGGTTTTTCCGGTCTTCCGTTCCACCAGGCTAACTGTTTTGGCTTTTCTGTCGATAGATACCGCTTCGGTAGCGATTCGGACGTCCACGTTGAGGGTTTCTTTAAAATTCTCGGGGGTCATTACAAACAGTTTTGACCGTTCCGAGATAACCCCACCGGCGTAGTAGGGGAGCCCGCAGTTGGCGTAGGAGATATAATCTCCCCGTTCCACCAGAACTATTTCCGCCCGTTCGTCGTTTCTTCGCAACCGGGCCGCCGCGGTAGCGCCACCCGCGACGCCGCCGATAATAAGAACCTTCGCCATGACTACACTCCTTGAGGCAAAGCCTCGAGCACAAATTCTAATTCCTGGGGCAACTCAATGCCTTCGGAGTTTATTCGCTGTATCAGTTGTTTCCCCTGGTACGAGGGCTGGTTAATAAGGCTTCGTTTGTCTATAAGGCTTCTCTGCCGTTCCACGAGTCCTTTTTTTTCCAAGGCCGATAAGACCCGGGACAAGCGGGACGGCGAAAGATGGACCTCCGTAGCCAAATCCTGGGCCACGGTACAACCGCCGGATACGGAACAGAGGACCATCGCTTCGGTCAGCGTAAGGCCGAATTTTTGGTACACCGTTTCTTCTAAACCCGTGATAAGCTGAAAAAACCGTTTCATCGCGCAGATTTGTTGACGCATAGGCTAAAAAAATGCTCCCCGCAATCGTTGATAGAGGCAACCATTGATGGGAGCAATTATAACTATTTATATCGATATGTCAAGGTCGAATGGTGCTTCAATTCTAGGGATTTCTATCTGCGATACTCCTCGTATACCCCCAGCATGGAATCTATAAACCGCTCTACTGAAAAATTCCTGGATATTTCTTCCGATCTTTTACCCATGCGGGTTCTGGTTTCATCGTTAGAAAGCACTTCCAAAGCCTTCTCCCATAGGGTGGTATCATCCTGCAGGGTCCAACCGTTATCCCCATCTATTACCATATCCGCGATGCTCGCGTCCGAGGCGGCCACCACCGGAAGGGAAGAGGCCATGGCTTCGATAAAGGTGATAGGGTGAACCTCGCTGTGGGAAGCGCTCATAAAAAGATCGGACATTCTATAAACGCTCCTGATTTCTTCGGGCCATCGTAAATACCCCGTAAAAATGGTGGCGTCGCTTATACCGTTTTCGTAGGCAAAGGCCTCTAGGTCCCGACGATCGGGACCATCGCCCACGATGAGAAGCCTCGTTTGGGGGCGCCGTCGGTAAATTTCCTTAAAATTTTGTAAAAGAATACCGATGTTTTTTTCCGTTCCCAGGCGGCCCACAAAAACGATAACCTTGTTATCCGCTTCGATCCTAAACCGATTTCGCATAGCCTTTACCTGGTCTTGGAGCGCCGCGTTGTTTTCATAAAAATTGGATAGATCTATCCCATTGGGAACCACTTTAATGGGTTTTTCATACCCGCATTGTAAAAGATAATCCTTAATTTTCCGCGATGGAGCGATAACGCACCGCTGATGCCGGAGCATAAATTTTGTCAAAGCTGGAAGATTCTTTTTAAGGATAGGCTCCAAAATTGGAATATAGTACAGATACTCCTGATAAAACGTATGGAGGGTATGAACAGAGGGGATCGCCAATTTTCTGCTGACCGCCCGGGCGGCCATGAATAAACTGAACTCGCTATGGCTGTGTATAATGTCCAAATGAAGATCCCGGGCCATGTGAATTATCTTCTGCTCGTTAAAAATACCAATACGGTGTTGGGGCTCATTGGGAAATTGGATGGACATTACCCTATAGACCCTATCTTCGGCTGTGGCGTCGGGGTGTTGTACGGTAAAAATAAAAACATCGTGGCCCCTTTTTTCCAATTCGGTTTTCAGGGTCCTGATTACCGTTACCACTCCGTTAACCTGGGGTACGTAGGTGTCGCTAAAAATACCAATCCGCATGGGAACACTCCTTAACGTTCCCCGTACGATATACAATTTTTGTTTCTTCGTCGAGGACTAGAACCACCAGGCTTTGAGAGGGGACTTAAAAAAAGAGTGGCCACGAGACTTTAGTCATGTTACTATAACTTTAATAAATGTAAAGGAGGAGTCCGTGTTAGGCATTATTTTTCTGGTGGCTTTTTTTGTCTTAATGACGGTTATTGGTATTTGGGGAATGGGTCGTACCAAGACTTTGGGGGATTTCTTTTTAGGGGGGAGGACCCTGGGGCCCTGGGTATCGGCGGTAGCCTACGGAACTTCCTACTTTTCCGCGGTTCTTTTTATAGGATTCGCGGGAAAGCAGGGCTGGTTGTTTGGGCTCAACGCCCTGTGGATAGCCTTGGGCAACGCGCTTATCGGTGGACTCGGGGCTTGGCTCGTGCTGGCAAAACGTACCCGCCGGATGACCCAAAATTTAGATACCATGACCATGCCCGAGTTCCTCCAGGAACGGTACGGGGCAAAACATTTAAAACCCATCGCCGCGGCGGTAATCTTTTTTTTCCTCCTGCCCTATTCGGCTTCGGTTTTTAAGGGACTGGGACACCTCTTTGAAGCGGTCTTTGGTATATCCTACGATGTGGCTCTTCTTTTAATGATCGCTTTTACGGGTATTTATTTAGTGTTGGGAGGCTATTTCGCTATCGCGGTTACCGATTTTATCCAAGGAATTATCATGTTTTTTGGGGCCATCGCTATGGTATGGGTAATATACGCCCGCGGCGGCGGTTTTTTTTCCGTTCTTAACTCAGTCTCTACCTCTTACCAGAGTCACGTTCCCTCGGCCTTTCAACCGACGGCTCTGACGATCGTTTCCGTGGTATTTATGACCAGTTTTGGTCCCTGGGGGCTTCCCCAGATGGTTCAAAAATTTTACGCCATAAAAAACGAAGCCTTGATACGAAAAGCGGCCTTGGTCACCACCGTTTTCGCGGCGGTCATAGGATTTTCCGCGTATTTGGTGGGGATTTCGGCCCACGTATTTTTTAGCCCCGAAAAGCTTCCTAAAACCGCCAGCGGGTCTATCAATTTTGATCTTATCGTACCGAACCTGCTCACCACGTACTTGCCCTCGGTGTTATTGGCCTTAATACTTCTTTTGGTCCTTTCGGCGTCCATGTCTACCCTATCGTCCCTGGTGCTGGTCTCCTCTTCCTCCGTGGCCATTGATTTATACGGCGGGCGCGTTGAAACAGGCGCGGGAAAAGACCGGTCCGTGGCCATGATGCGGTTTTTATCCGTCATCTTTATAATTATTTCCTACTTCATATCCCGATATCAAATTGGGGTAATCGTAACCCTCATGTCCCTTTCCTGGGGGGCCGTAGCGGGGGCTTTTGCGGGTCCCTACATATACGGTCTTTTCTGGAAAGGGGCTACCAAAAAAGGGGCCTACGGGGGTCTTCTTTCGGGACTTGGAACCGAAATTATCCTTTTTTACGTTTTAGGACCCGCCAATTCTCCCCTCGCGGCGAGTATCGCCATGGTCGTACCCTTTATCGTCATTCCCCTGGTTTCCTGGGCGACGAGGGGGCCGGATAAAAATCTACTCGACAGAGCCTTCGAAGGCTTGTAAAGTAGGGGGTATGGAAGAACTAGCTCTACTCGGCGACGAAGCGGTAGCCCTAGGGGCCCTGCATGGGGGGCTGAGCGCCGCCTATGGGTACCCCGGTACCCCGTCCACGGAAATACTCGAACGGCTTATAGCCGAATACTCTGCGGGCGGCCCCCTGGCCGCATGGTCCACCAACGAAAAAACAGCCCTAGAGGCGGCCCTCGGCGTATCCTTCGCGGGGAAACGGGCCCTGGTAACGATGAAGCACGTGGGGCTCAACGTCGCGGCGGATCCCTTTATGAACGGGGCCCTTTTGAGCATTAAGGGGGGCCTTGTTTTAGCGGTGGCCGACGACCCGGGAATGCACAGTTCCCAGAACGAGCAGGATTCCCGCTATTACGCCGCCTTTGCCCGGATCCCCTGTTTGGAACCCCGGAACCAGCAGGAGGCCTACGATATGACCCGGGAGGCCTTTGACCTTTCGGAACGGCTCCACATTCCGGTCCTCCTGCGTTTGGTTACCCGGCTTTCCCACGCCCGTGCGGGAGTTCGGATTCAAACTCCCCGGGTCCAGAACCCCCTTTCCAAGGCGACGGATAAGACTGAATGGATGCTTTTACCGGCCTATGCTCGGGGCCGCTACAACGCCCTTCTGCAAAAGCAGGGGGAATTGCTTCGCTGGTCCAATTCCCATTCCGCAAACCTGCTGGAAACGGAGGGCAGGGATACGGCTTCCGTCGTTATTACCACGGGTTTAGGGGGTAATTATTTTGATGAGAACAGGGAAGATCTGTTAACCCTGCGAAAGAATAAAAATAAATCCCTCCTTCCCGCCCGGCTCCATATCGGCGCCTATCCTATTCCCCAGGATCTGGTACAACGGCTTTGTCAAGGGGCCCAGGAAGTCCTGGTAATCGAAGAAGGCCAGCCCTTTGTGGAAGAACGACTGCGGGGCCTTCTTCCTTTAACGATACGGATCCACGGTAAAATGGATGGGAGCCTTCCTGCTTCCGGGGAATTGGACCCGGATAACGTTCGGTCCGCCCTGTCTATACCTCCTCTACCTCGGCTGAACGTGTCTATTCCCGACATTCCCGGAAGACCTCCCCAGCTCTGCGTGGGATGTCCCCACGGGGATAGTTACGAAACGATAAAGCTAGCGGTCGCGGGTCTGGAATCGGTGGCCATCACCTCGGATATCGGCTGTTACGCCCTGGGAGCGTCCAGTCCCTACGAAGTCCCCGAAACAATCGTCTGTATGGGCGCCTCGGTCAACATGGCCAAGGGAGCCTCCGACGCGGGGATACAGCACGCTATCGCCGTCATTGGGGATTCCACCTTCCTCCATTCGGGGATTACACCCCTTATCGACGCGGTGGCCGCCAATACGCCCATGACCTTGATCATCCTGGATAATTCCATCGTTGCCATGACCGGATGCCAGGATACCATGCTTCCTTCTCAACGGCTTCCTCAGCTTATCAAAGGTTTGGGTGTGGACCCGGAACACCTGATTGAATTGGAAGCCAAACGGCCGTTGATCGGGGCCAACGCCGAGGTTTTAAAAAGGGAAATTCTATACAGGGGTCTTTCGGTGGTTATCTTTAAACGGGAATGTATCGAAGCCATAAAAAAACGGAAAAAAGAAGCCGAGGCCCGATCGATGAAAACCCCTCCTTCCTGTTCGGATCCGACGGGGGAACCGGTTATGGGAGGCGGAAAATGAAGCGCGACGTCATTCTTGCGGGTGTAGGCGGGCAGGGGGTCCTTTCTATCGCCACGATTATCGCCAAGTCTGCGGTTGCCCAGGGGCTTAGGGTTCGCCAATCGGAGGTCCACGGCATGTCCCAGCGGGGGGGCTCGGTGTTGGCCCACCTGCGGCTTTCCGATGGCCCCATCGCCGGGGATTTGGTTCCCCGGGGTGGAGCCGATTTAATTATCGCCATGGAACCCCTGGAAGCTTTACGGTACGCCTCCTGGTTAGCGCCCCAGGGCGCCCTGGTAAGCGCCGCGGAAAGTCTGGTAAATATACCCAATTACCCGGAACTATCCACGATCCTGGACGCCATCCGGCGCTTTCCCCTTTCCCGTATCGTGGAAACCCAGGCGCTTGCCCAAAAAGCAGGTTTGGCCCGGTCGGTCAATATGGTAATGATAGGAGCCGCAAGCCCCTTTTTGCCGATCCCGGCGGAGCTTTTGGAAGGGACCATCTGCGACCTCTTTGCCACAAAGGATCCCTCCGTCATCGATGCAAACCGTCGAGCCTTTAGGCTTGGTCGGGATGTGGGGTTACGGGAAGCGGTGCCCCAGGAGCCGGCTCGATGAATTGGCAGTATTGGGATAAGGAGATAGAAACCCTGCCCCGGGAAGAACTGGAGCTTCTCCAACTCCGAAAACTTAAAGAAGCGGTGGCCCAGGCTCTTAAAACCCCATTTTACAGCGCCCGGCTCAAGGAAGCGGGGATCCGGAGTCCGGAGGATATCAAGACCCTGGGGGACCTCCAGCGTATCCCCTTTACCACCAAAACGGACCTTCGCTCGGCCTTTCCGTACGGTATGCTCGCCGTTCCCCTGGAACAGGTGGTTCGGCTCCATGCGTCCAGCGGAACCACCGGAACACCCACCACGATCTATTTTAATGCTAAGGACCTTTCCCAATGGGCTTCCTATATGGCCCGGTCCATCTACTCTTCCGGTTGCGACCGGACCGACGTGTTCCAAAATATGATCACCTATGGCCTTTTTACCGGAGGGCTTGGTTTCCATTACGGGGCCGAGGCGGTGGGAATGATGGTAATCCCCTCGGGGCCTGGAAACGCGGGCCGGCAGTTCCGACTTATGAGGGATTTTGGAACCACGGCGGTACACGGAACCCCTAGTTTTCTATTGCATTTGTATTCAAAAATGGAAGAAGAGGGGGTTAAACGGTCGGACTTAAAGCTTAAAAAAGCCTTTGCGGGGGCGGAACCCTACTCGGAAGATACGCGAAAACGGATCGAAGCGCTGTGGGACGTGGACGTGTATAATTCCTACGGACTTTCGGAAATGAACGGCCCTGGGGTAGCCTTTGAGTGCCAGGCAAAGGATGGGATGCACCTTTGGGAGGACGGGTATATCGCCGAAATCGTGGACCCAGACACCCTGACACCCCTCAAGGATGGGGAACGGGGCGAGCTGGTGTTAACGATCCTTTGCCGTGAAGCAACCCCCATCCTCCGGTACCGGACCCGGGACTTGACGGCCTTTTACACCGAGCCCTGCGCGTGCGGCCGAACCCATCGGCGGATTCGGAGGATAACCGGCAGGACCGACGACATGCTTATCATCAACGGGGTCAACGTGTTCCCCAGCCAAATAGAAGAGGTAATCATGGGTATTCGGGAAGTGGGTAACAATTACCTCATCGAGGTGGAAAAGGATGGGGCCCTGGACCGGCTGACCGTAAAAACCGAAGTGGGTTCGGATATATTTATGGATGACCTGCGGCCCCTCAACGCCCTACGGGAACGGATTCGTCGGTCCCTGCAGGCCACCATATCGATCAATCCCAAGGTGGAACTCCACGAACACGGCACCCTGCCGGTATCGGAAGGCAAGGCCAAACGGGTAGTGGATTTACGGCCGAAGGATTTATAAGGAGGTAGCGGTGATTTTTAACCCCGAATACGAAGCCATGGATCGGTCTGCTCGGCAGGCTCTTCAATTTGCCCGTCTTAAAAACCTGGTGGAAAAACTGTACACCCACGTGCCCTTTTATAAAAACAAACTCGACGCCGCGGGGGTTCACCCTCGGGATATAAAAAGTCTCTCGGATATTTCCAAACTTCCCTTTACCACGAAAGATGATCTCCGGGAAACCTTTCCCTACGGTTTGCTCGCCTGTCCCCAAGCGGAAGTGGAGGAAATCCACATGTCCTCCGGAACCACAGGAGTCCCGGTTGTGGACGCCTACACCCGCCGGGACGTGGAACATTGGGAAGAAGCCATGGCCCGAACCCTGGCGGGGGCGGGGGCCACAAGAAACGATACGGTACAAAACTGTTACGGTTATGGCCTTTTTACCGGAGGCTTGGGGGTCCACTACGGTGCAAAAAAATTAGGCGCTAACATCATACCCATGTCTTCGGGGAATACGCAAAAACAGTTGATGGTGATGAAGTCCTTCGGTTCCACCATCCTGACCTGTACCCCTTCGTACGCCCTCTTTATGGCGGAGGAAGCCTCGGAAACGGGGTTCGACGTCCGGTCCTTCAACCTTAAGGCCGGTTGCTTTGGGGCCGAACCCTGGAGCGAAAATATGCGCCGGGAGATTGAAAGCCGCTACGGCATCGACGCCTACGATATTTACGGTTTAACCGAAATCACCGGTCCCGGGGTGGCCTTCGAATGCGAGGCCAAGGACGGACTTCATATCAACGAGGACCTCTTTTACCCCGAAATAATCGATCCGGAGACCGGACGGGTGTTGAATGAGGGAGAAAAGGGGGAACTGGTTTTTACGACCCTGGTAAAAGAGGGAACCCCTCTCTTACGGTACCGGACCCGGGACGTTACCTTTTTACGCCGGGAAGCCTGTTCCTGCGGCCGCACCACCGTTAAAATGAACCGACTCTTCGGCCGCACCGACGATATGCTCATTATTCGGGGGGTTAACGTCTTCCCCAGCCAAATCGAAAACGCCCTTATCGAAATTGAAGGAACCGATCCCCACTACGTAATTATCGTTGACCGGGGGGCCAATCATTTAGACGAGGTGGAACTACAGGTGGAAGTAAAAAAGGAGCTGTTTAGCGACGAGACCCGGAGTTTGGAAAGCCTCAGATCTAAAATTGAAAACGTTATGAAATCCAAATTGGGCATTTCTATAAAAATTAAGTTGGTGGAACCAAAGACCATCGAACGATCCATGGGAAAAGCAAAACGGGTCATCGATCGACGGAAAATTTAAGG
>CAYRLW010000070.1:0-11566 GCA_964425215.1 uncultured Treponema sp.
CATGCTGGTATCCGTAAAAAGCAACATGATGATGGTGGAAGACTCCCAGTCGCCTCGTCGTTTTACGATTATTGTGGAACTGGAAAACGATGGTCGACTTTTAATCGCCGACGCGTCGGCGGATATTCCTAGTTTTGTCCATCGGCTCCCGGTGGGAGGCTTTCCCTCGGATTCGGTTATAGAAGAGCTTATAGGAAGGGCTCTGGGACTGGATCATCCCATAATTAAGCCTATAAATCGGGGTATGGAACTGGATCCTTCGGCGCTTTTAGGGCTTAAAAAAATGCCCGTGGACATTTTTAACAACGATTATCTGGATCAGGTGAAATCTCAGGCCCTGGTTCTCTGCGTGGATATTCGTAATTTCAGCCAGTTTTTGCGGGATCATAGGGAAGACGCGGTATTTAGCCTTATAAAGGATTTTACTTCCAATTTTCTTTCCTGCGTCAACCAATTCGGGTACGGTTGTTCCTACTATAAGCTTTTGGGCGATGGGGCTATCGTAATTTGGGATACCACCGATAGCGCTTCCGTATCGGAGTCCCTGTTGGTTTTCGATACCTATATCGATTTTGTGGAGGAAGAACTTTTTAAGCCCTACCCGGAGATAGGCCTGGCGGGGGCCCTGGTTTCCGATCTGATCTATAAATACGAAATATCCGCCGAGGCTTCCCAACTAAAATACCGGGATTACGTGGGGTACGGTATCAATTTGGCCTGTCGGCTCCAGGCCCTCGCGAAAAAAAATCAGCTGGTGATCAACCGGAATTTGGCAAATTCGGGGCTTATTCCCTTCTATGTGGCCGATGTAGCCGGTTTTGCCCAGGAACTGCACCACCTAAAGGGGCTAAAACCGGAGGATCAGCGGGAAGTGTTTTTCTACCAAAACGCTTGATACGGATTGGAGCCCTTGACCTCTGTGACATATTTTCGTAGGTTGTAAGGGCGCTTGGATCCCCCCGAGGGACCGAGACGTGGGGTCGCATGTTCATCGATGTCCGTTCTCTTACCTATGGGTATCCGCTTTCTACGGAAAGCGCCCTGTCTAATGTTAGCTTTTCTATTCAAAGCGGAGAATACGTGGCCATTTTGGGGGCTAACGGTTCCGGCAAAAGTACCCTGATAAAATGTTTAAACGGTCTCTGCACACCCTCTTCCGGTATGGTACGGATCACCGATGATAGGGGGGTGGTTTTGGATCCGGGAAACGGGGCAACCTTGCGGGCCCTGCGGCAGGTGGTGGGCACGGTGCTCCAACGGGCGGACGACCAAATCGTGGCTTCCGTGGTGGAGGAGGATGTGGCCTTTGGGCCCGAGAACCTGGGACTGTCAACGACCGAGGTTCAAGCCCGTTGTTCCAGAGCCCTCCGTTGGGCGGGTCTTGAGGATAGCCGAACCAGGAGTCCCCAGCTCCTGTCGGGGGGCGAAAAACAACGGCTCGCCATAGCGGGAATTTTAGCCCTGGATACCCCAGTCCTTCTGTTCGATGAGGCCACCTCCATGATCGATCCAGCGGGTAGGAAAGCCTTTCTGGATCTTCTTGACGAGCTGACAGGCCTGGGAAAAACGGTTTTAACGGTGACCCACGACATGGAAGAGGCCTTCCGCGCTCCCCGCTGTCTCGTTTTTTCATCGGGAACTTTGGTTTTTGATGGTACTCCCCAGGATTTGATAACCCAGCCGATGTTGGATCGTTGGGGGTTTCGACTTTCCGATTCCCTCCAAACCCTGCGGAGTCTATCGGATCGATGGGGAGGCTTTTCTGTTGATACCTTGAACCCCGAAGCGATGGGAACGGCTATAGCCCATCATGTGCAGGAACCCCTTTTCCCCCAGCCACAAAAAGTACCAAAAACCGGTTCCCCAGCGGATCGCCCTAAAGCGGCTGTGGTTCAATGCCTTCGCCTGGGACACCAGTATCTTCGGGGTACCGAATTCGAGGCCCCGGGGATTCGGGATGTTTCTGTCACGATTCCGGGGGGAAGCACGGTGGCGCTCATCGGCCCTACGGGGTCGGGGAAGTCGACCCTGTTGCGACATATAAACGGTATTCTTTTGCCCACCGAGGGGCATCTAACCGTATTGGGGTTTGATACCCAAGACCCGGCCACGGACCTTCGGGCCCTGCGGCTCCGGGTCAACTTGGCGGTCCAACAGCCCGAAACGGCCTTATTTGAGCCCTATGTGGGCGACGATGTGGCCTACGGACCCCGAAACAAGGGGCTTCGGGGTCCCGAACTGGTACAAACGGTTCGTCGATCCATGGAAGGTATGGGGCTTCCCTACGAACTGTATCGGGATAGGCACGTGCTTTCCCTCTCCGGGGGAGAGAAGCGAAGGGTAGCCCTGGCGGGGGTCCTGGCCCTGGAGGGACCATTGGTACTTTTGGACGAACCCACGGCGGAACTGGACGGGGAGGGCCGGGAACGGGTGTTTTCCCGTATCCAGGACCTGAAAAAAAAGGGTGTGACGGTACTGGTAACCACCCATTCCATGGACGAAGCGGGCCGCTTCGATCTGGTGGGGGTTATGAAAGGGGGGGAGCTGGTCGCCCTGGGGCCCCCAAAGGTTATTTTTGGCCCCCAATGGGACCCCTCCTGGGGCTTAGAGCTCCCCTGGTCTACGGCGGTGGCGAACAGGCTATTACAATTTCCGAACCTATCCGTCGATCCGGTTTCGATTAAAAACGACCCTCCGTTAAACGCGGAGGAGTTGGAAGCCCTTATCTTTAACGAAGCCCTAGCTATCCCCTTGGAACAGACCCCTGAGGATCCCTCCGTCCCGCGATCCTTCGCTACCACAACGGATGACGGGATCGGTCCGGAGGGTGTGGGCGGCTTGGTCGGACCTGGGGCTGGGGGTGATGATTCGAATAGACAGGGTAACGCGGAACTCCGGAGGGGGAAACGGAGGCGGGGCCGGCAAAAAACAGGGATTGAGTTTTTTAAAAACGTCAACCTGGGCCAATTCCTCGACCGGCCTTCGGCTTTACGGGATATGGGGACCCGTAAAAAACTGGCCCTGGTGACGGGGCTCTTTATCCTTACCATCGTGGCCCCCTCCGCGTTTATTTCCCTTTCCGTGTGGGCCTTCGTTCTTCTGATGGGCGCCATCGCCGGCCGAGTTAGACCCCCCTACCTGCTCCGGGGCTTTATTCCTGCCCTTCCGTACGTAACCTTTATGATCCTTTTACAGTTATTGTTTCCCTGGCCCGGGGATCCCAGCCCCCTTTTGGTTTCTCTCGGTCCCCTGGGGATCACCGTGAACGCGGTTCACCGGTCACTCTTACTGCTCTTTAAACTGTTAGCCCTTATGGCGCTCCTTTCCCTGTACACCGCCGTCACTCCCCTAGGGGAAACCGTTCGCGGTATTACCAAAAGTTTACTCCCCCTCTCCCGTTTAGGCCTTCCGATTCGGGAATTTTCCCTTGCCCTGGGTATTGCCCTTCGGTTTGTCCCCCTGTTAGCGGAGGAGGCGGAACGGATTACCGTGGCCCAGCTTTCCCGGGGCGGGGGCTACCAGGGAAAGGGGAGGATACGGGCGGCCCTGGCCATGACGGTTCCCCTGTTTCTTCGGGCCCTGGAACGGTCCGAGTCCCTAGCCACGGCCATGGAGCTTCGGCTGTTCGAAATCCATTCCCGTCCACGGAATTCTGGTTCTCAAGGGTCCCTTCCTAGAAGGGATTAGAAATAAAGAGCCCACTCTAAAAACCAGTTGTTTTTAGAGTGAGCTTAAGTAATTCCTTACAGGAATTACGTTTTTATCGGAACAAATCCAAAAACTGAGGTTTTTGGATTTGAATCAATAATAGAAACCAAAAGCGATTTTTTGGTTTCCATGTATGGAGGCAAGCCAATGGCAGTTCTACCGGTTCGCAAAATTTCCGTCGCGGGGGTCCTCTCCGCGGTGGCCATCGTTCTGGGGCTAACCCATCTGGGTTTTATCCCCTGGTTTTCCGGTGCTTCGGTCACCATAATGCACGTTCCCGTGATTATTGGGGCCATTTTGGAGGGACCCGTGGTGGGGGGCTTTATAGGTCTTCTCTTTGGGCTTTTTAGTCTACTCCAATCGGCCATAGCCCCCACGGGTCCCGTGGACGCGGCGTTTACCAACCCCCTCATTTCGATTCTCCCCCGACTTCTTATCGGTCCCGCGACCTATGGGGTCTATCGGCTTTTCGCTCCCCGGTTCAAGACCCCTTCGATGGCCAGGGAGACCGGGGGAATTATTATTGCTTCAATCGTTGGAAGTTTGGTGAATACGGTCCTGGTGCTTTCCGGTTTGGGTATCTTTGGATTTTTCCCCTGGCCCATGATCGGCGCGGTGGCCCTGGGTAACGGCCCCGCCGAAGCGATCGTCGCGGCCCTGATATCCCTGGCGGTTATCGTGGCCTGGAAACGGATACCCCTTTCGGGCGGGAAGTCCAACCTTTCAAAAGAGGAGGATAAATAGCCATGACCCTTGCCGCGGATATTCGAAACGATGGTATTACCATCGGTGTTGGAAATTTAGAACGGGAACCGGTCTATTCCTTCCGTTTATCCGCGGTGGAAAGGAGCGAGGACGAGTGGTCCTATACAATACGCTCCCTTTTACAGGAGGGCTCCGTATCCCCCTCGGCCTTCTCCCTTTCCATTCTTTCATCGGTGGTGCCCCACCTCACGGCCGTCTTTATCCGGGTTCTAAAACGCTTGGTCCCCTCGTCAGAACCCATGGTGGTCGGTCCGGGGACAAAAACGGGGCTCCGGATCAGAACGGATAACCCCGCGGAGGTGGGGTCCGATTTGGTTTGTAACGCCGTTTCCTCGGTAGAACGGGTGGGTGTTCCCTGTATAATCGTGGATTTTGGGACCACCCTTTCCTGCACCGCCATCGATGGGCAAAAAAATTTGATCGGCGTGGCCATCGCTCCCGGATTGGAAGCGGCGGTAGAGGACCTTCGCCGGCGCTCTGCCCTGCTTCCCCAGGTTTGTTTGGAAGAACCCCAGCGGGCAATCGGGAAAAATACCGCCGAATCCATCCGCTCGGGGGTATTTTTAGGATGGGCGGGGCTTGTGGATCGGTTAATCGCGGAAATTTCAGCGGAGTTGAACAGCGGAACGTCCTTTCAACGTTCCTTTCTCGTTGGAACGGGACCGTACCCCCAGCCACCCCTGCGGACCCAACGGAATTTTGACCTTTGGGACCCCATGTTAGCCCTGCGGGGGCTGTTTTTAATCGCCCAGAGAAACCGGGAAGCCCTGGCTCGGGGACATAGGGCTTCGGAAGATCGGACTTCCCTTTTTTAAAGTCCGCCAGGTTCCCCCGTTAGGAGTCTATCGAACCGTTGCTTCCGAGACCGCGTCTCCGCTAGGGGTGTATATCTTTTGGGGATTATGGGGATCCAATATTTTTTGTCCGTGATAGTAAAAAATATACTTATACGTCCCCGGCGGAAGGGGTAGGGTTAAAACGTACTCCCCCGGACTTTCTTCGTTTAATTCGTACATAAAGGGGTCCCAATCGTTAAAGTTCCCCGCCACGGTAACCCGCTGTCCTGGATCGGCGGAAAAACTAAAGCGAAGCGTCCCCGGGGGAGCGTCGTACGTGGACGGAGCCGGAGAGATAGCCGGCAATTGGATAGAAGAAAAGACGATCCCCGAGGCGGGGTCTACGCGGCTACTTTGGTTCCAAGGATCGGCGCTCCATAACCCGTCGATAATCAAACGGTATTGTAAATCCCTGTTACCCCGGGGGATGGGATAGACGAAAAATAGGATCCCCGAGTCTTGGAAGGTCGGCGGAATCGGTTTTTTCGGTTTGTCCTTATCGGCCGTTTGGGCAAGCTCCGGGCTTTCCTGCACATCCCGGGACTTCATCAGTTTTTTATACCAGTGAACCTTAGAAAAACCTTCGTGGGCAAAGGCGATACCCACGCTCCGAAACCGGGAAGACGCGGTAAAAATAACCGCGTCTTCGAAGACTTCGGGGGGCCGAGGTTGGGTTATGGACAATAAATGGTCCATAAAACGGAAGGATTCCACGTCCACCGCCACCACTGGGGAGATAAAAATTAGTATTCCCACGATAACAATAAAAATGCGTTTCATACGTTCTTTACAATTATCGGCGGATGCTTCAATATCTTGATTATGCCTTCTTTGCGGGAATTAGAACAATTTCGCGACTCCTTCCGAACCATAGGCGGGGAAGCCTCTATTTTGGCCGAACGGGGCCTGCGGCCCGTGGAATTGGAGCTCCCCCAGACCGATGGCGTACCGGCCGATAGCCTACCGGCCGATACCGCGCTGAGCGGTGGCGTATTAAGCGATGGCCTATTCGACAATAGCGTACCGAGTGAGGGCCCCTCCGACGAATCCATGAACTTTGACTTTGGAGCCTTCCTCGATACGATTCCCGACGATTTGGGGAACGGGAGACCGGGGCTAGAACCGGAACCGGAATCGGAATCGGGGCCACGTTTTTCTATGGATGCCTCGGAAAACCCGGAAGCGGAGGGCGGTGAACCGGTTATTCCCCCGGAGTCGGAAGATTCGGGAATGTTCCCCCAGGACTTACTCAGCGGTCTTGCGGAGGAAATAGAAAACGAACGGGCCGGGGCGTCGAAGGAAGAGGAAGCTGGAGCGATGGCCCCCGTGGAAGACCTGGATTTGGGAGCTCCCTTCGGAGGAGAAGAAACGGGCGCTCCTTTGGGTGCTGAAGATTTTTCTTTAGACGATTTCTCCTTGGACACCCTATCCACGGAAAGCCCTGCGGGTTCTTCGGAATTTTCCGAAGAAGTTCCCCCCGCCGGCACGCCAGAAATTTCCACGGAAAGCCCCTTGGAAACGTCGGAAGCAACGTCGAACGAACTGCCGGTGGATGATTTTGATTTTGGCGGTTCCCTGGAAGCATTACCCGAAGTTCCCGTCGAATCTTTTCCCGAGACCTCCGCCGATGACTTTTCAATTCCTGCAGAAGATTTCTCAGAGGCCCCTTCTGAGGACTTTTCAGAGGCCTCCGCCGAGGATTTCTCAGAGACCCCTCCCAGCCCTTCCGCCGAGGTCCCCCTGCCGGAGGATGAAACTTTCTCTCTCTTTGCCGAGGAAGCTCCTCCCGTAAAGGAGGAAGAGAGCGGCAGTGGCTCCCCGGCCCCCACCGAAGAGACCGATGCCTTTGATTTTTCAATCCCCGATTTTGAAGGAGGAGAACCAACGCCCCCGGCCCCACCCTCGGAGGGCCCAATCGAAGAAGCGTCCCTTGATTCCTTCGATACCTTTTCGCTTAACGGCGCGATTGGTGAAACTGGTTTTGGTTTAGAGGACCTTTCGTCCACCGAAAACCGTAACGATTTCGCGGAGCTGGAAGAATTTTCCCTGGCGGGTATCGATACGGCTTTTGGGTCTTCCGCCGAAGGGACCGGTACTCCAGGGGCCGCTAAAACGAAAAAAACGGGTCCCGGCGCAGCGCCGGAGGTGGAAGAGATCTCCCTTTCCGATGAGGAATTGGCAAAACTAGAACAGACCCTGGAATCTTACCCCCTTAATCTCCGGATCGCCTGCGAAGAATTGATCGCCGAACAGGCGGTTCCTCCGGATCAAATGTCCTCCCTAATCAAAGCCCTGGTCCGGGGTGCCAGCGCCAGGGAAACCGCCGCCCTAGCGGGGAGGATCCTCGGCCGGACTATCGTTATTCCCCGGGGGTTCGAACGGAAAACCGGGGAGGAGCTGGAGGCCGAACAGGCTTCCCTAACGTATATTTTTGTTCACCGGTTTCTCCCCTTCGTGCGCCTTTTCGCTTTTATTTTCGCGGTAGCCGCGTCGGCGATCTTTCTGTTTATCCGGTTCGTTTATACTCCCCTTTGGGCGGAGGGGATCTATCGTCAGGGATATCAAAAAATCGAAGCCAAGGATTATAGTCGGGCCAACGAAAAATTCACGGAAGCTTTTGGGATTTATCGAAATAAAAACTGGTTTTATAAATACGCCGAAAAGTTTAGCGAAATGGAACAGTATATTTTTGCCCAACAAAAATACGAGGAGCTTTTACGCTACTACCCCCGGGATAAGAAGGGCGCCCTGGATTACGCGGCCATGGAAACTAAAAAGCTCCGGGACTACGCGAAGGCCGATGAAATCCTCCGCCATCAAATTTTAGACTACGCGGTGGACGATAAGGAAGCCCTGTTAGCCCAGGGGGATAACAATCTGGAATGGGGAAGCGTGGACCCCCAACGGTACGAGGCCGCCCGCAAGGCCTTCGCTAAATTGATCGCCCGTTACGGGCGGCAGGATCCGTACCTAGAACGGATGCTGAAGTACTTTATCCGTACCGATAATTTAAAGGAAACCCTTCCTTTGGAAAGCTATTTTATGTCCTCCAAAAAAACGAAAATCGCCGCCGATACGCTGGCGGAATTGGGAGGCTATCTTTTAAATAAACAAACCCAGGTGGTGGATGGGATTCCCGATCCGGATATCGCCCAAATTCAGGGAGTGCGGGATGTGTTGATGCGCTCGATTACCCAGGATCCCAAACTTCCGGAGCCCTATTACCAGCTGGCTCGCTACTATAAGCGATTCGGTTCCCCCGTGGAAGAACGAAAAACCCTGGAAGATGCCATTACGGTATTTGATAAAGCGGAAGAGTTGTCCCCCCAACGGATTGGATTCCACATCGATACGTACCGTCGCTATGGGGAATCGCTGATCGGTCAAAAGGAAGATCTTCAGGCCCAACAGCAGTTTCAGCGGGGCATCGCCCTGTACGAAGACGCCCTGAAGCGGAAATTACTGGAGAAAAAGGACGAGTTCGGCCGCCTGTACGCTGATATGGGGGACCTGCGCTTCTTTACCGCCGGGGATGTCCAGGGAGCCCTGGCTTACTATCGGCAATCAATAGCCAACGGATGGGCTCCGCCGGAAATTAAGTATCGAACCGGCGCGGTTCTGTACAACCTTCAGGACTGGAAGGGCGCCATGGAAAATTTCTTTTCCATCATTTCGGACTATCCTCAAAACCGTCGGCTTCTCTTTGCCCTGGGAAATACGGCCTATTTAAACCAGGATTTTCAGGTGGCCAAGGGCTATTACACCCGTTTGTTGGACCTGCTTACCCTGGATAAAAATAGAATTCCCCTCCTCTTACCCAACGATAAGCCGGAACACATGGATTTGGCCGAACGGCTTATGCGTACGGAGAACAATTTGGCCGTCACGTTGGAAGAGATCGCGGACCGGACGGGGGCCGTGGCCCTGCGGTCCCAAGCCCTGGCCCTCTACGCCGAATCGGCCCGGACTTGGGATCAGATAACCCGCAACCCGGTAACCATGGTCCGTTCTCCCTCCACCAATTTAGCCTATTTGAATACCCGTAACAGTTTGTACCCCGAACGGGGTTACCAGCGGCAACTATTCATAGAAATCGATAAGGATGTTCTGGAGCCATCGCCCTGGGAAAATAGATAGGTTTCTAGATTCGAAAGGCCGTTTCGATGATCGCGCCCCCCGCTAAAATGGTATCCTCCGGAACCCGATGCCCCACCGGACCTGTAACGGGAGGGGCTCCGGTTCCCTGGGGATTGGTCGAAGGAACGGATTCTGGAGTTTCGTTCAGGGGAACGTAAAAAGCCACTGATTGCCCCGGGGCGATGGCCCGTTGGGGAAGATCAAAATCCACACGGACCGTCCCGTCCGTAGCGGGGGTCACCGTCGCCCAAGCAGGCTTGGACGCAAGCCGGATTTTTGTTAGGGCCCGGAAGGGTTTGTCCCCAAAACGGGGCGCCCACACCGCTTGGTTTGCCCGTAGGGCCGGGGCGAACAGCTCCGGCTCGTGGCCCACCACGACCCGGTTCCTGGAAGCATCCAGGGATACCACGTAGAGGGCTTCGGTCCCGGTACTGACGCCCACACCCCGGCGCTGACCGATGGTGTACCGGACGATGCCCCGGTGTTTCCCTAAAACCCGACCCTGAAGATCCACAATCTCCCCCGATTCCAAGGCTTGGGGGTCGAATAGAACCTCGTAATCCTCCCGGGCCACAAAGTCCTGACTATCCTTTTTTTCCGCCACCTCAAGGCCCTTTGACCGGGCCAGGAGCCGCACCTCATCCTTCCGCAATCCCCCCAGGGGGAACCGGGTTATCCGTAAAATATCCTGGCTTAGGCGCTGTAAAAAATAACTCTGATCCTTCAGGGGATCCCTCGCTGGAGCCAGGTACACTCCCTTTATCTCGTCATCCGGAATAGCCATCAAGCGGGCGTAGTGGCCCGTAACGAAATAGTCAAAAGAAACGCCCAGATCCCGCAGGGCTTGGGGCAATAGACCAAACTTGATAAGGGGATTACAGATCAAGCAGGGATTAGGGGTTCGCCCTTGTCGATATTCCACGCGAAAATAGTCTAAAACCTTTTTTTTGTAGGGTTTAGATAGATCGATAACCCGATATTCCGCTCCAATACGGTCGCACAGCCGACGGCAAACGGCCTCGTCTTCCCCCTCATCGGGACCGTAACACCCATTACCCGTTCCTTCGGGAAACTGGATCGACCCATCGTAGACCCTCATGGTCACACCCACAACCCGGCAATCCCGTTCAGCCATCAGCATGGCTACTAATGAAGAATCTACCCCCCCGGACATGGCCACCGCCACGGTACTCCCCGGCTCCGGTAGGGCTAACTCTTTCAATGATTGTAAAAAAGACATAGTTGACTATTATAGGAATAATTTTGCCTTTGCCAAGCCCGCTTTGTTTCGTTCTTTTTCTTAGTTTGACGGGAGCCGAAGAGGAAGAATGAATGGGGAACGGGTTTGAACTCTCTGGCCGTATTTTTATCGAAACCATTGCTTCCCCAATATATCGTGATCCGCGCCGTCACTGAGGCTTGTCGTTGCATCAATATTATAATGAAGCCCATACCTTTTAGGGTATATTTTTGACATATCCCCGATAGGGTATTGTTTTCAGATATACCTTAATGGGTATAAAATCAACTAAGAGGAGGTGTTCCGTGAAGTACCTTATTTCTACGCCCGGCCAACTTTCCCAGGCTTTACGGAACGTCCGCAAGGCCCATGGCTTAAGCCAGAATGGGGTGGGGAAGCTGGTCGGGCTCCTTCCAAAGACGATCTCGGCCCTCGATCTCGAGCTTGTGATCGCCCCCAAAAGAAAGGCTAACCCAGAAAATCAGAATATATCCCCATCTGTCGAGGATTGGTGATCATGGCCAGACCTTCGCGGACGTAGTCCGCATACCGCCGCGCGGCCGAATGGCCGCGCATCAATACCTTCCGCTCGGAACGCGGACGGAGTCCGCATTTGAACCGGACGCCCGGCGTCCTCAGTGACTTCTACCGTGTGAAGGTTCGGACCGCACAAAAAAAAAGTTGTTTAGTGGACGATACTGGATTCCGCCGCGCGGCCGAATGGCCGCGCATCAATACCTTCCGCTCGGAACGCGGACGTAGTCCGCATACCGCCACGCGGCCGAATGGCCACGCATCAATACCTTCCGCTCGGAACGCGGACGGAGTCCGCATACCGCCGCGCGGCCGAATGGCCGCGCATCAATACCTTCCGCTCGGA
>CAYRLW010000071.1:0-10962 GCA_964425215.1 uncultured Treponema sp.
ATTATAGGTCTACTCGATGACCGCGATAATATCGGACATTTTAAGAATCAGGTGTTCAACCCCATCAATTTTAACCTGGGTTCCGGCGTATTTATCGTACATAACCTTCTGACCCACGCTTACTTTAATCACGTCTTTGTCATCGCCGATTTCCACGACCACACCATTTTGGGTCTTTTCCTGAGCCGTATCGGGGATAATAATACCACCGGCGGTTTTCGCCTCAGTTTTCTCTAGCTTGACCATAACGCGATCGGCCAAGGGTTTTACCTTCATATCTTCCTCCTGATCTACCTATAATAATATGTTGATAATTATATCGAACAATAAAAATATACGGAAAAAGGGGGGTGGGGGTCAACAAAAAAATACGTTCTTTTGAGGTTCTTTCAAAAGTCTGTTACTTTTGAAAAAACCTCTACCTCTTTTCGAATTTCTCCGCCATCACCTCCTTACGAATGTCCCAGTTATCGCCCCTTGCCATCGCCCACGACCCCGTATCGTCGGAGGGCGGACCGGAGCCCGTAGCCCATCCACTGCGTATAATTTCTTGCCTTTTAAGGACCCTATTGCTATTTTAAAACAAGACATGTAAGGATTTCCTTTCAAAAGTAACGGGCTTTTGAAAGAACCCCTAAGGAGTAGTGTTCATGCGGATTTGGTCCCTCGAATTTCGTCAGGGTTTGCGTAATTTATCCCGACATAATCCCCAAAAGGCCATACAAAATTTTCAAAAAGCCATTGCCCAATGTCCCGTGAACCAACGGCAGGAATTAGGCCGCATGCTCTATTTTATGGGCTTTGCCCTCCATCGCCTTGGACAGGGTTCCTTGGCGGTAAAAAGCTGGGTAAACGCTAGAAAGTTGATCCGTCATGGGCCCATTCTGTGGGAATTTGATCGCTGGGTGAACGAATACGGCATGCGCCGTTGTCAAGAACCGGAAGCGGACGATTATTTCGCCTTCCAATCCATCCAAGTTTCCCGTTACCTCAGCAAAAAAAAACGAGGAAGGTTTGGCTCCCGGGCCGAACGGGACGTGGTGTACGAACTTATCGCCGACGCGTGGAAAACGATCCGGTGTTCGGGACTTCTGACTACGATGACCACCGCGGAAAAGCTGGCCATTTTTAAACGGGCCCGGGTGGACTTTCCGTACCTTTACGTTGAAGACGCTTTAGATGAAGGCCGGGAGCCTTTGTACGGCAATTTTAGGCGAGGTCGGGTAACAAAAGCTCGACTAGGGCCCGATGATCCCTGTTCCTGCGGTTCGGGGCTTCCGTGGAGGCTCTGTTGCGGTCGTCTATCCTCCTGTGTTGAACAGGAATCTGGGTCTCTTTGACCCGATCTTCCACCGTATTTTGAAAACTGTATCATTTGGATACATATTTTGCGGTCTTATTTTTAAATGGGGGATTTTAGACCTTTAAAACAGTTTTTCACTGTTCTTTCGTTTTATACATTGAATACCTCTTCAAATTATATGTCTATATATTATAATAAATAATAAAATTAGACGAAGGCTCTCGTCGGTCTCTATGTATTGTCATGACAAATACCACGGCTTGGCATGGAATATGCTATATATAAAGCACCTACTGAGGAGGTGCTGAAAATGGCTGTAGTTAAAACGACGAAACGATCACGACCCACCCGGGATTCTAATACGGACGAAAACGTCCTTTCCATGTATCTTAAAGAGATCAACCGCATTCCCCTTTTAACCAGGGAAGAAGAGGATACCATAGCCCGGGCCGCCGCCCAGGGAGATGCCAAGGCCCGAGAAAAATTGGCCAACGCTAACCTGCGCTTTGTGGTTAACGTGGCAAAAAAATATCAGAACCAGGGGCTATCCTTGGCTGACCTTATTAGCGAAGGAAATATTGGTTTGCTGAACGCTATTGAGCGCTACGACGTGGACAAGGGTTACCACTTCATATCCTACGCCGTTTGGTGGATCCGCCAGGCTATTCTAAAGGCTATTTGCGAAAAATCCAGAATGATCCGGCTTCCCCTTAATCGGGCCAACGAGCTGGTGCAAATAGAAAAGGCCCGGAAAATGGTCCAGGGCGGAACTTCCAACGAGGCCGAGATTACCGAAATTGCCCGGCTTCTGGATATGGATGTTACCTTGGTTTCCGACCTTATCAATATTAGCCGGGAGTTGGTTTCCTTGGAAAGCCCCGTATACACGGATAAGGATTCTTCCAGTTTAGGGGACTTTATCGAGGACGAAACCTACAAGGCCCCCGACGATTTGGCCATCGAATCGGCCCTCAGGGACGATATCGATATGGTTCTTAAAACCCTGACCGACAAGGAAGCCGAAATTATCCGGTATCGTTTTGGTCTTTCCGGTGGCGCTCCGATGTCCCTGAAAGAAATCGGCGATCGGTTTAACCTGACCAAAGAACGGATTCGCCAGATAGAAAAAAAGGCCCTTAAACGGCTTCAGCATCCGTCCCGCAGGCAGTATCTGGAACACTACGTAGCGTAAAGGTTTGGTTTTTAAAGGGATACCCGAAGGTTTTCGCCTTTGGGTATCCCTTTATTATATGGGGACCTCCGCTGATTCCGCGGAGGTCCCTTTCCTTTAGCGCGCCCTGCTGGGGCGCCCGTCTTTCGCCCGGCCTTGCCGCCCGGCAGGGCTCTGCCATGGTCCGCCCGGGAAAAATCAGAGAAGCCCCCCGGGTGGACTCCTGATCCTACATAAGCGGGATGCCCCGTTCCTTACAGAGGGTCAACACCGTGTCGGGCCACACGGAAGCCTGTACTTCCCCAATGTGGGCTTTTCGTAGGAAAAACATACACAACCGGGATTGACCGATTCCGCCACCGATGGTTTGGGGAAACTCCCCCGCTAGAAGCCTTCTATGCCAAAAGAGGTTTTGCCGTTCCTCGGTTTTGGTTATTCGCAATTGCCGCAATAGGCTTTCTTGGTCAACCCGGATTCCCATGGATGACAGCTCCAATGAATCCTGGCGTACCGGGTCCCAAACGATGATATCCCCGTTAAGCCCCGCCGTACCATCTTCTGCCACGGTGGTCCAGTCGTCGTAGTCCGGTGCCCGCCCCCCGTGAATTTTGCCATCCCGTAAGGGTCCCCCGATACCCATTAAAAAGATGGCTCCGTATTCCCGGGCAAGTTCCCGTTCCCGTTCTGCGGGGCTAAGGGTTGGGTACCGATTAAGGGCTTCTTCCGTATGAATAAAGGTGATATTCTCCGGCAAAACGGGACCTATGGCGTCGTAGTGCTCGTACACCACGAATTCGGTCCGCTTTAGGACCTCGTAGATTCGGCGAACCACCTGGGTCAGGAAGGCCCTGTTCCGTTCCCCATCCCGCATGACCAATTCCCAATCCCACTGATCCACGTAGATCGAATGGATGGGGTCGATATCGTCATCGGGCCTAAGGGCGTTCATGTCCGTGTAGAGTCCCGTTCCCGCGGGGTATCCGTAGTCCGCCAGGGCCATCCGTTTCCATTTGGCCAGCGATTGGACCACCTCCATCTCCTTTTCTCCCAGATTACGCACGGGAAAACGGACTGGTCGTTCAATACCGTTCAGGTCGTCGTTAATCCCCGATCCTCGGGGCACAAAAAGGGGAGATGTAACCCGGGAAAGCCGCAATTCGGCGGACAGGTTTCGTTCAAAAAAATCTTTTACCAACTTTATCGCCTGTTCGGTTCTCTTTAAATCCAACAGGGGGCGGTAGGTTTCTGGAATTGTCACGGCCATTCGATACGCTCCTTATACTAATTGTTTACAGACAGAATTTTGAAAAAAGCTCATGACAGCTTAAAAAGGGGTGTAACACCTTCCGCGGCCTTTTGAAGCTCCGCCAGTTCTCCGCTGGAAAGCTTTTTAAACTGTACCGCCACATCCAAGGCCCGGCGGTACAGTTCGTAGTGTCCCGGGGGGATGGCGGCGGTGATGTCCAACCCCAGGGTGTACCGTAGGGCCCTTTGCTGAAGGTCCGAATCCTCTATGGGCTTGTACCACGCCTTGGGGTAGGTGTGGTGCTCCTGTTCTCCCCAGGGAGAATAGGCCATAGCTTTTAGGGCTAACCGGGCCGCCCCCTTTTGTTTAGCCCGTTCTATAATCTGAAGCCCAAAGTTTCCCCTTTGAACGGAAACGAAGTTGAGGGGAAAGAGAACCGAATCCGCGGGGAATCGGTCCAAAAGCGCCAGGGCCGCTTCCACCGAATGGGCGGAAAAGCCCACGTATCGAACCAGTCCCTGGTCCTTTGCCCGTAAAAAGGTTTCCGCGGCCCCATGGGGGCCCAGAATCTGTTCCGCCTCTTCCAGGGTTGTGACGGCGTGGAATTGGTATAAGTCAAAGTGATCAGTGTGGGCCCTCTGCAAAGAGGTTTCCAGTTCCTTTTGAGCTCCCTCGGCGTCCCGCTTCCCGGTTTTGCAGGCTAAAAATACCCGGTCTCGGTAGGGGCGGAGAGCGTTTCCCAACTTTATCTCCGCTTCCCCGTCAAAATAACTGGGCGCCACGTCGAAATAGTTAATTCCCCAATCGATGGCTTCGGAAACGTAGGAATCCGCTTCCTTTTGGGAAACCGAACAGACCACGATTCCCCCAAACCCCAGGATGGATAATTCATCCTGATTTTTAAACCTTCGCTTGGGAACCTGGGCTGAAACCGATGTATTCATGGCGAACCTCCTTTTTGTATGGTGGAATGGATGCCCTCATTCATCAAGGGCTTTGTGCCCTTTCAAGGTCCCTATGACCCTCCGCAGAATTTCTATGCCTTCTCGTCCGTCGTCCTTTTCCAGGGTAGCGATACTGAGCCGTATATGGTTGTCGGGCCTTCTTTCGGCGGAGGCGCTCTCGGCGTTACCGTACACCGCTTCGGGGATAAGCGCCAAGCCCGCTTCCAGGGCCGCCGAGTGGACCTGGCTTCCCGTAAGATGGTCGGGCAGGGAAAGCCAAAGGTGCAGTCCTCCCTCCGGGGGCAGGTAACGAAGACCCAGGGGAACGAGATGTGTATCGATTTCCCGGGTCACCGATCGGTATATCGCCCCGTAGTAATCCCTTAAAAATTGAAGCCGGGGGATGTGATATCCCCGGCGGAGGTACAGTTCCACCGCCCGTTGGATAAAGCCGTCGGTGGCTATATCGGTGGCCCGCTTGGCCGCTTCGAAGGCTGATCGGAGGGGGCTGGGGACGAGGAGCATCCCCAAGCGAAGCCCGGGCATTAGGACCTTGGAAAAACTTCGGATATAGATCACCCGTTCCCGCCGGTCCATCGCCTTAAGGCACGAAGGTTCCGGGGCCGAACCGTAATACAGATCCGAGAGAAGATCATCCTCTAAAATATAAAAATTGTATTTTTCCGCTAAATCCAGGAGTTTTTCCAAAGCCCCGGCGCTCCAGCTGTAGGTCGTGGGGTTTTGATATCGAGAGATAATATACACGAGCCGGGGTGCATGAACCTGAATACGTGTTTCCAGCTCCTGCATATCCATGCCTTGGGACGTCAGGTCAACGCAAACCGTATCGGAGCCCCGGGACCAAAAGACCGAAAGGGCACCCCGGTAGGTAGGCCGTTCCACGATCACCCGGTCGCCGTTCCGCAACAGCGCCTTCGCGCTGAGATCAATGCCCTGCTGGGCCCCTGAAATCACCTGGATATCATGGATGGACACCCGAATTCCCAAAGCCGTTTCGGCGTAGTCCCGCAGGGCCTCCCGAAAGGGAGCCCAACCTGAACTTTCCTGGTAGTCAAAAGCCCAGCCTCCATCCCGTTCCAGGACCTCGTCCATTAGGGAACGGAATTCGCTGACGGGAAAAAGACGAGGCGAGGGGGTTCCCGCGGCCATGTTGATCCCCCCAGCCGGAAGTCGTATTCGGCCCCGCTCTAGATCGAGCAGGGTAGACGCCCCCAGCTCTTCGATGGCGCTGTCTAAAGAATCCACACCGTTCCCCGGCCGATCGGCCACGTACACTCCGCTTCCCGCCCGGGCGGCAACCCAGCCTTCCCGTTCAAGAATTCGGTACGCCGCCACGACCGTAGCGGGGTTTACGTTCAGGGTGTCCGAAAGGCGGCGGATAGAAGGGAGTCGTTCTCCCGAGACGGCTTCCTTTAAAAGGATGGACCGGCGAAGGGCGTCGGCGAGTTTGAGATATAGGGGGCTGTCTGAATCCTCACTGAGGGTAATCCTATGGATACGCATAAACTGTATTGCAACTGTATTGATTAAAGAGTTTCTACTGGGTATAGTGTACTGGAAGGAGTAAAACTATGGAAGACCGTTTCGCGATTAATAGGGATTTAGCCCGGATGTTGGTAGGCGGCGTGATTATGGACGTGGTTAACGTGGAACAGGCAAAGATCGCCGAAGCCGCGGGAGCCGTGGCGGTTATGGCCCTGGAACGGGTCCCATCGGATATCCGCAAGCAGGGTGGGGTAGCCCGGATGAGCGATCCCGCGATGATCAAAGAGATTAAAGCCGCGGTGAGCATTCCCGTGATGGCAAAAGTTCGAATCGGACACTTTGTGGAAGCCCAGATCCTCGAAGCCCTGGGGATCGATTATATAGACGAAAGCGAAGTCCTGACCCCCGCGGACGAGTCGTATCATATTAATAAGAAAAATTTCCGTATTCCCTTTGTCTGCGGAGCCCGGGATTTGGGGGAAGCGCTTCGGCGAATAGGCGAAGGGGCCGCCATGATCCGAACCAAGGGTGAAGCGGGGACCGGGAACGTGGTAGAGGCGGTTCGGCACCTGCGGACCGTGAACGGGGGGATTAAAAAGCTCACCGCCATGCCCCGGGAAGAGCTGATGACCGCCGCTAAGGAGCTGGGGGCCCCCTACGACTTGGTCTGCTATGTGGCCGAACACGGAAAATTGCCGGTGGTCAATTTCGCCGCCGGCGGTGTGGCGACCCCGGCGGACGCGGCCTTGATGATGGCCCTAGGGGCCGATGGGGTGTTTGTCGGTTCGGGGATATTTAAGTCCTCCGATCCGGCTAAGCGGGCCCAGGCTATCGTGAAGGCGGTGACGTACTGGCAGGACCCCAAGGTTTTAGCGGAAGTTTCCAGCGGATTAGGGACAGCCATGGAAAGCCTGGATCTGCGGGAACTGGCCCCGGAACAACGGCTGGCGGAGCGTGGTTGGTAATGGACACTCTTACGGGCTCCCGTACTGTTATCGGCGTGTTAGCCCTCCAGGGGGATATAACGGAGCATCTTAAAGCCCTGGGCCGCGTCCAGGGTGTCCAGACTCGACGGGTGCTCTGGGCGGAGGATCTGGAGGGCCTTTCGGGCCTTATTATTCCGGGAGGGGAGAGTACCGCTGTGGGGACTATCCTGAACACCGACCGGCGGGGTATGGCCCTCCGGCAAGCCCTGGTGGACCGTATTAAGTCCGGGCTTCCCGTGTGGGGTACCTGTATGGGGGCCATCCTGTTAGCGGCGAATTTGGATAACGACCATCGATCCCACCTGGCGGTTATGGATATCCGCGTGGTTCGAAACGCCTATGGGAGCCAACTGGATAGTTTTGAAACGGCCGAACCCATCGAAGGTCTTGAAGGGGGACCCTTCCCCATGGTGTTTATCCGGGCTCCGGTGATTACCCAGGTGGGACCGGGTGTGCGGGTGTTGGCCCGTCATGCTCAGGGGATCGTGGCGTGCCAACAGGGAACCATGGTGGCCACCACCTTCCATCCCGAATTGACGGAGGACTATCGGTTCCACCGTTATTTTGTTTCTATCTGTCAAAAACGCTAGACTTCTGATGGGGCCGATAGTACGGGATTCTTTTTTTAACGTACCGGTCCTACAAAAACCAGGTAGGCATATATGCCTGCTTGGTGATACCCCCTGGTTATAAACCAACTTGGGCAAAGGGGGGCGCCCGTTCTAACACCTGGGCGATTACCCGATGTTCCGGTTCCCCCAGCTCCGGGTCCTTTTCCAAAATAGCAAAGGCCTCCGTGCGGGCCCGTACCAACTGGTCCACATCCCGCAGGGGGTCGGAAATCCCCAGGCCCAGGTAGCCCGATTGTTCAATCCCCGCAATTCTGCCGGGGCCTCGAATTTTTAGGTCCTCCTCGGCGATGACGAAGCCGTCGTGACTTTCCAGCATCACCTTTAAACGGGCCTTTCCGTCCTCGGTTAACTGGTCCGAATAGACGAGGAAACAGTACGCCTGGTCCTTGCCCCGGCCTACGCGGCCCCGAAGCTGGTGGAGGGCCGAAAGACCAAACCGTTCAGCGTGTTCCACCACCATGCAGGTAGCGTTGGGAACGTCTACCCCCACTTCCACCACGGTCGTGGCTACCAAAATTCGGACAACGCCGGTACGGAAGGCTTCCATAGCGGATTTCTTTTCTTCCTCTTCCAATTTTGAATGAATGAGCGCTACGGGAAAAGTTGGAAACAATTCCGTGGCCAAGCGATGGGCCATGGATTGGGCGTCTTTAAGGGTGGTTTCCCCCGTTCCCTGGTCGTCCCCCCCTTCGATAAGGGGGTACACGAAGTAGGCCTGGCGGCCCTTTTCCAGCTGGCGCCGAACAAAATCGTATACCTTTTCCTCGTTGGATTGCTTTGCCAGGTGGGTAATCACGGGCTTTCTGCCCTCGGGCATATCGCGGATCACGGAGACGTCCAAATCCCCAAAAACGGTCAGCGCCAAGGTTCGGGGAATGGGGGTGGCGCTCATCATCAAAAGGTCCGGCAAATCCCCCTTGGCCATAATAGCGGACCGCTGAACCACCCCAAAACGGTGCTGTTCGTCGATGACCACCAGGCGAAGGTTTCGGTACGCCACGTCGGAAGAAAAGAGGGCGTGGGTACCCACCACCAGATCCACGTCCCCCTGAGCGAGGGCCCGCAGAAGCTGACCCCGGCCCGAAGCCTTGATATTGCCGGTTAAAAACGCGGGACGGATCCCCAGGGGTTCCAAAAGCCGAGCGGCGTTTTCCGCGTGTTGGCGGGCCAGCAGTTCCGTGGGGGCCAAAATCGCTGTTTGACCCCCCAGTTCCAGGGCCCGCAGGGCGGCGAAAAAGGCCACCAGGGTTTTACCGGATCCCACATCCCCCTGTAAAAGCCGGGCCATGGGAAGATCCCCCGCCATAGCCTTATTGATATCCCCTATGGCGCTTTTTTGGCCCTCCGTAAGGCGGAATGGGAGCCGTTCGGCGAACCGTTGTTGTAGCGGCGTAAGCTGGCCCGCCGATGGGGAGGCTTCCCCAGGGAACCCTTTCCTCCGGCTTTTTCGCCGGCCCAGGGAACGGAGGGCCACCAAAACTTCCAAATAAAACAGTTCCTCAAAGATCAGGGTTTCCCGGGCTTTATCCAGCTCCGTTTGGTCCGATGGAAAATGGATGGCCCGAATGGCCTGGGCTTTGGACAGCAGGGACTGGGACCTTCGAATAGGCTCCGGAAGCTCATCCTCCAAAGGGGCCGCGTACTGAAGCAGGGCCTGCTTGATCAAGCGCCGCAGTACCCCCTGGGTAAGCCCCCCCGTAAGGGGATACACGGGAAGCAGGGCCCCAAAGGTCGAGGTGAACGACCGACTGGGATTTCCCGTTTTCAATTCTCCTTCCGATTCCCCCTGAAGAGCCTCTACCTCGAAGGCCGTGGACTGAATTTCTCCGTATTTAAAATAAAACCGCCCCCAAAGGCGGAACCGTTCTCCTACGGGTAGTTGTTTCTCTAGAAAAGGGCGGTTAAAACAGATAAGAGCGGCTCGTTCCGTTTCGTCTTCCACGTACACCTTGAGGGTTCGCATGGTTCCGGCGCCAAACCACGTATGGGCCAGGATGGTTACGGTGGTACAAACCGCGGGGTATCGGGCAAAATCCCTGAGGGGAACGTAGCGGCTTCGATCTTCCCAAGACCGGGGATAGTAGGATAGAAGATGCCCCACCTGGGTAATCCCCCCCTTGGCCAGAGCCCGGACCGTGGAAGGCCCTGCGCCCCTGACATGATCAACCGGAATGGAAAGTTCCCGGAGAAACACGGAGTTTTTTAAAAGGGAAGCTGGGTAAGAAGTCCCGAGAGAAGACCAATAACCAGTCCGCCCAGGATGCGAAGCCCCAGTAAAACCAGGATAGCCGTAAAGAGCCCCGTTTGGAACGTTACGATTCGATCCCGGTAGATGATCCGGTTGATCCGGTACAATACCGGTTTACCCAGCACGTCCAGGATCCTCCACAGGGGGCTGACCGAATTAGCTCCCACAATGTACGCGATAAGCCGGACCGCCAGGACAATAATAAAAAAGACAAGGATAAAGGCCACAGCCGACCAGAGGCTTGAAAGGGCCAGGGAAAGTATAATGCCCACCGTTATACGACCGTAGTTACCCAGGGTCAAGAAAATATTATTGGTCAGCGCCAGCACCGCCAGGGCTATAAGGGGAGAAAAGTCCATCCCCTCGGTTTGGAAACTTTTAAAACGGCGGAACCAGTTCAAATAGGGGTCGGTCATCTGGGAAATCACCCTATACGGTTGACCCAGGTCATTGCCCTCGAACCAAGTTAAAAGGATTCGAAGAAACACCAAAATCGTATATATGGTGGTAAGAGCCCCTAATAAACGCATGATAATTTGCATGCGGTACCCCCTTTTCCCTATAACCATAGCGAATTTTTGGGCCTTCGTCGAGGAGGGGAAGGGTAAACAGCGGAGGTGGGATTTTTTTCACCCGCGAGAAAGTTCTGACTATATATAGTAGTTGCTAAATCTTCCAAAAAAAACTATCATTTGAGCCTCTTTCAAAAGCCTGTTACTTTTGAAAGAGGCTCTTGCAGTATTTTTACAATTTTTAAATAAATATATATATGATAAAGAAAAGTAGAAATACTGCATGTACATCTAAGGTAGCTTTTGCAAAACTCCCTGAGTTTTGAAAAAGCATCATTTTAGAGGTTTTAGAGTAAGGTAGGTCCCCTAGCAGGTTCCTCGGTACTGCCCTGGCGGGCTCTTCAGGGCCCCTAA
>CAYRLW010000072.1:0-2371 GCA_964425215.1 uncultured Treponema sp.
AAACGTTCTGATGCGTGGTGGTCCTAAAGAGCAGGGCCACGTCACCTAAAGAAAATTCGCATCGCCGAATCCCTTCGACGATACGGTGGGCTACCGCTAAGGCTTCCCGTTCCACGGGAGATACCAGGGTAATCGTTTCGGTATCCTCGGCCTCCTGGTTTCCGGAACCCCCATCGGCTTCGTCCGCCTCCCCATCCTCACCATCGCTGGCGGTACAATAGATGGAAACCTCCACCGGAGCCCGGTTTTCCGAAAGCACGAGCTGGCCCAGAACGGCGTTTTGGTCCGGTTCTTCCTGAACCTGATTGTCCGTATGTTTCCGGCCATCCTTTAGTTCCTGGTCCGGGAACCTCCGGTGGTCAGGGATTGCGATGACAGAAAAATCCGCCTCGTAGGACTCCGTGGGATTCGTGAACACCCCAGGGAACAGGGCATTAAAAAAGTCAATCAAAGGAGGATCGGATCGGTAATTGGTCGGCAGGTTGATATGACGATGCAAATCCTTGGAAAGGTTTCGGAACACCGATACGTCCGCTCCCCGGAACCGATAGATGGATTGTTTTTCGTCCCCCACGAAAAACAATTTGTCCGGCGCTAGATCCGCTATGGTAGGAATATCGGTACAGCAAACCGTGTCTTTTTCGGAAAGGAGGTACAACAATTCCCGCTGGAGGCTATTGTTGTCTTGAAACTCGTCGATCATGATGGCTTTGATTTGGTTTTTATAATAATTCCGTATCGTATGATCATTTTTTAAAATATCCACCGCCATTTCCGCGGTATCCTGAAAAGAAAGGATCCCCTCCTGCCGCTTCCGTGCCAAAAAAAGCTGGGCAAAACGGTCTAAAACGACTCCCAGGGCCTTGATGCGGTCGCCGAACCGAAGGTTTTGCGAAACTTGGATAATTTTTTTTGCCGAATCTTTGAGCTCTTTTACCGGTTCCCTAAGGAGGACTAAAACGGGGTCCTTCACGTTGGACCCGATATTTTTAAAAGAGGTACCGGACGCGATGGTTTCGGCTTTCCGTTCCAATTCATGGTAAGGATCTTCATTGTCCAGATCTTTGGAAAACTCCAGGGGATACAAAGCCCTTAGGACCCTTTTAATTGTATCGGGGGTTTCGCTTTTGGAGCCCCCTGTGTCCAGAGCCAGGATATCCTGGATAATGCCATTAATTTTGTCGGTAAGCTGGGCTGTTTCGTTTTTTAAAAACGCGATTTGATTTTCCCCTTGGACGGCGTAGGCCGGGGGATGAACGATACTGATATGATGGATTGCCAAATCGACAAAAAAGTCATTGACCACGGTTTCAAAATTCCGGGAAGAGACGAGCCAAGCGATAGCGTCGTCGTGCCGGTGTTCCATCAGCGCCGCGATGGCCGTTTCTTCGGCGGCCCGGCGCAGTTGGCTATCGTTCATGGAAAAGTTGGCGCCAACCCCGTAGCGGTCGCAGGCCCCCCGGGCGATGGTGGAACAAAAAGCGTCAATGGTGGATATGCGGGCCCGGTCAAAGCGGCGGACCTGCTGTTGAACCCCCACATCGTCGATGGCGGAAAGCCGCTGGTAGATTCGGCTGAACATTTCCGAGGCGGCCTTTCGGGTAAAGGTTAGGGTGAGGATCTGGTCCACCGAAAGATGGCGTTCCATCACCAGGCGGAGGTACCGCTCCGCCAGGACCGTGGTTTTTCCCGAACCAGCCCCTGCGGAGACCACCACGTTTTCGTCCGTATCCCGGGCTGTTTTTTGGTAATCGTCCAGTTCTTTAGGTTCGGTCATTTCCGATCTCCACCGCTAAAGGGGATACGGCAGATCTCCGCGACGGTACACTGGGCGCAGAGGGACCGCTTTTGTACGGGCAGAATGGGGAACGCGCCCCGGTCAAGACTTTCTATGATTTTCGCTACCACATCATCCACCTGAGCTACGGCGTTTTGATAATCCTCGCGGCTCACGGGAAGGGGAGAATTACTTTTTGATTTTTCCCTATTTCCGACGACCACGTGGGGCTTCCGGTTTTCCAGGGAATAAAAAACAGCGGTTCCTACCGATTTATTGGTTTCCGCTTCGATCATTTTGATGTACGCGGCCATTTGTAAATTTTGCGTCAAAAGATTTTCATCCGGAATCAGTTCCCGGGATCTGGGGGTTCTTTGGGTTTTGTAATCGATGAGGACAATCCTATCCTGGCTATCTAAAAGGGCAATATCGGCCCGGCCTTCCAGGGTAAGAGAAAAGTTTCCTATGGTATAGGGGTACGATAGGGGCATTTCGGCAGAAAGGATCCCACATTGATCCAAAAGGGACTGTTCATTCCTTAAAAAATCCCTAAGCGTGGATCGGATCCGGCCTTTTAACATCCCGTACACCGAT
>CAYRLW010000072.1:2471-10641 GCA_964425215.1 uncultured Treponema sp.
TAAAAAATCCCTAAGCGTGGATCGGATCCGGCCTTTTAACATCCCGTACACCGATTCTTGAAACGCCCCCTCGGACTTTTCCGCCCTTTTCAGGGCTCCGTCGATTTCCTCATCCAACAGCGCCTCGTAGCGGTCCACCCTATCCCCCAAGAAGCGGGTATCTTCTTTTTTGATGCGGTTAAACAGGGCTTCCAAAATAGCGTGGTACAGGATGCCCAGCTCCTTTTGGTTGATGGTTTCGATGACCGTTTGTTTTTCCTTGATTTTAAGTCCCTGGCTAAGGAGCCACGAGAAGGGACAGGTTTGAAAGAGGTTTAGGTCCGTGGGGGTGATGCGGAAAGACCTTTCTTTTAAAAGGAGTCTGGTTTTTAAAGCCCCGATAAGGTCCGCGTTTTTTAATACTCCGGTGCGAAGATCCATGGGTTGGGGTACCGCTAACAGGGTGGTGGCCGCTTCCCATCCCCTTCGTTGGATAGAACTGGGGGCCGTCGATGGCTTCTCGTCAGACGGACCCAGAACCAGGTGATATTCCTGTTCCAGAGGATCGGGAAGGGGCAGGATATCGGTGGCTTTGCGGGGGGGAGGAAAAGGCTCCGTTAACAGAAGCCGGTGGGGCACCACGGAACCGGAAAAATTTTTATCCGGAACGGTAAAAATAGCACGATCCCCCGAAGCTCCGTAGGCAAAGAAAAAGTCCTCCGAAAGGTCCGTATCCGCTAATCCCAGGAGAAGCTTCCTATCCTCCCGTAAAAAGGAGGAACCAAAAACCTTGACCGTCCCGTCGTCTTGGCTCATGTTGAGCAAAAAATGAAACCGGGGGGATATCCCCGCAGAGACCCGGTAGTTGTACACCGGGACCCCCAGGCGGCTGGTTTGATACACGTAGGTGACAGACCGAAGGTGGGTCAGAAAGAGGCCAAAGGGATTGGGCACGGACAGATCGGGAAACCGTTGGGCCGTTTCGTCCAGGCCGGCCAATTCCTCCATCGAACGGGTCCATATTTTTTCCGAATCCTCAGATAGCTGGGAAAGGTCAAAGTAATCGCTTTTGAAATAGAGGAGTTTTGTTCGGAGGTCCTCAAAGTTTCTGGCGTTTACGATCCCCAAGATGTCCCGTTTTAGCTTGGTATAAAACCACTTAATTGAGGAAAGGGGAAAATAGAGTTCTTCCAAATTATCAGAAACCCGTTCAAAGGTCCTTTCCCACACGTCCGCCACCGTTCCGTTTTCGGGAAAACCGGATACACAACGGAAGGTTAACCCAAAATTCATCAGCCCCCGTATTTCGTTTTGATGTTTCCACGGGTACGCGTGGTCTAACAGCAGATCCTTGAGGGCCTGGTAGGACCAGTAGGAAGTGGAACAGGCTTGAAAGGAGCTAAAAATCCTTCCGGCGCCGTAGTCTAAAAGACTTTTACCCATGCGAAAGTCCAAGGGAATGTCCCGGAGGCTGAATTCTAACTCCAAGCGGTCGGTGTAGCTAGTTAAATCCGCGACGGAAAGGACCATGTCCTGGGGACTCAGGTCTCCCCTTTCCAGAAGGGTTTTTACGCGTAGGGCTACCCAGCGGACCTCCTCGGTGGCGGAGGAAAATTGGTAGGCTTCGACCGACGAAGAATCGAGGGTCCGGGGAACCGAAACGATACGGAGTTTGCTCTGGTTTTCTAAAAGGCTTCGATAGACTGACCAATCTTCTATTAACTCAGGATAGATGAGGATCCACGTTTGATCCGAGGGCGTATAGCTGGCGAAGGACCAATCGGGTTCAAACAGCCCGAAACGGGCCATAAACGCCGAATATCGATCAAAAAGGAGCCGTAAATCCTCAAAATAGGGGTCCGTGACGGGAGAAACCCGGTCCAAGCGGGGTATGAGCAAGCCCAGGGATGGGAGGGCCTTCACCAGGGATTCTAAAAAGGGACTGTAATTGGATGCGAAGGCCGGTGGAATGAGTTCTTTAAAAAGCCCCTGGCCCCGTTGGGTCCCCTCGGCGTTTTGACGCAAAAGGTCCGCCAAAAAGAGGGTTCTGGATATTTGGTTCGCCGGAACCTGGTCGATTAAGCGCTGGGAAAGCACCCGGGCTTTAAAGTCATCCCAAGCGATGAACCGTTCCATCGCTATGGGTTTACCCGTGGTTTCGGCGACCCGGTGGGCCCAAAATGTCGCCGGGACGGCGGAGGGAAACACAAAAAACGTCGAACGGTCGTCCAAATATTGGAGTATCGTTTCGGCTATGGGTACCGTTTCCGCCATGTCCCGCCGGCTTACAGGATGGTCGCCCGGATGACCCGGATTTCCTCGAGGGGAACGTCCGAATGCATACCCCGCTGTCCCGTGGGAACTTTGGCCATGGCATCGACCACATCCATCCCCTGGATGACCTTGCCAAAGACGGCGTACCCCCACTGGGAACCCAGGGGTGCTCGATGGTCCAGGGCCGGGTTATCCACCAGGTTGATAAAAAATTGACTGGTAGCTGAATGGGGGTCGTTGGTCCGGGCCATGGAGAGGGTTCCCCGGAGATTTTTTAGCCCGTTGGTTCCCTCGTTCCGGATGGGAGGATTTCCCTTTTTTTGTTCCATCGAGGGGAGCATGCCTCCCCCCTGGACCACAAAACCGGGAATAATTCGATGAAAAATCGTACCGTCGTAAAAACCGGAGCGAACGTAGTCCGCGAAATTTTTCGCCGTATTGGGAGCCTTCTCGTCATCCAATTCGATTTGGAACGAGCCAAGGGTGGTTTCAAAGGATACTACTGTATTTGCCATGGTAGGATTCTAACACCCCCAGGACCCGTTCGTCTATCGGATTATCCCTACAAAGCCGGGCCACGGTCTCCAAAACCCAGGGGAAGCCCCGATTTCGCAGTTCGGCGAAAAACTTCTGGTCCTGGGGAAACAGCTGGCCCGTTTCGTCGGGGGCCGTAAAACCCAGGGCGGCCAAAAACGCCGAGGCGATGGCGTAAAAAGGAAGGGAATGCTTCGCGCAGAGGAGCATGGCTCCCACGAGCCGATCCTCCCTATCAAGTTTTCTAAACAGGTCCCGACCCACCCGGTGTACCGTATCCCCCAGGGCCCGGTTTTTAAAACGGCCTACCAAATCGTCGATATGGTCCGTCAGATCCTGACGGCTGTACGCGGCAGGGTATTCCAGGGCCAGCGCGTCGGCCCCCTCGTTCATGGCTTTCCGTACCGCCGCTTCCACCCCCGGAAGAAGGATCGCCTGGGCCAAAAGTTCCACCCGTTTATCGGTACGGAACCCTTCGTAAGCGGCCACGGCGTGACCCAGGTTATGGATAAACAGTTTCCTGTCCACGTAGGCTTGAATGTGCTCCACCGGTTGGAGTCCCGGTATAGCCGGCAGGGGACCCCGGAAGGCCTTTTTATCCAGGATAAGGGTTTCGTATTCCTCCGCGAAGATCCGCAGGGGATCCCGCTGAAGGTCCGCTTGCCGCATGATGGGGACCATTTTACCGATGCTCGTTTCCACGAGCCCCACAAGCCTATCCAACGGGTAGTCCGGCCCAAGGGCGGCGGCCAGGGTATCCCGGAACAGTGCGTCGGCTCCCCGGGCGTTCTCCGCGATAATGATATCCAAGGGCCGGTCGGGGTTTTCGGCTCGCCGTAGGGCCAGGCCCTGGGCGATGGGGGGCAAAATTTTGGGTAACGCCGCTTTGCCCACGCTGGTAGCCACCAGATCCGCCGTAGCGATTTCCCGAGCTACCGTACCACTATCCCTGCTGTCCACAGCCCGGACGGGCCCTATACGGCGGAGTTCGTCCTCCTGGCCCTCCCGTTTTATCACCACGGTATAAAAGCGTTCCCTGTTCAGCAAGTCCACAATCAGGGGGTTTACGTCCACGAACGCCACGTCCCAACCTGCCCTGCTGAACAGGGGTCCCACAAAGGATCGGCCAATGTTTCCCGCCCCAAATTGTACGAGTTTCATACCATGCCCCCTTGGGCCAATTGTTCCCGGTACGCTTGAACGTAGGGAAGAAGACGTTCCCGTTTTTCCCCCGCCCGTTGTTCGTAGTAGGTCCCCCCGATGGTAAAGCAGGCAAAGCCCCCCGACGCGTTGGCCCACACGCAGGCTTCGGTCAAGTCCAGGTTTCCCCGGCTTGGGGAGCCGGCGTCCAATTGCTGTACCAGTCCAGCAATCAAGCCTCCGGCAAAATTATCCCCGCACCCGGTGGTATCTCCCCTCCGCTCCGGATGTTCCGCCAGCTCCCGGTTGACCGCCTCGCACACCGGTAGGGAGCGTAGTTCCTGGGGAGCGAACAGGCCCCCCTGGCTGGCGATCCGGATGTTTCTGGACCCCTGGGTAACGATCACCGTCCCCACCCCCTGGGCGAGGAACCACCGGATAGCGGCGTCCACCTCGCTCTGTCCCGAGGTCTTCAAGGCCTCTTCCCTATCGGCCACCAACAGATCGATATGGGGGTACGCGTCATCCTGGGTTCCCAAATTCCACTTTTGTCCCGGGGCGGTCAGGTCGCTTCTAAAATCGTAGACCAGGTTTACCATGGTCCACCCTCCCCGGCTCCGTACCTTTTTAAGGAGGGACGTCAGGGCGTCGTGGATGGGGGGGACCAAACCGGTACCCCCAAAGGCGACCAGGTCGGCGTCAAAAAAATCATCCGGAAGATCGGAGGGATAGAATTTTCCCGCCGCGCCGATCAGGTTGATAAAGGTCCGCTCCCCATGGCCATGGTCGTACGTTGGATCGGAAAGGACGTCGGTCCTGGCGGTGGCCGCGTCCTTTTCCACCATGTGTACCCCATGGAAGGGAAGCCGGGCCAGGGCTTGGTCGATAAGCCGGGCGGTGGAATCGGTACCCCGGACTCCGTAAAAATCCACCCCATGCCCCTGGCCGTTCAACAATTGGGCCGCGTGGGCCAAAGCTACCACCGAGGGACCCCCCAAATTGTAGGACGTGGGCTCCCGGCCCCCCGTCAGTTCTTCCAGGGCTTGGTTGTAGGGTTTTTTTATAAACCGCTGGAAATCCTCGGCGAAGACTAACCGACCCGGGGTTAATCCCCCGTCACCCTCCCGCAAGGAACGGGCGGCTAAAAAAGCGGGGGAAGAAAAATCCACCTGGGCGTACAGGTAATCGATCAGACAACACCCCGTGCCGTGGATAATCATACCGCGCCCCCCAGGTATTTCGCGTAGTCGGATACCAAAAGGTGCAGGGGCTCCTGATCCTCCTCGATTTCGGGGAACCTGCCCAGGGGTTCTAAAAACCGGTTATCCGTCCTATCGTCGTTGATAACACTGACCTCTCCCACCAGGGTCCTTCCCTCTTCGGCCCAAAAACGATGGTAGACATAGGGTTCCAGACAGATACTTTCTCCCGGGGTCAGGACGATCCGTTCTCCGGCTTGAACCGTCCGCCGAATTCCATCCACCGAGACTTCCAAAGGAAGGGTTGACCGTTGCTCCTGATAGTCCGACCGATGCAATTCTAAAATCAGGTTACCGCCCCCCCGGTTGATAATATCTTCCATTTTTATTCGATGAAAGTGGGTGGGTGTTTCCTGCCCTTCCTGGACGATCATTATTTTTTCAGCGTAGGGCTTTTTATCTCGCCGGGGATTTCCATTTCTCAGGGTAAAAAGAAACAACCCCCGTTTCCAAAAATCGCCGGACCCAAAATCCGTCACGTCCCACCCTAAAAAATTTTCCCGGATTTCTTCCGTTTCCAACCCCGTGGTCGTCCAGTCCCGGGGACCCCAAAAGGCCCAGGGGGGTAGATAGAACCGGTGTTCCCTTAAAAAAGCTTCCGCGGACCGTTGGATTTCGTTAATTTCGCTTCTCTTCATTGTTTGCTCCTTCTAGGATAAATTCGTTCGGCCACAGGGGCCCTGGAAAGGATCCCGCTCCATGGTTTCCCTGGGGAAGCCGAAAAGAGAGATCCAGCTCTATTTTTTTTGGTTCCTCGCCCTTCACAAGATCCAGCAGGAGCCGGGTGGCTTGGGCTCCCATGGCCCGATGGGGTTGTTCAATGCCGATTAGGCCGGTAGCCACGTAAGGCGGGTCTAAACCAAAACGGGCGATATGGAGGTCCTTGCCGATCCGGAACCCCTGGTGGTAGAGAATCGCCGCGACCTTGTAGGCCAATCCTTCGGTGGAAACCAGGTACGCTTTGGGACTCCGATGCTCTTTCCGTATCGTCTCCAGGCCCTGAACAAGATCGGAAGAATCGGCCTTTCGCTCCCGCAACAGGAGTTCCATGGTCCGAAGCCCCAGCTCTTCCATAGCTTCCCGGTAGCCTTGTAATCGGTTTTTCAAGGAACTGGCGGCTAAATCAAAGCCCACAAAAACCACCTCCCGGTACCAGGGGATATCGGGATGGGATGGTACCCTGTTGGCCAGCAGTTTCGTCGCCTCGTAGGCCGCGTCCCTATCCTTTTGAACCACCAAACCGTAGCCCTGGGCCAGGGGGTCAAATCCTTCGGGGTATCTATCGATGATCACCGTGGGAAGTCCACCGATGGCTTCGACCAGGTCCTCCGTACGGTAGGGCGTGCCGGAGAAGGGGGCGTAGGGGGCGACGATAAGACCGTCGATTCCTCGATACCGGAACGCCTCGATGGCGCGAAGTTCCTCGTCGGTTTGAAAGCGGCTCGTGGACAGGAGCAGGCGGATATTTTCGCCTTGCAGGACCCCCTCGATACCCCTGATTATTTCACCCATAAAACGTTCAAAAATATCGGGGAAAAGGACACCGATGGTGCCGGTTCTTTTTTTATTCAGCGATCGGGCAAAAAAGTTGGCCCGCCACCCCAGCTGGTCGGCGGTGCTTCGGATAAGGGCTTCGGTTTTTTCAGAAATTCGGTACCGCTGGGCTTCTCCCCGAAGGACCGCCGAAACGGTGGTTCGGGAAAGACCGCAGGTTTGCGCCACCGTATCGATGGTGGGAGACTTGGTACGCCTCGTGTCAGCGGTCCCGGTTCGATCCATGGTAAAAACCTCTTAAGGGCAATAGTTGTAAAAATCAGGTTGCTGTACTAGTACAGCAACAGGATAACATCGATTTCTTAAAAACGCAACCGAAAAAACACTTTTATGGATCCGCTACCCGCGATAGACTTCTAGAGTTGCCGGCCCTTATGGAGTTTTTCTTCGAATCGTTCCAAAGCCTTACCCGATAGGACCGGGGTAGTCGTCGCCCCGGCTTCCTTGGTTTTTTCAGCAAGCCGCCGTTGTAATTCCGCCAATTCGTCGGCGGAAAAACGGACTCCCCCTAAAATGTGGGTTTCAAAGGAGGCGCAGGACCGGGGCGCCACCTTCCTGGTTATCTCTAAAAGCACCTGTGCGTAGGAACGGATTTCCTTTTGGGCGTGGGGGTCCAGACGGAGTTGTAAAAAATGAAAGAGATTATGCAGATCGATTTGCCAGTACCATTCGGTATACAACGAAAGGGGCAGGTTGATTCGAGCTAATTCCCGGGCGATTCCCTGTTCTACCAGGTCGCTGTACTCCCCGTAGGCCCGCTTCTGCCCCTCCTCGAAACCACCACGGATTTCTTCCGCCAGTTCGGAGGGAAGGCGCTCGTCGGAGCGGCCCTGCTTGTTATCGGTACTTTGATACGCCACGTCCTCCGGAGCGGGGACGTAAAATTCGTCCTTCATGACCGAATACCGGCCGGAAATTTCGTTTAACCGAGCGGTCCGGTGTCGGATCCATTGGCGGGCCACAAAAATGGGCAGTTTGATGTGGAAGGTTAGGACCACCTGCTCAAAGGGCGAGGTGTGCTGATTCCGCAGTAGGTAATCGATAAGGGCCGCGTCTTCCCGGTAGGTTTTTGTCCCTTCGCCGTAGGAAACCCGGGCCGATTGAACCACCCGGTCGTCGCCCCCTAAATAATCCACCAACCGGACAAACCCGTGATTAAGAACCGGGAATTCCTTATCCAAAATTTCTTCCGCCGCCGGTACCACACAATGGGCCATAAAAGCTCCTTTTCCAATGTATCGGAATAGTCCGACAGGTTCCTGGGCTTTACCTTAGGGGGAATCGCGGATCCTTTTCAAGTCCCCAATAGTGTCACGAAGATTAGGGAAAGCTTTCTCTGAGGTTCAGCGCGACCCATCATGCTAAAGCAAACTTAGGTAGATACCCGTAGGTAAGAGAACCGGCTAAGGGATCGTAGACCGCTTTCATCC
>CAYRLW010000073.1:0-10638 GCA_964425215.1 uncultured Treponema sp.
GGACAAGGCCGATCAAGAGGAATTGGATACGATAGAAGGGGCTCTCATTTTAGGGATCCGGGGCTACATGCAAAAATGCGGCTTCCAAAGGGCCCACGTGGGGCTATCCGGGGGTATCGATTCGGCCCTGGTGGCCTATTTGGCGGTCCAGGCTATTGGAAAGGAAAATGTGGTATGTTTTGGTCTGCCGAGCCGTTTTTCCTCCGAGGGTTCGCGGAACGATGCTCAAGAGCTGGCCGCCAACCTGGGGGCCCCGTATAGAATCCTCCCCATAGAGCCGACCTTTGAAGCCTTCCTGGCTACCCTAAAGGATGTTTTTGAGGGTCGCCCCTTTGACTTGGCGGAGGAGAACCTGCAGGCCCGAATTCGGGGTACCCTATTGATGGCCTACTCGAACAAGTTCAATTCCATGCTCCTTACCACGGGCAATAAAAGCGAACTGGCCATGGGGTACTGCACCCTCTACGGCGATATGGCCGGTGCTTTGGCTCCCATCGGGGATCTCTTTAAAATGGAGGTGTTCGCCCTTTGCAGGAGGATTAACGAACGATCCCAAGCGCGGGGAATGGCTCCCCTGATTCCTCCGGCGATCCTTACCAAGCCGCCCTCAGCGGAATTGCGGCCTAACCAGACAGACCAGGACAGTCTTCCCCCCTACGAAATTTTGGACGAGGTTTTAAAGTTGTACCTGATCGACAATCTTTCCCGAAGCGAAATTGTCGAACGGGGCTGGAGCGAAGAGTTAGCCCAACGGATCATAAAGGCTGTAGCCCGGTCGGAGTATAAGCGCCGTCAAGCGCCGCCGGTGATAAAGGTCTCGTCCCGGGCCTTTGGCATGGGCCGGCGGATGCCTATAGCCCGGTACATTCACGAAGTGTAGACCATGGACCGCCGCAGGGGCTTAGGGACACTCTTCATTGGTCTCATGGTCCTTGTGACGGTCTGCGGAGCCCTGGGGGGCGACCGGCTTATCCGGGAACTTCCGGAAAACCAGACCAGGGAGGCCCAGGCCTGGAACCTCCAAGTCTTGGGGGCTCAGGCGGTGGAAACCCAGGTGGGGGAAGCCGCGGAGGGAGAAACACGGACCAAGGAGGCCCCATACACCCTGGTGGCCGTAGGGGATATTCAACTTTCTCGAAGGGTAGGACAGCGGATTCGAGAAAAGGGGTGGGGATATCTATTTGAGGCCATACAAAATCTCACGGATTCTTCGGATATCGCCTTCGCGAACCTGGAGTGTCCCGCTGCCCTCTCCGGCAGTCCGTACCCGGGCAAGGATCCGGATGTCACGTTTCTGTCCGATCCCGCCGCCCTATTTGGCTTAAAACAGGCGGGATTTTCCGTCCTTTCCTTGGCAAACAACCATACTAATGATTATGGGGCCCCTGCCCTTCTGGAAACCCTACAGGCCCTTGGGCTTCTGGGGATTTCGACCTGCGGCGCCGGGGCATCGGAAGCGGAAGCCCACGAACCGGCGATAAAAAACCTGGGGCCATGGTCCGTCGCGGTCCTCGCGTACGCGGAAAAGCTCTGGAGCGTCGTGGAGGCCCGGGGAATCCCGCCAGAGGCCACGGCGGGGGTCGCGGTGATCGATGAAGACCGGATAGTTCGGGATATACAAAGGGCCAAAGAGCGGGCGGATCTGGTTATCCTTTCCCTCCACTGGGGGGAGGAACACGAGGGGATTCCCACGGAGACCCAAAGAGACCTGGCCCACCGATTGGTAAACGCGGGGGCGGGGCTTATCGTGGGACACCACCCCCACGTGGTCCAGGGGGTTGAATATTTCCAGGGGGTCCCCATCCTCTACTCCCTGGGGAATTTTGTTTTCGATATGATTTCACCCCGGACCTACGATTCGGTCTTAGCGCGGATCACCCTGCGGTTCTCCGAAACCGCTAGGGGGGAACGGATCCGACGATCCGTGGAAATTCCAAATTTGGAGCTGGTGCCCATCCACATCGATCGTCAAACCTACGCCCCCCAGCAGGCCGTGGGAGCGGATCGGTCTCGAATATTGGAGCTGTTGGCAAAACGGTGCGACGTTTTAGGAACCCCATCGAAGGTTACGGAAAGGGGAACCCTGGTTATATCAGACACCGATTCCGGAGAGCCGGAGACTTAATTCTTCTATTCCAAAGGGTTTAGAAATTACTCCATCGAAGCCGTATTTTTTGTATTCCGACATAATAGGGTCATCCGAATATCCGGAGGAGACAAATAATACGATAGTGGGATCTATCTCCCGGAGCTGGCGAGCGGCCTCCACACCCCCCATGCCGTCGGGAATGGTAAGGTCCAGAATTACGGCTCGGAAAAAACGGCCCTCTTGACGGTGAGCGTTAAAAATGTCCAGAGCCGCCTCCCCGTTCGCGCAGACCGTGGGTTCGTACCCCAAGCGGGAAAGCATCTGGGAGACCACCAAACGAACCAGGTATTCATCATCCATCACCAAAACCTCGCCCTTACCCATACGAATCCCCAGAGGCACGTTTTGTGGAAGGCGATCTTTAGCCGCGGGTATATAGACGAAAAATCGGCTCCCCACACCGACGGTGGACCGCACGCCTATACCCCCGTGGTGGCGTTTTAAAATTGAATAGGCGATAGATAAACCCAAGCCCGATCCCTTGGGTTTTGTTGAGAAATAGGGATCAAATATTTTTCCCAAATTTTCTTCCGGAATTCCAGACCCCGTATCCTTAAATTCCACGACCACGTAGTCGCCCTTTTCCAAATCCCCTGGTATTTCTCCCCATTCAGAACGGGCCCTTTTATCAAAATGCCGTTCCCGAATAGAAACATCCAAGGATCCTCCCTCTCCCATGGCCTGGACTGCGTTCAACGCGATATTATTAAAACATTGAAAAATCTGCCCCCTATCCACAAAACCGGGGCTTATATTTCCGTCCAGCGATAGATGGAAGGATACGGAAGAACCGGCGGTGGCCATACTTACGGCTTCCTTGACCAAAAGGGGAATATCCACCGGTTCGACGTTTGGTTCCCCTCCCTTAGAGAAGGTGAGCAATTGGTGGGAAAGATCTCGAGCCCGCAAGCACGCGGCCTCCGCGTGGACCGCCGATTGGTATGTATCGTCCTTTTCGTCCAAACTCATTTTAATTAGGCTGATATTTCCCATAACCGCGGTCATAATGTTATTAAAATCGTGGGCAAGTCCCCCCGCTAAAATGCCAATGGATTCCAGTTTTTGTGTCCTGGCCAGGGAATCCCGAAGCCGGTTTAATTCGGTGCTATCCACCAGGGTGAACAGTACCGCGGACTTACCCCCAAATTCGAGGGGAGCCGCAGAAACTAGACAAATTGACCGGTTTCCGTTGGGGCAGGTGAATTGAACTTCCCGGGTAGGACAGGTCTGTTCGGTTTGAATGGCCGTGACAAACGGTTCCAGATCCGCGTCCGAAACCTGGATTCCCAAATCCGTAAACCGATTTCCCACCATCTTTTGCGCCGATAGGCAGAAGAGCTTGGAAACCGCGTCGTTAGCGTCCAACACCACCCAGGAGGAACGCTCGATGATCAACATTCCCGCAGGGCTTAAGCGGAAGGCCCTGGTAAAATTCGCTTCTATGGACCGTGCGGCTACGGACAGGGAAAGGCGCCGTTCCACCTCCAGGGCTAGATCCTTTTCGGCGGATAAATCGTGGGCGGTGAGAACGTACCCGCTTAAGGCGCCGCCCGCACCCTGGATGGGCCGTAATCGGGCCGCTGCGGGGGCGATGCGGGAACTTTCAAAGGCAAAACGGGTTTCAAAAAGCGAATCCTGATGTTCCAGATGCTTCTGTAGCCAATTGGAAATATCCGTCGCTTCGGGAATAAAATGGGTAAGGTTTGGGGCGGCATACTGATGGGGGACGTTGGTATCCAACACCGTTCCGTCGGTATTCAGCAGAAGAACCGCATCGTACACATCGCTGAGAATCCGTTCCGCCACCCCCGCCGTCGTCAGGGCTAGCAGATCGTACCGGGAAAGAGCCACCGCCAAGGCAACCATCAACACGGAAAGAAACAGGGGAAGCATGGGGGGTAAATTTTCCACCCCAAAAAACCGTACCAGGAAACCGGTAAAAAAAGTCCCAAAAAAGGTCAGGGTCAGGGCGACGAACACAAGAAAGACCCGTTGTTTTATAATCCCTTGGGATGTGGTTACGTAGGAAACCAGAAGAACCACCAGGGAACCCAGGCCCCCAAAGGTGTAATTAACCACGTTAAGCCAGTTCCAAAGGGAACGCTGGTTGTATTCCGCGTGCCATCCCAGGGGTACCGCTGTAACGTTTAATAGGACCGCCTGGGGGAGCAGAACGTGGGCCCCCGTGATTAAAAGGGGAAGGGCTAAAATCGCCAAATACCAGCTTTTATACGGCCGGCCGGAAAGGAGAAGACAAAAAATAAAAAAAAGGGGGGGCGAAAAATACCAGGTAAAGGCAAAGAAACGGAACCACAGGAAGGCCTCCCGGCTCGAGTGGGCGGACACAAAAAAGGCGTTCCCGAAAGTTCCCAGTGCAAAAAGAGCACAGAGCAGAATAAATGTATAATCCAAAGGGGTACTTCGCAACCGAGGGGAACGGCGGCGACGAAGGAAAGCGTCAAAACCTAGGGCGGTGAATATAAAAAAGGAAAAAATATTGAGAAAAAATATAACCCTCATCGTCCCCTCGGCATCGGATTGACGCGTACCAACGCATTAAGTATGCTCATTTCCATGAAAGTTTGGCTTAAACTCTTAATTGGTTCCCTGCTTGGCATCGCTCTAGGGTTCTTGCTACCCCCGGATAATTCCGCGGTGGTATCCGCTGTAGCGTGGCTTGAACAATTATCGATCCATATCGGCACCTACGCAATGCTTCCCACCCTTATTTTTGCCCTTAGCGTGGCGGTTTTTGAAATTCGCCAGGATAATAAAATGTGGCCTTTGGTTTTTCGATCCGCCGCCATACTGGTTTTAGCTTCCATAGTTATTATAGGTTCGGGAATTTTTATTACAATAGTTTTTCCCCCCGCCCGCATTCCAATTCTTATAGAAGGGCAAAAAGAAAGCCTTTCGTTGGATATTAGCCAGGGGATTTTGGAACTCTTCCCGCCGGACATGTTTTCCGCCCTCTTTTCCGGAGGCTCCTATATCCTTCCTGCCTGTGTCTTCGCCTTTTTCCTTGGGGCGGGACTTTCTTACGATAGAAGTTATTCCAAACCCGTTACATCCCTTATCGACTCCCTTTCCCGTATTTTTTACTATATAGCCGCCTTTTTTTCCGAAATTCTGGGGCTCCTGATGATCTCCCTGGGAGCGTATTGGGCTATTCAGTTTCACGGAGCCATAAAAGCGGAGGTCTTTCATGATCTGATTCTGTTGCTGGGCATTTGGGGCGCTGTTTTGGCCTTTATCCTGCTCCCTTTGTTTCTGTACATCCTAGGGCCAAAAACTAAGGTTTGGAAACAGTTGTACGGGGCCGTGGGCCCCGCGCTGGCGGGCTTTTTTTCGGGAAATATCAATTTTACCCTCCCCGTTTTAATCCGCCACGCCAAGGAAAATCACGGAGTCCGCCGACGGTCCAGCGCGGTCACCCTGGCCGTGTTCGCCAACTTTAGCCGAGCGGGAAGCGCCATGGTAGCCGCCATGGCCCTTATCGTTATCATCAAGTCCTACTCTAGCCTGGGGGTAACCACGGCGGACCTTTTCTTTATTTTCGTCCAAGCCCTAGGCATATCGTTCCTCCTGGCTCGGCACCCCGGAGACGGAGCCTACGCCGCCTTGGCGGTTCTTTGTACCAGTTTTGGCCGGGGCTTCGAAGCGGGCTACCTTATTGTAAAACCCATCGCGTTTTACCTTATAGCGGTTGGAACGTTAATAGACGTGATGGTCGCATCTTTAGCTACCTACGCGATTGGAAAACTCAGCGGTTTCCAGGAAGATAAGGAAGCGCGGCACTTTATTTGATCTACGGGGGGTTCTCGAAAGCTAGATCCTACCATCGATGAAGTCTAAAAATATCAATTTTTAGATGAGGCCCGTTCAAAACTCAAGGGTGTTTTGAACGGGCTACCAACGATGTACACCAAGAAAACCCAATTTCGGTAAGAAATTGCTTGAGTCCGCTTTAGAATAACTTTTTTCTAGGGCGGACGAAAAAAAAGCGGACACAAAATTGAAAGGATTGAACACTCTATGGAAATTACGCAAGAATTTATCGACGGACTGACCATCAACGAAGTACGGTTGATGAAGAAGATTGCGGAAACGTTAAACATCAACGTAAGCCAGGTCTCGGCGGTGGTGGGCTTGATACAGGAAGGGTGTACCGTCCCCTTTATCGCCCGATATCGGAAGGAAAAGACCGGAACCTTAGACGAGGTACAGGTTCGGGACGTGGATCACCTCTTTACCAGCGGGAAAAACCTGGAAGGACGCCGGCTGGAGATTATTCGGGGTATTTTTGAGCAGGGTAAGCTGACGGAGAGCCTTTACGAGGTGATAAACCAGGCCCAGACGCTTACGGAGTTAGAGGACCTCTACGCCCCTTATAAGCGGAAAAAGAAAACCCGGGGAATGGTAGCCCAAGAAAAGGGCCTGGACCCCCTTGCCCAGGCCATGCAGGAGTTGGACAGCGAAAACTTGAGAATCAAGGCGACGGAGTTTATCAAAGACGATCCGGAGCACCCGGAACTTTCGGTGATTTCCGTGGATGACGCCCTCCAGGGAGCCATGGATATCATCGCCGAACAGGTAGCCCAGGACCCGGCAAACCGGGCCAGAATAAAGGCGTTCTACCTTTCCGACGGAAAGATACTCGTAAAGGGCGTGGGGGACGAGGAAAAGAAAAAAACATCCACCTATCAGATGTATTGGGATTATACGGAACGGCTCTCCCAAATAAAACCCCACCGGGTTTTGGCTATTAACCGGGGAGAACGGGAGGGCTTGCTGGAAGTAACCATCGACGTGGATGAAAACACCGCCACCGAACTTTTGCTACGGGAATACGTCATCCACAACGATTACCATAAAACCGCCGTGGAGGACGGCCTTAAACGGCTTCTTTCGCCTGCGGTGGTTCGAGAACTCCGGGGAGATCAGAGCGACGCGGCGGATGATCACGGGATATCGGTCTTCAGTCAAAATTTAAAAAACCTCTTGATGCAACAGCCTATCAAGGGTACCCGGGTGCTGGGCATCGACCCGGGAATCCGCACCGGCACCAAGTGCGCCGCCCTGGACGATACGGGGAAATACCTGGGCCACTTTGTCATCTATCAGCACCGTTCGGAGGAAGCAAAGCGCCTAATTATGGAAGCCGTAAAGGCGTACAACGTCCAACTTATCGCCATCGGCAACGGTACCGGAAGCCACGAGGTGCAGGAAATGGTGGCCCAGGTGATTGCGGAAAACCATTTGGAGGTGCTGTACACGGTGGTGGACGAGGACGGCGCGTCGGTGTACTCGGCCAGCGATATAGCCCGGGAGGAGTTTCCCGAACTAGATTTGACGATTCGGGGCGCCATCTCCATAGGCCGGCGTCTTCAGGACCCCCTGGCGGAACTGGTAAAAATCGATCCTAAATCCATCGGCGTGGGGTTGTATCAGCACGATGTAAACCAGAAAAAACTATCCGAGACCCTGGACGAGGTGGTAGCATCGGTGGTCAACAACGTGGGGGTTAACTTGAATACCGCCAGCGCTTCCCTACTCCGGTATGTTTCCGGAATTAACGGTTCCTTAGCAAAAAAAATCGTCAAACACCGGGAGACCAAAGGGAAAATCGCGTCCCGGGCGGAACTGTTAGAGGTAGCCGGTATGGGGCCAAAAAGTTTTGAACAGTGCGCCGGGTTCCTTAAAATTCCCGAAAGCCCTAATCCCTTGGACAATACCTGGGTCCACCCAGAAAATTATCCCGTTGCCCAGGAAATTTACCACAGCCTGAGTACCGCCAAAGCCCTCTCGGCGGAGGAGATCCGGACGCTCAAGGAAAAGTACGGCATCGGAGATACGACCATTTCGGATATTATTGAGGAATTGAAAAAACCCAACCGGGACCCCCGGGAAGGGTACCCCAAACCGATTATGCAAAAAGGGGTAGTCACCTTCGAAGATCTGAGCGAAGGAATGATGATCACCGGAAAAGTTAAAAACGTGGTAGATTTTGGAGCCTTTGTCGATTTAGGGATAAAAGAGACCGCCCTTATCCACGTTTCAGAGATCAGCGATCGGTTTATCAAGGACCCCATGGAAGCCCTAAAGGTTGGGGACGTAAAGGAATTCCGGATCATCGGTCTGGATTTGGACCGCCGGAGGATCAGCCTGAGCTTAAAATCCCCTAACGGCGCCCACAACGGGGGGGACCAAAAATACCGAGGTCAGGATAACCGGGGAGCGACATCCCCAACACACGCCGACGATCCGGCAAGGAGCATGGGAGAGGCGACTCAGGGCGGGAAAAAACGCCTTGTGGCGGTCCGAAAAAGCGGGGAAGCTTCCCCCGAATCCCAGGGCCTGCCGTCATCCCGTCCCCCCGCCAGGACCGACCAACGAAGCGGTCCTCGATCGGGACAAACGCCGGCCCTCCGGGACGACGACGATGGGACCATGTACAACCCCTTCGCCGAGGCGCTTAAAAAGATTAAAGAGAAGAGCGGCAAACGGTAAATGGCGCTTTCTTCTGACCCCTTGCTCGAAGAGGGCCTGAATGTCCTAGCCTCGCAGGATGAATTGGTAAAGAATTTACTAGAATTCCGCCGCGAAGAAATTTTGGCTAAACTCTGGGGCTATATTGAAGAAATAGAGCTCTTCAACACCGCCTACGGCCTTGTGGGGGCGGAGAACCGCCGGGAACTGGTGGTAAAGCACATCCTGGATTCTCTGGCGCCCCTGGGGCCCTTGGCTCGGCTCCTGAGCATAGAATCCTCCCCAGGGACGCACTCGCCGATCGCCGACGCGGGGTCCGGCGCGGGGCTCCCCGGAATACCCCTGGCCATCGTTCTCAACGACTATCCCTTTACCCTCATCGAACGGATGGGGAGGCGCACAGGGTTCCTTCGCAATACCATCGCCGTACTGGCCCTTGAGAACGTGGAGGTCGAGCAGGCGGAGGTTGAAAAGGCAAAGGCCGGCCGTTTTTCCCTGGTTACATTCCGAGCCTTTCGCCCCTTGGACCCAGCCATGATCAAGGCCCTCTTTCGGCTTCTAACGCCCCAGGGCGTCCTGGCCGCGTATAAAGCCCGGAATGAAAAAATACAAGAAGAGATGACCCCTATTGGGAACCTCGTGGGATCTTGGGAGGCCATAGAAACACCGGTTCCCTTTTTAGACGAAGAACGACGGCTCGTTATAATACGGCAGAGGTAAAGAGAATTATCCAGGAAACGGAGAGGGAATATCCCAATGGCCATGAAGGATCAAAAATTCCAGGTTCGTCTTTTTTTCATTCCCTTCCTTAATCGATTCCTCCACTGGTTTGCGGTCGGTATTGGTACCACAGTGATGTCCCTTATGATGCTCTCAAAGGGCAGTACCGTCGAGACCCTGGGCCTTATAACCGGGATCTATTCCATATTCATCGTCGCGTTTGAGTTCCCAAGCGGCGTCCTGTCCGACATGATCGGTCAGAAAAAAATTTATCTGTTTTCCGTCGCCCTATCCATAGTCGGATATTCAATAGTCCTTTTCACGAACAGCCTTCTGTGGCTATTTATGGGATTCGCTTTTTATGGAATTTCCAGGGCTTTTTCATCCGGATCGGTGGAGGCCCTGTTTATAAGCCGCTATATAACTAACCACGGCAAGGACTCGTTACACCAATTCATGAGCGCTTTGAACATCGGGGAAACCCTCGGTTTAGCCATTGGAGCCCTCCTGGGGGGGCTTATCCCTCTGGCATGGGAACACGTATTCCCTTTTCATAATAAGTACAACGGGAATTTGGTGATACAGCTTAGTGTCCTTATCATTTTATTTTTTATAAGCCTCTTCTTCGTTACGGATCCCCACGCTGGGACGCGTCACCGTATTTCCCTGATAATGCATATAAGGAATTCCTTAAGCGTGGTAACCCATAACCGGAATCTCGTCCTGTTGATCCTGGGCACCGCGGTCTGGGGCTTTTGTTTTAACGCCATAGAGCTGTACTGGCAACCCCGGGTCAAATTGATCCTTGGAGGAGAATCGAAAACCTGGATTTTTGGAATAATAAATAGCGCCTATTTTTTAGCCGCCCTTATAGGCGTCGGAATAATTAATCTGATACTGGGGACTCGAAATCGAAAACCAAATATCATCCTTTTTGCCGGTCGATTATCGATAGGGCTTCTTATCATTCTTTTATCGTTCCAGTCTGACATTTTTCTGTTTTCATCGGTTTACCTATCGCTTTTTATGATAAACGGGATGATGAATATCCCCGAAGGGACCCTGTTGAATACCCTCATTCCGGACGAAAACCGATCTTCGCTCCTTTCGTTAACGTCGCTAATGCTACAGGTAGGCGGCATAAGTGGCTCCCTATTATTCAGCGCCCTGGTGGGAACGATGAACATTGGTGGCGTTTGGGTGCTTTCCGGGGCTGTGTTCGCCCTTTCGGGGCTTTTGTTCTTGCGCATAGGTACTTCACCGAAGGTTGAGCAAAGGGG
>CAYRLW010000074.1:0-2808 GCA_964425215.1 uncultured Treponema sp.
AAAGAAAAATACCGGAATAAAGAAATCAACATCCTCGGATGGTACTACCACATCGAGACCGGAGCTGTGTTTAATTATCACAGCGAGGAAAAACGGTTCATCAAAATTGTATAGAGCCTTGGTTTGTCAAGAATTTTCCAGGCCCAGGGGGACACCCGGGGGACTTCTTTAGGTCCCCCAGGGCTTAATCCCTCGATACGTTTTTAGCGCAGGGCCATTACGAAGAATCGGACCCCCACGATGATCAGGATGGGAGCGATGGTATAATTCACCACCTTTTGCAGTTTCTGGGTCCAAAACCGGTCGACCAAAAAGGCCATGGCGGTAATGATGAGGAATTCATAGAGGGAAAGGATTATTTCGGAGCCGGAAGGAACTGAAACGAGGGCAAATTGGGTGATAAGGGCGGTCCACGTAGCGCTGACTACCCCTAGGGTCGCAAAGGCGTAGGCCTGCTTGGGGTGGTGCCCCATGGCGTTGTTATAAGCGGGGACGGCGAAGGGTTTGGCTCCCGCGGAGATGAGTCCTTCAAATAGACCACTTACAAGGGCGATGGGCATAAGCCACGCAGGATGGGCCTTAACTTCCCGTTCCCCCAGGGGTTTAATAAAGAGTATCCGTAGTCCCACCGCTACCGCGTATACCCCCAGTACGGCTAAAAGTACCTTTGGAGAAAAAATTGATGCGGCAAGTCTCCCGGCTAAACCTCCAAGGATAGCGGGGATGGCGATAAGAACCCATTCATACTTTCCAATGGGACCCGCGGGGTGTAAAAGCTTTCGTTCCCGGAAAATCATCACCAACGACGCGAGGGCTACCACCCCCAGATTGACAATAATCGCCTGCTGGATAGGCAAACCTAATATCCCAACCAGCATAATGACCAGGAATACCCGATCAATCCACGATTTAATCGACGCGGTTACAAAACCCACAATGAGAGCGGCGATCAAACCCTTTACTAAAAGAATCGTACTTAAGGTCACTGTTATTTCTCCCTATCCACTATAGAATCAAACTAAAAACTCTTGGTATTAAGAGCTAGCATAATATATAATATTTCAAATATTGGAAACAATGTCAAGGTTTTCCGTAGATATCATGATTAGTTCAACGTTTTCCGTCTCTTGTGTACCATTTTCAACCTCCGTCGAAGCAAGCTTGCTATTCGCTACAGGATAGTATAGGGTTCTCCCTATGAAATCAGCCTTTGTTTCCCTAGTGGGCCGGCCTTCGGCGGGTAAGTCTACCCTAATCAATACCCTCTGCGGTCAAAAGGTGTCCATTGTTAGTCCGGTCCCCCAGACAACTCGAAACGCCATTCGAGGAATTGTAAATCGTCCGGAGGGACAGTTGGTATTTGTGGATACCCCGGGGCGTCATGTGTCGGATAAAAAGTTAAATAAAAAATTAATGGAAGTTTCGGACCGCTCGGTAGCCGAAGCGGATCTTATCCTGTATATCCTGGATGCCCTGAGGGCCCCGGGGGTGGAAGAAGAGGCGATCGCGTCGGCTCTTGGAGCCCACAGCGACACCCTGGTGGTGGCTATCAACAAGATAGACGCGCCCCGCTCGGATGCGGGGGCTGTCAGAACCTTTGCGGAGGAAAAGTTTCCAAACCTGCCAGCGGAGCGGATTCTTACCATCTCGGCGATCAAAGGAACGGGGATCGATGGGCTACTGGGGGTGTTGTTCAAAATGGCCGGCGAAGGAGAGCCCTTGTACGATGGGGATACCTACACGGACCAGGACGTTCAGTTCCGTATCGCCGAGGTTATCCGGGAAAAGGCGATGAATCGGCTCCGGGAGGAACTGCCCCATTCGATCTACGTGGACGTGGAGGATACGGAGCTGAGGGAAGAGGGAAGCCGCCTCTGGGTCCGGGCGTTTATCATCGTGGAACGGGAATCCCAAAAGGGTATCGTGGTCGGTAAAGGGGGCGAACAGATAAAAGCGATCCGCCAGGCGGCCCAACGGGACTTGAACCGTATTTTTGACTGGAAGGTGGAACTGGACCTGCGGGTTAAGACCTCCTCGGACTGGCGGCAGAACGAAACGGTCCTCCGTCGGCTTATCGACCGCCGCTAACCGTGTTGTCCGCCCTTCGTAGAGCCTGCGGACAAAAACGCGTCGATCTGGGCTAATAGTTCATCGTAGGTTTGTACACACGCTAAATCTTGACAGCTATTTTGAATGGCCGTGGGGGCTCGGAAAAGACAGCCCCCGTCGGCTTGCCGGATCATGGCAAGATCGTTAAACGAATCCCCCGCCGCGAAAATTTCCATATTGATGCTCTTGAGAGCCCTGACGGCGTGCAGTTTCCCTTCCTTTTGGCGGAGCCGATAGTCCGAAACGGTACCGTCGGGATCGACGACCAGGGTATTGCAAAAAAGGGTGGGGTAGTCGAGTTTGGCCATGAGGGGTTTGGCAAATTGCTCGAAGGTATCCGAAAGGATGATAACCTGGGTCCGTTGCCGCAACGCGCGGAGGAACTCCCAGGCCCCGTCCAGGGGTTCCATGGTGTTGATCACCGCTTGGATATCCCTCAGCCGGAGGCCCCGCTCCCGTAGAAGGGCTAAGCGAAAACGCATGAGTTTATCGTAATCCGGTTCATCCCGGGTCGTGCGCCGCAGTTCCGGTATTCCCGAGGCTTCCGAAAAGGCTATCCAAATTTCTGGTATCAGGACCCCCTCCAAATCCAAACAGACAATCCTCATGGGCTTCGCCTCCCCTACGGAACTATAGATTTCAAAACCTTACCATAGGGAAATCGTTAAGGACAAGTCCAAGAAACTCTTTGTGTAAAAC
>CAYRLW010000074.1:2908-8314 GCA_964425215.1 uncultured Treponema sp.
GCTTTCCTATTCTACTATGTACGCGTAGGCTGGTTTTTTACGATGAAGGAGTTGTGCCATGAGGGTCTCGTTACGGACAAAATTGTTTGGACTTTTTTTGTTGCCGTTGGCTGTTTTGATAATCGCGCAGGGTATTTTGTTTGCGGGAAAATACGGGGAATACAAAACCTATTTGAATCAAAAGGATAATATCGAGCTTATCGCCGGAGTGGCGAATCTAATTACGGAATTACAAAAAGAACGGGGGCTGACGTCTATTTTTATTGGTTCGGGGGCTAACCGGCAGGCGGTGGACGACCAGCGTAAAAAGGTCGATACGTTGCTCCCTTCGGTGGGTTCGCTGGTTGCGCGGGCGGCTTACCTAAAAATGGACTTTTCCGCCTTTTCGGGGTCCCTTACTACCCTCCGTTCCCAGGTGGATGAAAAAGGGCTGGATTCGCCGCAAAAGGTTATCGACGCGTATACCCTATCCATCCGAACCTTGATGACTTCCACCAACAAGGCGGTGAATCAACCAACCATTGGGGGCCTGGGTAAGGTGATGTCCTCCATTGCGGTTCTGCAGGAAGCCCAGGAAGGGGCGGCCCGGTTTCGCGGTCTTATTAGCGGCTCCATTTCCAGTTCCAGCCGGATAAAGGAACGGGAGGCCATCCTCGCGTTGATAAGGGATTTTGAAAGCATCGAAATCAATTTGAACAGCCCCGCCATTATATATTCGGCCCAGTCCAAGGAGACCATTACAAAGGTTCTCCAAAGCGGGGACTTCTCCCTTATGAAGGATGCCCTGCTCGAGGTCTTTGAGGTGTACGCCAGCTCGACTTCCGACGTGGTGACGTATAAGACAAACTACGACGCCCTTTGGTCTTCGGCCTCTAAGGTTGTAGAATCCCTTAATATGGTCTCGCAAAACGAGTTAAAAGCCCTTATCACCCGATCTAATTCTATTTTAGGCTCGTACACCCGGGAATTTTATACCTTCCTCCTGATTATCGCTATCCTGGTGGCCGTTCTATTCATCATGGGATTTGCGTTCGTCTCTTCGATCCGCAAACCGGTAAACCAAATTTCCACCACCTTCCTTTCCATCGCCAAAGGTAGCGGGGATCTATCCGCCCGGCTGGAGGTCCGGACCCAGGACGAGTTGGGCCGCCTAGCGGGGTACTTTAACGATTTCGCCGACAATTTGAGTCGCCGCATACGAACCATCCAGGAAGAAACCAAAAAATTACGGGACATCGGGTCCACCCTATACGAGGGCATGCGAAATACAAGCCAGGCATCCTCGGAAATTTCGGATACCCTGCGGACGATCCAGGAGAGTATGATCCAGCAGTCGGCCAGCGTGGTGGAATCCTCGGCGACCCTTCAGCAATTTTTAAGCAATATCGCGGAACTGCGAAAACTTATCGACACCCAGTCGGCGGCGGTTACCGAATCTACCGCCTCGATCCGCCAAATGTTGGAAACGATTAGCCGGGTGGAACAGTCCCTGGCCCATGGAAACGAGCGGACCGTAAAGCTGGTTCATGCGTCAGAGGAGGGTAAGGCAAAACTGGATCCCCTGATCGAGCAGATTAAAATGATCACCCAACAGTCCAAACTATTGCAGGAGGCCAACAGCCTTATTTCGGGTATCGCCGCCAGGACGAACCTTTTGGCGATGAACGCCGCCATAGAGGCGGCCCACGCGGGGGAACACGGGCGGGGGTTCGCGGTGGTGGCCGACGAAATTCGGAAATTAGCGGAAAACTCGGCGGTTCAGTCCAAGGGGATCGCCACGAACCTTAAGGCGATTCAAGGGGTGATCGATCAGGTGGTGGTGAGCTCTTCGGAGGTTAAGGAAAGTTTTGAAATCATTAACACGGGGATCAACGAGGTAAATACCGGCCGATCTTTTATTCAATCCGCCATGACCGAACAGCAGGAGGCTTCTAAAGAGGTTCTGGTCGCCCTGGATGAGATTACCCAAGTTACCAGTCGGGTTAGCGATTTTGCCGCCGAAACCGAAACGGGGAGCAAGGAAATTGGCAAGGAGATGGATAACCTGCTAACCATTACGGAAACCATAAAGGACCGGGTAAACGAGGCCAATCAAAATATTCAAAATATTAGCGATACCATTAAAAAAATGGTCGACCTTAGCCAGGAAAACCACCAGAGTATAGAAACCATATACACCGGGTTTGGGGACTTTAAGCTCCGAGAGACCGCCGAGGGGCAAAAGCTTTCCTAATAGATCCCTGTTACGATGGGAGCGCCTGTTACGATGGGATCGCCGTGGGGAGCCGCAAAAAGAAGCGGCTTCCCTTGCCTAATTCGCTTTCCACTCCTACGGACCCGCCCTGCCGTTCCGCTAATTCTTTGCAGATCAGGAGCCCCAGGCCGCTTCCCTTTTCTCCGTCGGTTCCCCGGGATGATTGAACCTGGTTTGTAAAAAGGGTCCCTACCTTGTCCGGAGGAATCCCCGTTCCCGTATCGATGACGTTTATCTCTTGAAACTTCCCGTCCTGGCGTAATTCCACGCGTATCGTTCCCCCCGGGGGAGTGAATTTGATGGCGTTGGCGACAAAATTCCGCAGAATCGTTTGGGTCATCTCTATATCCGCGAATACAAAGGCTTCGACGCTGGCCGGTTCGATGAGTCGAAGGGATTTTTGACCGGCCGCATGGGACAATTGTTCAAATACCTCCTGGATAAGGGGAGTCAGGGGGAAACTGACCGGTTTGGCGGCGCTTTGCTTGGACGCGGAGACCCACGAAAGGATATTTTCCAGGATCGATTCGGTATTCAAGGCGGCCTTGTGCAGTTCCTGGAGGTACTCCAGGATTACCTCCCGGGGGAAGGAGTCCAAATCCTTCAGCATGACCTCGGTCAGACCCAAAAAACCGGATATGGGGTTCCGCAAGTCGTGGCCCAGAACGCCAATCAGCCTGGTTTTCCAGCTGTTAATCTCTTCCAGTTCCCGGTTCCGTTGTTCCAGGGTTCTGCGGGCCTGTAAAAGGTTAAGGTGGAGCTTAACCCGGGCGGCTATAACGGCGCTTTCCACGGGCTTTTCGATATAATCCACCGCCCCGGCTTTAAAGCCCTCCAGCATGGATTCGGCTCCCTTTTTTTCCGCCGTAATAAAAATGATGGGAATATGGGATAGCCCCTCTAGGGCACAGAGTCGTCTGCAGGTTTCGTACCCATCCATCCCGGGCATGGAAACGTCCAAAAGAATAAGATCCGGCGGCGCGACGGCGACGCTTTCGATCGCGCTGGGACCGCTTTGGGCAAGACGGATCGCGTAACCTTCCTTTCGTAAAAAGCTCCCAATAATTTTTAAATTGTCGCTGTTATCGTCTACGATAAGTATAGAAGGGGGCTGAATATCCGCCATATATCACCTCGCACGTATTATAAACTTTTTTGTCATAAAAATGTAATACCGTTTCTGTATGTTATACCCATGGAAGACCAAATTACAAAACCCTACAGCATAGAAATAGCCGATGACGAGGGGATCATACTTCTATGGCTGTCCCGTACCGTTGCGCGGCTTTGCGACCGGGTAATTACGGCGACCGACGGCGACCAGGCGGTTCAATTGTATCGGATCCACACGCCCCCCATAGTTCTGTTGGATATTTCCATGCCCCGCAAAGACGGCTTGGAAGCGGCCCGGGAGATCCGATCCCTAGCACAAAAAGAAGGAGCCTTTGTCTACCTTATCGCTTTGACCGCGAACCCTATCACCGAGGAGATCCGGGATACCTTTGACGCTTTTCTAGGTAAACCCGTCAAAACGGAGGCCCTGGTAAGCCTTCTAACCCACGTGGGGGAATCCATTCCAGCCTCGTCGGTTTAGGATGTCCGTTTTGCGGTTCTTAGCGGTCCCCCAAACTCCGCGGACCGCCGATACGAGCCCCCAAACTCCTAGGTCCGGCGTAAACGGTATCCGAAGCCGGGAACGGACTCTATAGGACTGTCTCCTCCCTGGGAAGCTAGACGCTTTTTAAGCCGGTATACCAAAACGGCCACGGAATTTTCTCCTACCAAAGCGTTGGGATTCCACACCCGGTGGATGATCATATCGTGGGTTAGGATCCGTTCGGGGTTTTCTAAAAAATAGCGCCAAAGTCGACCTTCCAGAGGGGGAAGGGGGATTTTTTGGCCGTCGATGAGAGCGGCGGCGTCCTGGGAAGACCAACCCATATCCCCATAGAAGGGCGGATCCCCGGGGGTGGCAGACTCTGGAGTCTGGGTTTTTTGGGCGTTATAGAGACGGTGACGCCGGTGCAGGGCCTTGATCCGTTCAAGCAATTCCTCGGTGACAAAGGGCTTGCTTATATAGTCGTCCCCCCCGGCATCTAGTCCCATAACTTTGTCCTCCGGTGCCCCCCGGGCGCTGACAAAGAGGATGGGCGTGGTAATACCCTTTTCGCGGAACCGTTGCACCAGGTCAGTCCCCGGCTGGTCCGGCAGGCCCACGTCGCAGACGATTACGTCCGGCCCCTTATCCCGCAGGAGAATTCGGCCTTCCTCGGCGTTACTGGCGTAGTACACCTGCCAATCGGTGGCTTTAAAGATAGCCCGGTAGGTTTGGCGCATCAGGGCTTCGTCGTCGATCACCAGGACCCGCATTGTTATTCGGTAGCCTCTTTGTAGGTTTCCATAATGGCGGCGAATTCTTCCTTGGTTTTTAAAAAGATGTCGATCAGTTCGGGATCAAAATGGATACCCTTATTTTCGGCGATAATCGTCTCCGCTTTTTCCTGAGAAAAGGGGGGCTTATAGGTCCGCCGGGACCGCAGGGCGTCGTACACGTCCGCCAGAGCGACTACCCGGGCTTCTACGGGGATAGCATTTCCCAGTAAACGGTTAGGGTACCCCGAACCGTCCCATTTTTCGTGGTGGGCCAGGACGATGTTTTTAGCCACCGTCGGGATGGTTTCTTTATCAAGGATCTGATGACCGATAATCGGATGCTGTTGAATAACCTTAAATTCTTCCGGGGTCAGCTTGTCCGGTTTCCGCAGTATAGAGTCCGGGATGCCAATTTTTCCGATATCGTGGAGGGACGCGTATCGTCCAATTTCCCGTTTGGTCCGTTCGGGAAGGTCCAAGTGCTTGGCCAGGTGCTTAGAAAATTCTGTTACCCGGCGGATATGCAGGCCCGTCTCGTCGTCCCGGTAAAAGTTTGCGTTTTCCAACACCTCCACCAGGGTCAGGGTGATCGTCTCTATTTCCAGGACTTGTTCTTTGACCCGTTCCTCCAGCTGGTCCCGGTAATATTTAAGCTCCAACTGGCTAAAAACACGGGCTACCACTTCCCGGGGGTTAAAGGGCTTGGAAATATAGTCCGCCCCCCCGGCGTCAAAGCCCTTTACCTTGGAATCCGTATCGTCCAGGGCGCTGATAAAGAT
>CAYRLW010000074.1:8414-10564 GCA_964425215.1 uncultured Treponema sp.
CGGTTTGTCCTATTCCACTGTGCCATACCTCTATCTTAGAACCGATCCTAGGTACCGTCAACGTACCCCAGAAGGGTTCCTAGACGGTCAAAGAGCTGGGAAAGGGCGGAGATATCCAAATTTTCAGCGGCGCTTCGCAGGGTCTGTCCGTAGGCAACCAGGGCAGACCAGTGCCGTTCCTGTCCTTCCGCCGTCAGATCCCGTCCCAGTTCCGCGATCCCATCCATGGCAAGGGTCACCCGGAGCATTTTAAAACGCTTCCCGTATTTTTCTTGCAGGGCTTCCCGGACCGTTTCGTCCACGGGGCCCCAGCCTTTTTCCTGGCCCCCGGCCTTTCCGACGATCAACGGGGTGGCTTCTTCGACGCAGGGACATTCCTCGTGGGGCAGATAGGGAGCCACAAGGGCCAGGAAATCGGAGCGGTGGAAGGGTTTTTTTAAAAAGCCCTGAATTTCCGGCAGGTTCATATACTGCTCCGGAGGAGTCGAAGCGGAGGCGATAATGATGGGGATGGACCGGCTTTTTTCCGAAGCTCGTATCCGGTGTATCAATTCGGTTCCCGACATTTTTGGCATCATCATATCGGTGACCACCACGTCTACGGTTTCCTGTTCCAATAGGGCCAAGGCTTCCAAGCCATTGTTCGCCGTTATTATCCTCACTTCCTGATCCCCCAGGAATTCCCGCAGTATGGTTCTGTTATAGGGTTCGTCCTCCACGATAAGCACCGAACCCCCGGTAAGGTGGATATCCATTTTAACAGCCGGAGCGTTGGTTCCGCCCTTCCTGGCGCTTTCGGCTTTAAGCTCCTGGGGATTGGTTTCCAGGGGGAGGATAAGCGTAAAGGTAGAGCCTTGGTTTTCTTCGCTTTCAACGGTTATGGTACCCCCCATCAACCGGGCCAACTGCAGGGAAATGCTTAACCCCAGGCCCGTACCGCCGTAGTTTCGGGTCGTCTGGCCGTCGGCTTGCCGGAAGGCGTCAAAAATTACCGTCTGGTCTTGTTTGGAAATTCCTATGCCCGAATCGATTACGGCAAAGCGTAATTGGGGTGCCCCGGTATGACCATCCAATTCTTTGTAAATTGAAAGGCGGACAAAGCCATGATGGGTAAATTTGACGGCGTTTCCCAGGAGGTTCGTCAACACTTGGCGGACCCGGTTATCGTCCATCACCATCTTTTCTGGCACCCCCGCGGCAACTTGGATAGAAAATTCCAAGCCCTTGTTCTTCGCCATTTGGCTAAAAATAAGATCCAGGGTAGAAATAAAAGATGGCAGGTCGGTTTCCTGGGGCTTTATGGTCATCCGCCCCGCCTCTATTTTAGAGAGATCCAAAATATCGTTGATCAGAGCCAAGAGGGCCTTGCCGCTGGTCTGGATACCGGTTACGTAGGACCGGTATTTAGGGTCCGTAACACCGTCGTTTAAGAGTTCGCTAAACCCCAGGATAGCCGTCATGGGGGTCCTGATTTCGTGGCTCATATTCGCCAAAAACTCGCTCTTTACCCGTTCCGCCCGTTGGGCCCGCAGGGTTTCCTCTTTTAATTCCATGGAATACCGGCGAATCGTAAGCATTTTGTTCCGTAGAAGAATGAAGGAGAGAATAAAAAAGAGGATGGAGACCACAATACCCAGGGTTGTCCGCTGATTGTTTCGGGCCAGGGTTTGGGCTAAACGCTCGGACCGTTGTTCCCGGAGCCGGTCCACCGCGGAAAGTTTGGTTTCGTGGAGCCCGTACATCCGGTCAATCAGATTGTTCACTTCTTTCCCGGTTATGATGTCGTTATTCTCGCTCACCGGGGCGCCCTCTACTTCGTCGACCGGAACCGTGATGACCACGTCGTTCACCGAGTTTAAGGTTTTCCGGAGCTCCCAAAGGATGCTGAGAAATATTTCTTTAATATCCACGGCGACCCGGTCTAACACCCCTTTGGAAATTTCATCCCCCGTTATGTCCAAAAGATGAATGGATTTTTGATAATTCCCTTGATACGCGGTAAGGTCCTGGGCCCTTTGGGATCGGAGAAAACGGCGGGCGTCGCTGGCGGTTTTTATGACCTGTATAAAGGTTGTATCGATGGCCCGGGTGTCCTCGTACAGCTCGGAATTTTTACTTTCCAAAAGGATAAGATCCCGATTTTGCAGGAT
>CAYRLW010000075.1:0-6827 GCA_964425215.1 uncultured Treponema sp.
ACATAATATAGAATAGTAAAAATACTGCATGTACATCTAAGGTTGCTCTTTCAAAACTAAGGGAGTTTTGAAAGAGCCTCAACTGATTTTTAAAAACGTTCCGATAAGAGCAGGAGGGTGATGGATGCCGCGAATTCAGCTCCTTTTAGGTTTGGACGACGCTTTCGGCCGGGCGGTTGCCCGGGGAGTTATCCGGTACGCCAAAGAAAAGCCCGATTGGAAACTCTACGGGTACGGACGGCTTTTTACGGGGGAATTAGCCCAGCCGGAGGGGCTCATCGTCCGGGCTGAAACCGTCGAGGAATCCAAAACCTTTTCCGCCATGGGGATTCCGGTGGTGGACGTGGCGTGCGCTTACCCGGGAACGGGCCTTATGGAGGCCTACAACGACGACGAAGAAACGGGACGACGGGGTGCCGCGTACCTAAAATCCCTGGGGTTCCAATCCTTCGCCTACGGGGGCATAGAGGGGACCCTCTGGTCCCGCCGTCGATTCTACGGCTTTTTCGACTCCCTGGGCCTACGGAATTCTTCGGTTTCCCAATTCGAACGGCCCCTCTACTGGTGGCGGGACCCTTCTTTGGTCCGAAGTGAACTTCGTCAATGGCTCCGGAGCCTCCCCCGGCCCACAGCCCTATTCGCGGGCAACGACATTGTGGGCCTTCGGGTTATCGAGACCTGCAAGGAAATCGGCGTTTCCGTCCCGTCGGATCTTTCCGTTTTAGGAGTGGACGACGAGGATCTCCTCTGCGAGTTGGCTGATCCGTCCCTTTCCAGCATCCGATTGGACTGCGAAGGGATCGGCCGCTCGGCGGCCCAGCTTTTAGATGAAGCCCTAAGCCAGGATCCAGAAAATTCAAGGCAAAAAAAAACGGAGATACGGCTTCCGCCCATGAATATCGTGGAACGGGAAAGTACCCGGACGCTTATCCACGCGGACCCCCTAATCGTTCGATCCGTAACCTGGCTCCGGTCCAACGCCCGTCGGGGGGTAGATGTGGGGGACCTGGTCGCCGCCCTGCCCGCCTCCCGCAGGACCGTGGAAAAACGGTTCAAGACGGCCCTGGGCTGTTCGCCCCGGCAGTTGCTCCAACAGTACAGAATAGAATACGCTAAACGACTCTTATTGACCACCGACATGCCCCTGGATTCGGTGGCCCAGGGTTCGGGCTTTACCGCCCTCCAGCGGTTTTATAGGATTTTCAAGGAGACCGAAGGGTGTACTCCCGGCGTGTGGCGTCGAAAAAACAGAAAAAATCCATTACAGTAGGGAGGTTCTTTCAAAGTAACAGACTTTTGAAAGAACCTCAAAAGTCTGTTACTTTTTAAAGAGCGTCTGATGATGGGGAGAACCATGCTGTATTCATTTGTGGTGGTGGACGACGAACCGGAAATACGGGAAGGGATACGGGATACCATCCCCTGGGAAGACCTGGGTTTCCGTTTCGCGGGGGCCTGCTCCAACGGAAACGAAGCCCTTGAATTGGTGGAACGGGACGCCCCGGACGTGCTGATGACGGATATCAACATGCCCTTTATGGATGGCCTAGCCCTGAGCGAGCGGCTTTCTACCCTCGCTCCGGCCACCAAGGTGCTGATTATTTCGGGGTACGACGATTTCGAATACGCCCGCAGGGCTTTAAAACTGCAGGTCTACGATTATATCGTCAAACCCATCACCCCCAGCGAATTTAAAGCGGTTTTAAAGAAACTGCGGGAACAACTGGACCAGGAACGAATGGCCCAGTACGACATCGAAAAAATAAAACAACAGCTCACCGAAAGCCTCCCCATTCTACGGGAACGGTTCCTTAACCAGTTGATCACGGGGAAATTTAAGGGCAATTCCGTGGCCGAACGGATCGATTATTTTAACCTCCCCTTGCCCATAACCGGAACGTTTTATCAATGCTTGATTATGGATTTTATCCATCGTAAAAGCGGCGAACAGTTCGATTTAGACCTCATTTCGGTATGGGATCTTTTAGATAAAATAGTAGGGCAGAACGATTCCGCGATTCTCCTTCGGGACGAGGAAGATCGACTGGTTCTTGTGGTATGGGGATCGAACCCCGAAGCCCTCTACCGGGAATCCCTTAAAATGGGCGAAGGGATACGGCGAAATTTAAGTTCCTCGGGAATGGATACCATAGCCGTGGCCCTGGGCGAGACGGTGCCGGAATTGGATTCCCTTGCCCAGTCGTATCAACGGGCCCTCCGGGCGCTCAAGGTCGCCGAACTACGGGGAAAAGCAGGGGTGATTACCTACCGGGAGTTAGCCGGTCCCCCCAGGGAAGAACGGGAAAGCATCCCCAATTACGGTAAGACTATCGCGGGGGCCCTTAAAACCTCCAACCTGGAGGACGCCTATGCGGCCATCGATACAATGATAGGGGCGTTTCAGTCGTCCCTGTTTGAAATAGGAACCTACCACCGCACCCTTCAGCTTATTCTAGCATCCATCCTCCAAAGCCTGGAGGATCTGGAAATTCCCCAAAGCGAACTGTTCCCCCCCGAAGAAGACCCCTTTGATGAGCTTCGGAACCTGAAGACCCTGGACGAGGTACGTTCGTGGTTCGCGAACCTGGCGGAAAGCATCGTAGCCTGTACGGGGGCACGGCAAGAAAACTTTGCCCAGGCAAAAGTCCGGGAAGCCCTGGAATATTTGGAAACCCACTACGCCGACCCGGAACTTTCACTGCAATCCCTCTGCAAGGAACTGTATATCAGTACCAGCTACTTTAGCGCCGTGTTAAAAAAATACCACGATAAAACTTTCGTGGAACAGCTGACGGAAATTCGTATGCGCCGGGCTATGGAGCTATTGAGGACCACCGGCTTAAAAACCTACGATATTTCCGAACAGGTAGGTCTCCGGGATCCCCACTATTTCAGTCTCTGTTTTAGAAAATATACCGGCGTTACCTCCACGGAATTCCGAAACGGGAAAGACCATGGCTAAGATTTTCCACCCCCGGTTCCACAGCATCCAAGTTACCATCGCCGTGGCCTTTTCCGTCCTATCCGTAACCATTATTGTGGGAGCCATCCTTATCGCCTATTCCCTTACCGAAGAAACCGCCCGGATCGCCAGTCAAGGGTATACCAAACAACTGGTTAACCAAATCGCCACCAATATCGATTCGTATATCGATTACATGAACAGCGTTTCTTCTTTTGTCCAAGCGGATAAGGATGTCCAGGAATTCCTCCAACAAAACCGCGTAAAAAAACAGGCCATGAACGTTTTGGCGACCCTGGTAAAAAGCCGGAACGATATTTCCCTGGTAGGTCTATTTTCCTACGACGGACGCTACATAACCCACGATCCTAACTTACGCCTTAATCCCTACGCCCGAGCCCAGGGACAACCCTGGTTTATCGCCGCCCAACGGGCCCAGGGGGCTTCGGTGGTGTCCTCGTCCCACGTTCAAAACGTCATCGCCGATCGATACCGCTGGGTTATCTCCCTCTCCCGGGAAATACTGCGCCAAGACACGAATCAAGGGGAAGGAATACTACTGGTAGATTTAAATTACGATATTATCAGCCGAATCTGCAGTTCGGTTCGCTTGGGTAAACGGGGTTACGTTTTTATTGTCGACAGCAACGGGGATATCGTCTACCACCCCCAACAGCAGTTGATATACGGGGGCTTAAAAACCGAAAACATCCGCCAGGTGATAAACGAAAAAAACGAATACTTCGCCGGCGACAGCCCTACGGATGATAAGCTCTACAACGTACAAACCATGAAATCCACCGGGTGGAAGGTGGTGGGGGTAAATTACCGAAACGATTTGGTGGAAAACAGGGATTCGATTCGGATTACCTTTGAACTATGGGGACTATTCTTTTTCATATTCTCCGTGGTTTTGTCAATTTTCCTTTCCCGACAGCTCTCAAAACCGATAAAACAACTAAGAAAATCCATGCAGACCGTGGAACAGGGAAATTTCGATGTTCGATCCGACATTCGGTCGGAAAACGAAATTGGGGACCTGGGAAAGGATTTTAATATTATGGTCGCCGAAATAAAAAACCTACTCCAGAGAATTACCCAAGAACAGGAACAGAAGAGAAAGAGCGAACTAAAGGCTCTGCAGATGCAAATCAACCCCCATTTTCTCTATAACACCCTGGACTCGGTTATTTGGATGGCCGAGGGGGGCAAGCAAGACGAGGTCATCACCATGAGTTCGGCCTTAGCTCGACTATTCCGTTTAAGTATCAGTAAGGGGAAGGAGATCATCCCCATCGGTTCCGAGGTGGAACACGTGGCCAGTTACCTAACTATTCAAAAAATACGGTACAAGGATAAACTGGATTACCGAATCGAGGTGGATGGGGCAATAAAAACCTACAAAACCGTAAAAATCATACTCCAACCTCTGGTAGAAAACGCGATTTATCACGGTATAAAAAACAAGGAAACCGGAGGAACCATCATCATTTCGGGAAGTAAAAAAGACGACCACATAGAATTGACCGTTTGGGATAATGGGGCGGGTATGGACAAGAAGACCCTGGAAAGAATCAAAACCATGTTGGCGGATCGAAGACCGGTTAGGGATTCGGACCAGGATATTGGGCCCTCTTCGCACAGCGGTCTGGGGCTTCGAAACGTGGACGAACGGATAAAATTATACTTTGGCCCCGAATACGGACTGGAATACGAAAGCGAAGAAGACGTGGGAACCCTGGCGCGGATCCGGCTCCCCATCGTGGAAGGAGACATGGAATGATACGGAAATTTTCAACCCTCGTCGTTCCCACCATTTTAGCCGGTATCCTTGTTTTGGGCAGTTTAATCATCGTGTTTTTCTCCGGGCCGCCCCCCCCCAAGGCACCCCTCCGGGTAGCGGTGGTCCTTAAGACCGTGGATTCCAACATGGAATTTTGGGAGGTTGTTAAGAGCGGGATGCGGGTGGCGGCCCAGGAGTTTGGGGTTCGGCTGGAAATTTACGGTCCCTGGATGGAAAGCGATATCCAGGGTCAAATAGAAAGCATGGACAGCGTTATCCGGGACAAGCCGCCGATCATCATCCTTTCAGCCTGCGATTATACGGCCCTTATCCCTTCGGTAGAAAAGGCTAAGGCGGCGAATATCCCCATCATCACCCTCGATTCGGGGGTAAAAAGCGATATCCCCCTAACCTTTGTGGCGACCAACAACATCGAGGCCGGAGAAAAACTAGCGGGACTGATCCCAAAACTTCTGGCGCCGGGCAAACGGGTCGCCATCATTAACCACGTTCCCGGGGCGACCACCGCCATAGAACGGGAAGCGGGGGTTCGCAAGGCCCTGGAAAAGGACGGCCGCTATCCTATTATCGGTACCTGGTTTACCAATAATTTTGAGGAAAAGGCCTACACCATAACCATGGACCTGGTGTCCCGGTATCCGGATTTAGGAGCCATCCTGGCCATGAACGAAGTTTCCACCGTCGGCGCCGCCAGGGCGCTCAAGGACGCCCACAAAGGAGGCACGGTCCATCTGGTGGGCTTTGATAGTTCCATTAAGGAAATTAAGTTTATCGAACAGGGCATTATCAACGGGACGGTCATCCAGAAACCCTTTAATATGGGGTACATCGCGGTAAAAGCGGCCAAGGAAGCTATGGAAGGGAAGGCACAACCTAAGTATATCGATACGGGGTCGGTACTTATTACCGCCGATTCAATCTATCTTCCGGAAAATCAGAAACTGTTGTTTCCCTTTATCGAGTAGAATTTTTAACCAACTCCATAAAATATTGAATGTACATTCGGGCCGTTCTCCCCCACAATAGGGGTGGAGGTTCGGGGATGGGCGATTTTTTAATTGAGATGGAAGGGATAGAAAAAAGCTTTCCCGGGGTCCATGCCCTTAGCAATTGCCGTTTCAATCTCGTTCCGGGGGAAGTCCACGCCCTGGTAGGAGAAAACGGGGCCGGAAAGTCTACCCTGATGAAAGTCCTCTCTGGGGTCTACCAGAAGGACAGCGGAACGATCAAGGTTCGAGGCCAGGAGGTGGAAATCCATAACACCCGACAGGCTCAGGGTTTAGGAATCAGTATTATTCATCAAGAGCTGAATTTGATGAAACACCTTACGGCGGCTCAAAATATTTTTATAGGCCGGGAAGAGAAAAAGGGCCTTACGTTTCTTGTGGACGATCAAGCCATAAACGAAAAAACCAAGGCCCTCTTCAAAATGATCAATTTGGATTTGGACCCCCGGGTAAAAATCGCGGACCTAACGGTAGCCAAACAACAGATGGTAGAAATAGCCAAGGCCCTGTCCTTTAACATGGACGTACTTATTATGGACGAGCCTACCTCGGCGTTGAGCGATTCGGAAATCGAGGACCTCTTTCAGGTTATCCGGGATCTTCGGTCCAAGGGAAAGGGGATTGTCTATATCTCCCACCGGATGGACGAATTAAAGCAAATCGCCGATCGGGTAACCGTCATGCGGGATGGCCATTATATAGCCACCACACCCATGAAGGATATCACCATTGAACAGATTATATCCCAAATGGTGGGTCGGGAAATTTACGAAAAGGTTCATACCCATGGGGATACGGAACAAAACGAGATAGTTCTGGAAGTTCGCAATCTCAATCAAGGCAGAAAAGTCCGGGATGTCAGTTTCCGCCTTCATAAGGGGGAAATCCTCGGATTCGCGGGCCTCTTGGGTGCCGGCAGAACCGAAACCGCCCGGGCAATTTTTGGCGCCGATCCCATTGATTCGGGGGAAATTTACATCAAGGGAAAAAAGGTAACGATTAATCACCCAAAAGACGCGGTACGCCATGGTATTGGGTACCTTTCCGAGGACAG
>CAYRLW010000075.1:6927-10346 GCA_964425215.1 uncultured Treponema sp.
ATCGACGTGGGCGCCAAAAGCGAAATTTATAAACTCTTAAACGAACTGGCGGATCAGGGGAAGTCGATCATCATGATCTCCTCCGAATTGCCCGAGATCCTCCGAATGAGTCACCGGGTTTTGGTCATGTGCGAAGGCCGGGTTACGGGGATCCTGCACGCCGAAGAATGTACGCAAGAAAAGATTATGCATCTTGCCACTATGCGAAACTAAGGAAAATGGGGAAGGGTATGGAAAACAAGAAAAGCGGTAAGAAACGGCTTAATTCAAAGGCGATGCAAACGCTCTTCGCCTTCACTAGTTTAGTACTCCTGTTGATTTTGTTCGCGATCGCGTCGCCAAACTTTTTAAAAATCGACAACCTTATCGGTATACTTCTGGCTACAGCGGTAAACGGCATCCTAGCCGTGGGTATCACCTTTATTATTATTACCGCGGGAATCGACCTTTCCATCGGTACGGTTATGACCTTTGGCTCCGTCATGGCGGGGGTTTTTATCACCATGTGGAAACTGCCCATACCCGTTGGCGTTATCGCGGGCATCCTGGCGGGGGCCCTGTGCGGCTTCGTCAACGGCATCTCCATCGCCAAACTGAAGGTTCCACCCTTTATCGCCACCCTGGGTATGATGATGATTACCAAGGGCCTTAACCTGATCCTGTCGGGTGTTAAGCCGGTATACTTTGTGGATACCCCCCAATTCGCAAAAATCGCCATGTTCCAGGTTATAGGCATTCCCATGGGCGTTCTTATATTCTTTTTAGTCGCCCTTTTCGCCTCATTTATTCTCTCTAAAACTATTCTAGGACGGTACACCTTCGCTATCGGTTCCAATGAAGAGGCCGCTCGCCTTTCGGGTATCAATACGGACGCGTGGAAAATCGCCATCTACGCCCTGGGGGGAGCTTTTGCGGGTATCGCCGGTATCGTCATGGCCAGCCGGCTTCAATCAGCCCAGCCGGCCCTGGGACCGGGTTACGAACTAGACGCCATTGCCGCGGCGGTAATCGGGGGGACCTCCCTTTCCGGCGGCGAGGGGGGCATCCTGGGTACGGTCATCGGGGCGTTCATCATCACCGTGTTGACCAACGGGCTCCGAATACTTTCCGTCCCCCAGGAATGGCAGATGGTCGTGACGGGTTTAATCGTTATCGGCGCGGTATACCTGGATATCGTACGTCGAAGGGTAAAATAATCGACGGCCCCGCTTACGTCGGGACATCACAAGGGGTTTCAATATAGCCGTTGGCTATTTGTAATACCGCGTCCCTCAAAAAAGGGGGGACGTGAACGATGGAGTTCCTGGTAGGGTATTTGCTTTCCAGGATTCCATCAAAAAAGAAAGGGAGGAAAGAAGATGAAAAAACTTTTCCTGGCTACCCTGATCGTCGCTCTAGCCACCGTTGGCGTATTCGCGAACGGGAGCAAAGAGCAAAAAGCGGCTCCCGCCGCCGCCGCGAGTAGCGGCAAAATGTATATTCCCTTAATTTCTAAGGGATTCCAGCACCAGTTCTGGCAAGCGGTTAAGAAGGGCGCCGAGAACGCCGCCAAGGACCTGAACGTGGATATCACCTTCGAAGGTCCCGAAACCGAAGCCATGGTCGACAAGCAGATCGAAATGCTACAGACCGCGCTGAGCAAAAACCCCGTAGCCATCGGCTTCGCGGCGGTGGACAGCAAAGCGGCTATTCCTCTGCTTCAGCAGGCCCAGGCCAAGAAGATCCCCGTCATCGCCTTTGACTCGGGGGTAGACTCGGACATTCCTCTGACCACCGTTTCCACGGATAACATCGCCGCCGCCGGCGTCGCCGCGGACAAAATGGCCGCCGCTATTGGCGGGAAAGGCAAAGTCGCCATCATCGTCCACGACCAGACCAGCCGCACCGGCATCGATCGCCGCGATGGGTTCCTCAAGAGAATGAAGGAAAAATATCCTGATATTCAGGTTCTGGAGCCCCAGTACGGCGCCGGCGACCAGCTTAAATCCACCGAAATCGCGAAAGCGGTTATCAACGGCAACCCGGACCTGAAGGGCTACTTCGGCGCCAACGAAGGTTCCGCCATCGGCGTCATCAACGCGGTTAAGGAACTGAACATGGTCGGCAAGATCGTGGTAATCGGCTACGACTCTGGCAAGTTCCAGATCGACGCCATCAAATCCGGCCTTATGCTGGGCGCGGTTCAGCAGAACCCCGTTCTCATGGGTTACAAGACCGTAGAATCGGCCGTAAAAGCGGTTAAGGGCGAAACCCTTCCCAAGCACATCGACTCCGGGTACGTTTGGGCCGACAAGTCCAACATCGACACCCCCGAAGTGCAAGCGGTTCTCTATCAATAACATAAAACACCAGGGGCTTTTTCAAACGTAACAAAATTTTGAAAAACCCCGTCCCCGTGTAGGGGCGCCCCGGAAACTGTAAGTCTCCGGGGCTTTTTTTAGGCTAATACATCGACGCGACTTCCCTGCCCCGGAGCCAGGTTCGATGTCCTAGACCAACGGGACGTCTGGGCAAGCGCCTCCCGGGTCCTCTCTGAGGGATTTTCTCCGCTTTCCTCCGAAAGCGAAGCCACATTCCGGCTCTGCGCGTTTTGAATACTCGCCCGGAACCCCATAATTCCTCGTTCCATGGCTTTTGACAATTCCCTCATCTATTTTGCAAACCGCTTGCATATTTCAGAACTATTATGTATATTTAACATGCAAACCATTTGCGTTTTTACTATTCTTGAGTCCACTCTACACACTGAAGTTTTTAGATTTGAATTATTCTTTGGAGGTTCTGTATGTTTCGAAAATTAATGTATACGCTGGCGCTTCTGTCCCTTGGTTCGGCGCTGGCCTTTGCCTCGGGGAAATCAGAGGGAGCCTCGGCTTCTTCGTCCCCCCAATCCGATACGGCGGTTACGGGAACGGCCGGTTCCAGCGCCGATGGGCCCCTTATCGCGGTAAGCATTCTGCCCCAACGGTACTTTGTAAACCGTATCGCCGGAAATACCGTACGGGCCCTGGTTCTCGTTGGACCAGGACAGGATCCCCATTCCTACGAGCCCACCCCCAAGCAGATGGCGGACCTGGCGGTCGCTAAAGCCTGGGTCCGATCGAACACGGATTTTGAAATAGCCCTGACGCCGAAAATAAAAAATCTGTACCCCTCCCTCATGGTCGTGGATGGAACGGAAGGGGTCGTGTTTCGTCCTTTGGAAGCCCACCACGATGAAGGAGAGCCCGCGACGGATCAAAGTTCCGCGGGGGGCATCAACATCGACCGGCATACGTGGTTAGGCTACAGCAACGCAAAAATTATGGCCAACCACATTAAAGATACCCTGGTGACCCTGTTCCCCAAAAACAAAGACCTTTATGAGACCAACTATAGAGCCTTTATCGCCGATATGGATAGGGAATTCGCCGCCCTAA
>CAYRLW010000076.1:0-10267 GCA_964425215.1 uncultured Treponema sp.
GGGAAGGGCCAGGCCTTCTTTTCGACCAATTTTTCCAACGAATCGGCCCGGGACCTGAGGGCGTTCATCTGGGGAACCACCTTTTCCCGGTACGTTTTAGCCTGGGTAAAGGGATCCTCAATTTCCTGCGCATCCGTCAAAACCCGTTCGAGCTTTTCAGTCTCTTCGTAGAGTTCCGCAGAAAGCTCGGCTATCCGTTTGGTCCTCTTTTCCTGGGGGGCGCTCACCGCGCCGACGGCGGCTAAAGAAGCGGCGTCCCGGGCCAGGGAAGCGGCGAAAGAACTTACCGCGGGGAAGATCATCCGTTTGGCCATATCGATCATCACCCCCGCTTCGATATTGATCTGTTTGGAGTACCGTTCCAGATAGATATGGTAACGGCTTTCCATCTCTTCCTTGGTCAAAACCTTATGGGTCTCAAAGAGGGTGATGATTTCGTCCCGAACCAACACGGGGAGCGCGTCTACCGTGGCCCGAACGTTCGGAAGTCCCCGGCGTTCCGCTTCCCGAACCCATTCTTCCGAATAACCATTCCCGTTAAATACCACCCTCCGGTGTTTGGAATAGGAATCCTTTACCAGCGCCTGTATTTGGGCGATTTTGTCGGAGGCCTTCTCCAATTTGTCGGCGAATTCGGAGAGTACCTGGGCCACGGCGATGTTAAGGTACGTGTTCGGCGTGGCGATGGATTGGGAAGAACCGACCATACGGAATTCGAACTTATTCCCCGTAAAGGCAAAGGGGCTGGTACGATTCCGGTCCGAAACATCCATAGGAAGGCTGGGAAGGCTCGTTACCCCCAGCTGAATTTTCCCCGCACTTCCGGATTTGGAACTGCTCTTCCCCTCCACGATGTTATCCAGGATTTCCGATAGGGGTCCTCCAAAAAAGATGGAGACAATGGCCGGGGGCGCCTCGTTGGCCCCTAGACGGTGATCGTTTCCTGCGGTAGCCGCGGAAGAACGGAGCAGAAGGGCGTAACGGTCCACCGCTTCCACCACCGCGGTGGCAAACAGGAGGAACCGGGCGTTGGATTCGGGGTTTTCCCCCGGTTCCAACAGGTTTATCCCGTCGTCGGTGGCCATGGACCAGTTGTTGTGCTTTCCCGAACCGTTTACCCCCGCGAAGGGTTTTTCATGGAGCAGTGCTTCCATACCTTGCCGGCGGGCGACCTTTTTTATGGTCTCCATGACCAACTGATTCCCATCCACCGCCACGTTGGTGGTGGTAAAAATGGGGGCGATTTCAAATTGATTCGGAGCAACCTCGTTGTGCTGTGTTTTAGCAGCCACGCCGACCTTCCACAGCTCGGTGTTCAATTCCCGCATAAACAGGGCTACCCGTTCCTTGATGGCCCCAAAGTAATGGTCCTCCATTTCCTGGCCCTTGGCGGGCATGGAACCGAATACCGTACGGCCGGTGAGCATCAAGTCAGGCCGGGCGTCGAAGTATTTTTTATCCACCAAAAAATATTCCTGCTCGGGACCCACGGTGGTGGTTACCCTTTTGGAACTGGTGTTACCCAGGGCCCGGAGTATCCGCATAGCCTGAACGTTCAGAGCGTCCATAGACCGAAGCAGGGGGACCTTTTTATCCAGAGCGTGGCCGTAGTAGCTTATAAAAGCGGTGGGGATGCAGAGGGTGGTCCCCGTGGGATCCTGCTTTAAAAAAGCGGGGCTGGTGACGTCCCAAGCGGTGTAGCCCCGGGCCTCAAAGGTGGCCCGGAGACCCCCGGAGGGAAAACTGGAAGCGTCGGGCTCCCCTTTTATCAGCTCCTTTCCCGAGAATTCCATCAAAACCTTGCCGTCCTGGGTAGGGGAAATAAAGGAATCGTGCTTTTCCGCCGTTAAGCCCGTTAGGGGATGGAACCAGTGGGTATAGTGGGTAGCCCCCTTATCGATGGCCCAATCCCGCATGGAGGCGGCCACCACCTCCGCGACTTCCAGGGTCAGTTCCTTTTCACCCGCCTGGACCGCTAAAATTTCCTTAAAAATATTTTTCGGCAGTCGTTCCCGCATTACCGAATTGGAAAAACAGTTGGACCCGTAGAGGGTGGTTACCGATGTTTCCGAAAAATCAATCAGTTCGTTCATATGCGCTCCTTCAAAGTATGTACCGGGACTTCAAAACAGTGTGTATCTTCAGGTCCCACTAATATATAGCAATTTTCATGCCAACCTTAGAACTCAAGAACGTACACATAAAAATGTCAGATTTTTAAGGAACCGAATCGGGAATGGGAAAAGCTTTACATATACATAAATAATTTCTAATATTCTTTATCCTATAGATATTTAGATTAAAAATATGCCGTTTAGGGGGAGCTTTTTCCGTTCTAGCCTTTGGTAAATCTAAGGAGGGGACTCCGGTCTGAACAAGTTTTTTTTACAATCCACCCGGCTTTGAACTTACATTTTTGTAGGAAAGAAATCGTTTCCTACAAAAATGTAGTTCTCCGAACCTCTTTCAAAAGTCTGTTACTTTTGAAAAAGCCTCCTCTTAGTTAACCAATGGCCGAGGATCCCGTTTCACCGGTACGGATTCTAATACAATCTTCCAGGGGAAGAATAAATATTTTCCCATCCCCAATCTCCCCCGTTCGGGCCCCCCGGATAATGGCATCCACGGTGGGCTTAACAAAGGAATCGTTTACCGCGATCTCTATACGGACTTTTTTTAATAAATTCACCTCAATATCCACTCCTCGGTACGTTTCGTGGAAGCCCTTCTGCTGTCCGCATCCCATGGCGTTGGTCACGGATATTTTAAAGACCTCCGATCTGTATAGCTCTTGCTTTACATCGTTAAGCTGATGGGGCTGTATGTACGCGATAATTAATTTCATCCCATTCCTCCCTACATATTGCTGAAGATCTGGAAACCCGAGTAGGCTTCCGACTTATGCTCGCTCAGGTCCAGACCCATAAGTTCGTCCTTGGGGGAGACCCTCAGCCCTACGGTCTTTTTAATCCCCAAAAAGAGGAGTAAACTTAAGCCGCCGGCCCATAGGCCCACAGAGGCGACCCCGAGGGCCTGAACTCCCAGCTGGGAGAAACCGCCCCCGTGGAGCGCTCCTACGGCAGTGCCCTCCACGTTCCCCCAAATACCCACCGCCAGGGTGCCAAAAATACCGTTTACCAAATGTACCGATACGGCCCCAACGGGATCGTCAACCCGCACTACTTTATCGATAAACTCTACCGATAATACTACCAAAACCCCGGATATAAGACCTATGACGATGGCAGCCCCTGGGGAAACCACCGCGCAGGGGGCGGTGATCGCCACGAGTCCCGCAAGGGTACCGTTCATGGTCATGGAAGCGTCGGGTTTTTTAAACCAGAGCCACGAAAAAAGAAGGGCCGCCACGGCGCCGGCGGATGCGGCCAGAGTCGTCGTTACCGCGACCCGGGCAATATCAACGCTGGTACCGGAAAGGGTGGACCCGGGGTTAAAACCGTACCATCCGAACCAAAGGATAAAAACGCCCAGGGCCGCTAAGGGAATATTGTGGCCTGGAAAAGCCTTTACGCTCACCTTACCGCCGACCCGCACGTACTTTCCCGTCCGGGGTCCCAATACGATAGCCCCCATCAAGGCGGCCCACCCTCCGACCGAATGAACCACGGTGGAACCGGCAAAATCGTGGAAACCCAGTTTGGAAAGCCAGCCGCCACCCCACATCCAGTGACCCGAAATGGGGTAAATGAACGCGGAAATAAAAACCGTATAGATCAAATAGGACTTGAACTGGGTTCGTTCAGCCATGGCTCCCGAAACGATGGTCGCCGAGGTGGCCGCGAACACCACCTGGAAAAACCAATTTTTATAAAAGGTCGGTTCTCCTAAGGGACCTTTAAAGAATTCCGAGAATCCCACCAACCCACCGAGGGAATCCAGGCCGTACATAAGCCCCCAGCCTATCATCCAAAAGACGATGGATCCAAAGCAGAAATCCATCAAATTTTTCATGATGATGTTGGTGGCGTTTTTAGCCCGGGTAAGCCCCGTTTCCACGAGGGCAAACCCCGCTTGCATAAAAAACACCAGGGATCCGGTAAGGATCAGCCAAATCATGTCCATGGCGGCGCTGAGGGATTGGACGTTTTCTTCCGCGAAGGCGCTCAGGCCTCCGCAGAGGAGCAACGTTACGACGAGGGCAATTTTCTTGTTCACGGTTCTGTCCTCCAAAAAGTATGATATTTCTTCTTAAGCAAGAACCGTGCCACATAAATATAGCAATAAATTTCTTACGTATTTGTAATTTTTTACAATAAATTACGTGTATGCGGAAATATAGTATAATTTAGAACAAAAAATAGAATGCCAACCAAAATTTGGTGTAAAATATTCCTACATATTTGTAAATCAAACGCACCTATTCCTACTTTTCCGTACCCCGGTATAAACGCCAGTTGATTCCGTAGTGATGGACCCGCAGGCCCATCTGCCGTTCCGTGATCCCCAGTTGCCGGGCCGCCAGGGCCATATTGCCGGAAGTAATCTTTAAAGCCTCCACGATCATTTCCTTCTCTAAACGCGATAAAGCCGCCTCGAGGGTCATGGTCGGTTCGGTGTTGGTCGATTGGGCAGACTGCAGACTGGGGGGAAGGTGAAAAGAATGGATTACCGTATCCTGGGAAAGAATCACCGCTCGTTCCATACAATTTTCTAGTTCCCGAACGTTTCCCGGCCAATGATAACTGGTCAGCAGGTCCAGCGCGGGGCTGGATATACGCTTTATATTTTTTCCGTACTTTTGTCCGTATTTTTCCGCGAAGTGATCAGCCAACAAAATGATATCGCTTTTTCGTTCCCGCAGGGGGGGGATGTGGATGGGGAATACGTTTAATCGATAGTAGAGATCCTCCCTAAAGCGGAGGGAGCGGACCTCCTCTTCCAGATTTCTGTTCGTGGCGGCGATAAGCCGGGCGTCAATTTTGATAGGTCGACTACCGCCGACCCGTTCGATCTCCCGTTCCTGGAGGAACCGTAATAATTTTACCTGTACCGCCGGCGTTAATTCCCCAATCTCGTCTAAAAATATGGTCCCCCCCTGGGCAAGCTCAAAGCGTCCCTTCCGTAACCCCACGGCGCCGGTGAAAGCCCCCTTTTCGTGGCCGAACAATTCGCTTTCGATAATCGATTCGGGCAGGGCGGAACAGTTTATTTTAACTAAAGGAGCTTCGTTCCGGCGGGAAAGGCGATGAATTTCCGAGGCTACCAGCTCTTTCCCCGTACCGCTTTCCCCGGTTATAAGCACCGTGGCGTCGCTATCCGCCACCTGGGAAATCAGTTCAAAAACCGACCGGAGGGCCGTACTCCTTCCAATCAGGGAACTTTTGGGGGCCACGGTTAATTCGGTGGAATTCTTTTCTTCGCAGGCGCCCCCCGATGGGTACAGGCCCCCCTGCTCTATGATCCGTTCCCGCAATTTGGCTGAATCGGCTATAAGGGATGATACTTTTTCTAAAAGAGCGCTATCCCTGGTCCGAATTTCCTCAAAATCCCCCTCCCCTAAACGTCGTTCGGCGCTGAGGGTCCCGATGAGATTTCCTCCAGAACGGATAGGAACGCAGTAATAGGTGACCCCCGAAAGGTCTTCCTTTGAACGGCCTCCGGCCCGGTTAAGAAACCGGGGCTCCTGGGCTAGATCCGGCACGATCAGCGGTAACCCGGTTTCGAAGACCCGTCCCACGAGGCCTTCGCCAAAGCGGTAACGGCCCCGTTCTTTCTCTTCCACCGTGAGTCCGTAAGCTTCTTCTATCTTTAGGAGTCCCGAAGACCGATCCAACAGGGTGACCATACCCCGCCGGAGCCCGTAGCGGACTTCCAAAATACTTAAAAGGGGACCCAGGGCGCTTCGCAGTTCCACGTGCTTGTCTAACGTTCGGACGATATCAAAAAGGAGACCTAATTCTTCGATGTACCGAAGAGAATCGGCATCCTCCGTTGAATCTTGGGGCAGAAGGTACGGCATGGCTCTGTTTTACTACAAAAATGTAGGAAAGCTCAAGGAGCCATCGAAATTTTTATTCAAAAAAAGAAAATATTTGACAAATCAAATTTTCCGATATATCGTGGTTTCGAAATGGATATTCTTTCTACACTAAGGAGGAAAAGGTAATGTCCACCCTAATAGCGCTAATAGCGCTGGCTCTCTATCTCGTTTTTTATTTTACCTATGGCCGGACCATACGGGACAAAATTCTTAAAAGTTCCACCGCTCCGGATGCCCCTTCAAAACGGTTAAGCGATGGGGTCGATTACGTGCCATCGAACAAGTACGTCCTGTTCGGTCATCACTTCGCGTCCATAGCCGGCGCCGGACCTATCACGGGCCCCGCGATCGCCGTCGCCTGGGGCTGGCTCCCCGGACTTTTATGGATTTGGTTTGGGAACGTGTTCCTTGGGGCCGTGCATGATTATCTGGCCCTGACCGCTTCCATGCGGTACGACGGTCGGTCCATGCAGTTTGTTGCCCAAGACCTAATCGGGAAAAAGGCCGGACGAACCTTCGGCTGGTTTATTCTATTCCTTTGTATCCTGGTAGTAGCCGCCTTCGGCGATATCGTCGCGGGACAGTTTGCGGTGGATGGCCGGGTATTCTGGGCCTTCGTATTCTTCTGTGTCGCCGCAGTAATCGCGGGTTTCGCAATTTACCGGTCCAAACTGGGCCTTGGATGGGGAACCCTTATCGGCGTGGCGCTGGTTATTGTTGCCTTTGCGGCGGGCAACCAATTGCCCGTAAAGTGGAGCAAGGACGTCTATTTCCTTATCATTTTCGTGTATATAGTCCTGGCATCTACCCTCCCGGTTAACCTTCTATTACAGCCCCGGGATTACCTTTCTTCCTTCTTCCTTTATTTCGGACTTTTAACCGGCGGTATCGCCGCCCTTATCAGTCTGCACCCCTTCGACGCTATTCCCCTATTCACCAGCTTTAGCGCCAAGGTAATCGGCGGTCAACCGTCGCCCTTCTGGCCCACGGTGCCCCTAATCATCGCTTGCGGAGCCCTCTCGGGTTTCCACGCCCTGGTCGCGGCGGGAACCAGCTCCAAGCAGATTTCTAAGGAAACCGACGCCATTTTCGTCGGCTACGGCGGTATGTTGGTGGAAGGGTTCCTCTCCACCCTGGTCGTGACGTCCATCGCGGCCTTCGGCTTCGCGGCCCTGGGGGACAAGTTGATGGCCACCCCCGCGATTCCCCGTTTTGTCCAGTCCTTCGCCAAGATGGTCAGCAGTCAGCTTCCCTTCCTGCCCATGAACTTTATGACCCTCTTCGCGGCTGTATGGGTATCTACCTTCGCGTTAACCACCCTGGACACGACCAATCGTTTGGGTCGGTATATCGTGCAGGAAATGGCCCTTCCGCTGAAGGAGAAAAATCCTGGATGGTACGGTTTCTTTAGCAACAAGTGGGTCGCTTCACTGATTATCGCCTTTACGGGTATCTATCTTGCCCGGTCCGGCGGTTATTCTATCCTTTGGCCCGCCTTCTCGGGGGCTAATCAGCTTCTCGCTTCGGTGGTCATGCTGACCGTCGCCATTTGGGTTAAGAAAAAAATGAACCCCCAGTATACCTTGGCTGTTCTTATTCCAGCCATATTCCTCTGGGTTACCGTAACCGTGGCGCTGATTTGGTACGAAATTGTTATTATCCCCACGTTCTATAAGGATATGACCAAGGTCAATAACGTTATTACAGGGACGGTGGTCGGAGCCATAACCCTGTTCATGCTGATCCTGAACGTCGGCATCATCGCCGGATTCTTAAAGAACTTTAAGGGGAATGCCCAGGCCGTATAAGGTATTTATCCTTTTACAATAGGCGATTTCCGCGGCCCCCCCGGGGTTCCGCGGAGGGTCACAGTTCCCAAGCGACGGAGGGGCTTCTACGGAAGCCCTTCCGTTTTTCCAGCGTCGGTGCTAGAATTGAGTCAAATCCAAAAACCTCATTTTTTGGATTTATTCCGATAAAGACGTAATTTCTGTAAGAAATTACTTAAGTCTACTCGAAAAACAATTGGTTTTTGGAGTGGGCTCAGGATTGGTCCATGAACAATTTTCTGGTTACTATTAGAAAAGCGTATAAAATTTTTTTACAGGTTCACAAAGAAAAAGCCACCGGTATCGCCGAGTTTGAATTAAAGGAACTGGAAAATATTTTCTCCCTTTTAATTTTAGGCGGATTTGTGGGGATGCCATCGCCCCCGGTGCCCATAGCCATGGAGCTTTTGCCCTACATGGAGCGGGAGTTGACCATTATGCTCGCCCGGTCTGATACGGCCCAGGACCCCATAGGGCCCCTTTTTGGAATATTGGATGTGGATTAAAACTATATGAAAACCAACGCGTTCTTTTTAGGCAAGGGCGGGGTAGGAAAAACCACGACCTCGGCGGCCTTTGCCCTTTCTCTTGCCCGATCGGGCAAACGGGCACTGATTGTTTCTCTGGACCCGGCTCATAATTTAGGAGATGTCCTGGAAACCGAGTTGGGGGACCAACCCAAAAACGTGGAAACCAATTTGGACGCTTTGGAGGTGGATTTAAACGTTTGGGTTCAAAAATACCTGGAAGAAAGCCGCCAAGAATTGGCTACCACCTATTCCTACGATATGGCGCTGAACCTAAACTCCTTTTTTGATATCATGAAGTACGCTCCCGGAACGGAGGAATACGCGGTTCTGTGGGCCATAGAGCATATTCGATGCAACCTTTCGGGGAACTACGACCTGGTGGTCTACGATACCCCCCCCACGGCCCTTTCCTTGCGCTTTCTAGCCATGCCGGCCATATCCTCCCTCTGGGTGGCTGAACTGACCAAATTACGGGAGAGAATTTTAAAAAAGCGGCAAACCATCACCCGTTTAAACAGCGAATCTCCCGTGGCCTCCAGTTGCGTGGATAAGGATGACGACCGGGTGTACGGTAAGCTGGGGTCCATAAAAAACCGCCTGCGGGATCTTTCCAATTTATTTTCCCTGGAAAGTTATATGGCGGTGGTTTTAAACCCCGACGAGCTCTCGGTTTCCGAAGCCCTACGGATCCAGGAAGAATTAGATCGAATCCATATTCCCCTCTCGGCCCTCTGTTTGAATAAAAAGGGAATTTCCACCGCCCCCTGGAATTTAAACGGGAAACTTTCTAGCCATCCGCTTTTTGAGATCAATTTTGTTCCCTCGGGGCTCCACGGCCGAAACGCGGTTGCCGCCATCGATATGAACGCGTTAATCAACGACTTTACCAACCACGATACCCATCGTAAAGGAAATGTATGAACCCCTTTCTTCTTGTAGCGCTTATCCTTTTAGCCCTCGTTTCCACAGGGGCGTATTTTTACGGTTCTAAAAAAAATCGCTGGCTGTCTTCCGAAATAACCCATCAACTGGAAGAGGTACTCCGGCCCACCAACACAAATTACGTTAATATCGGGGGACTTATTGGGTACAATTTTACCTATGTCCTGGGGAATCCCTTTATTAACGCTAAGGGAACCCTAACCCTGCGGCCCCGACATTCGTTTCTCTACCTGCCCATATCCCACCTGATCGGGGTTCGGGACCATCTTTTTATGAATATTTTTACCAAAAACAAATTTTCCGGGGAAGGTCATATCATAGAAGAATCACACCTTCGGAAGGCCAAAATCGAGGGCTTGGATTCCATGACCCGGTCCGAAATGAGCCGGGGAAACAAACGTTTTATCCTTCTGTGGCGGTATAAAAACTTAGAAGCCGATCTAAAAAAGGTTCTGGAGGCTCTTCCAGAACCTTGGATGCTCAAGCATTTTTGCGTCTACGCGGAAACGAAATCCTTTTACATTTTTGGAATACCGAATAAAAATCGTATTAAGGAACTGGTGGAACCCATTTTCATTCGCTTACCGATGTTTTTGTCGAAAGATAAAACCCAGGAGTAGAATATGGAATTGGATAGAAGTACAACGGATAAGTTTGATAAGGTCTTGAACGAAGTGATAGACCCCCAATCGGAGCTAAGTTTAGCCGAACTGGGCCTGGTAAAAAAATTCAGCTACCACGCCCCCGAAAAGACCATCGTGGTTCATTTGGACGTTCAGCAACCCGTAGCCGAATGTTTGGCCTGTGCTACCGTGGACGGTTTCATTTTAGATAAAATTTCCCAGGCCATAATCAAAGCCATGGAAGCCGAGTTCCCCGGCTGGACCATCGAAGTTCGTTGACAACGACCACGCGACACGAGGGACTCGAACCCCCTACCTGCTGCTTAGAAGGCAGCTGCTCTA
>CAYRLW010000077.1:0-10011 GCA_964425215.1 uncultured Treponema sp.
AACTAACCCAAGGTCTCTGGTCGCCGCTGGATGAAAACTCAGGGGCACGTCACCCTGTTCGACGCCGTGCGCAGCCAGTGCCTGAGATCGAGATAGATCCGAGGTCGTCTAGCGAAGTCGGTAGTCGATCACCTCGCCATCGATCGCAAATCCGTGGGCTCGAGCCCGCCGGGCCGCGCTCTCAGCCGACGCCATCATGTGATCTGGTCGGCGCCGGGGGCGACCGTTCACCAACGGTGCAAACTCAAACCAAGTGCGTAGGCCTCCTCCTCGAGCCTCCGACACCAAGCGTAGAATGACGGCGTTCTTCATTCGCGCGGCCCCTCCCTGAGCCAGGTTCATGACGACCGACGTTCGTTATACGTAGAATTACCCACCCCCACAATCTGAACTGGAGACGGCCATGTCACGCGCGGCCCTGTTCGCTGACGTGCGCAAGCACGCGCCCGATGGAAAACTACTCGATGCTCATGTCCCGCTGATCAACGCGGTGGCGGACGCCTTCGGCCTGCCCCCGGCAGCCAACGACCGAGTTCAGACCGATCTGACCGCTAAGGACTTCGCCGACGCTGCGGCGGAGCTCGGCTGTTCGGTCGCGCAGATCCGCGCCGTGTTCGAAGTCGAGGCCTCCGGCGCAGGCTGGTTCACCGACGTGCGCGGCGACATCCTGGCGCTTGACGGCCCCGGCGGCTTTCTCGACGGCTCGTCGCTGCCCAAGATCCTGTTCGAGGCTCATGTTTTCGACAAGGAGACGGGCGGACGGTTCCGCGCCTCGCACCCCAACCTGTCGGCGGCGCGCTGGAACAAGGCGCTCTATGTCGGCGGCCAGGGCGAATACGAACGCCTGCACCGCGCCATGCAGCTGGACGCCCGTGCTGCACTGCGCTCTGCATCTTGGGGCGCGCCGCAGATCATGGGCTTCAATCACAAGCTTGCGGGCTTCGACACAGTCGAGGCCTTTGTCGAGGCAATGAAGACCGGCGCCCGCGCGCACCTGATGGCCTTCGTCGCCTTCGTGAAGGCCAGCGGCCTGACCGCAGCGCTGCGCCAGATCACCACCTATCACGCCAGCGCCGAGCCGTTCGCGCGGGGCTACAACGGCCCCGGCTACAAGGCGAACGAGTACCACGTCAAAATCGCTCGGGCGTTCGCGAAGTGGAGCGCGAAGTGAGCTTCCTCCGCAACCTCACCGCCACCGGCTGGCTGGCCGTCGCCATCCTCGCCTTGTCCCTCGCCCTGCTGAGCTGGTGCACCCTGGATGCCCGCAGGAACGCCGCCCAGGCCGTTCGGAAGGCTGATGCGGGCCAGACCATGGCCGAGGGCCGCACAGCCGCCGCAGGCGACGCCAGCGCCATCCGCGACCGCGCCGACGAGCGCACTTCTGAAATCGATGCAACCGTGAAGGACGGAACCGATGCGATACGCCATGCCCCTGACCGCGCTTCTGCTAACGCTGCCGCTCTGCGCAGCCTGTGCAGGATCGATCCAAGTCGCGATGCCCGCTGCCGGGTGCTCCTCCCTGATCCCGGCAAAGTGGGCTGATCCTGTTCCGTCCGCCGCCTTTCCGCAGGACAGCGCCGATGAACGGGATTGGCAGGTCTTCGGCGTGGAGCAGACCGGGCAACTGGCCAAGGCCAACGGGCGGTCGTCCGATGTCATCGCGGTCGTGAGGGCTTGCGAGGCTCGGGATCAGGCTGCAGTCCGACAGATCGAGCGTCCTTGGTGGCGACGGCTGATGCCGGGCTAGATGCCCTCGACACTACCGACCCCTCGCGTCGAGCCGTCAGGCTCCGCTATCAGGCCCGCTCCGGTTCGCCGGGGCGGGCCTTTTGTCATCTACGGCACTGGCACGCCAACGGCCTTCGACACCGTGGTCCAACGGGAACCACTCCAGACATCCAGCGTATGCTCAGGATGGAAAAATTCATCTTCGAGAGCGATGCAGGCCCCAACGGCTGCGCCCGCTGGACGGCAGAACTCAGATCGGTCCGAGAGGCGCAAATTCAAGCTGTAAGGACGCTGGGCGAGCTTCTTTCCCACGATGGGTCGGAGTTCTGGAAAGACGAGCCCGTTACCATGACGGTTTCGGACGGGAGCGGCCTCGTACTGTTTCGACTAGATCTAAGCGCCCTGAAAGCGGCCGCTATGGGATCCAGTGGGCTGGGGCATCAGGATAGGGAACCTGAATCCAACCTTGCGGATTTAGAAAATGGATAGCCCTTTGCGGGACGCTCTCTCCATAACAGGAGACTCCCCGGCCTCACGGCCGGGGGGTCTTTTGCGTTGTACGTCTTAGGTGGGCTTCGCTGGGAGGCACTCACCGTCGTTGGTTGGTGAGGTCCGCGCGCCCTTGAGCCGCCGTGATAATTACGTGATCCGATGTTCAGTGGACCGGGCGGACATCGTCCGCCCGCGCTGCTTAGCTTCAACCCTGGCCGCCATATCGTTCCAGTATACAGCCTTGCCCAGCAGCTTGGCACGCTGGGCCTGGTCGCCCTCCGCCAGCGCATCCCTCAGGAAGGCATCAACTTTCTCGCGTAGGTTTTCCATAACTCCTTGCCGTCGCCAGATTGTGCAATGTCAAAGAACAACGGACTGACTGTCCGGTTCCCGACACTTCTGGCGCAGTTTATCCGCCGAATGTAACCCGGCCGGGCGCGCTCTCAGCTATTCTGCAGAGATCATCCGTGGGCCGCATAGCCATCCCGTTAAGGGTCAGCGTAGCCCCATACCGCAACTCGCGGGCAATCTGGATCAGGTCCTCAACCGCCCGCGTGTCCGCATAAATTACCAGGCTGCCTCCGCAACGCGCGAGTTCGCAGAGCTCATCGACGGACCTACTTTGCATCGGTTCCTCGGGTTCTAACTGTTAGAGCAGCTATTACAGCTAAGCAGTCTCGTGACCGTCAAGTCATCAAGCTGCGCTACTAGGTCGCTCCGTCTGGTTGCTGGCCTCAATTTATGGAGTGGCTGCTGTCGGCGGTGGCGGCAATCTCCATTCTGATGCCTTCCGCCATAGCCGCGACGGCTTGTTCCAAGTCGGCGGGATTCTTGTGGGGGTAGGCGCGCGGAGCCGCTTCCATGAAGGCCGACAGGAACAGTTCGACGACCTGATTGTCGTCGAGGTCTGCCCACTTCAGCTCCCGCTCTCGCATCCGCCGTTCGAGGATGACGCCGGTTGTCCGCAGGGCACTTCCGAGCGGGCCCTTTAGCTCCTCAGCAAACGCTTCCAGGTCTTCGAGGGTCCGCTCGTCTCGCTTCATGACCAGAGCTTCTCACGGGCTTGGCGGAAGGGCAAACGGCGCGCGGTCAGCTTCGAAGCATCAGATTCCGATACGGCGCGCCCCGATCCCCCGCCTCGGCGCGCGTCAGCAGCTTCGTCACCTGCGCCGAGCCGACGTGGATCTGTATGTCCCGGTGACGCAGCCCGTCATCCAGTCGCGCGCAAGTCGGGCGGACGTCAGACAGCACCTGGACCCAGTGGTTGCTCCCCACGGTGATCAGGCCGGGCATCAGATCAGGGTTGTCGCCCGCGGCCAGTTGCATCGCGTCCAGGGCGTCGTCGAGTTCGGTCGGTGTCATGACGGCGGTCTAGCTGAGTCGGCGGCTAGATGACCACCAACGCATCATCGGGCAGCGCGCGCTGAAGCTCCTTGGCGATCTCCCACGGCGCCGTCATCCACATCTCGATCTCTTCCGGCTCGGTCAGGATCACTGGCATGGCCTTTGGGTGCACCGACTTCACCGGCTCGCTGGGCTCGGTCGTCAGGAAGGCGAACAGGTCGCAGGTCACGCGGCCGTCCTTCACCTTGCGCACGCAGGTCCAGTCCTGGACGTGGACGCCGGCGAAGAAGGCGAGCGGTTCGGGATCATCGACGGCCAGCTTGAACCAGACCGGCTGATAGCGGCCCTCCGCATCCCTGCCCGGCTCGCTGAAGGCCGTGAACGGGACGAGGCAGCGGTTCTCAGGCTTCAGCCAGGGCTTCCAGTGCGAGGACGACGTGTTGCGGACATTCGTGGTCCCGCTGTCGGGCTCCAGCTCTAGCAGCTTGGGGAAATCGACCTCTTTGCCCTTGGCCCGCAGCTTGTCGGCCCGCCTAGTTGCGGCGTCCATGAGCGCTTTTCGTGATGACGGCATCCCCCAGCGCGCGGCGGTCAGGATGCGCTCTTCGCCTTCCCAGCGGACGATGGGCGCCGCGTAGTCCGGGTAGATGTCCCGCGGCTCCATGTTGCCGACGTCAGAACGAATGGCTCGCGATAGGTCGAGGATCGCCTGGGGCCCGCTGCGCTGCCGGTAGAGGTTGCACATGCCTCAGAAACAGATGTCGCAGATGGGATGCTCGCGCGAGGCTACTTCGTGAGCAGGAACGTTTCGATGGCAATGGAGGCACGTCACCGTCAGCGGATTAGCAGTTGGCTGCCACTGCCGTTGGCGTCGGCGAGCTTCCGCTTCGCGTTCTTCGTCGGTAAAGCTGGACATGATTATTCCTCCCATCGAGTAGCCTCTCACAGCAATCGGCGCTTGGGTAGTCGCGGAACCCGCCCACGACTATCGCCGTTCATCAATCTCAGTGCCGGCTGTATGAACGATGGCCCGGCAATTGGCGCCGCTCTTCGTGGACCCCTCTCCTTGCCCCCGACCTCTCAGGCGGGGGCTTCTTTCTGTCAGTGATCGAAGGCGCCTTGCTCGATCAGTCCCTGAACTACTGTGTCCTCCAGTGACGCTGCGACCTCGCGGGCAAAGGCTCGCTGAGCCTCGTCCTCGCCGATGATCGTTCTGGGCTGGCCCGTTCGATGCGTTGACAGCTTGAACGAGACTTCCTTCTGCCGCCCGGCCAAGCGTTCGATCCGCTCCAGTTTCACGCCCGCCTGCGCTCGAACAAGCTTCTTCATGGCACCCTCCTGATCAGGCGGATTCAGGACTGGCCGCAGGCTTTGGTTCCCCAGCCGGGCGATCATCCAGGTCGAAGCGGTACATGTGCGTAGACTCGCGCGGCTTGCCCGACCGATCAGCACCGGGAGCCAGGCCATCCAATGGGACGCCATCCCCAGGATAGGTCCACGCCATGCCCCCGGCTCCGCTCAGTTCCGCCCAGCACGCCTTCAGGGTGGCCGCCGCCGCCCAAAGCGGTAGGATTTGATCGCTGACCGGATTCAGGTTCGCGTGGATGCGGGTGACCCGCCGGTAGCAGTCCACCAACTCGCGTAGATCAGCGGCGTCGATAGCCGACTTCTTCGACGCTCCCTTGTACCGGCTCACGGCCGTTTTCCGGCTGGGTAAGACATGCCAGAGCACAAGCCCGCGATGAAAGCCCTGTGCGCCTCGCGGTTTGTCAGGATCGCTCTCGCCTGTTCATCGCTGATCCGGGCCGAAGCCATGCGCTCCATGAGCCGATGCTGTTCGACGGGACGAGCCGGGAATTGTTCATGCTGCATTTCATCCTCCAAGGTTGCCGACCCGGAATGACCTCTAAGGCGCCGATTACGGCCCCGCCTAGCGCAATGTTCATGCTTTGTTCGTTCTATCCACACAACTGATTCCACGATCAACAGTGGCCGCTAAGGCCGCGTGACCTGCTCTGACGGACAGCGTCGGCCAAAGACAGCGTAGCCCTAACTCGACATTAGCGAACGTCGTGATATGCCATGGTTATCGTTCGACGGAGGGTTGAACGGAAAACGATCCTGGGGGGATCTCATGAAAAAGACCGTTATCGCGGCCGCGCTCTGCGCTGGCCTAAGCCTCACCGCATGCACCACGACGGAGAAGGTCAGCGTCATGCAGCCGGGCGACCGCGCGATGAACTGCACGCAGCTCAAAGAAGAGTTCGCGAAGCTCGACGCCATCAAGCGGGATGCGGACAGCGACAAAGGCGTAAACGGCGCCAACGTCGCCGCAGTGCTCCTGTTCTGGCCGGCCGCCGCCGGCAACTATCTGAACGCTCGTGATGCTCAACAGCTAGTCGAGCAGCGGCGCGTGCACCTCATGTCGTTCTATGACGCCAAGCAGTGCGACAACCCGGCCAACGCCAACCTTACCTTCCAGGTCCCGAGCTTCCTGCTGGCACCAAACGCAACCGGCGAGTGATCCACCACGACATCTTGACGGCAACGGCGGCTCCATCTGGGGCCGCCGTTTTCATTTGAACAGCAAAACGGCCCGGCGAGAACGTCCGGGGGGGATCATTCTACAAGCCAGGCCGCTGATCCCCGAAGGAATGTGTTTAGGCTATGATGGGCGCTCGCCACCCGCAAGCTGCCGAGACCGCGCCATGGACGAAGACGACATCGACCCTTCTGATGACCCCATCTACCGCGCCGGCGTGCTTATGGGGCGAAATCAGGCGCTGACCGACGTCATGGAGCGGCTGTTCTCGCCTGACGCCATGTCGTCAGACAAGACTGTCCGAGCGCTCCATGCGTGGGTTCAGCAAACCATGGACGAGGTGCGGGTGGAGATGCAGCTCGTGTTCGCTGACCTGGCAGCTGATGACGACGAGGATGAGGACTGACAGCAAAAACCCCGCCCTTTCGGACGGGGTCTGCGCGGCTATCGTATCTGATCAGCTGCCGGTGCCGAACCCACCAGGCCCGCCTGCACCGGCAGCACCCTCGCCGCCCGAAGCCGGCGCCGGATCTTCCTTCCCGGGCTGGCGCTGAGCCTGCTCCCGAAGGTTCTCCCGCTGCTGCGGGTTCTCGTCCGGCTGCGGCGTCGTGGTTTCCAGATCTTCTTCGCGATCCGGGTTCGGTTGGACGTCGGTCATTTCGCTTTCCCCTATTGGTTACGGGAGATGAAGCAGCCAGCGAAACGGGCGTTCCTACAGTGACGATACACGATAAGTTTGAGCGAGCGTCGGGAACCCGGCAGCAAAAACCCCACCGGTGAGGGGCTGGACGAACTTGTGATCGACTGAATTTAGATGGGCTGCGCCCAAGTATTTCCGACATTTCCACAGGGCACCCGCCTGTGAATCTGCGGACCCCACAAGGTTCGGCAAAGATCAAGCCTTTACCCACCATTAGCCGTATGCGCTCATGGCGGTAGTCGATCGCGGTTCGGTGACACCATATCTAGTGTTTTGGCCCGCATCGACAGCACCAACGAAAAAGCCGCCGGGATTGGCGTCCCGACGGCCTCATCTTCGAAGGTGTTCCCGGATTGGCGGGGCCGTCTCAGCTATCACCGTGAATTCTTCCACGGGCTATCGGTCTCGTCAATCCATTCCTCAGAAGCCCGGGCACCGGGCAGAAAGGGATGGCGATGCAATACGCCCTCCAAGTGTTTGAGACCGAAGATCATCTCCAGTTCCGAACCTTCGACGTGAACGGGGAGCCGTGGTTCAGCCTCGCCGATGCTTGCGGCGCGCTCGACATCAAGAACGCCAGTGATGCAGCTGGTCGTCTCGATGACGATGAAAAGGGGGTCGTTCAGACCGATACCCTTGGCGGAGCGCAGAAGATCCGCATCATCAACGAGTCCGGACTTTGGAACCTTGTGATGAGGTCGGACAAGCCTGAGGCCAAGCGCTTCAAGAAGTGGGTGACCGGCACCGTTTTGCCTCAGATCCGAAAGACTGGCTCATTCGGCCAGCAGCGGATGCCGCTGTTCCTGCAACGCTACAGCGCTAACCATAACCGTGTGTCCGCCGGGCACTTCTCGGTCATCCAGGTGCTCGCCACTCACCTTTATGGACCGCTCGAATTCGCCGGCCATGTGATGGCGGATCGCAGCCTCGACGGGAAGGAAATGCGGCCTGAAAACAGTGTGGGTCGGCTGTTCAGTGACTGGCTCAAGCGCAACCATCCTGAGGTTAAAGACCAGTTCAGCTACTACATACACTGGACGCAACAAGCGGAGGTTCCCGCCCGTCAGTACCCCAACTCCATGTACGGGTTGTTTGTGGACTTCATGCAAGAGACGTGGATCCCGCAGTGCACCTCCTACTTCAAAGGTCGTGACCCAGGCGTTCTTCCTCACTTGCCGAAGCTCTTGCCGGCGAACGACGCCAATGGCGGCATGATGAAGTTGCCGACAATGCGTCGCCGGAAGGGGTAGTCGGGCCATCAAGGGCGACAAGCCCGGTCGCCAAACTACCAGGGGAGGCTTCGGCCTCCCCGTTCCTCACAGCGCTTGATTGAACTCAAGCTGCGACACTCGAGCCTCGAGCTCATCCAGCTTGATTTCTAGTTCCTCAGCGCGAGCAGCCGCGCTGGCAGCACGCTCTTCTGCTGCTGTTGCCTGATCGCGCGCTTTCTCGTCTGCGCAGGCCGATAGTAGCAGCGCCGCCGTCATCAACACCAAAGCCCGTTTCACACCTCTCCCCCGCAGCAACCTATCTGTCTAAGCGCCCCATGGCCGCGTCGTGGGCGGCACGCTCACACAGCTCCTGCAAGCGTTGCAATCGACGCTCGATGCGCTCCGCTGCGTCCATAGCTTTGCTGGCTCGCTTGTGCGTGTCCAGGAGCAGATAGGCGAACGCTATCGCCACGACGAATTCTTGCCAGCCCCAGTCTGCAATCATCACCCCTCCTCCGAGGTTATCCGCCACTGAAGGCTAGTCGACGTAACGGTCTGCCGCCAAGTCGGCTTCATACTGCGCAATCAGCTCGTCCAAGCTTGCGATGCGCTTCTCGTAAATTGAAACTGCCCCCACCGCGTCAGCGGGGGCGTTCATCGGCACCGTCACGTCACCGCTGATCATTGCGTTCAGCGCTGCACGGGCCCTAGACCGGTCGTCTCTGAGGCCTTCGACGTAAGCGAGGATCGATGCTTTCGACCCGGCTAGGCGGCTTAGCTCTGTCATCGCTCTAAATCCCTCGCAGCCTTCAAGCTCAACAGCCAATTAACGATCCCAACGGCCACAAGCGCGCCGCCGATCACCATGGCCGTCACGACCAGCCATTCCGGCCACGGTCGCCAGATCACCTTCTTAGGCCAAGCCAGGATGATGACGAGCGCGCCGGTCGCGATCCAGTCTAACGGCTTCGACTGAGCGACGTGCTGAAGCAGGCTCTTCGTCTCGCCTTGGATGAGCTTGCGGCTCATCCCCGCCCCACCAGCACCATCCCGAGGATGATCAGCCCGATCAGCACCAGCATCCCCACGACAGCCATGGCGGCCTTGCCCTGCTCGCGCAGCGACCGCGCGTCAGCCTCGCGGTCCAGGTAGAAAAGGTTCTCCCCCGCCGGCACGATCACCTTGTGCTTGATCAGCGCGTTCACCGTGGAGCGCGGATGCTTCGGCGGCAACGGAATAGCCGTCTCCGCGCTCAGCGCCCCAGCCTTTTCGAAGTGCTGGATCATCCGTTTGCGCATCACAGCAGCCATGATGGCGACGTTAGTGGCTGCGTTTGCTGCGACGTTCATCACCCGCCCTTCCGGCCCCCGCCCTTGTTGTCCCGTGCGGGCGGCCGCGCCCTGGACATGAGCTCCATCCCGAGCGCTTCCATATCCAGCGGCGGGATCGGCAAGTCGTGCCGCGGCTCCAGAGCATCGGCCAGGAGCTTATCCAACTCGTCCAGCTGTTCGTTCTCGTCGGTCATCGGTCCCTCCCCGAGGTTATCCAATTGCGCGCGGATGATAGTGCGCTGCCGAGGTCCTATCAGCCGGCTTGATCTGCAGAGCTTGAACCAGGAAGAACGCTAAAAGGCCCGCCGTGACCAGGCCTGCGATCCATCGGAACCAGACGTCGAGAGGGTCGGGCTTTTGACGCAGCGGCCCGGCCGCCCCGTGTCCCTTCTCCTGCTCCATCCTATCCCCCGAGGTACCGGCTAGCAAAAAACCATGTCGCGGGCACTCTCAAGACGGGCCAGGCACTTGTCAAAGAGGCCTAGCCGAACGGAGCCCTCTCGGACCTCAATCTCATTTACAGACCGGCCGCATCTGCTTGAATTGCCTAGATAAGTTCGAAGGCCACTTTACCGATAACGCGTTGAGAAACAGCAACTTCCGCCAGATTGGGAAGCTGACGTTCTACCTCTGAACTACGGCCGCGCTGCGGGCGGACCATAG
>CAYRLW010000078.1:0-9774 GCA_964425215.1 uncultured Treponema sp.
GAGGGGTAAACATGGGATTGCTCCTTATAGAGAGATACCCTCTATACGGGTTGAACCCCTTTTTTGCTTTAATCTTTTTACTTTTTCCCTAATCTTCGTGACACTATACGGTTGTTCTTTTGTCCCATCTGTTGTTATCCCCACTAATAGTAAAATATGCCGTACTCGTTTTGAACGGTAAAACCGAGGGTTCGATACACGGCTATGGCCGGGAGGTTGGTTTTTTTAACAAACAATCGAACCTGCCAGCCCTGGTTGATCAAAACGTATACCAATTCGCGTACCAGAAGCTTCGCGATGCCCCGGCCTCGGAATTCCGGCCGGACAAACACACCGCCTATTTGGGATTGGCGGTACGCGAAGGCGTTGGTGTTCGCCTTGGCTACCGGGAACCCGTCGATCCAGGCTGTAAAGACCACCTGATCTTGGAGCATGCGTTCCAAACCGTTTCTGCAGGCCCTGGGGTTAAATAGATACCCCGGGGGAACCACCTCTTCCTTTTCGTAGGCTTCCTGAAGGGGATAGATTTGGTCCACCAGGTTCGTTTTTTCTAAAGAGGATGGGGGTCCCTCTGGGGCTTTAAAATCACTACGGAGGATGGAGAGCCCCGGGATTTCTTCGACAATTTCCCTGGGCGGCTGTTCTAGACCCATTATAAAGTACTCATTTTTTTCTTTGGCCCCTAAGCTCAGATTCAAGAGCAGGGTTTCCACAGGGCGGATATCTTCTAATAAGCCCTGGAGGGACGATACAAAGGGGGCTCGTTGATCCTTCCAGGGCCTTTCTTCTCTTTTCTTGTGGGTTTCGAAAATTCGTAATAGTTCCCTGGTCTCCCCGTCTAAAAGTTCCCCTATGCCCATGGGGTAGACGATTCGGCCGTGAAAAAAAAGGAGGGCGCGGATCGCCGACCGGTCACCCCGATTCACCCAAAGGATGTCCCGGCCCTTTTGCCGACGTAAATACCGGTCGCAGGCGGAAACCCCGGTGGTTTCGTGGTCCCGCAGAAAGGCTTCTATCGCTTTTTGATCTTTCCCAAGGTGCCACCCCATAGACGGTGTTTACGGTGTCGATTTAGGGGTTCCGCTTCGGGCAAAAAGCGGGAAGGGCAGGGTGCCCTGGCCTTCGATTCGGCCGGAAAGCAGGGAGAATCCCGCGATAAAGGATTCCTTGGAATAGCTGTACAGGGCGATGGCTCCGGAAACCCAGGGCGCCTTTTCTAAAAAGATGGGAGTAAGCACCGAAACGACGATTACCCTCTTTTGCAGGGGGCGAAGGGCCTGGAGCAATTCCAGGCTGTAAGAATTGGCTAAGCAAAAAATCACCGTGTCTGCTTGACGGGCAAGGCGGACCAGGTTTTCCCTCTCCTGGGCTTTGGCGTTTTGTCCGTCGTAGGAAAAACGGACCGACTCGGTCTGTCCGTAGGCAGAGCGACCGGCGGAGAAAAATTCCTCAAATTGGCCCGCCAAAAGGATGCGCCCCGCCCGGTCGGCCTTCAAGGGGATCGTTTTAGTTTTGCCATCCCCCTCCGTATCCGATTTTAAAACCGTGATGCTTCGAACCGCCAGATCAAGAAAAAACTTTGTGCCCTCCGGGTTCGGGACGAATTTTTGAATCTCCTCGGGATCGGGGGCCAAGGTGGGGGCGTTTTTACCGCGCAGGTACCGTAATTTAAGCAAAATCACCCGTTTAGCCGCTTCCCGAACCTGGTTTTTAAAAGAAGGACGCCGATCCATCTCTTGGACCAGGCTGGTCCACAGGACATCGTCCAGAAGCGGGGTTTTGGAAAATAGGATGATATCGTTTCCCGCTTCCAATGCCAGTTTCGCCGCCCGGGAGACGCTCCCGGCGGAAAGGGCCGCCCCATTCATCATCAAATCGTCGGTGATAATAAGACCTTGGAAACCGATTTTTTTTCTTAGTATATCCGTAAGAAAATATGAAGATAGGGACGCGGGCTCCTCTCCCCCGGCGGTCATGGGAAAGGCCAAGTGACCGCTCATAATAGCCGGGATTCCGTCTTTGGCGAGCATCCGATAGGGTACCAGCTCCCGGTTCCAGAGGGTATCGAAATTTTGATAGATCCGGGGCAGAACCCCGTGGGAGTCCAGGTCCGTATCCCCGTGGCCGGGATAGTGCTTGGCCGTGGCGATAATCCCCGCCTTGGCTAGTCCCCGCGCAAAGGCGATTCCCAGGGTTCCCGTTTTTACCGGATCGTCCCCAAAGGCCCGGGGACCTATCAGCTGGGACTCCCTGTTGGTGTACAAATCCACCTCCGGGGCGAAGTTCATATTGATGCCCAAAACCGATAGTTCCTTGCCGATGTAGTATCCCGATAAATACGCGTCCTGGGGGTAAGAAGAAGCCCCAATGGCCATATTCCCTGGAGTTTCGCTGGTGCGGCCCTTGACGTGCCGAATCCACCCCCCCTCCTGGTCCGTGGCGATGAGCAGGGGTATTTTATACCCATCTTCCAGGGCGGCGCTTTGAAGGGCCCCCACCGCCTTGGCTAAGCGCAGGGTATCCTCCGTATTCCAGCCAAAAATTTTGACCCCGCCGATTTTCCGTTCCCGAACCCAACGGAGAATGAGGGGGGACGGATCGGCTCCCACCCAACCCATCATAAAGGTTTGAGCCAGGGCTTCCTGATCGGTCATGGAGCTAACCAGCCGATCCGCCAGGGCATCGGGGGCCAGGGTATCGTTAAAATCCACAGCCCCGATCCCTGGTCCAAGGGACAGGATAAAAAAAAGAGAAACAATGGCGAATCTGAAAAAACCGGGAATTCTGCCTCTTTTTATCCTCACCGGTACGCTTCACCCCTAATATCGTCAATATACTGGGCCGCGCTGTGGGCCGCAATAGCCCCCTCGCCCGCGGCGACCACCACTTGACGGAAGGGGGTAGCCCGTACGTCTCCGGCCACAAAAAGCCCCTTAATGGAGCTTTCCATCCGCTGATCCGTGATTATGGAGCCGCTTTCGTCTTTCTCCGCCTCCGGTACCAGGGCAGTCTGGGGAATGGAACCCACGAACACAAACACCGCGTCGGTTTCCTCTTCGTAGGTCTGCTTGGTTTCTATGTTTTCCAAAACTACGGATTGGACTTTTTTATCCCCCTTGATTTCCAACATCCGGGTGTTAAACCGAACTTCGATATTCTTATTCCGCAGGACCCGATCGGCCAGGGATTTTTGTGCCCGGAAGCGGTCGCGCCGGTGGATCATTACGATTTTATCGGAGAGCTTGGCCAAAAATTGCGCTTCGTCGCAGGCCGCGTCCCCGCCGCCTACCACAAACATTTTTTTGCCCTTAAAGAAGGGACCGTCGCAGGTGGCGCAGTAGGAAATCCCCCGGCCTGAAAATTGAGCTTCCCCGGGAATATCCAGGGTTCGATGCTTAGCCCCCGTAGCCAGAATAACCGCCTGGGCGTGGATCGTACCGCCCCCCGCCAAAGAAAGGGTAAAGACGTTGCCTTCTTTTTTAAGAGAGTTCACCGAATCGGTCATAAACTCCGCCCCAAATTTTTCCGCCTGGGCCTGCATTTCCTGGGCCAACTCAAAGCCCGATTTGGGTTCCGCGTACCCGGGATAATTTTCCAAATGGTCGATCAACAGGGCTTGCCCCCCGGGGGCCATCTCTTCTATCAGCAGGGTTTTTAAATTAGCCCGGGCGCCGTATTGGGCCGCGGTTAAACCGGCGGCTCCAGCGCCTATAATTACCAAATCCACGTCCGTTCCCATGCGAATTGCTCCTTTACCGTTGGGGTCATCGAATATATAGTATATAATATGAAAATCCTTGGAAGAGCGTCAACGCAAATCCTCCGCCGGGCCCTGGTTCTCTGTTTCCTGTGGATAGGATGGCCGTTTCTTACGGCTCAAGACACCGGGGCCGCGGCTTGGAAGGGCCTTGTACGACTAGACCCGGATCCCCGGGCCTTACAATTCGCCGACGCGGTAACTTGGGCGCGGGAAAACAACGGCGAAGTGGACTGGGAAACCCTGCTCAACGCTTCCCTCTGGGCTTCTGGCGCCGGAACTGCCCCAAGGACCCTTACCGCTGGTCAAAATAACCCCTCCGATTCCAGCGAGGGACTTCGGAATGTGATAGCGAACCTGCGGAAAGCTGGGGGGCTTACAGGAGATGGACGAACCAAGGCTGAAGCGGTATTCGCCCTGATGCATCAAAATTTTTTAAGGGCCTATTTGGAACGGCAGACCCGATTGGACGTACTACTCCGGACAGGATACTACAACTGCGTCTCCTCGGCGGTTTTGTACGCCATTATGGGACGTTCCGTAGGCCTCGACATCCGGGGTGTCGCTACCCGGGATCACGCTTTTTGTCTTTTGCGCCTGGGCGATACCTCTATCGATGTGGAAACCACCAGCCCCTTGGGCTTTGATCCGGGGTCGAAAACCGAATTCCACGATGCCTTTGGCCGAGTTACGGGGTTCGCGTACGTGCCTCCCCGTAATTACGCGGATCGAACTAACTTGGATCCCATGGAATTGGTATCCCTAATCCTTTCCAATCGGATCGCTGAGGCGGACGCGGCGGGTCGTTTCGCCGAATCGGTTGGATGCTCGGTGGACCGGCTGGCCTTGTTGTCCTACGAGGCCTCGGATGCCGGCTCGGAGGTGTACGCGAAGGCCCGGGGCGAGCTGACCGAACGGCTTCTCAACTTTGGAACCGCCCTAGCCAGGGACGGTAAGGAAGCCTCCGCCCTTGAATGGGCGGCCTACGTCCAAGGACGGTTTGGACAGGATCCCCGGTGGCTAGATTTTTGCTATTCCGCCCTGAATAACCTGGTGGTACGGGACCTACGACGCCGAGCGTATCAGGACGGCCGGGCCAACCTAAGCCAATGGGCTTCCCTGGTATCGGAGGATAAGCGAAACCTATTGGAAACCCTGCTTACCGATGGGGAACTAACCGCCCAGGTTCAGGCCGCCCAGGACTCCGTAGCCTGGGACTCCGCGGACACGGCGATCGCCCAAGCCCAAAGGGACGGTCGAATTGGGGCTCCTCGGGCGGTGGAACTGCGGGTGTTCGGCGCCCTTTCGGAAGCCCAGGCGGCGGCTAAAAGCGGAGGGTACGGAGAGGCTCTGCAGGTTCTGGATCGGGCTATTTCCCGTATCGGACCGGAGGGCCCCCTGGTAAGCGCCCAACGGGTTTTTCGGGCCAACCGGGTGGCGGAGTTACACAACGGTTTCGCGGAACTGTTTAACCAGCACCGTTTTGACGAAGCAAAAACGTATATTCTATCGGCCCTACAAGAATTTCCCCAGGAAGGCCGACTACAGCAAGATTTGGACATAGTAGAGAAAAATATCCAGAAAAACGGTAGCCCATAGTTCAAAAAAGTGATTTTTCATGGTATAGTGGCCCTATGAATATACGCGCTAAACTCATACTGTTAGTCCTAGGGATGATTGTACTAATCATGGGGGCTTCGTCGGTGTATTTTATACTGCAGGCTCCCATTCAGCGCATTCAAACGGAAAGCAATGTGCTGGATCACCTGGCGAATTCGATCCTACACCTTCAAATCGAACTGAATCGGTTGGATAGTTCGGCCTTTGTTACCGCCCGTCCTAAATTTTCCGCCGCGTCGGAAAAGTTCCAGGAGGTGTTCAAACACATCAAAGATATTACCTACCTCCGCAAAAGCGATAAAGCTCTGGCGGAAGCCATCGACGTGGTCGAACGGCTTCAAAAGCTGAACGAGGAAAATCTGGCTCAGGTTACGGATATTTACGATCAGCTGTACAAGGACGCGGAAAAGGTCTTTGTGTTCCCCGATTCCATCGTGTTCCGGCGCTTTTACGTTAACGACCCCCTATCCAATCGGGATCCTAAAGCCCGAGATATGGCCCTCTTTGATCTTAGCCGCTTTGAATCCTCTGCCAGTATTTTAAACGATAGCTTGGAATCCTCGTCCAACGTGATTGCCGAGCAGGGAACGGTGATCGAAAAGCGGATTGCCCAGATAGGCGCCCATGCTCTGTTGGTAGCCGAAATAACCATCGGAATATTGGTGCTCCTTATCGCCCTGGCGGCCCTCTTTTTTGCCAACACCATCGCCAAGAGCGTCATTCTTATTTCTAGCGGTGTCCGAAGCCTGAGCGAGGGAGATCTGTCGGTTACCTTCTCCGTAAAATCGAAGGACGAGGTGGGGGAACTTTCCCGCAGGATGAACGATTTTATCCATTCCTTGGACGAAGCCCTGCTGGGCATCAAAGACGCGGCCACCAGGAACGCGGCGGTCCGGGACCAGCTTTTGGAGGCCACGAAAAGGACCGGGTCTTCTTTGGCGGATATGCGTTCCGCGGTGGAAGGGGTGGAACGGCAGGCTAAACTTTTGGACGAGAAAATCGGGGCAACCAAGGATTCGGTAACCTCCATATCCTCGGGGGTGGGCCAATTGGACGCCCGGATTTCCGATCAAATCGCCATGGTGGAAGAATCTACCGCGGCGATCACCCAGATGCTAGCCACCATCGGGAACATGGCCCGGCTGGCTGAAAAGGATAAGGAACTGGCCTCGGCCCTGGTAAAAACTTCCGACGCGGGCCGGGAGGTGTTCCTGGCGGCCTTTGAGAAGATCGAAGCGATCACCGAACGGGTTGGAAAAATAGAGGAGATGATCGAGATTATCGATACCATCGCCGGACAGACCAATCTTTTGGCCATGAACGCCGCTATCGAGGCGGCCCATGCCGGAGAGGCGGGCAAGGGCTTTGCGGTGGTGGCCGACGAAATCCGCAAGCTGGCGGAAGCCTCCGCCGAGGGGTCCCGGGAAATCGCCGGTTCCGTACGGGGTATCATCGAATCCATCGAAAGCGCCAAGGAAGGAAGCTCCGAGACCACCCGGGCCTTTGGGGAAATCGACGAAAAGATCCGCGAGGTATCCCGGTCCGTAACGGAAATCAGTTCCAGCCTTGGGGAAACCGACGAGGGGGGCCGGCAAATTCTTATCGCCATGACCAATTTGCGGGAACTGTCCGCGTCTATCAACACCGAATCCAGAAGCGTGGCCGACAATACCCGGATTATCGACAGATCCATGGCCGATTTGGACCAGGTAGCCGAAAGCGTTCGTACCGCCATGACTTCCATCGGCAAACGGTCCAACGATATCGCCACCACCGCCGATAGAACCGCCGAATTGGCCCAGGAATTAAGCTCCGTGGGGGACGATTTGGAAAAACGGATCTCCCACTTCAAAACCACCTGCGAAATCGATGGGGGTACTATCACCCGGGGCGGGGAATGCGAAGACCCCGCACCCAGCTTAACCGAAGAGGCCTCTTTGGAAATCCCTGGGCTGAAGGCCGAAGCCAGACTGTTATCAGAATAGAAGAATCCCGGTAGGTTCCTTCAAAAGTTACAGACCATTGAAGGAACCTCAAAGGGCTATGGATACAGAAAGGCCTCCGTCATTCATGGTTTATCAGGGTATACGTCCTTCTTCCCGAATAAGCACGGCGGTGAACCCCGCCGATCCCAGTTGGGCCTTAACCATTTCCAAATTAGATTCGGAAACCTGGGCCACCACCACCCGGTACAGATCCTGGAACCGTTCGTAGGCCGGTTCCAACCCCACCGCCTTTATTCGATTAATCGCTTCCACGGCGTTTCGGGAAAGCTTAAACGATCCTACCTGGATACGGTATGATTTTCCCTTTGGCGCCGGTGTCGTTACGGCCGGAGTCCCTTGGGACGATGGTTTCGCTACGGCTGGGGTTCCCATCGTCGGGGTTCCCTGGGACCCCGGAGGCGCCATCGTCGGTGTTCCCTGGGTCCCTGGTGCTGTTACGGCTGGTGGTCCCTCGAGCCCCGGGGGCGCCGAGCTGGGGGCACCGGTAGGGGGCGAGGGCGAAACTGGTGTGGCTACCGTGGCCGTTACAGCCGGCTTTGCCGTTCCCGCCGGCGGCAGAACTTCGAGGGTCACCGGGATGGTCCCCGTTTGCCGCATGTCTAACTGTTCCGCCGCGGCTTGGGACAGGTCGATATTTCTGTTGGCCACAAAGGGCCCCCGGTCGTTGATCCGAACGGTAACCTGTTTGCCGTTATTTTTGTTGGTAACCCGAACCAGGGTTCCGAACGGCAGGGTTGGGTGTGCGGCGGTGAGGGCCCTGGGATCAAACAGTTCCCCCGACGCGGTAGGCTTGCCGGCGAATTCCGGACCGTACCAGGACGCGATCCCCGTTTCCACAGGGGGCTTCGATTCCCCCGCGGCAGGCCCGGTGGAACCGCTGTCCGCATTCTGGCTAAAACAGGCGATAGATAGGCCGAAGAAAAAAATCCCCACAAGACTAATCGATTTCATACCCTGAATATCGGAAAAAACTATGCATTACCATAGGCTCTTTCAAAACTCCCTTAGTTTTGAAAGAGCAACCTTAGATGTACATGCAGTATTTTTACTATTCTATACTATGTATATATTTATCTTGTTATTGTAAAAATACTGCAAGAGGCTTTTGCAAAAGTAACAGACTTTTGCAAAAGCCTTCCCAATTCCTTTTTTTTGCAAGGTTTTTGTCCCCGACAGGCTCCTAGGGAACCCATTGTACCTTGTCGGGGGATATTTCTTTAACGTAGATTTTTTTATAGCGGCCAGAATGGGAAACCGCGGGATTTTCGGGGAAGTAGGTTTTCCTAAAAAACCAGACCACGTCGGCCATATCGCTACTGGAATTGGAGATACTGTAGCGGTACCAAATTTCTTTATCCGCCAGCAGGGCCGCCATTTTAGGCTCCTCCGCCAGCTCGCTGTCCGTTAAGCGCCGAATTTCCGATCGCAGACCCCCGTAGCGGGCGTTCCCCACGGTAAAAAGCCGCAGATGTTGGTGATCATCCTTCCAGTACAGCTCGAAGACCCCGCCTACCGCGGGAATTGATGTGGCGATGGACCAGCGGTCCGCCTTTTTGAGGGGGGACCAGTAAATAGAGAAATAGACCGTATCCCCTTGATTCTGGGCGGACAGTTCATAATCCATGGGCGTATTTTACCACAGTATGTTGTTGTTTTCCATACACCCATCGGAGATGAATGTATACCAAATCATACATTTTTTCTCATCCCGCTTCTCGTTATTTGAAATCATTTTTATAAGTATATATCTATAAAGTATATGGTCGAGTGTTCCCGCAATTTTTATGTTTGGCACGGAAATTGCATATTATTGTATGGAACCAAAGGTTCCGGAGGATAGGAAGATGAAGAGTACCGACGAGACTTCAGTGGAGGATATCCTGAAGACCTATTTTGATCAAATCAAGTCCGTTCCCCTTCTTTCATTCCAGGAGGAGCTTGATCTGTCCCGTCGAATCGCCGAAGGAGACGAGTTGGCCCGTCAAAAATTGATCACCGCTAATCTCCGTCTGGTGGTAAAAATAGCCCGTTGTTTTATAGCCTCCGATGTATCCCTCCTTGACCTTATCCAAGAAGGCAATGTCGGCCTTATTCGGGCAGCTCAAAAGTATAACTATCAGCGGAATGTCCGCTTTTCCACCTACGCCAGTTGGTGGATAAAGCAGGCCATCAGCCGGTCCTTGGCTAATAAGCGCCGATCCATACGTTTGCCCCACCGTAAAGAGGAGGCCCTAAAAAAGATTCAGCGGGCCTACAACACCCTAAGTCAGCTCTATATGCGCCGTCCAACCACGGAAGAGATCGCGGCGGAGGTACGCCTCCCTACCGTTGAAATCGAGTATATCCTTACCATGGCTAACGGGATGGTCTCCCTGGATGCGGACACGGGGG
>CAYRLW010000079.1:0-9670 GCA_964425215.1 uncultured Treponema sp.
GGTACGGTGGCCGACGCGGGGGTATTTTCATTTTACGCCACAAAAACGATCACCACCGGTGAGGGGGGAATGGTCGTCACCAGAAATTCAAAAATCGCCGAACGGGTTTCGGTGATGCGGTCCCACGGAATAGACCGGGCCATCTGGAACCGGTACACCGATCGCCGGGCCTCTTGGCGCTACGCGGTGGTAGAAGCGGGATTTAAGTACAATCTGCCGGATCTCCTGGCAGCCATTGGCCGGGTTCAGCTTACCCGGGCCGAAACGTTGTTAGATCTGCGCCGTTCCATCGGCCAGGCCTACGACCAGGCCTTTGGGCCGGATCCCCGTTTTGTAATTCCCCCCAGTTCTCCCGGGGACGCTCGGCACCTGTACCCCCTGCGTTTGTCCGGATCCTGGGGTACGGAACAGCGGGATCGCTTTATCGAAGGTCTTCAGGATGGGGGTATCGGGGTTTCGGTTCATTTTATCCCCCTACACACAATGCCCTATTACCAGAAAAAATACGATCTGCGTCCAGAGGATTTTCCCCATGCTTTGGACCAGTTTAAAAGGACCATTTCACTTCCCATTTGGCCGGGTATGGAAAAGGGCCAGGTGGATAGGGTGATCGAAAGGGTCCGCTTTGTGGCGGAAGAATTGAGCTGAGGAGTGCAGGGTTGAAAGAAACGCCCCAATTCGTGGATGACCTTTCGGTTCCCGGGATGCTACACGGCATCCTTATCCGGTCTCCCTGTAGCGCAGGGCGTCTGCTGGATCTGGAGGTCCCCCGCCTTCCCCACGGGTATTCGATTATTAAAGCCAGCGATATTCCGGGGAAAAATTTTTTGGATGGGTTTTCTCCTACGGTTCCCCTGTTAGCCCAGGATCGGGTAACCTATACGGGCGAACCGGTGGCTGTCCTTCTGGGGCCTGATGTAACAAAGTTACAGCAGTACGCCGACGCGTGCGTGGTTAAGGTACAGGAAGAGGCCCCCCAATTTTCCTGCGAAAAATTTTCTTCCGACCGTTTGGTGGCAAAACGGGCCTTTACGATTGGCGATCCTGATGGGATCTTTGAGAAAGCGACTCTTATTGTGGAAGGAACGTACCGTACGGGTTTGCAGGAACATTGGTATCCCGAACCCCACGGAGCTTTGGCCACCTTTTCCTACGATAAAATGGTAATAACCCTGGGGACTCAATGGCCGTTTCAGGTCCGGCGGTCCGTGGCGGCGGCTTTAGGGGTTTCACCGGAGGATGTGGTGATTCGACCTTCGGAAATGGGAATTAATTTTGACGGGAAGTTATGGTATCCCGCCCTTATAGCCTGTTATGCGGCCCTGGGAGCTCTGTTCACCAAACACTCGGTAAAAATAATGTTTACCCGGGACGAGGATTTCCGGTTTTCACCAAAACGAAACGGTTCCCGTATATCCATCAAAACCGCCATAGGAAAAAACGGAGAAATTGAGGCCATCGAAACCAGAACGATTTTGGATTTGGGCGCTGGGAGCCCCTTTGCGGAGGAAATTTTGGATCGATCCTGCGTGGGTTCCCTGGGTTTGTACCGTTGCGAAAATCTGAGGGTCGAGGGCTTTGCCGTAAAAACCAATACCCCTCCTTCGGGACCCTTCGCGGGTCTGGGCTTGTCCCAATCCCTCTTTGCCATCGAACGGCACGCTTCCCGGATAGCCCAAAAACTGTCCCTCGACGGGGGGGTATGGCGTCAAGAACAGGCGGTTAAAAAGGGAGACCGCTTACCCTCGGGAGCCGTTTTAAAAGATCCCGTACCGGTGCAGGATCTTTTAGAAACCGTAGAATCCATGAGCGATTACCGGAGAAAGTGGTCTTCCTACGAATTATTACGGTCCACAGGAGAAAACAAACGATTAAATCCCAAACGGGGGCCCTTTAGGGGTATTGGTGTCAGCATCGCGTTTCAGGGGAACGGCTTTATTTCCTTCGGTTCCGACCGGGGAAACTATTCCGTGGAGCTTACCATGGAAAAGGACGGAAAACTGGAAATAAGGACCAGCGCGGTGGTCTCTTCCCCAGAAACCCTTCAGATTTGGGCCCGAAGCGCCGCAGAACTTTTAGGGATCGATGAAGAGGGGGTCCGTTTTGCCCCCAATCGAACCGATACGGTACCCGACTCGGGACCCTCTAGCTTATCAAGAAACATCATGGTGATCACCAAATTGATCGAACGTTCCTGCGTAGAACTACGAAAACTTCGGTTTCGAGAACCCCTGCCTATCACGGTTCGCCGGGCCTACAGGGCGCCGAAAGCTACGGTTTGGAACGGTACGGTACTGGATGGAAGCCCCTTTTCCAAACTTAGCTGGGGAGCGTCGGTGGTGGAAGTAGAAATTGATCCCATAGATTTTAGCCCCCTTATTCGGGGTGTTTGGCTGGCAGTGGATGGGGGCCGCATTCTTTCTGATAAAAAAGCCCGTTCATCCCTAAAGATATCGACCCTTCATGCCCTTGGCTGGGCAAGTCGGGAATCCCTATCCTACACAAACGGCGAGATATCTTCGATGGATGTCCTTTCCTATGATTTTTTACCCCTTCAAAGCGCCCCGCCGATCGCTATCGATTTTTCATGGAACGATTCTTCGGTTCCCAAGGGTATTGGTGAACTTCCCTTTGCCTGCGTCCCCGCGGCGTACGCCCAGGCGCTTTCTCAGGCGGCGGATTTTTCCTTCGATACCCTGCCGATTACCATGCGGTCCGTCCGGGATGCCTTTACGGGGGAGGAAAAAAATAGATGACCGTGGGATTTATTCTGAACGGAGAAGACGTGGTGGTTCAGACCACGGTGGATAAACGGTTATTGGATATCCTTCGGGATACCTTTAAACTGTTTGGAACCAAAAGCGGTTGTCGCAACGGTCGGTGCGGCTCCTGTTCTATCATTTTTAACGGGAAAGTGGTGCCATCGTGTATGATCCCCGCGTTCCAAGTTCGCGGCGGAGAAGTAATTACCATTGAAGGTTTTTCACAAACCGACGAGTACCAGGATATCATGACGGCCTTTTCCCGGGCGGGAGTGGAAACCTGCGGGTACTGCACTTCCGCGAAAATCCTTTCCACGGAAGCCCTTTTAGAACAAAACCCCCAACCGAGCGTAAAGGAAGCCCTAGGCGCCTTTGATGGGGTGATTTGTCGGTGTACCGAACCGGAGAGCCTGGCCCAGGCTGTCCTTATCGCCGCGGATATCCGTCAACGGAGGCGTTATGGACGTACCTCATAACCAGGTTTTTTCGCCTTCCACGTTTCAAGAACTCTTCGCGTCCTGGAGCCAATTTCCCGATGGGGTGTTATTCGCCGGGGGAACGGGACTTCTATTCGCCCAGGGAAACCGGAATCTGATACTTCCCCCCAACGTGATAAGCATTTCTAAAATTTCCGAACTTCGCCGGATTACCCGAACGGAACGGTATTTGGAAATGGGGGCCTGCGTTACCCTGAACGAAATTCTCGCTTTGGGCAAAATCGTTCCCGAAGCATTAAGCCTGGCGCTCCAGCAAACCGGGACGCCTCAAATTCGAAACTTGGCCACCATCGGAGGTAACCTGTGCTGTGCCCACCGACGGAGAGACGCCTCGGCGGCGATGGTTGCTTTGGATGCCCGCTACGAATTACGGACCGCCCAATCGAGTCGTTGGATTTCGGCGGCCCGCTTTGTCCCCGATTCGGGTCCCCCGCTTTTGGAAAGCCAGGAACTGCTTACCCGTATCCGCGTTCCCCTGGAACCCTGGGACTATACCCTGTACCGAAAATTGGGGGATCGGAGTAGTCGAATAGAGAACAACGGGGTGGCCACGTTTCTAGCCCGGGCGCAAAAGGATATTTTAAGCGAAGTACGTCTCGTTTTTGCGGGGGCTTATATATTTAGAGATCGGGATATCGAAGCGGCCCTGACGGGGAAAACCTTGCCCCTGGGAAGCAGGGAGACTACCTTCTTTTTGGATCGATGGAAAAATCGGCTCGGGGAAGAAAAAGACATAGACAGCCTGGTAAAAGATCAGCTCCTCCACTTTATCGAAGCCGCGGTTATGGGTCTATCGGATTGAATAATTACTATTGGTGGGATAAAATAGTACCATATTATGTTCAATAATTGAACACCTAAGGAATCCCATGGAGAATTCTGCGTTTTCTTTTCGCTTCGGAAACACCAAGAGCCTCGTGTCTATCCGTTCCGCCGTCCCTACGCTTTTTGAGATTTTGGAATCCTACGGCCCAAAAAATCAACCTTCGGGGGTCTTGGTGGTCTGCGATCCCCACACGGAAAAGTGGGCCCAAACGTTTTTAGGGGAGAACCAAAAAGCGGAAGGGGCCAGTCGGTACCCTACTCCCGTTTCCGTGGTGGTACTCCCGGCGGGGGAATCCCATAAAGGCTGGTCCTCCGTGGAAACCATACTCCAACGGGCGGTCCAGCTAGGCATGGGCCGGGATGGCCTTTTTATTGGTATTGGAGGCGGAGTAATCACGGATCTGACCGCTTTCGCCGCTTCGGTGTATATGCGGGGGGCTTCGTTATGCCTCATCCCCACGACCCTGTTGGCCATGGCCGACGCGGCGGTGGGAGGGAAAGCGGGCTTTGATCTATTTACCATTAAAAACCTGGTGGGTACCTTTAGGCCCGCCGACCGAATTGACATGGCCTCGGCGGTTTTGGAATCTTTGCCCGAACGGGAATGGAAATCCGGACTGGCGGAGGTGATAAAAACCGCCATTATTGGGGATGGGGATTTGCTCAGCCTTTTGGAAACCCACGGCGAAGCGTTCCGATCCCCAGCCCAGGGAGACCCAATCCAGGGTACGATGATCCAGGAACTGATACGCCGCTGTGTTTTGGTAAAAGGCCGCATTGTGGAAGCAGACCCCGAGGAACGGGGAACCCAGCGGGCGCTTTTGAATTTGGGTCATACCTTTGGTCACGCCTTGGAAACCACCGCCGGCTTGGGAAACCTAACCCATGGGGAAGCGGTAGCTTGGGGAATCGCCCGGTCCGTGGAATTGGGCCGCGCTTTGGGCATTACGACAGCCCACCGGGGTGAACGAATACTTGCCCTCCTGCGTTCCTACGGCTACGAAACGGGAACCGAATTTGTCACTCCAAGGGGAACTTTTCAGTATGATCCCCAGGTACTCTTAACGGCCATGGAAGCGGATAAGAAAAAAAAGGCTGGACAGCGGCGGTTTATCGTTCCCGACGACGAAGGCGCCCGATTGGTTTCCTTGGATACGGATGAAAAAACTGGTTTACTGGTAAAAATACTGCAAGGAACATCTGAACGATGATGAAAAACCGTACCCCAAGGGGGCTTGTGCTTTTAGCGGCCCTCCTTTTTTTCCCCCTACAACTCGCCGTAGCTCAAAGTACCGATGAAACGGCGGTTTATTATATCCATTCGGTACGGTATCAGATTCAAGGTATAACCACGGCCTACGCGCTCCAGCGGGCCATGGACCTTCACGGGGGAGAACTCGTCCAAGGGAAAGAAGCCTTGAAAGTTTTCGTTCAGGATAAACTACAACTCCTTTTGAACCAGCGGGTTCTGGAAAACGCGACAATAGACTATCGGCTTTTGGATCCCGACGCGGACGGCCGGGTCCCCGTGGATCTTACCGTTTCGGTTAAGGATACCTGGAATCTCATCGCTCTCCCCTACTTTAAGTACGATTCCAATACGGGATTGGAATTGAGCGTCAAGGCTCGGGATTTTAACTTTTTGGGAACCATGGAACCCCTTAAACTGGATCTGGGGTATACCATCGACCCGGATACCCTCAACTCCGGGAGCCTGGGGAGGGGGACCTTTTTTATGGATTTGGAATCCAAGACCCCTTTTGTACTGGCCCGTCATGACGCGAATTTTATCTTTAACCATTACCTTGCCGTAAGCAATCAATTTGGTTTTGAGTATCTAAATACCACGGGACTGACCATCGATTTTCCCTACCGGGGTACCGTTTTTACGGTGGGGGCTTTTCAGGGCATTTCGGTTAACGAGGAGGAATTGTACCAGTACAAGCCCCTGTACGGGGACCGTTATCCAGGGTACTGGTACTTGAGCAATTGGCTTACCGCCGCTTGGACCATCCCCACGGGCTTTCGGCTGGGGAATATAGGTATGGTACAGTACGTGCCCAGCTTGGAATTCCGGTATAATTATAAGTTTGACGGTGATATAGGAGACGAACGCCATGGCCCCACCACCACTGTAGCCCAATCCTTGGACGTGGGCCGTTTTGACTGGGTAGGAAATTATCGGCGGGGGTTTTTAGGGCACCTGGAGGTTTCGAACAAGTACAACCTTTTCTTTGGTTCCTGGGATAATGCTATCACGGGCTTCGCGATCCTCTATCATCCCGTGTCGGATTTTTTTGGTCCCTCTTTCCGTCTTATCGGGAATTATTATTTCGGGAAACCCGACTATTTGGCGGGTCTTCCCCTCCGGGGCATTCTGGATAAGTCTATTGTGGCCCAATACGGACTCTATCTCAACGCGGATTTTCCTTTTCGGGTAATCCAATTCGTTCCATCCCAGTGGTTTAAAAATCGGAAATACGCCTTCTTTGATTTTGAACAGCAGTGGGGTCCCTTTATTGATATAGCCCTGTTAAAGGATCCTGTTCACGGGTTATCTTTTTCTTTAAACGATATGTTGGTGACCGGGGGCCTGGAGGTGGTTACCTTTCCGCTTTTTATGCGGAGTTTTTATGTACGGATCAGTGTGGGTTTGGATTTACGGGCCGCGATATCAGAAAAAACTATTCCCCAGGGAGACCATCGGGAAATCTACGTCGGCTTGGGACATCATTATTAAGGAGGGGCCTGATTATGGCAAACATTACGGTTGTAGGCACGGGGTACGTGGGTTTGGTATCCGGAGCCTGTCTTGCGGATTTTGGGAATTTCGTAACCTGTGTGGATAATAACGTTGAAAAAATAGAAGCCCTGAAAAGGGGTATCATTCCTATTTACGAAAGCGGCTTGGAAGATGTGGTTTCCCGGAACGCCGCTTCAGGGCGGCTCCTCTTTACCACCGACCTGGCCGAAGCGGTAAAGAAAAACGAGGTTGCTTTCATCGCCGTTGGTACCCCTCCAGCGGATGATGGGAGCGCGGATTTGCGGTACGTGGAACAGGTTGCCCGTGAAATTGGAAGGGTTATTGAAAAGTACACCGTGGTAGTAGATAAGAGTACCGTTCCTGTGGGAACAGCCCGCAAGGTTTGGACTTGGATTTCCGAAGAGTTGGCAAAACGGGGAATGGAAACCGTACCCTTTGACGTGGTGTCCAACCCCGAGTTCCTGCGGGAAGGTTCGGCGGTTCAAGATTTTACCCATCCCGACCGGGTGGTGATAGGATCGGAAAGCGAACGGGCTCGACATATCATGAAGGATGTCTATCGATCCCTGTACTTGAACGAAACACCCTATATAGAAACCAATTTGGAAACCGCCGAAATGATTAAATACGCGTCCAACGCCTTTTTGGCCGTAAAAATAACCTTTATCAACGAAGTGGCCAACCTGTGCGAAAAAGTCGGAGCCAACGTACAGGACGTTTCCAAAGCCATGGGCCGCGACGGCCGCATCGGGGCAAAATTCCTGCACCCCGGCCCCGGGTACGGAGGGTCGTGCTTTCCCAAGGATACCCACGCCATGGCTCGGATCGGACGGGATTACGGCGAACTGCTTTCTATCGTGGAAACCACCATCCAAGCGAACGAACGGCAAAAAAAGAGAATGGTAGAAAAGGTTGTCCAGGGTCTTGTTCCCGATCAAAGCCAGCGGAAAGATCCTCTGCGGGGCAAAACCATCGCTATTTTAGGACTCGCTTTTAAGCCCAATACCGATGATATGCGGGAATCCCCCGCCATAACCATCTGCCAAGGCTTGGTGGAACAGGGCGCGGAGCTCCGACTATTCGACCCTGCGGCCATGAAGGAAGCCTCCTGGCGTTTGGAATCGATTAAGGGTTCCACGTACTACGCCAAGGATGAGTACGACGCGATTGAAGGAAGCGACGCGTTGGTTCTTTTAACCGAATGGAATCAATTTAGGAGCCTAGATTTGGCTAGGGTAAAGAAACTGTTGCGGAGGCCCTTCTTCTTTGACTTACGGAACGTGTATAAACGGGATGAAGTGGAGTCCCAAGGGTTCTCCTACTTCGCCGTGGGAAAGTAGGCCCTGTTACCCCCTGTTTTTTAGGAGTTCCCATGAGCGATAGCGTCATCACCCTTTCCGCTAATACCGCTTGGTACGTATGGAATTTTCGCCGCCCCTTGATTCATACTTTACGGGAAAGGGGGTACCAACTTGTCGTTGTAGCTCCCCGGGACCCCTACGCGGAAAAGCTGGTACAGGAGGGCTGTCAATTTTGGGAGCTTCCCATGGAAGCGAAGGGTAAAAATCCCCTAAAGGAAGCGGGTATCCTATATAGGTATTGGGACGCCTATAGAAAAATAAAACCCCTCGCGGCCCTTCACTACACCATAAAACCCGACCTGTACGGCTCCATTGCCGCTCGATTTTTACGAATCCCCGTTATCAATAACGTAACCGGGTTAGGTACCGTGTTTGAAAAGGGCGGACTTTTAGAAATTGTGGTCCGGATCCTCTATCGATTCGCCTTCGCAAAGGCCCAAAGAATATTTTTTCAGAATAAAGACGATTTTCGGCTTTTTATAAACCACGGTCTTGTACGGGAAGCTCAGGCGGACATCCTTCCAGGCTCAGGGGTCGATATACAACGATTCGTTCCGGAAGAGCTTCCCCCCGTACAAGCGGATCAACCCTTTATCTTTCTCTTTGTGGGTCGGTTATTAAAAGCCAAGGGGGTGGAAGATCTGATAGCCGCGGCACCCTTGGTTCGGGAAAAACACCCCAACGCCACCATCGTGCTTCTAGGCAAACGGGACGATAGGGACCCAGCCAGCGCTGATCCAAAACTCTTAGACCGGGGAATCGCTGAAAAACTCATCGAATACGGTGGAACCGTGGACGACGTTAAACCCGCTCTCGCCCAAGCCCACTGCGTCGTCCTCCCTTCGTACTACAGAGAAGGGATCCCCCGGTCTCTCCTCGAAGCCGCCGCCATGGGTAAACCCCTAATCGCCGCCGACTCAATAGGGACCCGGGAACCGGTCATCGACGGTGAAAATGGTTTTCTCTGTCAAAGCCATAACCCAAAGGATTTAGCGGCAAAAATGATCGCCATGATCGAACTTCCTCCAGAAAAATTAAAAAAAATGGGCGCCGCTTCCCGAAAACTCGCGGAGGACCGTTTTGACGAACGCATAGTCCTGGATAAATACACTCAGAACCTGGACGCTCTAGCCCCAATCCCCCTCCCTAAGGATTGACTTTTTTTCCCCCTTTTGATACTCTTGCACCAGTTAGTCAGCCACCCGGCTGTCGTACAGCGAGCGCCAAAGGCGCGAGATGCACGACAGCACCCTTAGATTTAGTTCGCCGAAGGCGAACAACATTAATCGCGGCTGTCGTATAACGGCTATTACCCCAGCCTTCCAAGCTGGAGACGAGGGTTCGACTCCCTTCAGCCGCTGCGATTTTTAGAGCCCACCTTAGGTGGGCTCTATCATTTTCACGGGAGTCGAACCCCCGCTTGCGCTGGCCGGAAGGCCAGGAAGGCGGACAGGAGGTCCG
>CAYRLW010000080.1:0-6304 GCA_964425215.1 uncultured Treponema sp.
ACGATGGTAGCGTTACGTTCCCTGGCTACCCTGTGTAAGGGGGTAATGGGATCGGCGGCCAACTGTTCCTTGGTCAAGGCTCCCGGTTCCAGGAGCCGCAAAAATTCCACGGGATGGGGGGTCAAAATCGTTCGGCCGGAAAACCGATACCCCCTGGCCGGTTCGATGGCGTCGGCGTCCAAGACCAGGGCGAGCCCCCGCTGTTCCCGTTCCCACTGGGCGTATAAAATCCGCTCCCGCTCTTCCGACCAAGACCAGCCGGGACCCAGGAGTACGGCTTGGGGGGTAAAACGATCCGATGCGGCGAATTTACCCTCCCCCTTGGGGCTGGACACCATGATACCCCCGGCGTTGACCGCTAGGACATCTTGGATTTCCCGGTCCACCATCAAACGGACGAGTCCCGCCCCGGCGGCTTGGGCTCCCCGGGCGGCGATACGGGCGGCCCCCACCGCTCCCGGTGATCCCGCCCAAATTTCCACTACCCCCCGTTGGTGTTTATACGCCCCCGGAGAAACCCGGGGAATTCGGGGGGCCAAGTCCTTAAAATCGACGAGTTCCCCCGGGGGCAGGGTGGAGAGTAGTTTCTGGGGGAAAATTCCCTCTACGCTTAAGGGCTTACCGATGAGGGGCCTGATAGCGGGTCGATAGAGGAGTTCCTTAACCGGTTCCACCGCCAGGACCAGGTCCGGTTGGACCATGGGCATGGAGGGTTCCCAGAAATCAAAGAGTCCCGAGGGAACGTCGATGGAAACCACCGTGGGGGCCTCCTCCGCGTTCCGAAGCCGGTTGATTGTCCGGGCCATCGCTTCGGCGGTGCCCGAAAGGGGGCCCCGCAGGCCCGTACCCACGATACCGTCGATTATAATATCCGAGGATCGAAGGTCCCCCAGCTCCGGGGTTTGGTCATCCCACAGGATGACCGGCACGTCCAGCTGGGCTACCGATAGGAGCGCTTGGCTTCGAACCGAGGGGCCGCCGTCGTTGGGTCGATGAACGATGACCCTTCCGTGGGAGGGGGGCAAGGCGTACCGAACAATGAGGGTCCTTAAAAGTACCAGGGCATCGGCTCCGTTGTTCCCCGATCCGGCTAGGACGATTACCCGGTTTTCCCGAGGATGGTACCGATCCCCTAAAAAGGCAACCAGGGTGTCGGCGCAGGACCGTCCCGCCGCTTCCACTAGCGCAAAAGAGTTTAGACCCCAAAACCGTTCCGCCTGGGCGTCCAATTCCCGGGCTGAGGAGGCGGAGGCGATCCTCATTTTCTCGGATCTCCTATAAACCGATCGGTCCGCCACCAAACGACCCGGGCTTCCAAATTGGTTGCTAAAAGGGCCGAAAGAATCCCATCGGAAGAAAGATGGAAGGCGTTAAAGGCCAATTCATCATCCGAAACTTGAATAAAGCCCCGTTTTTGATTTTTAGAGTCCGATTCCAACAATAACAACGAATATCCCCCCGCGGTGGGTACCGAAAGGAAAATTTTTCCTCCCCGTACAACCCCAAGCATGGAATAGATCAGATCGACGGTTACCTTTTTATCGTTTTCTTTCGTTTCCTGTTCAAAGACCGGAACGTCCACCGAACCGGTATAGGCCCCCGTTTCCGCGTTCATAATCCAGATGATCGATCCGTCGTAGGCGATCCCCGATTTTGTTTTGGTGGATTCGTCTATACTGTCCCGATAGTAATCGATCTTTAAATAGACGCTCCTGCTATCCGGGGCCACGCTGATCGAATCCAAGGAGGGGCGGCTCTTTCGATCCTTGGGAATGGGAAGATCCTCGTTCTTAATTTTAATCAAATACAGAACCGTACCATTTTGGTCGAACCAAAAAATGTTCCATCCCGTGGAAAGACGGCAAACCACGGCTACTTCGTCGTGAACGGACGTGAAAATACCGCTAATCCGCGGAAAGGGGGTTCCCCCAATCCCTTCCTGTCCCCAATAGTCCACAAAATGCCCATCTCCGTCAAAATGAAGCACCGTGGAATCCATAATGGTCCGTTTTTCCGCGTCAAAACTCCGGCGATCCGGGGGTAAACGGTCTTCCACGTATAAATGTTTCCGCGAATCCACCGCCAGCTCTCCCGGTTCGTTCAACGGGTACGCGATCGCCCTGCGGGTTACCAGTTCCTGGTTGGGAGCTTCGGTTTTCAGAGTCAAAGGAGGGGGATTGGTGTCCCCGTTATAGATCATGGAAAGTAAATCCCCGTAGGAGGTGTATTTAACCACCTTGCTTCCGTTTCCGTCGGAAATATAAAAAATGCCGTCCCGCATATACAGGCAGGTTTTTCGGGCGCTTCGATTGCCCTCCAAGCCGAATAAATCGATTTGATCTTCCATTTTACCCAAATTGAGGGTGAATAAATTTTCCCGATCCACCGATTGAATTTTTTGACCGCCACAGGAAAAAAGGGTTAAAAACGCCACCGCGGCCGTGAGGATAAATTGTATCATAAAACCTACGATAGACGGCCCTGGGGCGCTTGTCAACGGCGCCGTATCGCGGTACATTCCTCTATATGCTGGAAAAATTAGTTAAGGCCGTATTCGGTTCCCAACACGAACGGGATCTGAAGGCCCTCATCCCTATTTTACACGCCGTGAACGAAAAGGAATCCTGGGCGGTTTCTCTACCGCCGGAGGAATTTCCCCGGATGACCGAACGTTTTAGAGAACGGTACAAAAACGGAGAAACCCTGGATTCCCTATTACCCGAAGCCTTTGCCCTGGCCCGCGAGGCGGCCCGCCGTAAATTAGGTGAAAGACCCTACGATGTGCAGATCCTCGGTTCCATCGTACTCCATCAAGGTAAAATCGTGGAAATGAAAACCGGGGAAGGGAAAACCCTAACCAGCGTAGCGGCAACGTACCTAAACGCCATACCCGGGCGGGGGGTCCACGTGGTAACCGTGAACGATTACCTGGCTGGACGGGACGCCGAATGGATGCGCCCCGTATTTTCATACCTGGGCTTAACGGTGGGCACTATCCTGTCGGATATGGATAACGACAGACGCCGGGAAAATTACGCCCAGGATATTACCTACGGGACCAATAACGAGTTTGGGTTTGATTATCTTCGGGATAACATGCGGTGGGACCTGGAAGGACGGGTCCAACGGGGACACCATTACTGCGTGGTCGACGAGATCGACTCCATTTTAATCGACGAGGCTCGAACCCCCCTGATTATTTCCGGGGCCGCGGAAGACGATACCTTTAAGTTCGCGGAGGTGGATAGACTTTTGGATTCCCTAGAGGAGGTCCATAAAAAAAGCGACGGAGAGTACCCCGACGAAGCCCAAGGGGAAGAGGTTGTCGGGGATTATAAACTAAACGAAAAAAACAAAAACGTTTCCTTCACCAACAAGGGGATGGATAAGATCGAAGCGATCCTGCACAAACGGGGTCTTATTCAAGGCTCCCTATTTAACGAAGAGAATTTTGAATATATCCATTATTTCACCCAGGCCTTACGGGCCCATAAATTGTTCCATGTGGACGTGGATTACGTGGTCCAGGATGGTCAGGTTCAAATCGTTGACGAGTTTACGGGCCGAATCCTCACGGGCCGCCGGTATTCCGACGGTCTACACCAGGCGATCGAGGCGAAGGAGCGGATAAAAATCGCCCAGCGGAATCGGACTTTGGCCACCATTACTTTCCAAAATTACTTTAGGTTGTATAAAAAAATATCCGGTATGACCGGAACCGCGGATACGGAAGCGGTGGAATTCTCCAAAATTTACAATTTGGACGTGGTAGTTCTGCCAACCAACCTGCCGGTCATTCGGCAGGACGAAAACGATGTGGTTTACCTAAACGAAACGGAAAAATGGGAAGCCCTTTGCGATGAAATTACCGAGGCCTATAAAAAGGGACAACCCGTTTTGGTGGGAACCGTATCTATTGAAAAATCCGAAAAGGTGTCTTCGATCCTTACCCGGCGAGGGGTCCGCCACGAAATTCTAAACGCCAAAAACCATGCCCGGGAAGCGATGATTATCGCCGAGGCGGGAGCCAAGGGAGCAATTACTATCGCGACCAACATGGCCGGCCGGGGTACGGATATTAAATTGGGAGGAAGTCCCGAACACCGGGCCCGGAAAAGGGCCGGAACGGGGGCTACGCCGGAACAGTACGCCGAAATATTCAACCAGGAATACGAAAAATGGCGGGCCGATTATAACGAGGTAAAATCCCTGGGGGGGGTGTACGTTATCGGTACGGAACGGCACGAAAGCCGGCGGATCGACAACCAGCTCCGGGGTCGGTCGGGCCGTCAGGGCGATCCGGGGCGATCTAAGTTTTTTATCTCCATGGACGATGATTTAATGCGTCTGTTCGGCGGCGCGAATATCAAAAACCTTATGTCTAAAATTGGTATGGAGCCGGGAGAACCGATTTACCATCCCTGGTTGAATAAGAGTATCGAGCGTGCCCAAAAAAAGGTGGAGGAACGGAACTTCGAAATCCGTAAACACCTGTTGGAATACGACGATGTATTGAACCAACAGCGAAAATTTATTTATGAACAACGGGACGATATTTTAGCGGATCAGCGGTTGGTAAACCGGGTGAACAACGCCACGGTCGAAATGGTTCACCAAATGGTGGAAGATTTTAAAGCGGCGTACCGAAGAGATACTGCTGTAGCGGTAAAGGCTCTCATCGCTCAGGTTAGAGAGAAGTTTGGGTATTCCCTTTCCCTCTCGACTTCCGACGAATTAACACAAAAACCCGAAGATTTGGAAGCCCTGATAATCCAATCCTTGGAAACCGAATTGGCCGACAAGGAAGCCCAGGTAGGTCAGGAAAACCTGAACATGTTTATCCGTATGCAGTACCTGCAGGCCATAGACCGAAAATGGTTAGACCATCTGGAAAACATGGAAGCACTCCGGGAAGCGGTGTACCTGCGCAGTTATGGGCAGAAAAATCCGCTGACCGAGTATAAGCTTGAGGGGTTCCAAATATTCGATACGATGATCGACGAGATTCGGGAGGAAATCGCTTCCCGGGTTCACCTGGTCCGGGTTCAGGCGAACGAGGAACGGGAGGTCCGCGCCCGGCCGGTCGCGGTGGTTCATTCGGCCAGCCATGGAAGCGTGGGTGCCTTTGGGGGTGCCGCGTCGTCATCCGGTACCGCCACGGGTACGTCGGTTCGTCGGCCCGTCACCGGCGGCCCGTCGGGTCCCTCGAGCCGATCGGAACCCGAATCAGCGACGGTGGTGCGGACGTACCCCAAGGTGGGCAGAAACGATCCCTGCCCCTGCGGTAGCGGTAAAAAGTATAAATACTGTCACGGCAGGTAAGAAAAAAGGGCCCCAGCTGGGGGCCCTTTTTTCTTACTATGTAGGGCGTAAGAACAGTTGACGCACCGCCCCCGTCGGAGGGGGCTTAAAAGTCCGGTTACCCCTCGGTTTTGATAAACGCATCGCTGTAGCCGATTCTTTTAAACCGTTGCAGTAAAGCCGCGCTTTCCCCCTGGTTTATGGGACCCACCAACACCCGGTAAAGGGGTTTATCCGGTGTCCCGGCCCTTTGAACCGCCAGGGGATACGTGGGCCCCAGTTGATGGATCGCGTCTTGAACCAGCTGTTCTTTACTAAGGGCCGCTACCTGGACGTAATAGGAACCCTTTTGCAATCTTTCGATAACCGGAACCCCGAAGTTGACACTCTCGGATTTAGCCGTAGGCCCAACAGGGGGCACCGAAGCGGGTAGCGGAGCCTTAGTGGCTCCATGAGCGGTTTCAGGAACTTTCCCAGGGGCGGTAGAACCGGGAAGCGAGGCGGTCGGTAGGGGCGCTACCTGGGGTACGTCCAGGGGAATCGATTCCTGACCTTGGGGCTTAGGCTCGGTGATGGGCGCCACTTCCGCTTGGGCGCTCAAGGATGTATCGGGTTCTGCCTTTGGGGGACGGCTTTCCGCGGGAACCAGGGCAAGATCCACCGGTCCGGCTGTTTGCGTCGGAGGAACGGGGGCCGTTGCTTCCGGGACCGTTTCCGCACTCTTCTTTTCCGTCGTCGGGGGCGCATAGGATTCGGGAACATCGACAATTTCGTTGGTCGTCACGGTCGCATCGGTATTTTCCGATGTACTTGCCTTAGAAGGGCTTTCCGGAGTTTGGGATTCCGGAGGAACGGCTTCCGGTGGCGCCGCTGTTTCCGTGTCGGGACTAGGAGCCAGAACGGCGGCTACGGAGCCCTCCGCAGGGCTCGCTGTTGCGGTTTCCGGGGTCGCTGTTTCGGAAGACTTAACGGCTTCATCGGCGGTGGGGCTTGACGCGGAAGC
>CAYRLW010000080.1:6404-9080 GCA_964425215.1 uncultured Treponema sp.
CCGGGGTAGAACCCGCCGCTACCGCCGCCTTGGGGTCCCGGTCCGGGTCGCCGCTAGTGGAAAGGCCCTCGGTAAAACGGGAAAAGGCGATGGGGTCTGCGGGCATGGACATACGAATCCGACCCACCGATCGATTTTGAAGACCAATGGCCGTGGCGGCCCCTTTGGAGACCACCGCCAGCAACCCCGGGGAGTTGAGCGTATCCGCCACAATAACCCGAATGGAGGTTCCCGTCTCCAGGTTGGTCAAATCCACAATCGTATTTCGGGGAAAGGAATTGGTCGCCACATAGTACCCCGAATCGGGAAGGGCTCCCGTGCTATCCACGGTTGCCGCCCCTTCCCAAACCGACGCGCTTAGGGTTACTACTATCGAAACAGCGGCCGCGATCCAAAAAAGTTTTTTCTTCATACCCTCACCTATCCTTCAAATGGGCTATCGTATCCCGAGCTACCATTTGGGCTGTTTTTTGATCCTCCGTTCCTGCGGTACTGGGTTCCAGGGAATTGTAAACCCGCCGGTACAAAACCTTAAAGGGCGAGACTTGGGCCAATAGTACCGTGGAACGAAGGGGAGAAAGACGTATTTTTTGAGCTATCGGATCATCCTTTTTAGGACCCAGGTACTCCAAAAGAACGTAGATAATATAATCCGCCGATCCCTTTAGCCCTTCGTCTATTTCTTCATTTGGAATAGAGATCCCCTCGGATTTCGCCGATTCCCCCAACCGAAGGATGGGCCCGTTGCTGGCTATATGACCCGCGTCAAAAATGCCGTCCAACAGTCCCGCTTCCCAGGCCGAGGAAGCCTCTACGGCCGGATAATCCTCCGACAAACCCTGTTCGGCGATCTGAACCAAAATCGTGTCGGCGAAACAGGGTTGAAGCACCGGAAACAGAGAAAAGAGAATTAATATGATGTACCGCTTAAAAAAGCCCATGCCATCTCCCCCCTATGTTATCGGCGTAAAAAGGGGACCCCTCAACCTCTGATTGCATTGTATTTAAAAATTATGGTACTCTTATGTATAATTATTATGGAATATTTTGCGGTACAAGTTAAAACTCGCGGAGAACATAAGTATATTAAACTTTTTCAAAGTCTCCATAAAATAGATACCATACGGATCCATTTTCCCCAACGGCGTTTGCCCGTTAAGTCCCAAGGAATATCCCGAAGCATCCTGGCCCCTGTCTTTCCTGGGTATATTTTTATAGAAACCGAAGGAAAAATCGATCCGGACCTCTATTGGGCCCTCCGAAGGACCGACGGCTTTTATAGGTTTTTACAATCCAACCAGAACGTCCAACCTCTTTCGGGTAAAGATTTAGAGATAGCCCTCCATTTTATCCAGGTAGGTCCGGTGGCTGAAAAGTCCAAGGTCTATTTTGATGAAAACGATAGGATCGTAATCAGCGAAGGTCCTTTAAAAGGACTGGAGGGAAGGATCATAAAGGTCGATAAAAGGAAAGGGAGGGCGAAAATAAAACTCGATTTTTACGACAATTCCTTTGCCATCGACTTGGCCTTTGAAATTATCAGCCGAGTTTAAAAAAAAACACAGAATCGAGTTCCTTCGCGGAAAATATGATAACCTTTGGATCCGCTCGTTTGTATATCATCGGCGCCGGTTTCGCGGGACAAACCCTGGCTCGGGAAATACGGGCTAAGGGGATATTTGGCGAGGTGGTCGCCTTTTTAGACGATGATCCTGAAAAAATTGGTCACAGCATCGAGGGGGTTCCCGTTTTAGGGCCCATACGGGACGTGGCCCGGCTTCTTCGGATGAATCCCGCCGATGAGGCGGTTATCGCTATTCCCAGCGCGAGTCGAGAATACCTTCGTGAATTGTACGGCATTCTGAAAAGGGCGGGGTTTGAAAAAATACGGATCCTTCCCGGTATTTCGCAAATTATCGAAGGGGATGCCCACCTAATTCAGACCCGGTCCATCGACCCCCAGGATCTTTTAGGACGTACCCCTGTGGCCATCGGGCTTCGGGAAAGTTTGCGGTACCTCCGGGGAAAGCGGGTGTTGGTTACCGGAGCAGGCGGATCCATAGGGAGTGAATTGTGCCGCCAGTTGCTTTCCGGGGGGGCCCAACGGCTGTACCTTTTTGGGCACGGGGAAAACTCTATCTATCAAATCGATCGGGAACTGCGCTTGCTTCAAGAAGAAGGGGTGGGCGAACGGGCGTCCATAGTCCCGGTGATTGGGGATTTGAAGGACCGGGATTTTGTGGATTATATTATCGGTCGCTTAAAAGCGGACGTGATTTTCCACGCCGCCGCCTACAAACACGTTCCCATGATGGAGGAAAATCCCGTCGCGGCGGTGGAAAACAACGTCTTTGGTACGGACAATTTAGTCGCCGCCGCGAAAAAACACGGGGTCAAACGATTCGTCCTCATATCGACCGATAAGGCGGTGGATCCCGTCTCGGTGTACGGAGCGTCAAAATTTATCTGCGAGCGGCTGGTTCAGAACGCCGCCTCGGAACCCAATTCAAACTTCATGGTCGTCCGTTTTGGCAACGTCCTCGGTTCCCGGGGGTCTATTATGCCCCTCTTTCAGAAACAAATCGAAAAGGGAGGACCTGTTACGGTGACCCATCCGGAAGCCCGCCGCTGGTTTATGACTATCCCCGAAGCCTGTTCTTTGGTTCTTAAAGCTGG
>CAYRLW010000081.1:0-9072 GCA_964425215.1 uncultured Treponema sp.
AAAATACTGCAAGAGGTGTTTGCAAAAGTAACAGACTTTTGCAAACACCTCAAAAGGCTACCCCGGATTATCGGGGTAGCCCTTTGGTTTACACGGCTCCTTGGCCGGCCTTTATGGCCTCCACGTTCATGGGCACGTACTTATGCTTGCTTTCGGGGAAAAACTTTTTTAATATTTTCTCCACGTCCGTCAACTTCATAGCCCCCGTCAGTTTTGCCAAGGCCCCCAGGGCTACCATGTTCGCTATCTTGGGGTCCCCAATTTTCTGGGCCAGGTCCTGAGCGTCGATCCGTACCACGGTGATATCGGTCCGGGTAGGACCGGTTTTGACTATGGACGAGTTAAGTACCATCAGGCCTTGGGGTTTGACAATTTGTTCGCAGAGGGAAAGGGAATCCTGGTTCATAACCAAAACCGAATCGGGGGTTGTTACCAGGGGACTGGCGATTTCCTCGTCCGAAACGACTACCCCCGCCCGGGCGATACCTCCCCGTTTTTCCGCCCCGTAGAAGGGGAAAAAGGTCACATTTTTCCCCTCTTCCATGGCGCAGTACACCCAAATTTGTCCCAGGGAAATAATCCCCTGGCCGCCGAAGCCGGCGAAAAAGGATTTTTCTGTCATCGCGCCGCCCCCTTGGAAATGGAACCGCCGGGAAGCTCTGGGTCGGAGCTCAAACGGGCCGCAGCGGCCCCCGCTTGGGCTTCCAACTCATTTTTTATTTCCCCCAGGGGATAGAAGGGGATCATGTTCTTTTCCAGCCACTCCACCGATTCGGGGGGTTGCATACCCCAGTTGGTGGGGCATTGGGAAAGGATTTCCACCATAGTGAACCCTACCCCTTCCATTTGGGCTTGGAAGGCCTTCTTTATGTAGTTCTTTGTTTTACGAACGTTGGCGGCGTTGTTTACCGCCCCCCGGGCCAGGTACCGGGTACCTTCCAATTGGGAAAGAACTTCCAGCACTCGGATGGGGTACCCCATTCCCGCACCGATGGGGTCCCGACCCAGGGGCGCGGTGGTGGCCTTTTGACCCACCAGGGTGGTGGGAGCCATTTGACCGCCGGTCATGCCGTAGATGGCGTTGTTCACAAAAATGGTGGTAAACTTTTCGCCCCGGTTAGCCGCGTGGATTATTTCCGCCGTACCGATGGCCGCCAAATCCCCGTCCCCTTGATAGCAGATGACCAGGTGATCCGGAAGCATCCGTTTTACCCCCGTAGCCGCTGCGGGGGTTCTGCCGTGGGGTGGCTGAACCGAATCGAAGTCGAAGTACAGGTCCGCCCAAATGGAACAGCCTACCGGGTTGGTAATAATGGACCGTTCCCGCAGTCCCATTTCGTCGATCAATTCCGTGATTATCCGATGTATAACCCCGTGGCCGCATCCGGCGCAGTATTTCGTAGCCACCGTATTAAGGCTTTCGGGGTGTCCAAATAGTTTTTTCATCCTTACCTCCCCAGGATCCGTTTCGCTTCCGCGAAGACTTCTTCTTCTGTGGGAATTACCCCACCGCAGTGACCGATAAAGTGGATCGGTACCTTGCCCAGGACGGATAGTTTGACGTCCTCGATCATCTGGCCCATGCTCATTTCTACCACCAGCATGGGTTTTCCCCGTTCCGCCAATGTTGCCAAAGCTTTTTCGGGGAAGGGCCAGAGGGATATGGGCCTAAAGAGGCCCAACTTGATTCCCGCTTTTTCTGCCAATTTTTTCGCCCCCAGACAGACCCGGGCGCTGGTTCCGTAGGCGACCATGATAAGGTCCCCATCCTCTCCCACCGATTCGTACCGGACCTCCTGGGCCTTGATTTCTTCGTACCGTTTAAACCGGGCACGAACCTTGGCCTCCAGGTTTTCCGGAACCAGGTCCAATGAGGTAACGTGGCGGGTTTCCCGATGGTTTTGGGCCATGTGCCCTACAGTCCAATCCCGCTTGGGTAAATCCTTTAGATCCCGATTCGGCGGAAGAACCACCCCTTCCATCATTTGACCTATCATTCCATCGGCCTGAATAATAACGGGGGTCCGCCATTTATCCGCCAGATCGAAGGCTAGGTACGTCAGATCCGCCGCTTCTTGTACGCTCTTGGGAGCCAAAACGATGGTATAGTAATCCCCATGGCCGCCCCCTCGGGTGGATTGAAAATAGTCCGATTGGGCAGGAGCGATGGACCCCAAACCGGGACCGCCCCGGACGACGTTGGCCAAAACCAGGGGGACATCCGCCCCGGCGGCATAGGAAATTCCTTCCTGTTTTAAACTGACACCGGGACTGCTGGAACTGGTCATAGCCCGTGCTCCGGCGGATGAGGCGCCGTACACCATGTTGATAGCCGCCACTTCGCTTTCCGCCTGGATAAACACCCGCCCCCGGTCGATCATGTGCCGGGCCATGTAGGCGGTTAATTCGTTTTGGGGAGTTATGGGGTACCCAAAGTAAGCTCGGCAACCCGCCCGAATGGCCGCTTCCGCGATAGCCTCGTTCCCTTTCATTAGCCGTTTTTCTTCGCTCATGCTTCGGCTCCTTCTAGTTCGTACACGTCGATGCACACATCGGGGCATACCTGGTAACAATTACCGCAGGCGATACACTTGTCCATAAATTTTGCCAACGCGGGAAACGTTCCCGTCGAATTGGGCTGAGGGTCCGGTTCCAGAACCTTGGTCGGACACGCGCGAACGCAAAGGTAGCATCCCTTGCACATCTCGCGGTCGATCACCACCTTGCCTTTCTTAGCCATAGGGCCTCCTTATGACGCAAATTTGGGGAAATGAAGAGTCCGCTCTAAAACATACCGAATTGGGGTGGAACTCAGGAAAAATCAATCTTTCCATTTGTACTTCTATTTTTACTATATTTTTCTCCGCCTATTTTCTATTCGCCGCCACTAAGACGGCGAAGGCGATGGACGCCAGCTTGGTTTCCGCCGAATCGGCTCGGCTGGTTAAGACCACCGGCGCGGCGGCGCCCATCACGAGGCCAGCGCCCTTAGCGCCTCCCAGGTCGATGATGCTTTTGTAAAGGATGTTCCCCGCCTCTATATCCGGGGTTACCAAGATATCCGCGTCCCCCGCCACGGGGCTTTCGATTTTTTTAATCCGGGCCGATTCGGCGCTAATGGCGTTATCCAAAGCCAGGGGACCGTCGACCAAACACCCGCCGATTTGGCCCCGCCGGTTCATTTGGGTAAGGATAGCCGCATCGGCGGTGCAGGGCATCTTTTCGGGGTTCACCTTCTCCACCGCCGCTAACAGGGCCACCTTGGGGGTTTCTACGCCCAGGGCGTGGGCGCAGTCTACGGCGTTACGAATAATATCGATCTTTTCAGCCAAGGTGGGAGCTATGTTGATGGCCGCGTCGGTCATAAACAGCAATTTATGGTAATGGCCGATCTGGGCTAGGCCTACGTGGCTGACCAGGCGGCCCGCGTTCAATCCGGTTTCCTTATTCAAAACCGCCTTTAGCAGTATGGACGTATCCAGAAGGCCCTTCATAACAAAGGCCGCGTCCCCGTGGCGGACCTGCTCCACCGCCACAGCCGCGGCCCCCGCTAAAGAAGGCTCATGCAGTATTAGATAGTTCGATAGATCGATCCCCTCTTCCCGGGCCAGGGCCTCCAGGGCCGCCGTATCGCCGACCAGGGTCGCGTCAACCAAGCCTTCTTTCCGGGCCGCATCCACCGCCCGCAGGACCTCTTCGTCCTGGGCCGCCGCCACGGCGATTCGTATTTTTTTGCCCGAGGCCGATCGGCTGGCTGTACGGGCGGCGTTCATCATTTCTTCCATGGTTTTCATACCAGTTCTCTCTCCTGCTATCGGGTTTCTTTAAAAATTACGGTTAAGGGAGGTTCTTTCAAAAGTCTGTTACTTTTGAAAGAACCTCAAGGATTTGGTTCAATATTCTACCGGGATCTCCTCGCCCCGGAGAACCCGAAGGCCCGCGTCCCGCAGGGCCTCCAGCTCCCCTTCGCCGGGATAGACCGTCACCGGGGCTATCCAAGAAACCTTGGAGGTAAGATCGTCGGTTAACTTCTTCCAATGGGCGATGCCGCCGGTAACCAGAATCCCGTCGATGCGTCCGTCCGCCGCCGCAGCCAGGGCGCCGATATATTTAGCCACGTTGTACACCAGGGAACGGAAAACCAATTCCGATTCCCCATCACCTTCGGCGATCCGGCGTTCCAACTCCCGGGTATCGTTGGTCCCCAAAAGGTTTACCAAGCCCCCGTGACCGGTTAATAATTTTCGTATTTCGTGTTCCGAATAGGTACCGGAAAAGCAGAGGCTCACCAAGTCCCCTGCGGGGATTGTGCCAGCCCGTTCAGGAGAAAAGGGCCCTTCCCCGTCTAGGCCGTTGTTCACGTCCACCACCCGCCCCCGTTTATGGAGCCCCACGGTAATCCCGCCGCCCAGATGGGCCACGATCAGGGTAAGATCGTCGTAGCGTTGACCCTTGGATTTAGCGTACCGCAGGGCAACGGACCGTTGATTGAGGGCGTGGAAAATGGACCGCCGTTTTATCGATTTTATCCCTGTAATGCGGGCCACGTCGTCCAGCTCGTCCACCACCACCGGATCGCTGATATACGCGGGTATCTGAAACTTGGACGCCATATCGTCGGCGATGAGGGCTCCCAGGTTGGAAGCGTGGCCCCCATAACAGGCGGTTCGAAGGTCCTGCTTCATCCTATCGTTCACCCGGTACGTCCCGTGGGGCAGGGGCCGGACCAAACCGCCCCGGGCGACGATACAATCCAGGGCTTTTAGATCGATCACATGGGATTCAAGCAGATCCATAATCGCCTGTTCCCGGAATTCCAGCTGGTCCGCCACCGTATCGAAGCGCCGAATCTCCTCCGCCGTGTGGGAAATACCGGAAGAAAACACCGTTTCCTCGTCCCTAAAAACGGCGATTTTAGTGGAAGTAGACCCGGGGTTGATAACCAAAATTGTGTGCGCCATGGCAGGAATCAGTATACCCCCTTTAAACGGAATTCCGCAAGGGAAAAGATGGGGGCAATTATCCCCCTACCCTTGACTTGGAAAGTCCGTGGAGCTTTCTAAGCCCCAGAAGGTAAAACACCAGGAAGGCTCCGTACCGGAGGATTCCCGACGAAGCAAAAACCGTTCGATACCCCCAGCGAACCACCACCTCCGCCCCAACCAGGGGACCCAGAACGGTGGAAAGGAGGACCAGGGCCTGGTACAGGGCCGCCCCCTCTTGGCGGTCCGATTCGGGGATCATTTTTAGCAGAAAATTAAAGTTTGCCAGGTTAAACCCGGCCCAGAGAAATCCCGTTAATAGGTTGATTAAAAGGGGTTGCCATAGGGCGTGGGTAAAAACCCAAAGGAGGGGCAGAATAGGAATACAAAGGCCGGTTACCACGAGGACCCATAGGTCTCCCCGTTTATAGACCATCCGGCCCCAGAAGGGAAGGGCAAATATCTGAACGATATTTCCCGACGTGGCCACCATACCTACCATCGCCGAGGATGCCCCCAGTTCGCGGACCAGGTACACGTTAAAAAAGGGGCCGGAAACTTGGAGGGCGAAGTTCCATAGAAATGAAAAGGATAAAAAGGCGAGGAACAATGGGTAGTGGAGCAATCCCCGAAAAAGGCCACCCAGGGCCCTTTTTCCCGATTCCTCGGTGGTTGCTTTTTTCGTATCCGGGTTTATGTCCGGGACCTGGGCAAAATTCCACGTGGAACCCATACCAAAAACAAAAGCCGCGATAAAAAGGAGGGAGTAGCCGAAAAGGTGGTGTACCGTCGATCGATTCCCCTCTAACACAATCCAACCGGCGCTGAGGGTCGCGATGGACCCCATAATCGCGATAGCCGCGTTTCGGGAAGCAAAGTAAGTGCCCCGAACCGGTTCGGGGACCAGAGAAGCGGTCATGCTGGTCCACGCGGGGTTGCTAAAATTGCCCATAAACACCCGAATACCGTTAAAAAGGATCATAGCGGGGATGGCCGTGACGGGTTGGGGGAAAAGAAACGGAATAAGAGCCAGGGCCAGGTACATGAGCCGCCCCAGCCCGCCGCCGAACAGCAGAACGATGGGTTTTCGGTGCCCCAGGTATCGGGCGGCCATAACCCCCGGAGCGAGGGACAAAAAGCCCAGGAGGTTGGCGACGGAGGCCATAAGGCCCACGTCACGGTTCCCGCCCCCTAGGGATATCATATATACCTCAAAAAAGTTGATCGCCAGGTTATCGCTGAGGGAGGCGAAAGCTCCGTCCCGCCGGTATGCTTTTAAGCCCCGAACCAGGGGAGGCGGCAAATCTTTAAAGCTTTGGTTATCTAATTTTTTTATAAATCCACCGATAAGCACCGCGGGACGAAACCCCTGCAGGAGCATATCGATACGAGAACCTACCACAGACCCTCCATACCAGCCCCTTTGTTATTACACAGGCCCTAGGTTTCGTCAACGGCGCTTTACACACCCAGGGGATTGAAGGTTGAACACCCCAGGGGCGACCTTTGACGGAAGACCGGTTTTTAGCGTACACTATGGGTATGAATTCCCTTGCGACTCGGATTAAAAACGCGATTCCTCCCTCGGGAGGCTTTTCGGTCTGGTTTTTGGGACAAAATTCCTTTGTTTTAAAGGGAAGCGACGGGTTTACGGTGGCCATCGATCCGTACCTCAGCGACCATTGCGCCACCCGGGGCCGTTCCCAGGCCCCCACGCCAAAAAGCCGCCTATTCCCCCCGCCCCTGCTTCCCGCCGAGTTGTCCGTGGACCTCGTCCTTTTAACCCATTCCCACTGCGACCACGCGGACAGCGAAACCCTGGAAGTGTTGGCGAAAAACAGCCGGATTCGGGTAGCGGGTCCCCGGGATGCCCTTCGGGTAGCCCAGGACGCGGGGTTTCAATTGGAACGCCTGCGGACCCTCCATCCGGGGGAAGAGGTAACCTTTTTTAGAAACCCCGGGGTATTGGCGGCGGCTCAGAGGATCCGCGCGGGGCTGGGAGAAAGCGGGCTTACCGTGTGGACCACCTTTGCCTTACCCACCGATGGGACCGATCTAAACCACGTGGGCTTCTTCCTCCGTTTCGCTGGGGGAGCCACCTTTTGGAACACCGGCGATACGGCCTGGTGCGACACCCTGCCCCAGCTCACAGGATCGGGGCTTCGGGAAGCCTTAAAAAGTTGGAATTCCACCGCTTTGGGCCCCGATGTCATGGCTGTTTGCGTAAACGCCGGGTACGGGAACCTTTCCCATTGGGACGCGGCCCGGCTTGCGGGGGCGGTCCAGGCCCGGTACGTGGTTCCCACTCATTGGGATCTCTTCCCCCACAACTCCCTTAACCCGGAGCCCTTTAGGACCTCTTTGGAAAAGAACGCTCCCCAGGGGGTCTTCAGCCTGATGGAACGGGAAAAACGCTACGATTTTGGAAAGGACGGATTCGGTCCCGCCTAAAATAGATTCGTACGGATTGCTATGGACCGCCCCACGGGACCCAAGGACGGTCCATATGCGCATAAAAAGAACCCGTCAAACGCTTATGATTCGCAGGAGGGATCCAAGTCGATCGGTTTTCCCGTACGGTGGCCCACGTATTTTCGTACAAAGGAACAGGGGCGGTAGGTCATTTTTGCTTGCCGAAGGCCCTCTTCGCCCAGATCCTGCTCCCGGTTGATATGGATAACGTGCCGAGGCAGGGCGGCGGCGAAGGCCTGGTTAATAAACTGGTAAATTCCCTTATATTCTTCCAAACCCTTTTCAAAATGGATAGCAAACATGCGACCCTTGGCAAGACTTTCGCCCAAACACCAGCCCGCCGGTTTACCGTCCACGTAGTACATGGCCCCCTGCATATCCAACTGCTCAAACAACTCCAGGGCTTCCCGGGCGGCCACATAATCCCCCTCGACTCCCTTTTCTTCCCGCCACCGGTCCAAAACTTCTAGAGCCTGTCCGACCAAGTCCGCCGTTAGGGGACGTTCTTCGTATTTGTAGGAATTGATGAACGCGTTCACCAGATTTCTCTTTTTATGGTATTTTTTCCCCGAAAGTTCCGCCAAATCGGTCCTCAGGTACAGGTAATCAAAATTATCCCGATCTTCCGTCACTTCTATACCCCACTGTTCCAAATGGATCCGGTTGGGGCAGAGAACCGAATCGGAGATTCCCTTCCAATAATCGTGGGTATCGAAAAGCTGGTCCAAGACTTGCCGATGGGGTACGTCGCAGGGGGTCATAAAGAATTTTTTACCCTCCCGTTCCCCCGAAATAACCATGGTTTTATCGGGAACGACGGATATCCGGTAATTGTACCGCCTCCGAAAAAGGTACAAATTGGAAAAGGTATACTCCGAGACCCCGTCCTTGGTCATACTGAGGGCGGGGTGCATCGCCTCTTTTAGGTCCAAACTAATCGGTACAAAATTGGGAAAATTGGGTATATTCATATAGAATCAATATAGTCAAGGTTTGTTTACCAGGGCAAGCACTTTACCTCCCCGTTTGAAACATACTATGGTAGATCCATGAAAAGCACCCAAAACACCATACCTAATACGGATATTCGGGATCGAGTCCTTCCGCGCTTTGTCCGATACGTCCAATATTGGACCACCAGCGACCGACACATCGAAGAAACCCCCTCCAGCCCCGGGCAGTGGGAATTGGCGAAAGCTCTGGTGGAGGAAATAAAAAAGCTGGAGCCCCACAGCGTGGAGTTAACGGACCACTGTTACGTGGTAGCCCGTTTCTCCCCCACGAAGGGAGGGGCCGACGCCCCGACCATCGGCCTTATGGCCCACCTGGATACCTCCAGCGACGTTTCCGGTCAAAACGTAAAGCCCCTTATCACCAAAAACTACGATGGCTCGGTTATTCCCCTGGCGGAAGGAAGGAAACTGGATCCGGAGCAGGATCGGGAGCTCCTTACATGTCTGGGCCATGATATCGTCCACAGCGATGGAACCACGCTTTTGGGGGCGGACGACAAGGCGGGGATCGCAGAAATTATGGGGGCCCTGGAGTACCTGCACGACCACCCGGAATTGGAGCGGGGCCCCATAGAAGTTATCTTTACCCCCGACGAGGAAACGGG
>CAYRLW010000082.1:0-1792 GCA_964425215.1 uncultured Treponema sp.
CTTTTCCGCTTCGCCTCCCCCAATATCCCCCAGGGCTTGGACGCAGGCCTCCAGCATCTCCTCCGAGTCGGTTTCTTGAAGGACCTTGATGAGTACCGGAACGGGCCGTTTATCCCGAATTTTTCCCAGGGCCCGAACCGCGGCGATCCGGAGTGCCGAACTGCGGTCCCCCAGGCGTTCCATCAGGGCTTCCACCGCCAAGGGCGATCCTATACGGCCCAGAGCCCGGATTGCCTCTTCCCGAATTTCCGGATAAGGGTCCTCCAGCCGGGCCAGGATTTCCTCCAACGCCAGGTCTCCGGTTTCCGATTCTATGGACCGCAGGGCCTGTTCCGCCCGGCTGGGGTCGCTGGCGGTGGCGATATCGTCCAGGTACGCGTAGGTTTTAAGGATCCCCGGGTTAGCCAGGCGCCCAATGACAAAACCCATGGGCCGCTCACGGCCTTCGCGGACCCTGGAAAGCACGAGGGCTGAAAAAATCACCATGCCAATGGCTAACAGCTGAACCACGTGAAAATTGCTAAAGAGGAGGTTCCCCATGGGTACGGAAACTCTGGAGAGAGCGTCCAGTAAAAAGCCCCCCACCAGGGACCCCCCGGCGGATACAACCCCCACGATGGTCATGTACCAGGCCACAAAGGCGATCCTGTTACGGTTGGGGGATAGGGACAGCATCATCTGGTTAATACCCTCCCAAAAAGCGGGGGCTAAAAGACCCGTGCCGATAGATATGAGGGGAAGCAGGTAGGTATAACTTCGATGGGTTAAAAAGAGGTACCCAATCCAGCTGATAACAAAGAAACAGCCCATCACCACCACGGGTTTTCTTCCCCACTTGTCCATCACGATCCCCCAGAAGGGTGCACTGAGGACCCAGGTTAACTGGGAAATGACGAACATAATACCCAGCCATGTGTTGGGCGCTCCGACCGTCTGGGGGTTAACCACGTAGGGGGCCTGGAAGGGGGCGATCAGATTTATTGAAAAAATCGCGATTCCCACGGCCAGGGAAAAGCGGATAAAGTTGGGATTTTTTAGGGGCTCCAGGGCGTGGATGGGGGAAAACTGGGCCTTTTCAAGGGGTTCCGGTTCGGGGATAAAAATATTAAGGATGATATCCGCCAGTCCCGTAAGACCACCTATAGAAAAAATAATCACGTAAATCCAAAAACGTCCGGGGCCGTCAAAAAAATCCAGGGTCATGCTGGCTAGGAAGAACCAAATGACGTTGATCACGTTTAAAATAGCCGATCGCTTAAGGAAAAAGGTACCCCGGATGTTTTCGGGGAAGATATCGGCCACCCAGCTCCACCAACCGGCGGAACTGGCGTTCATAAAGATCCAGGAGATCGGAAGGGCTATCATGATGGCCCGGATCCCCCAGGATCGGTCACCGTGGGCCGCGGCCATAAAGGCGGAGGCGGCGATGAAGAGGGTTAGGAGCCGGTGGACCAGATGGATTCCTACAAAGAAGGGTTTTTTTCTGGGAGCGTAGCCGTAAATAAAAATAGAGGCCAGCTGGAACAGTCCGGACAGCTGGATTAAAGCGACCAGGGCCCCCAGGGTAGATGACGAGGCGCCTAATTCGTTTTGTAAAAAGACGTTGAAAATGGGCTGGGGGGAACAGACAATTTGCCAAACCGTCGCCAACCCTCCGGTTAGGACGTTCAACCTCATGGCGGTGTTCAACTGCCGGAAGGAAAGTTTTTTAATGGAAGATTCAGCCATAATTTTATTGTAGCGGCGGTCCAGGACCTTCGTCTAGGAGTTTGCTAGGAGCCTGTCGGACTGG
>CAYRLW010000082.1:1892-8537 GCA_964425215.1 uncultured Treponema sp.
TACCCCACATAACCGTGGCTTCGGAAGAGGAAATTGGGTTTATCGATCAATTTGTCAATTTTTTAAACTTTCGATTGTATAGCATCCTAGCCTTTCTCTGCGCCTTCATCGGGTTGTATTTTTTCGCCCTTTGGATTTCCCATCCCTCGGATAAACCGAACCTTTGGTTTGCCCTCTCGTCTCTTTTTATCGCCTATTATTTTTTGGAAATGGGATCCCTCTATTCGTCCATCGATTTTACCCTGAATAGGGCGCTAGCCAAATCTTGTCTTTCCCTTTCCATGGCCGCTTTAGTCCTGTTTTTCGTAGATTTTCTTAAGCTTGCCCATCGTTCCGTGATCCTCTGGGCGGTGACTATCCTTTCCTTGGCCCTTACGGCGGGTTTTATCGCGGTCCATGGGGATCTAATTAAAATTACTGGAATGTTTAATGTAAGCCTGCTTTTTGTTCAGCTGGTCATTTTGTACATTTCCATAAATACGGTGGTGGCCATAGTCCGGGGAAACAAGGAAGCCCTGCCCATCCTGTTTGGGGTGATCCTCGGGGTCGCCCTGGGGACCCACGATGTGGTCTACTCGATGATGGGTCTGCGTCCCTTAGCCTGGCTTCAAGGTCTAGGGTTTTTCGCCTTAAATCTTTCCCTTTTTCTATCTCTTACCATCCGATCCCAGCGGCTCCATAAAGAATTAAAACTTTTTGCCCAGGAAATTGAAACAAAAGAAAAGAAACTGACCCAATACTTGGAAAAAATCGGGCAGACTACCCGGGATGTGTCCCTAATCACCAGCCAAATAGACGATTCATCCAATAACGCTTCCAGCGCGGCGGAGGAACTGATCCTAGGAACCCGAAAGATCCAAAGCAACAGCCAACTGTATTCCGCCGCAGTGGTGGATTCCAAGGGTGCTCTGGAACACTTTAGCCGTTCGGTGAACCAGGTGAAGGATCAAGTGAACGCCCAAACCGAACTGGTTCGATCCGCGGTGACCTCCATCAACGTGGTGATGGAAGGGGTGGATAGCGTGGACGCCAACGTCCAAGAAACGGACCGTTTTGTCCGAAGTTTGGATGAGCGGACTACCGCTGGCTTACGTTCTTCCCATGGGATGGGCGAAGCGATCGATAAAATAAAGGCCAGTTCCCAAGAAATAGTTTCCATCGTGGAAACCTTGGAAGATTTCGCGGACCGGACGAATTTATTGGCCATGAACGCCGCCATAGAGGCGGCCCACGCTGGTTCCAGCGGCCGAGGTTTCGCGATTATCGCGAATGAAATAAAAAATTTGGCCTCCGCTTCGTCGGAACGGGCAAGCCGCATACGGGATACGGTTAAGGAAATTGTCCTCCGTATTGGGGCTGGAGTTGATCTGAACGGGGAACTATCTTCTTCCCTTACGTCGGTTTTTCAGGATGCCGAAAAATTAAAGGCCAGTATGATAAAGGTGGACCAGTCCTTGCAATCCCAACGTCTAGCAACCGACGAACTTAGGAACCTTTTACAACGCCTGTCCGACGAGGCGGAACGAATAAATGCGGAAACCCAAGCTCAGGAAAACGAAGCTGAGAATTTCAATCGTAGAATCGAGGAGATGGTTCAAGCGTCCCGGGACCTGGATTCGGCGATTACCCATATCGCCGGAGAAAACGACCGTATCGTAGGGACCATTAAAACGCTTACGGAGATTAGCGGTCGGGGCCGCCAAGCGGTGGAAAACCTGCATGAACTGCTTGAAAAGAGGTAGACTGGAGAACCCTGGGTCCCATCCAAAAACATCCGGTTTTTTGGATCAACCCAACCCAGCTCCAAAAAGGAATTTTCCCATGAGACCATGGACGATAGCGGCTATTTGTCTAGGTACCCTGTGGTACGTTTCCTGCGTAAGCACCCCTCCTCCGGCTCCTTCCCCGTTAAACCCCGGGGCGGTTACCCCTTCTTCCTCCCCGGCGGAAAGTGCCGCGGTTCCTTCCCCGGAAAGCCCCTCCCCAGTTCCTCCTTCCCCATCTGGCCCAACGGTCGATACGACCGTGCTTCCGCCAACGGTAGCGGAAGCCCCCGTATCCTTGGCCGAACCTCCCCAACCCTTCGCGGAGGCTTCCCCCTCGATTCTGCCTCCCCCCGGGGCCTCTATTGTCCTGAATGAGCCCCGGCCCCTGGTTTCGGCCTTTCCCCCGGTATCGGCCCCGAAACCCGAAAAACCGGCCCCGCCTCCGCCCCAGGCCCCCGTTGTCGTGCCCGCTCCCAAGCCCTCCGCTGTGGTGGCGGAGCCTCCCGTTTCCCCCAAGCCGCCGGCTTCGGAAAGGGTAAAACCTAAGAGTCCTGTTACGGAAAAAAAGCCTCCCATCCCTCCGCCCGACCGGCCGGTAGAGCTGGCTCCGGCACCCGCTCCGGCGTCCGTTGCCTCCCTGGGAATACCCTTGCCTCCGGTTCCCGAACGATCGGGCCCCGTGGTTCCCGATTCACCGGTCGTCTTTTCCAGGACCGCCCGGGCTACGGTGGGCCAACTGGTAGAGGTTCCGTTCAGAGGCGCGGGCTGGGTTTTTTTGGGGGAATTGGGTTCCCGAGCGGGGCTTCCCTACGACTCCCGCCGGCTTGACCCGGACGGTCAAACGTTTATTTTTAGGGCCGAGGTGCCGGGTACCTATTCCTTAAAATTCTATAAGCAGGATTTTATCCAGGATTATATTTTAAACGATTACGTCCAGGTGGTCGTGGGCGAGGCTCCACCCGGGACCTCGATAGGCGGCTTTTCCCTTCCTGTCGATCGGGGCAGGGTAGTGCTGGAACCCCGCTGGCCCTCCACCGAAGCCGCCGTGACCCCCTCCGTTTCCTCCGGGGCGAATCTTACCGGGACAAATCCCGCGGGGACCGTCCCTGTTCCTGCCCTAACGAATACTCCGACGGCTGGGTCAGCGACTGCTCCCGCCGCTACTCCGGGAATCGCCCCTACTTCCACGGCCCCGATTTCCAGCCCCAGCGCTTCCTCCGCCGCCCCGGGTAACGGGGTGGCCACGGCCAAAACAGCCAATTCCACGGCATCTCCTGGAACCGGCGGTGCTTCCTTAGCCACAGGAATGGCCATCGGTACCCCCGGCACGGCCCCCGGCACGGCCCCCGGCACAATCGCTGGCATCACCGGGACGACCACCGGGACGACCGGCACGGCCGGCGGGGCAAGTACCAACACGGCAGGCGGGACAGCCCCCGCTGGAGGCGCCTCGGTACCCCCGGTTCCTCCTTTGCCTTCCCTTCCCCCCGTTCCGGTGATGGGAAGTACCGGCGGGTCGGGAATTGCCGTCCCGGCGGGTGGTACAGCTACGGGTGCCCCGGCGACGGCTCCCGCCGGTGGGGGGGGCGTTACGGCGAGCTCCACCGCCTCTGGATCTATTGCCGCGGGATCTCCTGCTACAGGGCCCTCTGCCGCAGGGACCTCTGCTACAGGGGCTTCCGGGGCCCCTATTTTACCGCCCAACTCGCTTCCCGAGGATTACCTTGGGGCCGCCCAAAAGGAATTGGACGCCGGACGGGTGGCCTCCGCTTTAGCGGTCTTGGACGGGTTTAGGGAAAAGTTTCCCGGGGGGAGCGATGAAGCCTGGTGGCTCTACGGTAAGGCCCTGGAAACCATGGGACCTAACCGGGATATAAAAGCGGCCCTGGGGTTTTACCAACGGTTGGTGGCCGAATACCCCCAAAGCCCCCGGTACGACGATGCCCAAAAACGGATACTGTATCTTCAGAGGTATTATTTTGATATTCGCTAAAAAAAAGCGTCCCTTAAAACAGAGGGTCCCGCGAAATCTTAAACCTTTAGCCCTTTTTATTCTCCTTTGCAACACCGTTTTTTTTGTTCCGGCCTACTCCCCGGTTCCCGGAATAGATACGGGGAGAGTCTTTTCTCGGGATAGGGCGTTTGTTTTTACCGTTCGGGATACGTCCACGGAGTCCCGGGTAAAACTGTTTCGGGTCGATAGGGAAAAAATTACGGAAACCCGGGAGATCCGGGTGGCCAGTCTTTTACCGGCCCGGGTGGTCTCGGTGGTGGATGGGGATACGGTGAAGGTCCAAATCGATGAGCCCCGGCCCGCGGACCTAAAGTCCCGGGAAACGATCCGCCTTTTGGGGATCGACGCCCCGGAAAGCCGGCCCCCTCGGCCCAAGGGGTACTTTGGTAAAGAGGCTTCCAACTACGTAAAAGGAGCGCTGACTGGCCGTTTGGTGTATTTAGCCTTCGATTGGGACTTGCGGGACGTGTACGGCCGGCTCTTAGCGTACGTCTACGTCGCCGACGGGGATTGTTTTAACCTGGATTTGGTCCGACTAGGCTACGCCTACGCGTATATAAAGTACCGCTTCGCTTTTATGGACGAATTTACCCAAATGGAAGAGAGGGCTCGAAAGGAAAAGACAGGCCTTTGGGCCCATCTTCCCCAAAAAAAGCCATGAGCGTGCCCACTCTAAACCCTTATTTTTTTTGATGTTATGCTTGGGTTCCTAAATGCGTAACCGTTCAGCGTGGTGGTACGCCTGGGCTCGGAGGGCCTTTACAGACTCGTCGGCCAGATACTCGTCAAAGGGCATCATCCGGTCGATGGTCGTCCCGGGGAGTATTTCGACGATCCGGTTAGCGATGGAGTTGATAAACTCGTGATCGTGGGAGTTAAAGAGGATGACGCCGGTAAAATCCTCGAGGCCCTCGTTAAGGGCCGTTATCGCTTCCAGATCCAGATGGTTGGTCGGTTCGTCCATGATCAGCACGTTGGCCCCGGAAAGCATCATTTTGGCTAAAAGGCACCGGACCCGCTCGCCTCCGGAAAGGACGTTGACGGGTTTTAAGGCCTCGTCCCCCGAAAAGAGCATACGGCCAAGAAAGCTCCGGATATACGTTTCGTCCTGGTCGGTGGAATACTGTTGAAGCCATTGGGTGATCGATAGGTCCGAATTGAAGTAACTGCTGTTTTCTTTGGGAAAATAGGAAAGGCTCGTGGTCTGTCCCCAATAGTAATCCCCCGAATCGGCCTTCTGTTCCCCCGCGATAACTTGGAAGAGGGCGGTTTTGGATTGATGCTCCGCCCCCACAAAGGCTATTTTGTCACCCCGGTTGACGATTAAATCAAAATTATCTAAAAGAACGTTCCCTTCGCTTTTATAGGATAATTTTTCTATACGCAGAACGTTATTACCGATTTCCCGGTTAGGTTTAAAGCCCACGTAGGGAAATTTCCGGCTGGTAACGGTGATGGCGTCCAAGTCCAGCTTTTCTAGTACCTTTTTACGGCTCGTGGCTTGTCGACTTTTAGAGGCGTTGGACGCGAACCTTTGAATAAACTCCCGCAGTTCCTTGGCCTTCTCTTCCCGCTTTTTAAGCTGATCCCGGGCCTGCCGCTGGAGCATCTGGCTCATTTGGTACCAAAAATCGTAGTTTCCCGAGTACAGGGTGATTTTTCCAAAGTCTATGTCGCAGACGTGGGTACAAACGGCGTTCAAAAAGTGTCTGTCGTGGGAGACCACGATCACCGTGTTGGGAAAATCAATAAGAAATTCCTCCAACCAGGAGATGGATTCCAAATCTAGGCCGTTGGTCGGTTCGTCCAGCAGGAGGATATCCGGATTTCCAAAGAGGGCTTGAGCCAGCAGGACCCGGACCTTTCGGGATTCGTCTAAATCGGACATTTTCTTATCATGATCCGCCTCGTCCAATCCTAAACCGGACAGCAGTTGCCGTGCCTGGGCTTCCGCTTCCCACCCTCCCAATTCGGCGAATTCGGCCTCCAGTTCCCCGGCCCGAAGACCGTCCTGGTCGGTCATCTCTTCCTTGGCGTACAGCTCCTCCCGTTCCTTCATAATTTGGTAGAGCTTGGAGAATCCCATGATAACCGTATCGACCACCGGGTAGGCTTCAAAGGCAAAGTGATTCTGTTGGAGTACCGAAAGCCTCTGCCCCGGGCTAATGCTTATCTCGCCTTTATCGTGTTCCACCTCCCCCGAGAGAACCTTGAGAAAGGTGGTTTTCCCCGCCCCGTTGGCGCCGATAATGCCGTAACAGTTGCCCGGGGTGAATTTTAAATTAACATCCTTAAAAAGTAGCCGTTCGCCAAAACTAAGGGATACATCGCTAATCGTAATCACTCTTTAGAACCTCTTCTGAACAGACCGAAAATTTTATCTAAAATACCGCTTTTTTTCTCCGGGGCTGTGGGTGTGCTTTGAGCCGCCTGAACCGGGGTTTTTGGGTTTTCCCCCCCAGTCTTCTCCCGCGGCGGTCTGCCGCCCCCCTTCCTGGCTTGGGCCGGCCGATTTCCAGCGGTTGGGTTTCCCTTTCTATTGGTTTCGTCGGCCTCGTATTTCCGTTTGTAATAGGCCATCCGCTCCTCGAAGGGAAGATGGGAAAGATCCGTTTTAGCGGCGGATCGGTTTTCTCCCTCCGGACGGCGGGCGGGACTGGGTCGTTTTGCCATTTGAGGCCCTTCGTTGTGGCGGGGAGCGTTTCGGCCTCCCTTCTGGCCACCCTTGGTCCCTATCCCGCGGCCCTCTCCATGACTTTCCGGGCGACCCTCGCTTCGGGAACGCGGCTTGGCGGGCCGGCGGGTACGGTTGTCGGATCGATAATTGGATCGATCATCGTAGCGGCTTTCGTACACATCGCTTCG
>CAYRLW010000083.1:0-8522 GCA_964425215.1 uncultured Treponema sp.
GCGCATCTGGTTTGGGACCAGAGGGTCGGAGGTTCGAATCCTCTCGCCCCGACCAATGGTTAGCCTGTTTTGGCTATATCGGTTTTACAGCCGGTTTTACAGCGGACGTTCCCGTTCTGGCCTCATCGAGGCGACGGATGCGGTCCCTCAGCAGTTCGTCCTTCTTTACGTACTTGCGGATCATCGCGGCCACATAGTCCTCTGACCAGGTGAAGATCTCGGCGATTTCCCGTTCGGTCAGGCCGCCCACGTACATTCGGGTCGCTGCTGTGCCGCGCAGGTCGTGGAAATGCTTGTCGATGCCCGCCCGCTTTTTCGCTTTCTGAAATGACGATCCGAAGCCGCCGCGCCAGCGCTCGTCGTCCTGGTTATTCAGGACCGTCAGCGACTCATTGCTTCTGGGGATAGCCGCCAGGAAGTCGCGAAGCTCGCCGTAGAGCGGGATCAGGGTTTCCTTGCGGTGGGAGCTCTTGCCCGTTGTGATCTCGATCGAAAGCGGCTGGATATGATTCCACTGGAGCCGAAGAAGGTCCGATGTCCGCAACCCTGTGAGGGCTGCGAGGCGAACGGCCCTCATCATCTGCGGCGACGTCTTCGCGGCCTCCAGCTGTTCGAGCTCGGCCGCTGTCCAGATGATCATGGATCGGTTGGACTTGTAGAGGCGCGGCATGCCCGTGACGGCGTTCGTCATCAGCTTGCCCTCCTGGATGCCGAACGTAAGCAGCCGAGACAGCACCTCCAAGGCCACGTCGGCCGAGCGTGGCGTGTCCTTGTACTGGTCTCGCCACTTGCGGATAACGACCTTGATCAGAGGGCGGTCGAACGCCGCGATGCGCGTGGCGCCGAACTTCTCCTGGATCCGGTCTAGCCACGGCGTCCAATTCTGCCGCGTCTTGGCCGATATCTCTTTCTTCCAATGGTCGCTGCCTCGCCAAGCGGCGCAGAGGGACGCCATCACTGTGGTGTCGACCGTCTGACGACCGCTGGTGAGGCTGGCCAGTTCAGCAATGAACTCCGGGCTTCCCGGTTCGCTCAGGATGCGAGGGCCGCCGCGCCAGGCGTAGGTGTAAGTGCGGCCTTTGGCCTGCACTACATGGACGCCCTTAATGGGGAGCATGGCCACCGTCGAGGAGCTCGCGAATCTCCGCGTCCAGCGCGGCGTCTTCAGCCTGAACAGGTGGGACCGCCAGAGGCAAGATGGTGACCTTGCCTTCGGGAGAGATGTCAACGCGGTGCTGGCCGCTTTCGATGGCTCGCTGGATGATGCTCGTCAGCGATCGGCGGTTCGATTGCTTCTGCATTTAGAGCTCTCCCAGGGCGCGCTTAACGCGAAGACGGCCCAGCGGTGAAAGGCGGTAGCCGTGGCCACGAACGGTTTCAGTTGCGTCGCCGCCCAAGGCACCGCGCACGCGGACCATGTAGACGTCGATCTGCTTGGGGTGGCGGTCACGGTTGCGGTCGGTGCCCGGGATCTGATCCAGAAGCGCCTGTCGCGAAAGGATGCGGCCGTTGGCTGCGGCAAGGCGCGACAGTAGCCACGTTGCGCCTGGCGGCATGCCGAACGCCTTCTGCAGCTTCTCGAATCGATCCCAGTCCTCGGTCGCGCCGAGCAGATCTTCGTAGTGAGCCAGCATCGCCTCCAGGACGGCGCGGGGGAGAGTTGCGATCTCAGGGCGCATATTCATGCACGCCTCCTGACGCCGACGATGATCGCGGCGGCGACGAGCGCCAAGGCGAAGGCCATCATTGGCGGAAGCCGGTTCTGGCGCTGTGGCCGTAGCGATCCAGATGGTCTTCATGCTTGGCGCGCAAGGCGGCCGCCGCCTCGATCTTGCGGCCGATCAAGGCGAGGCGGACGAGCTCAGCATGTTCTGCGGTGAATGCCGTAAGGGCGCGATCGGCGATTGCGCTGGCTACGTCGTCGGTCAGGTTACGGTCTGGATCAACGGTCAGGACGTGTCGGCCATCGGCGTCCACGATAGCGCCGTTGCCTTCGCGGCGGAATGGCAGCTTCATCAGGAGTCAGCCTGCAGCATGGCCGCCATGTCGGCTTTGCCACGGAAGAAGTGGATCTCATGCGCCAGCTCCGAATGACCGGTGGCGGTGAAGATCAGATCCGACTCGTCCAGGAGAGCGATGCGCTTCACGATCTCGACGGCCTCGGCGCCAAGGCGGGTAAGGTGGGAGTCGACGGGCGGTTCACATCCGAAGGCCGCGCGCCAGACATCGTCCTTGCTTTCGAAGTTCGAGAACACCGAACCTGTAGACATACCCATGGCGTCGGCGAGGTCGCGGATCCCGTTCTGATGATAGCTGCCCGGCTCGGCCCAGAGCGCCTTGGCAGCTGCTATGACTTTTTGCCGCGTCGCGGCCTTGGACATTTCACGCTTGGTCATGACGCCCTCCTTCAGGCGGCTGCGGAGGCGGGCGTCGGGGCGCTCGCGCTGATGATGGCCTTGGCCACCTCGAGAATGGAATGCTGCTGATCGGGGCGCATACGGCCGACCAAACGGGCCAACTGGACGCCGACGATGCTGGAGCCGAGAGCGGCCAGAGGATCGGGTATCGGGTCGCCATCGTTCCGCAGGGTCGGCAAAAGGTCGGCCGGCTCGATCTGCAGGGCGGTTCTCAGCTGGGCCAGGGTCGATAGCGCGATGCGGCTTTCGCCTTTCTCGTACTTCTGGACCTGCTGGAAGGTGACGCCGATAGCGGCGCCGAGTTCAGTCTGCGAGAGGTCGCGACGGATCCGCGCCTGGCGAAGGCGCTGGCCGATCTCGACATCGATGGCGGTTGCGGAACGACGGGCCATCAGAGGCGTCCTCTCAGCAGCAGGAAAATGAGGAGGTAGACGGCGGCGGCGATAAGAGCGCCACGCACCAGGTTCAGTCGGTCGATCTTCATGCGCGGAGCCAGAGCGCCAGAAAGGCGACGCAGCAGGCGGCAAGCGCGAACGGCTGGGCCCTTCTACAATGCCTGTTCAATGAGCCGATCCAGGCCGCCATCGGCGCCGCCGGCGGATCCTCTACCGTGGAGATTTACGGCAATGACTGAGACCCTGCCTGCAAAGCCCGTCGAGGGCGTGGTCGAGGCCGGCCCCATGGCGTTCGCCCTGGGCGACGCGGAGCCGGTGCTGAACCGGCGCGAGCTCCTGGACGGGCTGGAATGCTGGGACATCGCTGGCGTCGGCGGCCGCTATTACCAGACGCCGCTGCCGATGGATGTCCTGTCGAAGACCGGCAACGTCACGTCGCACCACTCCTCGGCGTTTCGGGTGAAGCTGAACCAGCTGCTGCGCGACTTTGTCCCGCATCCGCTGCTGGACCGGGCCACGTTCGAGGGTCTGGCGCTCGATCACCTGGTGCTGGCCAACTTCTACGTCGAGCGCGTGGACAACCTGCGCGGCCAGCCGATGAAGCTGAAGCGCAGCCTGGCGCGCTATACCCGTCGCGGGGTCGAGGAGGGTGCGTTCGTCTTCCTGTCGGAGTGGCACAAGGAACACTGGTTCAAGAAGGGCGCGGTCTTCCACGGCATGCAGCCCTGGCTCGATCAGGAGATCTATGGCGTGCCCGAGTACCTGAGCGCGCTACAGTCGGCTTTTCTGAACGAGAACGCGACCCTGTTCCGCCGGCGCTACTACCTCAACGGCGCGCACGCCGGCTTCATCATGTACGTGGGTGAGGGCGGTCTGAGTGAAACAGACGCCGAGGCGCTGCGCAGCGCGATGAAGAACACCAAGGGCGTCGGCAACTTCCGATCGATGTTCGTCCACCTGCCCAACGGCAAGAAGGACAGCCTGCAGTTGCTGCACCCGGGCGAGGCGGCGGCCAAGGATGAGTTTCTGGGGATCAAGAACACGACCCGCGACGACGTCCTGGCCGCGCACCGCGTGCCGCCGCAGCTGCTGGGCGTAGTGCCCGCGAACGCTGGCGGCTTCGGCGACGTCGAGAAGGCTGACCAGGTCTTCTATCGCAACGAGATTCAGCCGCTGCAGCAGCGGTTCCTGGCGATCAACGACTGGCTGGGCATGGAGGTGGTGCGGTTTAAGGAACGCTTGGAGGCGTAGCGGGAAATAACAGGGTCATGCCGCGAATGAAATCCAAGGCGGCATCTATCGTAGCACTCGTCATCATGACTTCCTGGAACGATCCGTCGGCGGTGTGGGCACCTATGCGGTCGTTGCGGACCACAATTCCAAGGTCAAGAATGTTTGTCCCAACGGTCGTCGCGACCGGGTTGATGGAGCGCCCACGACTCAAACCAGCAAAACGTTCGTCCAAGTGTGCGAGCGTGTCCCTCACCGGCACCAATCCAGGTACAGCAATGTCAAACTGCGAGCAGAGCATCTGCGCCGCAACTTGATCGGCAGCGTGAAGGGAGACGCTTCTGAGCATAAGCCTGAAAACAGCTAATTCGTAGACGAACGAGCGCGCGGCAAGATCGACCACTTCTCCTGGGAAAGAGCCTTCAGCCACCATAGGTATGGCGCTCTCAAGATCAGTAGGTTGATGCTTGGCAATAAGAGCGTTCATCAACATACCATCTGAAGCTTCACTGTACGTCCCCGTCGCAGCGTGCGTTGCCGAACTGATGCCGCCCTCTTGGATGTAGTTCGCATGAAGGGCTTTGGCGGCTTCAGTCAGCGCAAGTTGGCGCGCTGCCATGAACATCCAGCTATCAACGGGGCCTGGGTAAACCCTCCCCGTAACTGAAAAGATCAAATCAAGGCGCAATTTCAAACGTCCTGCTGATGGTCCAAGCGAATGTGCTGGACCCTCCATTTATATGCCCCATGCCTACTGGTCGCGGGCAAGGGCGCGCAAGAGGCCCGAGAGGTGATCATCACGTGCAGGGGCCGACCTGGGTAGAACCACGGAAACGTCAACGGCGGCCGGGCTTGTCAACAGCCCGCCCACAGACTTGGAACAAAAAGAGAACAAAACGCTTGAGGCCAGCAGGCTCGGCGCCCTAGAGCGGCGGCGGGTCGGTCGGCTCCTGGAGCGAAACCGTGAGTGCGTTGAAACAAGAACTGGTCCCGCTGATGGGGCGTCCGCTGTGCGCCGGCTTTCCATCGCCGGCGGACGACTATCTCGAAGAGGCGCTGGATCCCGCGCGGCTGATCGTCACCAATCCCGCCTCGACCTTCATGTGGCGGGTGGTCGGCCGCAGTATGATCGGCATGGGCATCAATGACGGCGACTATGCCGTGGTCGATCGCTCGCTGACGCCGAAGGCCGACGACGTCGTCGTGGCCATCATCGACGGCCTGCCCAGCGCCAAGCGGGTGATCAGACTGCGGGGAGGGCGCCTGGCGCTGGACTTCGCCAACCCGGAGATGGGGCCGTTGATTCTGGACGAGGCCAGCGAGGCGATGATCTGGGGCGTGGTGACCTGGTCGTTGACGCCGCACCGGCCGGCGCCGAGATGAGCGACCGTGTCTTCGCCCTGTCGGACGGCAACAGCTTCTACTGCAGCTGCGAGCGGGTGTTCGATCCTCGCCTTGAGGGCCGCCCGGTCATCGTCCTGTCGAACAACGACGGCTGCGCAGTGGCGCGGACGCCTGAGGCCAAGGCGCTCGGTATCGAGATGGGCGCGCCCTGGTTCAAGATCCGCAAGCTGTGCGAGGCGAATGGCGTCGTCGCGCGGTCATCGAACTACGTCCTGTATGGCGACATGAGCCGGCGCATGAACGAGATCTACCGCGCCCACGCCCAGGACGTTGAGGTCTACTCCATCGATGAGAGCTTCCTCGACTTGACCGGCATGATCGAGCCGGCGACCCATGCTCGCGCGATGCGGCGCACGGTCAGGCAGTGGACCGGGATCCCGACCTGTGTCGGCCTCGGCCCGACGCGCGTGCTGGCCAAGGCCGCCAATTACCTGGCCAAGAAGCGACCAGAGCTCGACGGGGTCTGCGACCTGACGTCGGCCGCCGCCCGGGACGCGCTGCTGCCCCAGCTGGCGATCGAGGACGTATGGGGCGTCGGGCGGGCGTCCGCCGGCAAGTTGCGCGCGATCGGCGTGAAGACTGCAGCAGATCTGCGCGGTCTGGATGCGCGCGTCGCTCGGAAGCTGCTGACCGTCACGGGGGAGCGCCTGGTGCGCGAGATGAACGGCGTCCTGTGCCAGGAGCTTGAGATCGAGCCGCCCGGGCGTAAGGGCATCGCAGTGACCCGGTCGTTCGGATCGGCGCGTCGTTGATTTACAGCGACCGGGGAAGTGCTCGAGCAGAAAAGATGGGGGGCGGAGGTGGAGAACCCTATCCTCGGATTGATTATCCCCAATTCCAGGAGTGGTGCTTCTTCAGGGCTGAAGGCCCGCGCCGCTACAAAGGCGGCTACCTCGATCTCGCGCGAGATTTGATTGAGAACCCAATCTGGGATCCCGATGTACGGGTTTGGGGGACCCAGATGATCGAGAAGACCAAGATGGGTGAAGAGGACGGAATTTCGTCGCCAGCGCGATCTACGGCTGTGCGGATAAACCTGCATTTGCATCGCCAGCTGTGGTTCGATCGACCGGAGCAGATTTACGACACGGATGACGTTTGGCAGGATCTTTGATCAGGCAGCTTCTAAGGCTCGCCAAGATGTTAGCTTCTCAGCATAGTCCTCAGCGATCTGCTGCTCGCGGGCCCGTTTGGGGTGGAAGCGGCTGAGTTCGGCTACGTCCTCTTCCCTGATCCGGCGCCCTTGCACCCTCGACCAGAAATCCGACGAGCACTCACCGTAGCGATCCTCAAAGGCAGCAAAGAAGGCATCGCGCTCGCCCTGTGAGCCGGCAGCAATTAGGCCTTTGTACCTAGCTTGGTCACGTTGCGGGAGAAGGGCGGATAAACCCGAGGAAATGACAGGTGACGTCCCAGTGCGCACGCGCGTCAAGGCACCCGATTTTTCAATCTCCCATATATCCAAGTTTGGGAATCGATATTGCCGCACTGCTTCTTGGTGCCGCGTAGCCGCGACCACAATCACGCGGTCGAAAATACGGCTGTAGGTTTCGATCTGGTGCGGCAGCCGTCGAAGAGTGTCTAAAGCACTCTTGATCTCGATCCCCACAAGCTCGCGGGTGGGGGTCCGGTAAGCTAGCGCCAAATCTGCTCTGACCCCCGTCGCGCCGATGCAATACTCAGTTGCAATTATAGGCGCTCGGCCAGATCGTTGGTCGCGGCGCAAGGCGTATAATACCTTGGCTTTGATGGCCCGCTCGTTGTCCATGATCACCAACCCTAGATACGCGCTTTTACGCTGAGTGGTTGGCATTAAGGAATAATTTCTAGCGTTAAATTTGTTCGTAGGTGCCTGCACGGTGTGAGCATGGGTAATGATCGGCGAACATCGCGCTGCGCTGGCGGGGCAGTTTTTTACTTCCCAGGAACTTCCCAGAAATGGCCGAAAAAACCGAGAACGAAACACGAAACTTGGAACGTGAAGCCTCAATGTTGGCGGACATTTGGCGGTCAGCGCTTATCGTTTACACCGAGAGGGTGAGAGCGGACCCACTCACTATAAGGGGCACCGACGTTCGATCTATGATGCTGGAGAGACCGGCCTCAACGGCCGATAGGGAGCCTGGGGTGTTCTATAGGGGTTCAACGCGATTTCCTGAGCGATCTGGCCCATGGCAGCTTCGTCACTGTCGCTGCCAATTGCGTACATGTCCTGGGCGATCAATGCCTTCATGAGATCGTCTGCGACGCGCGCTGCATCCTGCCACAAAGAGCCTGGCAGGGATCTACTGATATGTAGAACGTTGGCAACCGAGAAGAGCGTAACTCTTTCCAAGTCGTGCATGGCAGAGACGACGCTGGGATCCGCGATGGCTGTATACCGTTCTTGAAACGACCGCATTCCTTCTTTGAGGAATGCGGTCTCATACTGGGTGTTGGTGATTACCGTTCGGTACTCCAAGGAGTTAATGTTGAAATTAGATGTCATCTGAACTACCGGCACCTGCCCCCTAAGGTCGAGCCGGCTGAGGATTGGCGTGAACGCGGGATCGGTCAGCTTTCGCTGGGCGTCGAAGAGATAGGCCTCATCAGGGAGGGCGGCGGCCTTCAATGCGGTTACGCAAAGCCCCTTCACATTGGCGGCAACGCGAAAGGCATCTTTGCCGGCGGCATTTAGAACAGGGGCAAGACGTTGGCGCTCTCGCTGCTGAAGGAATACGTCGAGAATGAAGATGGTGAAGGTGACGCCGATCGCGTCAGACATAAGATTGACGCCCAGGCCATCGAACCACGCGCTAAGTAGACACCCAATAAGGAAGAACCCCAAAAGAGCGGGCACCAGGCCGTGAATTTTCAACAGAGAACGTGTCATTAATGCTCGATAACGACGAGGGCGAGATCGCGCAACGTCGTTACGCCGTCGGCCCATGGTTTTACAGCCGTGGCCGAAACCCTTGCTGCACTTGAGGTCGTAACAACCCAGTTTTACAGCTAAGCGCCAGATTTTTAGTGCGTTCGCCTTGGTTTGGGACCAGAGGGTCGGAGGTTCGAATCCTCTCGCCCCGACCATGGATGG
>CAYRLW010000084.1:0-8297 GCA_964425215.1 uncultured Treponema sp.
ATTATGGGCTGGGAACCGAGAAATACCAGGTTATCCTCAGGGTCCCCCTGGGGTCCCTTTACGGCTTTTCCAGAAGGGTTTTTGGGCAGGGACAAATCACAGCCCCGGTTCCGGTCGTTTTCCCGGTCCCGGGCGTAACAATCCAAAAGTTGGATCACCGTATTCTGGGGAATCTGGGGCGGGGGTACCGGGAAGGGAAAGGCCGATTCTACGGGTGTAGCGGTATTTCCGGTCATCCATTGGGACAAAAGGGCGTCCAGGGGGCCGCTGAACCGGTCAAAGGACGATTCTCCGGTAAAACGGAGGTCATTATCGGCAAAATAGTCACCCTTTCGGTCCCCTACGGGATCGTCTTCCACCCGTAAGAGGGGATGGCGGCCCCGTTTCCATTCGCCGTAGATCCGGGAATGACGGGTCAGGACGAACTTGTGCCAAAATCCCGAATCCAACAGCCCCGCCTGAAACAGTTGGCGCAGAGTTTCCGCCGAATCGATGATTTCCTGATCGTCCTGGTCGTAGTACCCAAAAATAAGGTAGGCGTGGGTAAGGATCCCCGCTTCTTTAAAAGCGGCGCACGCACGGACCACCTGTTCCAGGCCTATCCCTTTGCCCAGCCGTTTAAAGCCCGTGGCGGTGGCTACCTCGATGCCGGCGGACACGGCGATCAGGCCTCCGGCGGCCAGGAGGGCCGCCGTGTCGGGGGTAAAATCCCGTTCAAACCGGATGTTTCCCCAAAATACCAGGGGAAGGCCGGCGGCCCGGTTCAACTCCGCCAGGCGGACCAGGGAGGGCACCGGTGCCGCCTCGTCCACCAGGTGGACCCCCCGGATACCCGCGTGTTTTGCCTGGCGTACCAGGTGATCAAAAAGGGCCTCCACGTCAACCGCCGAAAAGCCCCGGATGTAATCCAGCTGGACGTCGCAAAACGCGCAGGCGTGCCAATAGCAACCGTGGGCCAGATAGGCCTTGAGCCATCGGCCTTCGGTCCAGAGCCGGTGCATGGGGTTTTCGTCGTCCACCGCTACAATGTAGCGGGAAAAATCCACAGTGGAATAGTCGGGAAACAGGGTGATCGAAAGCTTCCGCTCCAGTTCTTCATACTCTTGGGTCGTCGCTGGACTAGGTGCTTCTCCCCGGGTCCCTGAAAATCCGGAGTTTTCCGCCGGGTCCCCCCTATCGGGTAAGCCGTCACAATTTCCGACGAGTTCACCGGTACGGGGGGATCGGTAGAGGGTTTTGTAGAGGGGCCGGTCCTGGGAAGGGAATAACTTCACCCTTTCGGGGGAAGATTCGGGGGTGGAATAGGAAAAATCAACCTTCTCCAAAACCCGCAGGATGGCGGAAAGGGAACCGTAGCCCCGGTCAAAGGAGAGAAAATCAAAATAATCGAAAAACTTTTTTGCCCTCATCGATCGAAGTTCCGTGTTCACGTACCCGCCCCCCGCTATAGTTACCAGGGGCGCCCCCCGGTGGGAACGGGCGGAGCGGGCCGCGAAGAGGGCGGGAACCAGGGTGCCAGGAAAGGGGAGGGTAAAGGCCAGGATAACCGGGTCGGCGAGCCCGCTGGAATTTCCCCTGGATGTGATCGGGTTTTCATCCAAAGCTTTCCACTCTTCCTCGCAGAGGGGACCGTAGAAGGTCCGCAGAATGTACCCGTCCAACGCCCCTTCCACGGTGGAAAAGGAACGTACGCTGGCGGCAAGGGAATCGGCGTACTTTATTAACGAAAAGGTAGGGTCGAGCGTCACGGTGATAAAATCCGCCAGGTCGGCCAACAGGGCCGACGCGATGCGGCGATCGCTTAAAAATCCGCCGGACCGCCCTTCCGGTTCCCCGGCTTCCCCAAGGCTTTGGGCCCATAGGGCGTCGGTCCTTGGCCCGGAAGGGAAGGTCCCGTTGCCCAGGGTCAGCAAATGGCCGTACTCCACGCTTTTTCCCCGTAGTATTTCCAGAATCGGATCGATGGATCGGATCCACCAGGGCGCCTGGGAAAGAAACCGTTCGACTTCCCGGCGGATTGCCGACTTCCGAAGGTTCGACCCCGGGGCCGTCGAAGGGCTTTCCAGATGGCTCCTGGGTTCTTTCCCCTGGGCTAGAGCCAGCACTTCGGCGGCGTCGGAAAATATGCGGGTCAAGCCGGGTACGGAAAAGATCCGTTCAAACAGACCGATGGAGTGGTCCCGGACCTCCACGGGGATGGATTGGGAGTCGAAGAAGGCCTTTAAGTAGTAGGGCGCCGGGTAGGGGGTGTTGAGCTGGACAAAGGGACTTTGAATTAACAGGGCCCTCATTGCAGACCCCTCTTGGGCGTAAAGGATGGGCACTGCTGTCCCGTGGCTTGAAATACTTCGATGGAAGGCAAATGGCGGGTTTTAATGCCGAATTGGGTACAGATCCGGGGAAAGCGGGGATCCCAGGAAACTTTAAAATATACGCACTTTAGGCAATCGGGGGAACGTCGAGTGTCGGTTTCCATAGAGGTTTGACAGTGTACTCTTCTTTGGGGTATGCTTCAATATAATGAAAGAATTGGTTGGCGTTCCCGCTTCCTCCGGTGTGGCGATCGGGAAGGTTTTTCTGTACAAAGACGATATCTTCTCCCAAATTCCCCGGTATGCCATACACGAGGGAAACGTGGAAGGGGAGTGGAAGCGTTTTGTGGAAGCGAACCAATCGGCCCAACGGGAAGTCCAGGATCTGCGGGATCGGGCCCAACGGGAAATGGGGGACGAGCAGGCTAAGATCTTCGAAGCCCACCTATTGATGCTCTCGGACGAGGATATCCACGACCAGCTTAAAAATCGACTTGAAACGAGTCTAGAAAATATCGAATGGGTTGTTTGGGAAAATTCCCGGGCCTTGGCTCAAAAATTGAACACCGCCCAGGACCCGGCCCTGCGAGATCGGGCGGCGGATATTTACGACGTGTCCCGTCGGCTTTTAAATAATTTACTTTCGATAAAGAAAATTTCCCTGACCGAATTAACCAGCGACTGTGTTCTGGTGGCCCGCGATCTTTTGCCTTCCGACGCCCTGGTTATGAATAGGTCCCACGTCAAGGCCCTGGTCTTGGATATGGGTGGTATGACCTCCCATACGGCAATTTTAGCCCGGGCTTTCGAGATCCCCGCCGTGCTGGGCCTTTCCAAGGCCTCTTTGGAAATTAAGGACGGCGACACGGCGGTGGTGGACGGGAGCTCCGGCCGGGTAATCGTTAACCCCGACGAAGCAACCCTGCAAAAGTACCGGACCATCACGATAAACCTGCAAAAAATAGCCGGAGAACTGGAGGCCCTGCGGGATTTGCCCGCCGAGACCCTGGACGGAGTCCGCTTCCAGTTGAAAGCGAACATAGAAATTCCCGAGGAGGCGGAACACGCGATCCAATACGGCGCCGAAGGTATCGGATTGTACCGCTCCGAGTTCCTTTTTTTAACTGCAGGGAGCGCTACGGACGAGGAACAGCAGTACCAGGCCTATCGTACCGTGGTCTCCGCCATGGGTGGGAAGCCCGTAACCATCCGGACCCTGGACGTGGGGGGGGATAAGCTTATCCCAGACCTGCAGTCGAAGGAAGAAAAAAATCCCCTACTGGGGTGGCGGGCCATCCGTTTTTGCCTTTCCCACCGGGACCTGTTTAAAACCCAACTGCGGGCCCTGCTTCGGTCCAGCGTGGAAGGTAATCTTAAAATTATGTTCCCCATGATTTCGGGGATCGAGGAACTGGAAGACGCCCTGGAGGTGCTGGAAGAAGCAAAGGCCGAGTGCCGGGAACGGGGCCAGGCTTTTGCCGAAAACCTGGAAGTGGGAACCATGATAGAAATTCCCTCCGCCGCCATGACCGCGGATATTTTGGCAAAACGGTCCGCCTTTTTTTCCATAGGAACCAACGACTTGGTCCAGTATTCTATCGCCGTGGATCGGGGAAACGAGCGGACCGCCTATTTGGCCCAACCCTTTCATCCCGCGGTCCTCCGGTTTATCAAAAGAACCATCGACGCGGCCCATACCATGGGCATCCCCGCGGCCATGTGCGGAGAATTGGCGGGGGATCCCCAGGCTACGGGGATCCTTTTGGGACTGGGGCTGGATGAGTTTAGCATGTCCGCCTCCTCTATCCCCCGGGTAAAAAAGGTAATCCGATCCTGCAGGGCCACCGATTGCCGCCTGTTGGCGGAAAACGCCCTGGCCCTTTCGTCGTACCGGGACGTTCAGAAATTGGTCCAACAATGGATGGACCAGCGGTTCCCGTCGTAGGAACACGTCGAACCAGGTTCTTGAAACCGCCAATGTAGAAGTTTGTCGAAAATGTAGAAGTTTGTCGGACTTGTCCGTTTTTAGGGGAATGGAGAATCCGGTCCCGTCGATGGTTTCGTACAATTCACGGATGTACTATTTACGAATGTACAATCCACGGATTTTAATACGTCATTTGGAGTTATATTGTATATGGAATATAGTCCCGATAAAAAATATCGGAATTTACCGGTGGTCGTCCTGGTTGGGCGTCCCAACGTGGGGAAATCGACCCTTTTTAACCGCCTTCTGCGCCAGCGCCGGGCCATAACCGATCCGAAGCCCGGGGTAACCCGGGATCCGGTGGAGGCCACCGCGTTTTTGATCGGCCATCCTCTTACCCTGGTGGATACCGGGGGCTTTAAGCTGGACCGGGAAGAGCTGGACGATCTGGTCATTGAAAAGACCAAGGAAACCATTGAACGCTCCGATTTGGTGGTTTTAGTTCTAGAAGCGGGGGACCTAACCAGCGAAGATTTGGAGTTTATCGAATATTTACGACCCCACCGGGATCGACTGCTCGTGGCGGTTAATAAGACCGAAGGAGGGCGTCGGGAAAGTTACGCCTGGAATCTGCTTTCCCAGGGATTCGAAACCGTGTATCCGATTTCCGCGGAACACGGGGACAATATTTTTGATTTGGAAGAGGCCATCGTTCAACGGCTGGATTTTTCCACGGTGGAAGAGGACCAGGACGCGGATCGGGATATACGGATCGCCATAATCGGCAAACCCAACACAGGAAAATCCACCCTTTCCAACCGGCTAACCGCCACGGAAGCGTCCATCGTCAGCGACATTCCCGGGACGACGCGGGATGTGGTAGAGGGCCGGTTTGTCTATAAAAAAAGGTCCTTTGTGGTGCTGGATACCGCAGGAATTCGGCGGAAGAACCGGGTTACTGAAAATATCGAGTACTATTCGGTTAACCGGGCCATCAAGACATTGGAACAGGCGGATCTGGTTTTTTTGCTTATCGACGCTCAAGAGGGTCTAACCGAGCAGGATAAAAAGATCGCTGCCCTGGCCCACGAGCAAGGGCGGGGCATCATCCTGGTGTTAAATAAATGGGACACCATGCCGAAGCTAAAGAACACCTTCGAAGCTTCCGTCGACAGGATACACTATTTTTTCGGTCAAATGGAGTACGCCCCCGTGGTGGCCCTGAGCGCCCAAAACGGAACGGGGGTAGAGACCCTTTTGGATACGGCCCTGCGGATGTACGGCCAACTTATTCGGCGTATCGACACGGGGCCCCTTAATCAGGCCTTACAGAAGTGGTTGGAAGAGTATCCGCCCCCTGTGGGTCCCAAGACCCGATTCAAGGTTCGATACGCCGTACAAACCTCGGCGAATCCGGTAAAATTCGTCATCTTCGCCTCCCGGCCCGACGCGGTATCCGATTCCTACGTGGCGTATTTGCGGAATAAACTGCGCAAAGATTTAGGGTATTCTCTTATTCCCGTGTCCATAGAAATTCGACCTTCCCGCAAGGATCCAAAGACCGCCCGGAAGGAACGGGAAGCCAAAAGGACCGAGGCGAACGAGCGGGAGCGATCCGGTGGCCACGTTTCAGATCGGTGAGGTGGAACGGCTTTTAGGGATAAAAGCCCACGTTCTGCGGTATTGGGAAAAAGAAATCCCCCTCTTACAGGTCCGTAAAGATTTGGGCGGGCGGCGGGTCTACACCGAACGGGATGTGGCCCTCCTGTACCGCCTGCGGTACCTTCTGTACGGGCGGCGTTTTACCCTGGAGGGCGCCCGGGAACAGCTTATCAAAGAAGCCTCCCAGGGGGATCAAAACCTTCGAGCCCAAATCCAAAGTCTTAGGGCGGACCTGCTTTCGGTGTATTTTATGGTTCGAAATATGACAGGAGACTAGGATGGAATCCTTTCTTTTTCCTGAACTAGACGATTCTACTCCATTGGTAATGGATAGGCTTTTACAGGCCATCGACGAAGTCTTTCCCCTGCCTGGCCGTTTTCGCGCTACCCTGGCCCGGGATGTGGCGGACCTTTCCCGGCTTTTAACCAGCGAACGGAGTCAGCGGAACGACGGGTACCTGGGCCAGGCGGCCCACCTATCGGCATATTTACGGTATTTTCTTCCCTGGAACGTCTACCGGCTGGTCCGACTGCTTGGTTCGCTTCCCCTTCAATTTCAAGACCAGGATTTCCTTACCGACGTAGGTTCGGGACCCCTTACCTTTCCCCTAGCCCTGTGGATTGCCCGGCCGGATCTGCGGCAAAAGCGATTGACTTTTCGTTGTTTGGATCGGACCGGCAAGATCCTGGACGCGGGCAAGCGGATTTTTACCGCCCTCACCCAGGGCTCTGGGGATAACTGGACCATCGTTACTATCCGGGGCTCCCTGGGCGAAAGCATCCGGGGCGAAGGCGCGGCCCTCGTTACGGCGATCAACCTGTTCAACGAGCTTTTTTGGGATAGCCGAATCCCCCTTCGGTCCTTTGCGGAAAAAAATGGGGGACTGCTCCGTTCCCTGGCTTCCCCCTCCGGATCGATCCTGGTGGTGGAACCGGGCATACCCCGTTCGGGGGCCTTTATCGCCGAACTGCGGAACGCATTGCTGAGGGAAGGCCGTTTTCCCCTAGCCCCCTGTCCCCATGGGGGACCCTGTCCCCTCAGCGGTGGAAGCCGGGGATCGAAGTGGTGTCACTTTGTCTTTGAAACCGACTCCGCTCCGGCTCCCTTAAAAAAACTCTCCGCCTCTGCAGGGATACCCAAAGAACGGGCTACCCTTAGTTTCCTATTCGCCCAACCCAAGACTAGCGAATCCAAAGCGGTTGAATCGGCGGCCAGTCTCCGTATAATTTCGGACCCCTTCCCATTGGATCGGGGCCTGTACGGCCGCTACGCCTGCGCCGAGTGGGGGCTGACCCTGGTAACCGGTTCAAAAAGGGCCATGGAAGCCAGGTCCTCGGGGCTCCTTTTAAGCGTGCCCAAGGACCTCTCCGGTCCTTCGTTTATCCGGAACGGTGCGCGGGATAAAAAATCCGGCGCCTTGATTATGGACCTGAACCTTTTGGGGTAGCTTTTTTAAAACTCCCTGAGTTTTAAAAGCGCCTTACAGGATATCTTTTAGGGCCGTATTTTGGGAGGGGCTACTGGACTTGATCATCTGGGTGATCAGAGCCCCCAGGTCCCGGGGAAGGGGTGCGGAAAATTCTAAACGTTCCGGCTCCCCGGTATGGGGAAAAAGCCCCGGAGGAAGCTGGATATACGCCGCGTGGAGTCCCAGACGGTTTAAAAGGGGCTTTTCCAAGTACGGATCCCCCTTCCATTTTCCCTTAAACGACGAAAGCAATACGGGTTCGGCGCTTCCGTACAGGGGATCCGCTACAATGGGGTGCCCTAGGCTGGCTAAATGGACGCGGATCTGGTGGGTCCTTCCGGTTTCCGGTTGGGCTTCCACCACCGAGTAGGTTTCCACCGATCCAAGCAAACGGAACCGGGTCAAAGCTGGTTTCCCCGCGCCCTTGTCTATCACCGTTCTATGGGCCCGGTCCCCGTCGGGCCGCAGGGCCAATTCGCACACCGTCTCGTCCCAAGAAGGTCGCCCGTGTACCACGGCGATATACCGTTTGGTCACGGACCGGGACTCGAAAGCCTGGGATAGCACCCTATGGGCCTCCGGGGTTTTCGCGAATAACACCAAACCCGAGGTATCCCGGTCAATGCGGTGCACCACGTACACCCGGTGGGGATAGGGAAGGGGTGGCTTTTGGGATGGAAGCTCCCCTCTGGCCGCTAAAATCAAGGCGGCGTAGTGGGAATTTAATAGCTCGTCCAGACGATCTTTAGAATCGTCCCAACGATCGGCAATCACCGCAATGCCGCTTGATTTATTCAAAACCACAAAAAAATCGTTTTCAAATATGATAGAAAAGGGTGCCGGGACTTTCATAGACCCAGTATACTCCGGGCTTCCGTTCGTATCAACCAAAGGATGCTTCAGCCCAAAACGGAAAATATGGAATAA
>CAYRLW010000085.1:0-6341 GCA_964425215.1 uncultured Treponema sp.
ATGCACCCCGACGACGGCCGGGTGGTGAGCAACTTTATCGTCCAGGCCCTCAAGGGCCAGGATCTGACCATATTCGGGGACGGGAGCCAGACCCGGTCCTTCTGCTACGTGGACGACCTGATCGACGGCATGCTGGCCATGATGGACAGTCCCGCCGACTTTACGGGGCCGGTAAATATCGGGAATCCCGGGGAGTTTACCATGCTGGAGCTGGCGGAGCTGACCCTGCGGCTCACGGGATCGAAATCCAAAATCGTCTTCCGTCCCCTGCCCCAGGACGATCCTAAAAAACGCAAGCCCGATATTAGCCTTGCGAAGGGCAAACTGGGCTGGGAACCCAAGGTTCCCCTGGACGAGGGGCTCAAGCGGACCATCGCCTATTTCAAGGAGCTTTTGGGCCTATGAGCCTGGCCCCGGTGGTTCTTTTTGTCTACAAGCGCCCCGAACACGCGGCCCGAACCCTGGCCGCCCTGGGGGCTAATCCAGAAGCCCCGGACAGCGACCTGATTGTTTACGCCGACGGCTCAAAGGGTGGGGTGGATCGGTCCGCTGTGGAAGCTACCCGTTCTGCGGTCCGGTCCGCCGGTGGGCTCTTTAAATCCCTGCGGCTGGTGGAGCGGGAGGAAAACTGGGGCTTGTCCCGGAATATCGTGGACGGGGTTACCCGGACGGTGGAGGAATGGGGCCGGGCCATCGTTTTAGAGGACGACATTGAAACGTCCCCCGCCTTCCTGACGTACATGAACCGGGCCCTGGAGCTGTACGCCGACGATCCTTTCGTGGCTTCTATCCATGCCTATGTGTACCCCCACCGGGATGAACTGCCGGACACCTTCTTTATCCGAGGGGCCGACTGCTGGGGCTGGGCCGTGTGGGAGCGGTCGTGGCGTCTTTACGAAGGCGATGCGGGGGTCCTTTTAGCAAGGCTTCGATCCTGCCCCTGGGCCCGGGAGTTTAATTTTGACGGGACCTATCCCTACACCCGCATGCTTCGGGATACCCGAGCGGGAAGGGTCGATTCGTGGGCGGTGCGATGGTACGCCTCGGCCTTTTTAGCGGGGATGTACACCCTGTACCCGAACCGGTCCTTGGTCCGAAACAGCGGCAACGACGGGACGGGAACCCACAGCGGCGTTTCGGACCGGTACGAGGTGCCCCTGGCGGAAACGTGCCCCCCCTTAGAGCGGCGGAAGCCGGAAACCGATCCCGAGGGTTACGACGCCTTTAGAAAATACTTTCTGAGCCTCCGGCCTTCCCTGGCGGTACGGATCGTCCGGCGGCTCGCTTCGATACTGCGAAGGTAATCGAAATTGGTACAAAAGGAAATACAATGGCATCCCTTATCAAGCTACAGACGATACATCAAAGCCGGGGTAATCTGACGGTTATCGAAAAAATACTACCCTTTCCCGTGAAGCGGGTTTTCTACATCTACGACGTTCCCGAGGGATCGGTCCGGGGGGGGCATTGCCATAAGCGGACCCGTATGGCTTTGATCGCCCTCCAGGGACGTTGTACGGTTACCGGCGCCTGGACTGCCTGGGAATACCGGTTGGACGACCCTTCTACGGCCCTGCTTCTGGAACCGCCGGACTGGCACGAAATGCGCTTTGACCTTCCCGGTACGATTCTTCTCTGTCTGGCGTCGGAGGAATTTGACGAGGATGATTATATTGACGAAAAACCCCCAAAGGTAGAAACCCTATGATACACATGAACGAATTCAAAGCGGAGCCGGAAGAATTGCTGGCCGCCGAGGCGCGGGCCGCGGAACGGGTGATCCGTTCGGGGTGGTACATCCTGGGGGACGAGCTCGCCCGGTTCGAGAAGGCCTTCGCCGACTGGACTGGACTTCGGTACATGGCCGGGGTGGGCAACGGGATGGATGCCATCGAGATAGGTCTGCGGGCCGCGGGGATAGGACCGGGGGACGAGGTGATCACCACGCCCATGACCGCCTTTGCTACGGTTTTAGCAATTTACCGCTCCGGTGCCACCCCCGTGCTGGCGGATATCGATCCCGAAACGGCCCTATTGTCCATGGAAAGCGTGGAGCGGTGCGTCACGAAACGGACTAAGGGAGTTCTGTTGGTCCATCTATACGGTCGCGTTCCCGACATGGACGCCTGGCGCGCCTTTTGCGCGGACCGGAGCCTGGCTCTGTTCGAGGATTGCGCCCAGGCCCACGGAGCCCGCTGGAAGGGCAACCATGCGGGGACCTTCGGGAGCTTTGGGGCCTTTAGTTTTTATCCGACAAAAAATTTGGGGGCCATCGGGGACGGCGGAGCTTTGGGAACCGGATCTGCGGAACTGGACGCCAAGGCCCGGGTCCTGCGCAACTACGGCCAGAGCGTTCGATACCATCACGACGAAATCGGACTGAACTCGCGGCTGGACGAACTGCAGGCGGCTATCCTGGCCGAACGGCTCCTTTGGCTGGACCGCTTCGTCGAACGGCGCAGGGTCATCGCCGCTCGGTACGACCTGGGTCTCCGTACCCCCCTGGTCCGGCCCCTCGCCCCGCCCGCCGAACGGGAGAATCACGCGTACCACCTGTACGTGGTCCGTTGTGAGGAACGGGACCGGCTTTCCGCTTACCTGAAGGACCGGGGTATCGAGACCCTGATCCACTACCCCGTGCCGGTGCATCGCCAGAGACCCACGATGGATATCCGGCGGGACCCCAAGGGCCTTACGGCGGCGGAACTCCACGGGGACACCTGTCTTTCTATCCCCTGCCACCCCCAGATGAGCGAGGCGGATGTGGAGAAGGTCATCCAGGAGATCAACGCCTTTGCCTGAGCATTTTGTCACCCTCTTTGACTTTAATTTCCTCCCCCAGGGCTTGGCTCTCTACGATTCCCTTAGGCGTTGGTGCGCCGATGGGGAACTGTGGATCCTTTGTTTGGACCAACGACTGGAAGAAACCCTGGCCCGGCTTGCACTTCCGGGACTAAGGACTATTCCGCTTCGGGATATCGAAACCGATCGACTTTTAGCGGCCAAGGCGAACCGGTCCGTGCGGGAATACTGCTGGACCTTGACGTCCTTTAGTTTTGACGCGGTTTTTGATCGCTGTCCTTCCGCGGAACGGGTGACGTACCTGGACGCGGACTTATTTTTTTTCCGAAACCCCGGGGAAATTTTTTCTTTATTCGACGCTTCCGGGGCGGCGGTCCTGGTAACGGAACACGGATTTGACCCCCGGTACGATAAAAGCGAGATCGTGGGACGCTTCTGCGTCCAGTTTCTTACCATGGACCGGTCGGACCGGGCCCGGGAACTCCGCGCCTGGTGGCAGGATCGGGTGATCGAATGGTGTTACGACCGCCGGGAGCCGGGACGCTTTGGGGATCAAAAATACCTGGACCAGTGGCCCCTGTTGTTCGCCGACCGGCTCTTCATTCTGCCCCGGCATGAATGGGCCTTAGCACCCTGGAACGTCTGGATGGAGGTCCGCCGAGGGGGGGGGACGGTGGACCCGGTATTCTACCACTTCCATTCCTTCCGCTTGGTAAAGCCGAACCGGGCACGAGCCGTGGAGGGGGGATACGCGATTCCCCGGGCGGCCCGGCGCCTGTACAAAGAATACGCCGCGTCGGTGGGCGCGGCCATTGGTCGTATGTCGGAGCTGGGAATTGAAGCGCCCACATTGCCGTTAAAAAATAGACGCTTTGCCGCCCTTCGACACCTAATAAAACGACTACTGGGACGGGCGGATATCTACGCGAACATTGGGAGACCCACATGATCGAGAAGGGAATTATCCTGGCTGGGGGACGGAGTACCCGATTGTACCCCGCCACCCGGGCTATCTGTAAACAACTTTTGCCCGTGTATGATAAGCCGATGATCTACTATCCCCTTTCCACGCTGATGCTCGCGGGCATCCGGGATATCCTGATCATCGTGAACCCCGGCGAGAAGCCCCTGTTCGAGGCCCTCTTGGGCGACGGGAATCAGTGGGGCTTACACCTCTCTTACGCCGTCCAGACCGAGCCCCGGGGGCTGGCGGACGCGTTCATCGTGGGTCGGGACTTTGGGGCCGGCAAAAGCGTGGCCATGATTCTGGGGGATAATATCTTTTACGGCGAGGGGATGGCTTCTCTGTTAAGGCGGGCCGCTTCGCTGGAAGCCGGCGCCGAGGTATTCGCTTACTACGTCGTCGATCCGGAGCGTTACGGGGTGGTAGATTTCGATCGGACCGGCAAGGTCCTTTCCATAGAGGAAAAACCTTCGCGGCCCAAGTCGTCCTACGCGGTAACAGGGCTGTATTTTTACGACGCCGAGGTCTACGATATCGCCCGTTCCGTAAAACCCTCGAGCCGGGGGGAGATAGAAATCACCGCTATCAACCAGGTATACCTAGAACAGGGAAGGCTGGACGTGGAAGTCCTGGGCCGGGGGATCGCTTGGCTTGATACGGGAACCCACGATTCGTTGATGGACGCGGGGAACTTTGTCGCCCACATTCAAAAACGCCAGGGGCTTAAAATATCCTGCCCCGAGGAAATCGCCTATCGGCAGGGGTTTATCGATGCGGAAACTCTGGAAAAACTCGCCGAACCCCTGGCCAAGACCGAGTACGGAGCGTATCTAAAACGGCTTTTACGGCAAGATAAGGCGTACCTAAGCCGTCGCTGAGTTTGCCCAATCGGATCCATTTCTCAACCTTCGTTGCACTAGATTTGATAACGGGACCATCGATGAAGTTAGCCAACCTCCCCTTTAAAATAGAAAGCACCTTCTTTAGGACCCTGTACCGCGCCTTGAAAGCCAAGCCTTCCAGCGCACCGTACCTGAGCGGGGACACGTTTCGCTCCCTCTGTTCCCGGTTCTACGAGCCCGGTACGACCGAGTCCTTCGATCCCGCCGCGGTTCAGGACGGGGACCTGATCTTCTGCGACACCTGGCTACTCAAGCCTTTCCTGGAAGGTCCCGGACGATACATTAGGACTGCCTTTTCCCTGCTGTGCCACAATGGGGACCCGAACATCGATTCCTCCTACCTGACGCTCCTGCCGGCTAACCTGCGCCGGCTCTTTACAAACAACGCCCTGGTCCAGGACCCTCGGGTCGTTCCGCTCCCTATCGGTCTGGAGAATAAACGGCTCCATTACAACGGTGTGGTCGCCGATTTCCAACGACTACGGCGCTCGAAGGCGGTTATGGCCGGTAAGCGGACGCGGATCCTCAGCGCCTTTACCGTGGGTACCAATACCACGGTCCGGCAGGCCGCCCTGGATCACCTGGCCTTGAATCCCCTCAACGATACGGTGGGCCGTATGAATAGCCGGTCTTACCGCACCCTGGCCACTACGTACCGCTTTATCGCTTCTCCTCCCGGAAATGGGGAAGATTGCCACCGGACTTGGGAGGCCCTGTACCTCCGGTCTGTGCCCATCGTTCTCCGTTCTCCCTTAACCGAGCATTTTTATAAACTAGGCCTTCCCCTCTTCGTGGTCGATTCTTACGGCGACAAACGGCTGACCCAAAGCGACACCCTGGAAGCGATCTACACGGAGATGGCACCCCGGTTTGATCATCCAGCCCTGTGGTTTGACTATTGGAAGGAAATTATTGGAGAGAAGCGATGATCCTCCTCTCCGTGATCACGGTGGTTCGAAACGATCCGGAGGGTTTGGAGCGGACTATCGTTTCGGTGAACGAACAGACCTATCCGGCGATCGAGTATATCGTCGTGGACGGGGCCTCCACCGACGGGACCGTGGAAATAATTCGGCGACACGAAGGTCGGATACAGCGGTGGGTGAGCGAAGAGGACGGGGGTATCTACGCGGCCATGAACAAGGGCGTCCGCATGGCCGCGGGGGATTTCGTTGTTTTTATGAACGCCGGGGACCGCTTCTACGGCGCGGATACGGTGGCCCAGATGCTGGATGGGGAGCCCACAGCGGAATTGCTGTGGGGCGACTGCGTTATAGAAAAATCCGACGGTTCCGAAGAATACGATAGCGCCCGAAACGTCCTGGGCCGCCTGCACCGTCAGATGACCGTGAGTCACCAGAGCCTATTCACCCGAACCGAGGCCCTCCGAGCTCGTCCCTACGATGAAAACCTGCGGATAGCCGCGGACTACGATTTTCTCTGCGAACGGCTTTTAGCGGGGGCACGCTGGGAGTACCGTCCCATCCCCGTATCCCGGATCGACGACCGGGGCGTATCGGCGGTGGGTTTTGAACGGGGCATCGCCGAAAAAAAACGCATCGCCCTGGCCCGGTTCCCCCAAAAGCGATGGGCCATTCGATTTGACTACGCTGTACTTCTTGCCTATATGCGGTTAAAATCCGCCCTGGGGGGCGTCCGTGGACGCTAGGTAC
>CAYRLW010000085.1:6441-7753 GCA_964425215.1 uncultured Treponema sp.
CTGGGGGGCGTCCGTGGACGCTAGGTACCTGATCCGGCTGGACGATGGGTGTCCTACCTACGACCGTTTGCGCTGGGACGCCGTGGAGGCGGTCCTGGACCGGCATGGCCTTAAGCCCATCGTGGCGATAGTCCCCGCCAACGCGGACCCGGAACTGGTTCACGGTTCCGCGGACCCGGCTTTTTGGGATCGGGCCCGGACCTGGGAGCGCAAGGGCTGGACGGTGGCCCTCCACGGATATTCCCACACCCTCCGGCATATCGATCCCTCCGTAGGCGGCTCGGCGGCCCGGTCCCTCGTGCCGGTGAATACCTACGGGGAATTCACCGGCCTTTCCGCAGAAGAACAGGAACACCGGATCCGAGGGGGTCTCGCCATTTTGGAGGCCCAGGGTCTAAACCCTAGAGTTTTTGTAGCCCCCGCCCATTCGCTGGATTCGCGAACCCTCCGGGCCCTAAAAAACGTCAGCCCCATCCGTATCATCAGCGACGGGTTTTCTTTCCGCCCCTACCGACGGTACGACTTTCTGTGGCTTCCCCAACAATTATGGCGGCCCCGCCTGATGGGTCCGGGACTGTGGACCATCTGTCTGCATCCAAATACGATGACCCAGGGGGCTCTCCATGCCCTGGACTCGTTTTGCGAAGCCCACCTATCCCAATTCCCATCCCCCACGGAGGTCATCGACACCGCCGAAAAGACGGCCAAACCCTTCGGTCCCCGGGACGCCTGCTTCAGCGCCGCCTTTACGGCGGCGTTGAGGGCAAAAGGCCTTTTGGCCCAACGGAGACCCAGCGGAAGGACTACCCTCGAATAATTAGTTAGTTCGTGGTTTACTCAACCTTCGTTTAACTGAGGCTCTTTCAAAAGTCTATTACTTTTGAAAGAACCTCCATATATCAAGATATATACTACCGCCAAATCATATGCCTAATATGGGATTTCCGTAGTTTTCCTCTGCATGGAGGGTGGGCCTAACATTTCGATTGACCTACGAGGCGTACATTGGTACAGTTTGTACCGCGCGAAGCGATACGTAAGTTTTGTGACAAAAGCTGGATCAGGTTGAAGCACTTATTATGTCCAAATTTCTTATTTTTTCAATAATTCAATCAATTCGACGTTAAGAAATATATTTTCTTTTCCAACTTTATAAGATTTCAATATTCCAATTTCTTCTAACTGATGAAGATATCTTGAGGCTGCTTTTCTTTCGACATTTATTGAAGCAATTATAAACTCTACTTTACAATATGGATTAACAAAAAGTGTCTCTACTAATTCCTTTGAATATATTTTTGAAGCTTTTTCT
>CAYRLW010000086.1:0-7618 GCA_964425215.1 uncultured Treponema sp.
TGATGCCCTTAGAATTACCAATGGGGATGAGGGAAACTAACATATCGAGCCTCCACGATGTAATTATAATGTAATCACAGAAAAGGTCATTATGTTTGTTTCTATGGTTCGTATTGATATTATTTGACCGCCACGAATACGGCGATCTTAGCGACCGCAGGGTCCGCCGAACATTCGCTTAAGGTGCAACGCATTATTTGCGCGGTTTGTGCCAGGAGCGTAGCGACGCAGCACAAACCATGACAGGCCGGATTGTAATGGTGGAAGCGATTGTTCGATGTCTTCTATTATAACTAACACCTATTTGTTTTCGTATAACTTCAATCCAATATGCTTCTTTATGATTTCAAAATGCTTATCAAAACTAAAAAGTTTAATATTGTTTTGAATGGCATTTTGAGCAATTATTAAATCCGGTACACCTACCCTATTTAGCCCATTTTTCAAGCTGTTTGTTTGCATATGGATAATTTCATCCCATTCTATTTCTATTTTTATCTTTTCTATTGATTTTAATAGTCCTACTAAGATCAATTCCTTTTTATGATTTAGTGATGGAACTAATTCGGCCAGAATCAGGTCATTTATGCAAGCTTGATTCGCATCCAATAACGGGAACAGCATTTTCCCTTCTTCATTCCCCTTAAAGAACGATATCCATACCGATGAATCTACAAGTATTTTGTTCATCGGTTTCTCAATACATCAAGGTCGATATTTAAATCAACTTTCCCAAAATACTGCTTTAGGCTTTTACTTTTTTCTTTCTGTATAAGGCTTTGTAATGCAGTCTTTATTAGATCAGTCTTCGTGGATATATGGGTTACTGCCATGGCCTCTTCAATCAAATCTTCAGGCAAATCCAATGTGGTACGCATAGTTTCCTCCTCATACATATACTATAGCGCTTTTTTTATGCATCGTAAAGTAGTCTATATATGCATTCCATGTATACGATTGCCTTCAAAATATCCTCGGCGCGAAGCGTCGTAACCGTCAATTACATCTCGTTAGCGGTTTAGCTGGATGGAGAGAGGATGTAGGGTAATAGGGCTTCCCGTTCTGAGTCGGTGCGGCAGAGCGGCAGTTGTTCAAAGATATACGAGAGATATGCATAGGGTTCATGGCCATTGGCTTTGGCGGTTTCAAGAAGGCTGTAAAGCCCTGCGCTGACATGGGCCCCGCAATCTGAGTCAAGATGGTTGCTCCCGTCATGGCGTGGCAGATGGGGTGAAATTAACGGTTATTATTTTCCTATAATCCCGCTATGTCTTTTATTGGAGAACCGGAAGCGGACGGTCAGATCGTACCTTGAAGCGGAGGGAGACGCGGGTGCCGCTTTGGGATGAAAAGGAGAGGTTACCGCCGAGCTGGTCCGCTAAAACGGTCATGAGAGAGAGGCCCAAACCGGATTTCTTTTCATTTTTGGAAAAACCGGGGCCTTGATCCTGCACCAAGAGTTCGATATGGCCATCCTGAAGGGTATGAAGAGCGATGGTTACCATAACGGTGCCGTCGGCCGTTTGTCCGTGGCGGAGGGCGTTGGTAACTGCTTCGGAGACGAGGATACCGAAGGGAACGGCGAAGTCGGGACCCGCTATAACAGGTTCCAGATCGAAGGTACACCGGTGCCCCTGGGGGGATTCTTCGTAAATTTCAAAGATAACGGCAACAAGATCCCGCAGATAAGCGGAGAGATCGATGGAGACGAAGTTTTGTTCTTCGTATAATTTTTCATGGACCAGGCCCATGGAACGGACCCGGGCGATTGAGGCGTTGCAGATTTTCCGGCCTTCGGGGGTTACCGCGTTTCCCTTTTCCAGGTTGAGCATGCTGGAGACGATTTGGAGGTTGTTCCGGACCCGGTGATGGATTTCAGAAAGGAGCGCGGCTTTTTGTTCGTTTTCTTTTTTGAGGGTTTCCTGGAGCGCGGCTCGGCGGGAAAACTCCCGGAGGGTTAAACCATACAAGAGAAGGGCGGTAACCAGAATAAAAAACCAGCCCTTAATGGTGGAGAAGAGGAGCATTATTCTGGGTTGACCTTCGAAAAGCAGAAGAAGCCTGTCGGAGAAGAGGATCCAAAGGGAGCCTATGATAAGGTACGTTAGAACGATTTTAAAGGCGGCAAAGCAACAGGGACCGCAGGGCAATGGGGTCTTTGGACGATGGTTCATAGAAAACTCCCTTCATGTATCAAAACCACAATGCCGAGGGTACGGATAATTAACCTATAAAAACTATGGTTATCCTTATACCCGTAATAGTTCACGGTTGGTGTCATACGGTCGGGTCAAATTTATCTGAAACGGACTACTATCGGCAAAAAGCACAAGCTTCCGTAGCATACTGAAAATTTTCTGATTATGGGGAATAAAAATATTCGTTATACAGCTTATTAATAATATCATCGATTTTATTGGTATTTATTAAAATATTGTCGATTAAAAATTCTAATCCATGAATTTCTTTTTTATCTTTCATCATTTCCAAGGAACTATAAATGATCTGTAAAGGGTTCTTAGTATTATGATACAACTCATGTATAAACGTGTGTTTTATTGATTCAAAATCCACATTTCCGGTAAAATTTTCAATTTTAATTTCCGTGGGGGGACTTTTTAAGTTATGCACCTCCCGTAAAACATCGGAATATTTTACTATTCCTAAATATTCCGAAGAGGAAGAAGAAAAAACTGGAAGTACATAGTAATTTTCCTTTACCATTATCTCTAATGCTTGAAAAACATCGTTATTATCCCACACCTCCGGTTTAGAACAGAGGCAATCGATTACCAGATTATGGGGTCTTTTTATTATATCTGATATGGTAAGAAGACCATGATACCGTGTATCATCCATTACCACCAAAAATCCGTCTTTTAATAAGACTGATTCAACGGAATCTATACTAGTAAAGGGTTTAACCGTTTCAAGCGGTTTGCGGATTATGTGACTAATCAGCATCTATAGTTCCTTCGATATTTTTCTGGTATATTTTTAAATCAAAATCAACTTTTAAGGTTTCTCCTTTAGAAGCATAGGGAAAAACATATTCGGCTAAAATATCCAATATCTTTTGTTTGGGTAATTTTTTTAGGATATTTTTATTAATAATTACTCCATCCACGTTGTCGCTTACTTCAGGGCCAATCTCAAGCAGTTCAAACGCGTCGGGAGAAATGAGCTCAAAGGAATGTAAAACGCCAAATTTACCTTGAGGGACTTTTTTACCTAAAACCAAAATATCCGATACGGGAGGTAATTTAATAATCTCAAAATTTAAATCAATAGAATACATAGTTTGATGTTTTTTCATACGGTGCCCCATAAAATTATTATACTGAGGGGCATTATAGTATGAAACATAGAAAAAGGAAACTTTTTTTTCCCGCGTTTTTTTATGGTAATGGATATATTCCGCTATACAGATGTTAGTCAGATACACAATTCGATTCCCAGGTTGAGCATGCTGGAAACGATTTGGAGGTTGTTCCGGACCCGGTGATGGATTTCAGAAAGGAGCACGGCTTTTTGTTCGTCTTCTTTTTTGAGATTTTCCTGGAGCGCGGCTCGGCGGGAAAACTCCCGGAGGATTAAACCATACAAGAGAAGGGCGGTAACCGGAATAAAAAACCAGCCCTTAATGGTGGTTGTAAAACTTATTATGCTCTTTCAAGGACGAGTAAACTCGCATCGTCCCCGGAAAAATGATCCCGAACTTCGGATTCCAAATTATCAACAAAGGCTTCCAAGGGATATTTCAAAATTGTAGAGATGCGCCGGATCATTACTTCCATTCTATCGTTTCCCTTGGTATACGCTTCCATGACGCCATCGGAGAATAATACTAACCGGTCGCCGCGTTCCATGGTTCCTTCTGTTTCTTCAACGGTTATTCCTGAATTTATTCCTAAAACGGAGCCTTCGCCCCATAGGAGTTGAATATCTCCGGCTTTTTTTAAATGTAAAGCCGGCGGATGACCCGCTCGTACCAGTCGAAAGTGTCCCGTATCCCGGTCGATAAGGCCGACAATAAAGCTGACAAAAAAGGAATCGGAAACGAAGTTGCGCTCCTGATACGCAGTATTTAATTGGGATACAAAATCCTTTAAATCGGCTGTATTTTTTTCGGTCGCGAGGGATCGGATGAGATCCCGCAGTAACCAGACGATGAGGGCCGCGAGGGGGCCGTGGCCCATTACGTCGAGGGCATAAAAACAATGCTGGGTCTTCCCGACGGGAAAGATGTCGTAAAAATCTCCGGTACCGGAAGTGCAGGGAAGTAAAAAACCGCCGACCCGGTACCCTGGACCTATGGCGTTTACCGAAGGAAGATTGGCGATTATGGCATCGTTTAAAGCGCACGTGGAGGTTTCAAGAAAATTACGTTCCTTATCGCTCATCCGTCGAAAAATGACCATGGCGCCGATTTGCTCGCCGTTTGAAAGGTTTAACGGTTCTATTTGCACCACCGCGTAACTGGTGGTGCCGTCTGCCGCCACGATAAGCCGGGGTCTATCGGGTTTTTCCCGGAGCCCTATATCCACAAAACGGGTGATGGATTCATTTTTAAGAAAAAAAGGATCATGTATTTTTAAATACGAAAGGGCTATTCGGTTTGCGTAGACGATGAGTCCTTCTGAATTTAACAGCAAAGCCGGCACATCCAAAACATCGATTAACGGTTCGTTGCCCCGCAATCTATCCAAGGCGGAAGCCTTGGATCTAACCGACGAGAGGGCTAAAGAGATATTTGCCGCCAATTCCCGTTCGTTAAAGGGCTTTATTAAGTAAGCCGCAGGCATAGTAACCGACGCTCTGCGAAGGGTTTCTTCGTCCGAATACGCTGATAGATATATGATCGGTATGTTGAACTCCGCTTGGGTCTGATAGGCCGCGTCTATTCCGTCAACTCCGCCGTTGAGAAGCACATCCATCAGAACTAAGTCCGGTTTAGTCGACGCGACCGTTTCAACGACCTTATCTCCTGAACTGACGATTCCCGCGACCTCATAGCCCATCCGTTGAAGATCCTCTTGTAATTCCGCGGCTACTAAGGCTTCATCTTCTACCACAAGGATACGTTCTTTTGACATTTGGAATCTCCTTCTTCACGTATATTCCTTTTTAGGGAATAAGGATTTCAACCGCTCCTCCGGGACCGGGGATGCAACGCAACGTTCCATTTCTCTTTCGAACTAAAATTTGGATAATTTTGAACCCTAAGGATTCTCCTTCCGTGGGGGAAAAACCTTCTGGAAACCCGGGGCCGTTATCGGATACGAGGATCCGTACCCCGGAGTCCTGTTCTTTTCGTATTTGAATGGATAGGGTCTCTCCGAGGTGCCGATTGAATACATGCCGGATTGTATTGGTCGTTAATTCACCCAGTATGAGTCCTATGTCCACGCAAACATCCATGGGTAATTGAATGGGATCGTACTGAAGGTCTAATTGTCCTTTTATTCCCAGGGTTTCGGAATCCCATAACCCTTTCATCAAGGGGTTTAATAAACTGGAAGCGTAACCCCCTAAATCCACGGTTCCGCTGACCGAAGATTCATAGAGTTTTTCGTGGACAAGACTAACGGCACGAATCCTTTCCCGTAGCGATTCGAGGGCCCGGGCGGTACGGTCATCCTGAGATCGATGGGCTTGCAACGCCGCGATACTGGATACTATTTGCAGGCTATTTTTGACTCGATGATGGATTTCTTTTAGATGGGTTTCCTTTTCTAACAATAAAAGCTCTAAACTTTCTTTGGCTTGCCGATGGGCTTCCAGTTCAAAGCTGAGAGAATCATTGGCCTTTGCTAAAACGGTTGATAAACGTTCCGATTCGGTCAACGCTCCGGTAAATCGTTTTGATAGTAATAGGTATTGAAACAAAACAAATAAACCGATAGCAAAGGGCAAGACATTGGCAGTCTCGATACGGAACGCCGCATAGAGCATATCATTGATTGCCGCGATCGCGACGAAAAGACTGGCGATCATCATACCTATTCCCCAGGGGTCCCGATTCTTGAGTACGTGATGCGAGACCGCAATGACCGTAAGTATTATCAGTGTATACGCCAGGGGATAATACCATACTATGCTAGCGGTTAAAACCGGAAGGGGAGCAAAGGGAATGAGGAGCATAAAGGGCAGGTGCGGAAGCAGTACCGTTAGGCCAATAACCTTCTTTGATAATTTTAAAAAAAGACTTGTAAAGAAAAAAATAGCAACGGGAATGGAAAAATACGCGGATATATACTCTAACCGTATAAGAAGTTCAAAAGGAAGGTCGGGAAATACGCTGGCAAGAACGTATTCCCCGCTTAAAAGGGTCCGCAGGCCCATGAGAAAAACAAAGATTGAAAAATAACCAAAGGATCGTTCTTTCCTTCTGAATAAAAATAGGATACCGAAATGGATGCCCAGGGTTAAATAGGCCGAGGCAAGCCCAATATCGAGGGCCACTTGAAAATTCCTGACTTTTTCCATTGTTTTTTCTGGACCAAGATACAGTTTTCTCCACAGCCCCCCTATACGGTACTCGTAATTTGAAACCCATATTCGAAGCTCCACCGTTCCGTTCGTCTCTTTTGGAATTGGTACCAAAGCTGGTCGGTACGCCGCTTGGGATTCAGATTTATCTTGAGCGGGAGTTCCCGCCCCGCCGATCATGACGCCGTTTGCGTATACGGAAAAGGCCGTGGAAACCGTGGTATACCGAAGCCCCAGGTCCGGATGGTTGCTCGGTAAAAGAATCGTCAGCCGATACGTTCCGTACCCCTGCCCTCCCGGGCCTCCGGCTCTACCATTAGTCCACGTATCGGGGACGTTTCGCGGTTGAAACGGTATAGCAGAGACGGATTCATGGGGTTGCATAAAAAGTTTTGGAACGAACTGCCAGGTTCCAGAAAGGGAAACCGGGCCTTGTGTAAAATCATAGTCCCTGAGATCCATTATCCCGTTAACCGCTTTTGGCGAAGCATGGGAGCTACCACAGGAATTTAATATTAAAATTATTAAGAAAATGAGTACTTTAAAAAGCGGTTTATTAAAATTATGGGGCGGCCGCATGGATACCTCTAGGTTATTTTTTTGGCAATGGAGGCTTTTTCAAAACTCAGAGAGTTTTGAAAAAGCTACCTTAGATGTACATGCAGTATTTTTACTATTCTTTATCATATATATATATTTATTATGAAATTGTAAAAATACTGCAAGAGCCTCTTTCAAAAGTAACAGACTTTTGAAAGAGGCTTAATGTATTTTGATTATTGGATAACCATACATAAAATCTACTCGATTTACATGATTTGATAGTATAAATATATTGAATGATTAAGATTGATTTACATCGGGTTCTGTTAATTTAAATACAGATCCGTTTATGGGTTCTAAATTAAATTTGGGAGGATTACCTTTATATTCACTTTTTCCAAAATTGTTTTTATGTATGTATCTTTATCCTCTTCCTGGAAAACTACATTTTTTGCTTGAATATCGGCCTTGCTAACATTCCATAATTTAATAGTTTCATGGGATGGGGTATTAGAGATAATAAATGAATTCACTGCTGTCCGGTTAATTTCAAAATCCTTGAAAACATAGCTGTTTAGAGACC
>CAYRLW010000087.1:0-3876 GCA_964425215.1 uncultured Treponema sp.
TGAATATTCCGGTCCAAACCTGCCACCGATTCCGATGCAAACCTGCCACTGATCTGGTACCATTCCTCCCTAGGAGGAATAATCATGTCTCGACCGAGGAAAAGCATGGAACAGATCAGAATGATGGTGTCGTGGGCTACTAGTTTCCCTGGGCTACCGGCCTTCGCAGGTTACCGGTCTTCGTAGTTCCGTTGGATCCATTCCCGGTAGGCGCCGCTTTTGACGTGCCGTATCCAGGCTTCGTTGCCCAGGTACCACCGGACCGTGGCGGCCAGGCCCTCCTGGAAGGTGGTTGATTGGGACCAGCCGAGTTCCCGTTTAATTTTAGAGCAGTCGATGGCGTAGCGCCGATCGTGGCCCGGGCGGTCCTTTACAAAGGTTATAAGAGCCCGACTTTCCTCCGCCGAGGTGCCCGTCTCCCGGGCCACCAGATCGCAGAGGGTTTGGACTATCCAGATATTTTCCCGCTCGCTTTCCCCCCCGACGTTGTACTTTTCCCCATCCACGCCCTTTTTAAGGATCAACCGGACGGCGGAATTATGGTCCTCCACGTAGATCCAATCCCGAACGTTTTTTCCGTCCCCGTACACCGGCAGGGGTTTTTTATCCAAAATATTAAGGACGATCAGGGGGATAAGTTTTTCGGGAAACTGATAGGGGCCGTAGTTGTTGGAACAGTTGGAAAGGGTCACCGGAAGGCCGTAGGTGTGGTGGTACGCCATGACCAGATGATCGGAGGATGCCTTGGAGGCCGAGTAGGGGCTCCGGGGGTCGTAGGCGGTGGTTTCCGTAAAGAGCCCCGTGGACCCCAGGGAACCGTACACCTCGTCGGTGCTGATATGGTGGAACAGAACGTCGTCCCTATCCTTCCATTCCCGCCGGACGGTTTCCAGCAGGGTATAGGTTCCCAGGATGTTGGTGCCGATAAACTCTCCAGGACCGGTGATAGACCGATCCACGTGGCTTTCCGCGGCAAAGTGGACCACCGTATCGATACGGTATTTCTTAACGATCTGGGCCATTAGATCCGCGTCCCGGATATCGGCCCTTTCAAAAAAGTACCGCTTACCGCCGTAAAGGGCCTCCACGTCGGCCAGACTTTCCAGGTTTCCCGCGTAGGTCAGCAGGTCCACGTTTATGACCTGACCATCGAAATCGCCGTCGGCCAACAGGCCCCGGATAAAGTTAGAGCCGATGAAGCCGGCGCCGCCGGTAACAAGGACATGATGTAGTTTTCTCATAGGTAGACCCATTTCTCCAATTTAGAATTTTTCATTCCAATTCGGTAAGTGCGATAACCTGAGCAAGGTACCGCGATCCGTCCTTGTTTTCATCCACCGTTTCGGAGGATGGGGGAACCGTATCCTCGGAGAACACGACCAGCGCCCCGTCCAGGTTCCGCTTTTCGATGCTCGTAAAAAACTCTAGCCCATGGCGCTCGCAGGCGTGTTCGATGATAAAGTCCAAGTCGCTTTTGCCCACCAAAAGGACGCAGGTATGGCCCGCCCGTTTGGCTCCGCTGACCATGGCGTCCATGGCGTCTTTAAACTTGACCACGTTCTTTATGGTCTTTTTAAAGTAGTGGTAGCTTCGCCGGGATAGTTCGTTTATCCCCTCGTTGGTCATTAGATACCGGACCTTGCGAATATTCACCTGCTGGGCCGTCAGCCAGCCCCGTTTAAGCAGGCGCTTGAGGATCATGTTGGTCATCCCCAGGGAAAGGTCGCTCTTTTTAGCCAATTCCCTCTGGCTAATCTCGTGGACGCGACCGTTCATCTGGTCTTGGTAGAGGATATCGAGGATTTCGTATTCCGAGTCGCTTATCATAAATTTCCGCGGGGTGTGTGGGGGCCTGGCCGCGCACGGCGTCCATCACCCCAAGGTCCAGGTTTCATGGAACGAACCTTGGCGTCGGTGCCGCCGAAACAGGCTCCCGTTCAAGGTTCGCATGTTCAATTATTGAACATCTTATCACGGGGTTTTAAAAAAAACAACCCAAAGGAGCTCTTTCAAAAGTAACAGACTTTTGCAAACACCTCATTTATATACAACTTTAGTAGTATTTTCCCTCCAATCTTGATTTTCATCCCCGTTCGTACCACTATAACCCTATGGAAACACGGGACGATGATCTGATTGGAATGACCGAGGCGGAGGCGAAGGAGTATATCCTTCAGCACATGGCGACCCTGAAGCTGACGGAAAAGCGGTTGGACCAGTTGAACGGGGAGGTGGAAAAATGGACCTCCCGCCTGACCCTGGCCCGGGAAAAGGGGCTTGATGATTTGGCTACGGGAGCGCAGAAGGAACTGGAGCGGTGGAAGGCCGAACGGGACCGGATCGCTTCGGAAGCGGAGATGCTACGGGCCCAGATTGCCAGGATGCGGCACCAATTGCCCGGCCTGGGCGCCCGCCAACGGTCCGTGGACCCGGACCTTTTGGAGCAGGAACTGTTGATGGCCACCGGCTCCCTTCCGGGGGACGAAGACCAGGTTAAGCTAGAGCGGGGCCTGCGGGATCTGGAGAAAACCCAAACGGCACAGACGGATTTGGCGGCCCTAAAGGCTAAACTCGCCGCCGAAAAGGGGACCGATACGCCATGAGCCGCCTGCCTCTCCTGCCGGACCGGAGCCGGCCCCTCGTGTTTGCCCATCGGGGGTGTTCATCCCTGGCGCCGGAAAACACCATGGCGTCCTTTCGCCTGGCCCGAAGCCTTGGCTCGCCGGGGCTGGAGCTGGACGTGCATTTTTGCGCTTCCGGCGAGCTCGTGGTGGCCCACGACGACACCTTCGCGCGGACCGCCGGAGACGGCCGCCGGATAGAAGACCTGCGGTGGGAAGAAATACGGCGTGTGGACGTGGGATCCTTTTTTGGCCCAACCTTCTCCGCCGAACGGCCTCCCCTTTTAAGCGAGGTAATCGAGGAATTCCTTCCGGACCTATACCTTGATATCGAACTGAAAACCCGGCGAGCCTCCGCCGATCCCCTTCCCAAAGCGGTTGCAGAGGTTTTGGCGGCCCAGAGAAAGCGGACGGAAGGGGCGGTAACCGTCTCGTCCTTTAACCCCTTCGCCCTCCGGTCGTTTAAAAAGGCGGCCCCCCAGGTCCCCACGGCGATTATCTGGTGCGCCGACGCCGAACTACCCTGGTTTCTTAGAAACGGCGAGGGCCGCTGGATCTCCGCCTGCGATTACCTAAAGCCCATCCACTCCAAGGTCACGGCCCTATCGATGTCCCTGCTCGGCCGCCTCGGAGGTCGCCCCCTGGTGCCGTGGACCGTGGACTCCCCCTCTCTCGCTCAGGATCTCCTGGCCCGGGGCTGTGGGGGGATCATCACCAACCGTCCCCAGGACATGGTGCCGGTTTTTTATTCGGCCTGACCCTCCAACTCCTTGAGGTTTAGAATGTCCATGTAATCCCACTCCCTAAAGGCCATGGCGTACACCCCGGACTTGGTACAACGGTTAACCAACGACTCGTCGATTTGAAGGGAAGCCAAAATAGGAACCACCGGCTTACCGGCGTATTCGGGGCAGAGATCCCTAAAAAGAGGGATGGTCCGCGTGATTATCCCTTCGATGTGGGCTTCCCGAACGGTGCTTTTAACTTCCACCAGGTACACCCGACGTTCGCTCGCGGCCACCATATCAAACTCTCCCTCCACACCCCCTCTCCGTCGGCGAAGGTAAATCGCCTTATCGACAATTTCTTCGCCAAAACACCGTTCCGCCATGGGAATAAACGCCGGCCCCACCAGATCTTCTACCAGGGTCCCCATTTTATTAGCCAACTCTCCCCACTTTTTATTGCTTTCGGTTTTGAAGTCCTTCATTTCATCCTTGAAGTCCTTCATTTCATCCTTGAAGTCCTTCATTTC
>CAYRLW010000087.1:3976-7584 GCA_964425215.1 uncultured Treponema sp.
AGTCCTTCATTTCATCCTTGAAGTCCTTCATTTCATCCTTGAAGTCCTTCATTTCATCCTTGAAGTCCTTCATTTCGTCTTTGAAGTCCTTCATTTCGTCTTTGAAGTCCTTCATCTCATCCTTGAAGACCTTCATTTCTTTTTTAAAATCCAACATTTCTCTATGAAGGAAATCTTGAGATTGTTCTAGGTTTCGAATACCCCTATCCGTATTTACTATATACTGGCCTAATATGGATTCTAGGGAACCAACCCGCTCTTCTAGGGCTAGGGAACTAGACATTGGGGTCTCCTCTTTTGAAGTTTACTGATTTTAATATACTATATTTTTTACTATCTATCGAGTTGGGGGAAGCATGGATTACTGGGATACGGCGGTACGGGAATTGGGAGACCGGGACCCCCTGTTGGGGGTCCTGATTAGGGGGTATCCGGCGGAGGATCGCCTGCGGGGGAGCGGGGATCCTTTTATGACCCTAGCAAACGCTATCGTGGGTCAGCAAATTTCCACCGCCGCCGCGGAGGGGATTTGGCGGAGGCTCAACGACCGGTTCAGCGATTTTTCGGTCACCCGTATCGCCCAGGCGACGGTCGAAGAGCTTCGGGCCTGCGGTCTATCGGCTCGGAAAGCAGAGTACCTGCGGGGGATCGCCGAAGCGGTGGTCCAGGGAGCTTTGGATTTGACGGCCCTGGAAGCGGAGGATGACGATACGGTTCGCGGGCGTCTTTGCGCTCTGCGAGGAATTGGACCCTGGACCTCCGAAATGTTTCTTATTTTCCACCTTCGGCGGCCCGACGTACTTCCTGTTGGTGATATCGGCCTGGTGCGGGGTTGTCAACGTTTGTACGGGTGGCCGGAGGATATTCCGGCGGCGGAACTACGGGAGCGGGTGAGAGCCCATGGGGAATTGTGGAAGCCCTGGCGGACCGTAGCCACCTGGTACATTTGGCGAAGTTTGGACGCCAATCCTATTGTCTATTGAAAGGGGTCCCGGTTTACGGCTATGCTCTGCCCATGAATAAACCAACGGATCCCCAGAATCCCCGCGAGCCTTCCCCCGCCGAGGGGTCCAACGACACCCGAGCCCTGGTCCGCCATGGGTCCGTGTTATCCCTCCTTACCCTGCTCTCGCGGGTTCTGGGGCTTCTGCGGGAAATGGTAAAGGCGGCCCTTTTGGGCACCACCGCCCTATCGGATGCCTTTACCGTGGCCTTTATGATCCCCAACCTGCTTCGCCGTCTCTTTGCCGAAGGGTCAATCGCCGTCGCCTTTATACCCACCTTTAAAGGGTACCTGATGGAGAAGGACGACCAGAAAATAAAGGAGTTCCTCTCTTCCTTCTTTACCTTTTTGACCTTTTTGGTGACCCTGGTGGTTATCGCGGGGATTTTGGTCACTCCCCTCATCGTTCCTATTTTTGGACTTAAGGAGTGGAAGGAGACCATATTCCTTACCCGGATTATGTTCCCCTTCCTGGCACTCATCTCCTTTGCCGCCCTGTTCCAGGGGATATTGAACAGCCTGAACGTGTTCGCCCCCTCGGGGGTAGCGCCGATTTTACTGAACCTGGTTATCATCCTCTGCGCCTACGGGCTTTCTCCGTTTACCAAGAATCCCGCCCGGGCTATGGCGATTGGGGTTCTGGTGGGTGGTACCCTTCAGGCCCTGATCCAGCTACCCGACGTTCTGCGCCGGGGGTACCGGTTTGGTCTGGTGGGTCTGGCTCGGGCGATTAAAAACCCGGGGACCCGGGCGGTGCTCCGCCTAATCGGGCCCACGATTATCGGGATGGCTGCGTACCAGTTGAACGACCTGGTTTCCACAGCCCTGGCGGGAAACGCGGGACCCGGGGTGGTTTCCAGCCTCCAGTACTCCCTGCGGCTCCAGGAGCTCATCCTAGGGATTTTCGCCGTCTCCATCGGGACGGTGTTACTCCCCGACCTGGCGGGGTACGCGAAAACGGGGCGCTGGGACGAGTACAACGATCGGCTTATTTCGGCCATGGACATCATCGCCCTGATCACCATTCCCATCACGTTTTTCTCCCTTTTCCAGGGGGAATCCATGATTCGACTGCTGTTTCAAGCCCAAAACTTTAACGAGCGCTCCGTGGCCTTAACAAAAACCGCCTTTATGTTCCATATTCCAGGGCTTTTTTTCATATCCCTGAACCGCATCCTGGCCCCGGCGTTCTACGCCCAAAGCGACTCCAAATCCCCCACCGCAGCGGGAATTTTATCCTTTATCACGAATATGCTTCTGGCCTTTGTGCTGGTGGGTCCCCTCAAGGGTGGCGGTATCGCCCTGGCGTTGACCCTGGCCAGCACCGTGAATACGGTCCTGCTGTTGCTGTTTCTCCGGCGCAATCCCCGGGTCGCGGTGGGCCGGGCGCTCCGATCGGCCCTCTGGTACTCCATCAAGCTGACCCTCTTTTCCCTGATCGCCGGCATCCCCGTCTTGGTTCTGGGGCCCCTTTTGTTACAGAAGCTGGCCCACCGGGGAAGGATCCTTTCCTACGGTGTTCCCCTAACAATCCTGGCTCTGCTGTACGGAGCCGTTCTGGTTCTAATTCTGATTCTCAGCCGGGACACCCAGGTTCGGTCCCTCCTGCGCCGCCGGCCCCGGTAAGGGCCCTTCGCCGGGCTCTAGGGCCTCGGCGGTCCCGGATCCTCGGCAGGGCCCTGGGTCCTCGCCAGGGCAGGGCTCCCAAGATCCGATCCTTCGGAGCTCCGGACACGCCCAGAAGCCTTGGTGCTCTCCCGGGGGTCTTGCATGTTCCTGGGGTTCTAAGACGCCCTTATAAAATGCCCGAAAAGCCTAAGACGCCCGAGGCAGAGGAGCGTCGTCGTTGCCGCCGTCGTTGCCGCCGTCGTTGCCCCCATCGTTGTCATTTCCTCCACCGGAGCCCCTATGCTCCGCTGAATCGAACCCAAAGGCCGACGAGGAGGATAGGTCCCCCAGATAGCGCAGTTTAGCTAAAGCCTTTTGGATCGCCTCCCGGAGGGGCAGTCGATCGTCGGAGCTGTGGGGGATCAACAGGGCCGCCTGCCCCGCCAAATCCCCCATGGCGGGAGGAGTGGCGCCGTACAGGGTCTCCAAGGTTCCCTGATCCAAGCTTCCCGCCTTGATTCTCGGTACGGGGGGCATGAACTTGCAGGGCCGGTACCGGATGGTTCCGTCCTTGCCCCGATCACCCGAAAAGGCGAAGAGCCGGCAGATTAGGGGCCGCCCCTCGTAGACCGTGCAGTGGTGGGGGTTGTGGGGATCGTATAAAGGGCACCCGGAAGGATTGGCCGACCAGTCCAGGGTATTCAACCGTTCGGTTTGATGGCGGAGCATCCATGCGGCCAGGTAGAGGGCCTCCACGTCTAAAAGATCCGGCTCGAAGCGCTCGCAACAGGAACCACAGCCGGAGGGACAGCGGTAGGGGCTCCGGGCCATCCAGCGTTCTTGGGCCGTATCGATATCCTCGTAAATTTGATGAAGGGCCACTAAGGGGGCTTCTATCGAAGAACGGGCCACAAAGGGGGGGAATAATTCCAAAGGAGTACTCATAGTTGTTTAGGGACTCCACTGTACCGATCTTTTCAGAGGAAGGTCAAGGTGG
>CAYRLW010000088.1:0-6990 GCA_964425215.1 uncultured Treponema sp.
TGATGGGTCCCGCTGAACGTCAGAGAAAGCTTTCCCTAATCTTCGTGACACTATTGACGAAATTCCCGAAGGCGGCGGCCCGCCTTCATGTGCGCCGCGAGCCGGCCCAGTTCCGGTTTGGCGTGGGCAAAAAACATCCGGTAGGCGGGGCAAAGGTAGTTGAGCCCGTCCTCGCCATCCTCCGTCCGGACGAAGCGGTCCTTTGGACAGCCGCCGTTGCAGAAGTCCAGGAACTCGCAGTCCCGGCAGACGCGGGGAAGGGTGTTCCGTTTGGCCTGGCCAAAGGCGAGCAAGGCGGGGTCGGCGGTCAGCTCCGCCAGACTTCGGTCCTGGATACGGCCGATTTTGTGAGCTCTGTCGACGAAGTGGTCGCAGGCGTACAAGCTTCCGTCCCGCTCGAGTACCACCACATCTCCGCAGGTTTCCCGGTGGACGCACAGGGCGTGTTCCGCCCCGTAGACCGGCCGGAGAGCCTCATCGAAGGTCTGAATTACCATGCGGCCCACATCCTCGGCGATCCACCGGTCAAAGACCCGGCAGAGAAAACGGCCGATTGCTTCGGGGGACGGAGTTTCGGCGCTGATCAGATCTCCGGAGCGGGCCACCAGGGGCAGAAATTGAAGGTACCGGACCCCGAGGGTCCGAAAGTAGTCGTAGAGCCGATCCGGCTCGTCGACGTTGGCCCGGGATATCACGCAAAGGACGTTGACAAAGACCCCGTGGGATCTGAGTAAAGAAAAACTTTCTACCACCCGACCATGAGTTGGCCCGCCGTCGGTTTTACGGCGGTACCGGTCGTGGAGGTCCTCAGGTCCGTCCAGGCTAAGGCCCACGGAAAAGGACTCTTTTGCCAGGAAGCGCGCCCACGCTTCGTTTATCCCGACGCCGTTGGTCTGGAGGCCGTTGGTAACGCGGCGCCCCGGCGGCAGGTGTTTCCGTTGTAACCGGACGATGGTTTCAAAGTAAGCCAGACCCAGGAGCGTGGGCTCCCCGCCGTGCCACTCGAAGTGGGTTACCGAAGGGGCCGAGGCGGCGAAGCGTTCGATGATGTACCGTTCCAGCAGGGCCTGGTCCATGGGCGGGCCGAGAAGCTCGGTCTTTCCGACGTAATAGCAGTAGGTACAGCGTAAATCGCAGAGGGGTCCTACGGGTTTGGCCATGACCAGGCATTCCCGGGGGGGACTCATCGGGATACACCTTCCAATGCAACCATCAACGGGGTGCTAGCTTTGAACGAGGGTGGTGGCAAAAAAGTTCAACAGGCGGGCAAAGGAATCCCGGGCGGCTTTTACGTCGTAGGTGCCCCGCCGGTCGTTGAAAAAGGAGTGGTTGGCCCCTTCGTAAACCCGGTATTGGTAGGAACCGCCGATACGCTTCATGGTCTGCTCAAAGGCGCTTATACCCCCGTTGACCCGCTGGTCGTTACCGGCGTAAAAAGCCACCACCGGACAGCGGATCTTTTCCACCTTGGCCGGTTCGGGGGTATCTCCGTAAAAAATCGCCACCCCTGAAAGCTCCGGCTCCTCGCAGGCCAGCAGGGCCGCCAGCCCTCCGCCCATACAAAAGCCCACACAGGCGACAGGCTGTTCCTTGGTTTCCTCCCGTTCGTGGCGCAGGTACCGGACCGCTTCCCGCAGGGGCGCCACGTAGGCTTCCCTCTGCTCTTTGGTCAAGCCGAAGAGCCCCGCGAAGGTTTCGCCGATTCGCCCCCGTTCCAATTCCGGAAGCTTGGCTAGGGCCGTGTTCCGGGCCCCCTCGTCCCTCCACGAGGCGGGGGGGAGCTGGGCCATAAACCGCTGAAACTCGTCGATCCGCTCTTTTGTTAGGTGGGGAAGCCGTTCGCCCTGGTGGGAGTACAGGTCCGGCGCTAATGCCCCGTAACCGGAAGCCGCCACACGCTCGGTTACGTCCTGGATATGCTCCTCCACACCCCAAATCTCCTGGATTACCACCACCGAAGGTATGGGCACCTGGGCCAGTTCCTGGATAGCAAAAAATCCGCTCCGGTTACCGTAGCGAACCCATTCCGTTTTTAACGCCATAGTTCCCCCTTTTTTTAACGTACCCGCGGAACCCATTATACCGCCAGTCCCGGAGCCCCGCAACAGAGGAATACCGATTGCGCCGGCTCTGCGGGTTCACGATTTTCATTCATCCCCCTCATCCTCCGATAGAGAACTCTCCGCGGCAAAAGGCTCTGAATCAGTAGAGGACCCTTCTCCAGCGGTAATCTTGGACATATCAAACTCCTCCAGGGTTACCCGGCCAAAGTCCTTAACCGTATACATATGTTGAGTATCATTGTTGTCCAGGTCGTACTGGTCCGTTTGAAAGAACGTCAGGTACCAGGTGCCCTGGGAAGCCGAATACTCGAATCCCGAATTATTCGACCATTTCCAATTCGAGCCGCCAAAATGGTCAACCCCGAACGACCCCTTGTCCACCCATATCCTTACGAAAGGATCGCCGTAAACGCCCCCGTCATCGGAGCGCAAAACGGCGTTTTTGCTTCTGGCGGCGACCCTATACGTACCGTGTCCCGTGTTCACCAGTACGATCAGCTCCCGATCATCGTCAAGATACTCAAAGACAACCAGATAATCCTGCTGGCCGTCTTCGTTTAAGTCCCCCTCGCACGCGGCGATAACCACGCCATTTTCCGGCAACAGCGCCTCCGCCGCTTCAGGCATCGATACCTTAGTCCGATCAAGATCTTCACCCATAAGGGCGAACACGGTAAAGGGAAGAATAAACAGTAGTACTATGGTCAACAGATTTCGTTTCATCATCCTTCGTTCGCCCCCATCTCGCTTCATTACCACGAAAGCCCGTCAATAAGGCCGTACGTTTTACCGATAACGATACGGCCCTTTTCACCATTTTTCAGGGGTGTCATCATAATGTCATCGGATGAATAATAAAGAACGTACTGTTCATCGGCGGACCAAAACAACGGTCCGTAGCCGCTCCACGCTAGGCGTTCGGGGATCTCTCGAGTGCTACCAGTTTCGGTATCGATGATATCGTAAGCCCCCTTCACCGCGGTAAGGATCCGCTTCCCGTCAGCCGACCAAGCGATACCCGATCCCGCTTTGTTAGAAAGAACCCGGTCCTTCCCCAAAGCCAAGTCCATGACGGTCAGAACCGACCCGTCGTAGTAGGCGATTTTTTTGGAATCGGGGGACCAGCAAATCGAGCTGATAGGGTGTTTTTGGTCACTTTCCTTCAGAACCCTAATCGTTCCGGAAGAATCCGCCAGAAAGAGATACAGGGGCTTATAATTCACCGTATCCCGATACCCTGTGTAGACAAAATTATTCCCGTCGGCCGCCCATCGCATGGCCGTTACTTCGCCTTGTTCAGCGTATCGATAAAACGACTCTTTTAAGACGTTCTTGATCACTCGCCACTCGTATCCGCTATCCAAGTCGATCTCGTACAGGTCGTTGTGTCGAATAAAGGCGATTCGATTTTTATCAGCGGACCAGTTAGGAAATCCCAGGGTCCTGAAAAACCGGTCCCCCACCAAATACCGACGGTTCGAACCATCCGGACGCGTCAGGAAAGCCACACCGTTTTCGGTATACAGAATATCATCCCCGTACCGAACAACCTTTTGCTCCGCCTCCGGTCGTGGAACGATCGTCCCGGTAGCCAAGTAGTAACTCAAGTCAAAGTCCTTAATTGTAACACGGCCCAGGGTTCCAGGATCGAACTCGTCGCCATCGTGGCCGTAGAAATAATCCAAACACCACGTACCGGCCTTGACGGAATACCGAAACCGGGCCGCCGTCCCCCAGGCCTCGTCCCTATTATAGAATTTATGTAGCAGGGTAAACGTTTCTGTCCGTGCCCGTAGCGCCAAAAAGGGATCCTCGTCCTCCACCCCGTCGGCAGAACCGAGCACAGCCCGTCGGGACCGGAGCGCCACACCGTACCTTCCGCCTCGATTAAGGATGATAAACAGCTCCCGCGTCATCGGTACATCCCGCAACATCGGCGCGTTATCCGTCATGGACGCGTCCTTCGACGTGGACACATCTTTCGCCGGCCCCTCAACCGGCGATACCACCGCTCTACCGTCAGAAGACCCGATCCCACTGTTTCCCCGTTCCCTCGTTTGGACAATAAGGACATAGTCCAGTCGACCATCGCCGTCCAAATCCGCCGCCGCGGAAGCCAAAATATCAGGCGTATCCGGCAACAACCCCCGCACGGCCCCAGGCAGATCGATTTTTTCTCCATAATTATAAGCGAACAGGAAAAAGGAAACCCAAAAGAGGTTCGCTAAAAGTAATAGGTATTTTTTCATTATGATAACATAATAACGACGTAGGACCATTTTTTCCGGATGTCACGCGCGTTTTTAATGCATTTAAGGGGGGCGCCATGATACCCCTGCGTTCGCCGTCCATCTGGCGCGCCCCCCGCCTTCAAACCGGCTCCGTAGCGGAGCCGGTTTTCCGGCCCCCCCCCAAGGCCTCAGGGTCGGAGGGTGGAACCCCTGCGAGCCGTCTCTATCATGGCGGCCAAGCGTTGGGCCGCGTGTTTTGCCTCGGCGGTAATGTCCTGTTCCCGCTGATCCATTTCGGCGAACCATTATAACTCTAACGTCAGGATTCCTGGGTACACGAAACGGCCAATAGCGTCGATTAAGGGGGTCCAATCCCCGTTTCCCCGGAAGGTTACCCAGTGCCGATCCATATTCCCATGGTTATCAAGAATAACTGCACCCAAGGGCTTCTACAAACGAAGGATAGGTACTTTCAAAGGCTTTGAATTTGTTGACCAGCTCGTAGCCCCTGTACCACCGTGCCAAGTTCAACTTGTACAACCCTATGGGGCTATACGTCGGAAAAGTCCATAGGCGGTGGCAAGAGCGGGAGAAAACTCTCCAGGTCCCAGATGCAGGTCTACGCTATGCCGGCAAAACTGGACGCGGTTGTTGCATAAACGCTACAAAGGTGGCCCCTGTATCGGTACGAAGTGCAACGGCGCGATAGGGACTCGAAAAAAGCGTTGACAGCAGAAAAAGACTGGATTTATAGTTCCAAGTATCGGTTTTACCGAAATATTCTGGTTGGTTCAATTGTTCCAAATGGGGAACCGGGTGCGGTTTGGGAAAAAAGCTCCGTTGTGCCGGTGTGGGGCCCCGAGCCTTGTCCGAGTATCGGCTGTACCGGCCCGTGGGAGATAGCCGTCGTTTATGATCGCATCAGCGCGAACCATGATACTTGCCGTAGGGTTTCTCTTAAACCTCACCCTTGCGAGCGCCTTCGAGATACCCGAAGCGGTCTACCCGATGTTCCCTAAACACGCCGCTTCGGCAAAAGGATTCACGCCCCCGGGATGGGAGGTCGAAGTCAACGAAGCCGGAGACTTAAACGGGGACGGCAAGCCCGACCTCCTCCTCGTCTTCCACCAGGACGATCCCGCCTTCATCGTCAAGAACGATCCCGACAGCCCCGGCGAAGACGAGATCGACACGAATCCGCGCATCCTAGTGGTCGCCTTCGCTTGCGCGGGCGGCGATTACGACCTTGTCCTCGAGAACCGCGACTTCATACCACGCTACGAGGAACCGACCCTCGACGATCCCTTCAACGGCGCGGAGATCGCCGACGGAGGCATCGTCGTGCATATCCACTTCTGGGCAAACGCCGGAACCTGGTACACCGACGACAGGGCCTTCACGTTCAGGTTCATCGACGGCGCGTTCCGGCTCGTAGGCTATACGGACTTCACGACGAAGCGAAATACCGGGGAAACCTGGGAATTGAAGATGGATTACACAACCTGCTCGGCCGAGTTCACGGTGGGCAGTTTCTCCGACGACGATGTAACGGATAAGACATACCGTTCCGATCTGCCGAAAACGCCACTCGAGACTATTGACGATATCGGTTCCGGGGAGGACTTCCGATGCGAACAGCAGGATCCGTACTGGTGGGGAATTGGGGACACCGAGGATTAACGAGGGCTGGTCGCCCCGACCGTACTCGTCCTAACTGGCAGAAGTAATCGGCTCGGGGGAGGAGAAGCGGCGACAACATCCTCAAGCCTTATGCCATTTTCAGTTAAAATAACCTGGATACCATTCTTGAGCATGCGGATTTGAAGGTCCAACAGGTTGTAGTATGGAAACAGCTTCCTTAGCTCATGGACCTCGATGGATGGCTTGTACATGGTTGACAGCCTAAGAGTAATATAAGGGCACCTCTAAAAACTGAAGTTTTTAGAGGTCCCCATAAAGCTCTTTCCTGCTTTGTTGAACATGATCAAGCCAAGGTTGACCCCTTGGTTTCTTTTATAATAACCAATCAGTAACGTCTTCGGTCATCGCTATCCAATCTCCCCGTTTAATATTTTCCCCATTTTGTATACAATAACGACATTCCGCAATGGTTTTGGGGGTATAGTATGGTTAAAATATGTTTTCTTGGTGCGGGAAGCACCATTTTCGCGAAAAACATCCTGGGGGATTCTCTTTTAACGCCATCGCTGTGGGACGCCGAGATCGCTCTGTACGATATCGATCCCCAACGGCTCGACGATTCCTACCTCATGCTGAATACCCTGAACGGCACCATCAATCAAGGCCGTTCACGGATTTCCCGGTATTTGGGGGTCCAAGCCCGGAAAGAGGCCCTGCGGAACGCGACCTTTGTGGTCAACGCGATCCAGGTGGGGGGCTACGAACCCTCCACGGTTATCGACTTTGAAATCCCCAAAAAGTACGGTCTTCGCCAAACCATCGCCGACACCCTGGGAATAGGGGGAATTTTCCGGGGTCTCCGGACCATCCCCGTACTTTTAGACATAGTCCGGGATATGGAGCAGGTTTGCCCCAACGCCTGGCTCCTCAACTACACGAACCCCATGGCCATCGTCACCGGGGCGGTCCTTCGGCATAGCTCCATCCAGGCGGTGGGGTTATGCCACTCGGTTCAGGTCTGCGCGGATACCCTTTTAAAAGACGTGGGCCTCCAG
>CAYRLW010000089.1:0-1332 GCA_964425215.1 uncultured Treponema sp.
GTTGGAGGTACTTATGAGCATATCAACCTATTTGGGCACCGCGCCCCTGTTCGAGATCGTAAGATCCTCAGGGGGACCACCTAAGGACTCCCTTCCGTTTACCGGGTATCCCCGTCAACATCCCTTTGAAAAGGATAAACTTATTCTCGTGTTTGACCCCTTAGGTGATAGCCCTACGATTTTAGAGTTTAAGCTCAACGATATACTGTATGTGGAAGACCTTCCCTCCGCGGTTACCGAAACGGGAGAGGGTATGCGGTTAGTCAAAATTTACGTAAAACGGGGCGCCTACGGGGTTATCCACGAACCCTTCGAAGTACAAGATCCCCTGCGGTTCATCAACGTTTCTAAAGAAATGAGGGACCGGCTTTTTAAGGGACTACGATAGATGAAAATTCCGGAAGCCCTGTTCTTTCATACCGAAGGGGGAACTTCGGTGGTCCATTGCGATCTTTGTCCCCACCGTTGCGGTATTAGGGACGGGGCGTTCGGTCTTTGTAGGGTTCGAAAAAACGAAGGAGGAAAGCTTACCCTCCCCTATTTTGGGCGGGTTTCCTCCGTGTCCATGGATCCGATCGAAAAAAAGCCCCTATACCACTACCGTCCGGGGACTGAAATTCTCTCGGTGGGTTTTGTAGGATGCAATTTCCGCTGTCCCTTCTGCCAAAATTGGGAAATCTCTCAAACAACCGAGGTGCCCCTGCGGGAACTGCCTCCGGAAAAACTTATCCTGGAGGCCCAGCGGCGAGGCTCCTCTGCCATCGCGTTTACCTATTCGGAAAGTCTGGTCCATATAGAGTACCTGCTTGAGGCCATGGCCCTTTCCCATCAGGTAGGAATAGCCAACGTACTGGTTACCAACGGGGGCGTCCTCCATGAGCCCGCCCAAAGGGTTCTGGCCCTAACCGACGCGGCGAACGTGGACATTAAAGCCTTTTCTGCCCAAACGTACCGCCATACCCTGGGTGGGGATCTGCAAACCGTGTTGGATTTTGTGGAACGCTCTTACCATCAGGGGGTTCACGTGGAAATCACTACCCTGGTGGTTCCGGGGCTCAACGACAACGATGGGGAGATAAACGCCCTCATCGATTTTATCGCCCACCTATCCCCCGCTATTCCTTGGCACCTCAGCGCGTACAGACCGGCGTACCGCTACGACGCCCCGCCAACCTCGGTATCCAGCTTAAAACACCTGGAGTCCCTTGCTCAAAATAGACTCCAGTACGTGTACATTGGCAACGTGGCGGGGGAAGGAAACCTGACCCTTTGCCCCGATTGCGGCGCTCCCCTGGTCCTCCGACACGGGTACCGGATCGATACGTCCGGCTT
>CAYRLW010000089.1:1432-6882 GCA_964425215.1 uncultured Treponema sp.
AACCGCCACCACAGCGGCCACCGTCACCACGATCACCCAGGGGGGAAGTTTTTCCACACCCCCAAGGGGGTTCTTGCCACCCCTGTCCCCGCCCCGTTCCTGGCTTGAGGGGGCCGAGTAGCCGCATACGGGACACCCGGAGGAGAATAGGGAAGCGGGGCCCGAAAAACCGCAGGCGGGGCAATGGACATCCGAAAAAACCCTCCCGCAGTGGGGGCAACGGGAGGCGTTCAGGGGTACCTCTTTGCCGCAGGATTCGCAAAAAAAGCGAGGTTTTCCTCCCATCACGTTTTCCCATGAAGGATATAGGAAGAAATCACCGATTCCTGGACCAGAGCTTCGGCAAATAGCAGGGAAGCCCTATCCACCGTGTCGCTAAGTAGGGGGGTACTGCCGCGCCCGTCCAAACGCCGGTACCGCTTACCATCACCCTCGGGTAGGGCAATCCGTATCGGTTCCCCATCAGCGACCGCGAGGGATAACAGGGTATCCCGGGCGTATCGAAACTCCAGCAGGGCCCTGGGAAAGGAGAGGGAACCGGAAATGGCGATACTTTTAGGGAGCGCTTCGGCTATCCCCAGAGAAACCAGGGTGGTCTGGAGGGCGAAGGTCTGGGGATATAAAAAAACGCACTGAAGAACCCGGCTTTGCTGGAAAGGCAAAACCCTTTGTGGGGGTCCAAACAGGGCGTATAAAAAGGCAAAATATTCTTTATAAAGCCCCCTATCCGGGGGTAAGGATACAAAGGAAGAAACACCCACGGGAGGACCCCAAGGGGAATTCTTAAGGTATGAGGACAACCGTAGAAAGACTGGGTCGTAAAAGAGGAAATACCGTAACGGGCTTTCCACGGCTCTAAACTAGCCGACGGCCTTTTCAGCGGGAGCGGGAGCGGGAGCCGCAGAAGGTGTACTTTCAGCCTTACCGGACTCTGGTTTACCCTTCTTTTTATCCGAAGCGACGGAGCTGGAGGAAGATTTATTCCCTCCCTTATCGGTTACATAAAAACCGGAACCCTTAAAAATGATTCCCGAGCCACCGTTAATAATTCGACGTAAGGACTTTCCGCATTCGGGACAGGTAGTTAAAGGCGGGTCACTCATGCTTTGAAAGGCATCAAAAACATAACCGCAGGACTTACATTCGTATTCGTAGGTGGGCATGAAGTTAATCCTCGCTGAATATATTTTAAAGGATTTTTAAGGGTCCTAAGAACCCTTTAATGGTCCAAATATACTAAAAGGGACTTAAAAAGTAAAGCCAAATCCCCATCCTTTAAGGGAGAGGAACTAATTACCACGTCCGTATTCTCCACCACCGGGGGATTCGTGAAAAGGATGGCTAGCCAGGGATTTTCCCCATCCCCTTGGTTGAGCATTACGCGCCGGCCGATTGAAAGCAAGGCTCCCACCGAACGGGCTTGGCTTACCGAAGGGGTTTGCAGGCGCAGTACCACGGTGGTTCCCTTTCCATCCGCCGTGGAGTACAGGGCAAAGAGAAGTCGGTCTATGGGGATGCGGATCGGCGCAAAGGAGAGAAACCGATTCCACTGGGATGAATCATCGGACCAGGCGGCCAGCAGGGCACCCCGGGACATTCGGTCAAAGCCATCGGGAATATGATTTCCGGAGCCCTGGATAATGGGGTCCCCATCGGAAAGTGAAACCCAGCGAGGTGACAGGTAAAGAGAAACCTTTTTATCCTCCGAACGCCAATAGGAAAGTCCGGAGACGGACTTTTTTGATTTCCAATTCCTGTCCCAACAGAGAGAAAAATTCATCCGTACGGAGGGGTAATCCCCCTGGGCTAAAATCAGGTAGGATCGATCCGTTTGCTTTGGGTACAGGGCGCCGACGACGGAGCTTGTCCTATTGATAAGGGCTTGAAAGTCCGACGAACGGAGGTCCTTCGTCAGGGAAACGTTTTCCGACAACACGGCGCTCACCAGGGGACGGATCTTGTGCGGGTCCGCGAAGAAATAGACCCGCCCCCCTCCTTCCAGCCGTTCCAGGGGAGAACCGCTTCCCGGTCCCACGGTTTCGCTGACCGAAGCGCAGGAGCCGAGAAACAACGCCAGAGGCAGGGGAAGAAGCGCCAGGAACCGAAAAATTCGCATCCGCTTTCTAAGCCTTAGCCAAGGCCACGGACCAAGAATCGTCCCCCGCCTCTACGCTGAACATTCCATCCACCCGTTCCCATAGGATAGAGACCGCTAGGGTTTCGGAAGCGATATAATCGTTAAAGGTTTCCCAGGCTTTTTTTAACCGGGGAGAACCGTAGAGACGAAGAACAATCCGATCGGTGACAGCCAGGCCCGATTCTTTGCGAAGATTCTGCACGCTTCGAACCAGATCCCGCACATCTCCCTCCATTGAAAGCTCCTCCGTCACCTCCGTATCCAAACCTACGGTCAAGGTCCCTTCGTTAAGGACCTTTAAGTTTGCCTTTTCGATCCGCCGAACTTCTACTTTTTCGGCGGTCAAATCCACCGAACGGCCCGCCACATCGATGGAAAGCACCGCCCCATCTAAAAGGCCCTGGATTTCCTGTTGACTGAGGCTTTCTATCCTTTCCGCGGCGGACTTCATATCCTTTCCCAGTTCCTTACCCAGGACCCGGAAATTCGCCTTGGCCTGGTATTCTACCAAATCTTCCTCGTTATCCCGGAAAATCACGGTTTTAACGTTCAATTCTTCCCGGATAATTTCTTCCATTTCCAGGAGGACCTTTTTTTCTTCCGGAGATCGGGTAACCAACTCTACGGTTTTTAGGGGCTGACGGACCTTAATGTTCTGTTGGTACCGGAGCGACCGGCCCATGGAAACCGCCCGTTGAACCACGGACATTTTAAACTCCAAATCCCTATCCCGAAAGGCTTCCTGAACTTGGGGGAAATCGGCCAGGTGAACCGAAAGACTATCCGATTCGGACCGGAGGTTCTGCCAAATCGCTTCGGTGGTAAAGGGCATAAAGGGCGCCGCCACAAGGGTCAGGGTCTTTAGCACGCTGTACAGGGTTCCGTAGGCCTCCGCCTTATCCGAATCGTTTTCGCTTCTCCAGAAGCGGCGGCGGGAACGACGGATGTACCAATTGTTCAATAGGTCGATAAATTCCACGATGGGGTCGATGGCCCGGGACATGTCGTAGGCGTCCAGGGCTTGGCTAACCTTTTCAATCAGGGTTTCGGATACCGAAAGGATCCACCTATCCAGGGGGTTGGACGGATTTTCGGGCCGCCCCTGGGCAACAAATTGATCGATGTTCGCGTAGGTCACGAAAAAGCTGTAGGAATTCCACAGGGGTATGAGGATGCTTTTAAGCACGTCCCGCACCCCATCATCGGAATACCGAAGATCGTCCGCCTTGACCACCGCGGAGTGCATTAAAAAAAGCCGTAGAGCGTCGGCGCCAAAGTTATTAACCACCTCCATGGGGTCCGTGTAGTTTCTCAGGCTTTTGGACATTTTTTTCCCGTCCGAAGCCAAAACCAAACCGCTGACGATGCAGTTTTTAAAAGCCGGCTTATCAAAAAGCGCCGCCGCAAGGATCGTGAGGGTATAAAACCAGCCCCGGGTCTGATCGAGCCCTTCGTTGATAAAATCCGCGGGAAAGTGGGATTCGAAAAATTCCTTATTCTCAAAGGGATAGTGGTTTTGCGCGTAGGGCATGGCCCCAGACTCGAACCAACAGTCCAAAACTTCGGGGATCCTATGCATGGTTCCCCCGCATTCGCAGGGGATGGTTATCTGATCCACAAAGTGTTTATGCAGATCCGTAACCTCCACCCCCGAAAGGTCCTTCAATTCCTTGCGGCTCCCGACGCAGATGGTTTTGCCGCAATCGGGGCATTTCCAAATCGGCAAGGGGTTACCCCAGTACCGGTTCCGGCTGATGGCCCAATCCCGGGCCCCCTCCAGCCATTTGCCAAAACGGCCGTCCTTGATATGGTCCGGGACCCAATGAATTTGCTGATTGGCGTCCAACATGGCCTGCTTGATTTTGGTCACATCCACGAACCAGGACCCTATGGCCCGGTAAATCAGGGGGCTGGAACACCGCCAGCAGTGGGGGTACGCGTGGAGGATCTGATCCCGTTTGACCAGTTTGCCCTCCGCTTTAAGCCTATCCATGATAGCCTTGTCCGCGTCCTTAACGAACAGACCCTTGTAATCCCCCACCTCTTCGGTAAATCGGCACTCTGCGTCCACGGGACAAATCGTGGGGACCCCCGTACCCTTTAGAACCCGTTGGTCGTCCTCACCGAACCCCGGGGCGGTATGAACTATGCCCGTACCGTCTTCGGTGGAAACAAAATCTCCCGGGTAGGTTCGGAAGGCGTTTTGGGCTGCCGCTTCCTTAAAATAAGGGAACAGGGGTTCGTAGGTAAGACCCAAGAGGTCCCGTCCCTTTTTCCGCCACAGGACGTGGTAATCTTCGCTCTTTTTATAATAGGCATCCAGGCGGGCCTCCGCTAAAATATACCGTTCCGCCCCATCGACCACGAGCACGTAATCAATGTCCGGGCCCATCGTTAAGGCCAGGTTGGACGGCAGTGTCCAAGGGGTGGTGGTCCAGGCTAAAAGATACGTGGCCCCATCAGCTAGGGTCTTTAAATCCCCCTGTTGGAAAGCGGGGCTCCCCTCCACGGTACCGGTTACTTTAAACTTTATGGTAATGGCCGGGTCGTGAACGTCCTTATACCCCCCCAGGTTCAACTCGTGGTTGGAAAGGACCGTGGAACAACGGGGACAGTAGGGAAGGATATAGTGGCCCTCGTACAAAAGGCCCTTTTCCCAGAGGGCCTTCATGACCCACCAGATGGATTCCATGTAGTCGGGGTCCATGGTCTTATAATCGTTGTCAAAATCCACCCAACGGCCCAGCCTGGTTACGATGCTCCTCCATTCGTTCACGTACCGTAACACGGAAGAACGGCAGGCTTCGTTAAACTCGGCGATACCGAATTTTTCTATATCGGTCTTGGAATTCAATCCCAATTCCTTTTCTATCAGGTTTTCCACCGGAAGGCCGTGACAATCCCACCCGAAACGCCGCTCTACTTTTTTACCCTTCATGGTTTGGTAGCGGGGAATGATATCCTTTATGGTTCCAGGCACAAAATGTCCAAAGTGAGGAAGTCCTGTGGCAAACGGAGGACCATCGTAAAAGACAAATTCCTCCGCACCCTCCCGTTGGGTTATGGATTTTTTAAAAATATCGTTCTCTTCCCAAAATTTTAAAACCTCTTCTTCCATTTTGGGGAATTCAACCTTCGAGTCCACTGGTTTATACACGTTCATCCTCCGCATTGATCAATCGGGCCACAGTATGCCATATTTCTATATAGTATTTCCAGGTATCCCTGGGGTATCCAGGAGATTCTGTCTCTAGAGGTTCTTTCAAAACTCTCTGAGTTTTGAAAGAGCCTCTCTATATAAAAATTATTTTCT
>CAYRLW010000090.1:0-6353 GCA_964425215.1 uncultured Treponema sp.
ACGGGCGGCGGGGATAAAGAGTTTGCTGGGGGTCCTGGGGCGGGGTACTTATTGGGAACAGGTGTCGCAGAGGCCGAAGAAATCTAACCGATGACCGATAATATGCCGGCCTATGGCTTTGCTGACCCGTTCGTCCAAGTCTCCGTGAACCGGCACGTCAATATCCTCCACTTTACCGCAGTTGACGCAGATAAAATGATAGTGGGGGGACGTGACGGCATCAAAACGGTCAAAGGTACTGCCGAATTGCAGAACCTGAATAAGGCCCTGATCGTGAAGAATATGCAGGTTCCGATAAACCGTCCCCAGGCTTAGGTCGGGAAATTCCCTTTTTAGTTCGTCGTACACCCAGGTGGCGGTCGGATGGGTTTTGGTAGACCGAAGCAGGGCCAGAATCCGTTCCCGTTGGCGAGATCGTTTATATTTTTTTTCTCCGGTCATAGTTTCCATAGATTTCAAATTATCCGCGTATTTCTTGAACAGGTCAAGATAGGAATTCCGTTAATTATGGTGGTCCGATACATTTCGCCAGGGATCAGACAGCCCCAATTACGCAAAATCCAAGGCGATGGTAAACATGTGATTCAACGCGGTTTGCCGTTCTTCGGGGCTCATCTCTACGTGATTCACGTTGGAGTCCGAGCAGGTAAGGATGGTGAGGGTCCGTTTATGAAGGTAGGCGGCGTTACAATACAGGGCGTAACATTCCATATCCGTCCCGGCACAACCCATTCGGGCCCATTTTTTCCAGCCCTCTTCCCCCCGGGCGTTGTATAGGGAGAATACATCGGATGAAAAAATGTTACCCACCCAGTGTCGAATCCCGTGTTCCCGGGCGGAAGCTACGGCCTTTTCCAGAAGACCGTAGTCAGCGCAGGGGGCAAAGGTACCGGGAAGATCGTACTGGGATGCGTAGTTTGAATCCGTGGAAGCCGATTGGGCAAAAAGGATATCCCCCACCTCCACATCCTCGGTCAAGCCGCCGCAGGTACCGATACGGATAATCCGTTCTACCCCGTAATGGACGAATAGTTCGTAGGAATAAAGGCCCATCGAAGGGCCTCCCATACCGGAACCCATAATGGATATCTTCCGGCCCCGGTAGGTTCCCGTAAAACCGAGCATCCCCCGGACCTGATTAAACTGCGTTACGTCGGAAAGATACGTTTGGGCCACGTGCTGGGCCCGCAGGGGGTCTCCGGGCATGAGCACCGTGGGAGCGATTTCTCCGGGCTTCGCGGTATTATGGGGAGTACCCTTCCCGGGACCGTAGATTGTTTTACCGATTTCCATGGATGTCCATCCTTCTAACTACGGCCCTTATCAAAGGGCTGGCCCGCGGCTCGAGGAGCGTAGTCTTTCCCGCTAAAGAGCACCAGCGTAACCAGGGTGATAATATAGGGCATAACGCTAAAGAATTCGCTGGGCAAAACGCGAAGCGAGGGGATATTGACCATATAGATGGCCAAGGCCACGGAGGTTCCAAAAAGCATGGAGGAACCCAGGATACCCTTGGGAAGCCAGCGGCCAAAGGATACGGCGGCCAGGGCTATAAATCCCGCCCCGTTAATCGTGTACACCGTGTATTGGATGGTCTGGGTCAGTACAAGGCTGGCCCCGGCGAGCCCGGCTAGGGCTCCGGAAATTAAGACCGCCATATACCGAATTTTTACCACGTTAATTCCCGCAGAAGCCGCCGCTTGGGGGTGATCCCCGCAGGCCCGGAGTCTCAGTCCCACGGGGCGCTTGTACAGAAAATACCAGGCCAGGATGAGCACCACCAGGGCGATCCACGCGGTGGGGTAAATTCCGCCCCAACCGGGGAGCATTCCGAGCCGGAAGGGTTCGGTCCGTTCCTGGTGAAAAATGATTTGGCAAAGAAACACCGTAATTCCTAGGGAAAGAAGATTTATCCCCGTACCGGAGACCACCTGGTCGGCCCGCAGGGTGACGGAAGCAAAGGCGTGGATTAACGCGAAGGCCATACCCGCCACGGTGGCGATCAACAGGGCAATGGGGATGGAAAGCCCCGTTTTCGATTCCAGTAAAACGTGGGTAGCTGCGGCGGCGAAGGCGCCGATTCCCATAAGCCCCTCCAGGGCGATGTTAACGACCCCGGATTTCTCGCTGATCATCCCGCCCACCGCGGCGATCAGAATAGGAGAAACGATCATCAAGATAGAGGGGAGCATGTCCACAATAGTCTTAAAAAATCCGCTCATTCGGTAACCCTTCCTTTCCGGGCCAATTCTTTCATCCTCCATTCCAGGAGCATCCGAACTCCTCCCCGTAGGGAGATAAAGACGACCACTAAGCCCATAATGATAGACGTAATTTCCTTAGGTATTTGGCGGCTCTGCATAAGCGGCTGGGCGGATGTCAGCATTCCGAACAGGAGCCCCGAAAGGGCCGTCCCCCAGGCGGTGCTGTTGCCCACCAGGGCGACCGCGATGCCGTTAAACCCGTATCCATCCTGACCGCCCAAAACCCGGCCGTAGGTAAAGGCCCCCAACGCGACGATGGCCCCCGCCAGCGCCGCAAAAGCGCCGGAAATGGCCATGGCGGTGGTGATTCCGCTATTCACATTAATTCCCGCGTACCGGGCAGCTTCCTTGTTTAGTCCCGTCGCCCTAAGGCTAAAACCCAATCGGGTTCGGCCAATCACGACCCAGAAAAATAATACCGACAGGAGGGTCAACCAGAGCCCGTCGTTCAGCCGGGAACCGTTGGTCAAGGCCTGAAGGAACTTGCTATCCAACAAAGCTGTGGTGGGGAAATTAGGAGTTCGATAGGTGTTGGATCCGGGGATAAGCATGGTCAAAAACCGGGAGCTAAAAAAAGCGACATAATTGAGCATGATGGTGGCCACGACCTCGGAAACGTTATACTTGGCCTTTAGGATTCCGACGATACCACCCCACACCGCCCCGGCGACAAGGGCCGCCAGGACCGCTAAAAACCAGTGGAGAACCGGGATCGGGGGGCCGTAGAGGGCCACAAATTGGGCCGCCGTTAGACCCACGATATACTGCCCCTCGGCGCCTATGTTAAACAGCCCCGTCCGGGCGGCAAAGGCCATGGAAAGACCGCAGAGGATAAGGGGCATGGAAATGACGAGCCATTCGCCGATATACCGGGCGTTCCAGACCCCCCGCCGCAAGTCCCAGCCGGTAAGCACCTGGGTAATGGCCGAATACATCCCCCCGGGGTCCCGGCCCACCGCCGCGACCAGAATGGTCCCCACCAAAAAGCCTAAAATTACCACCACCACCGACACGAGGGCATCGGAGGAGGTGAACTTATCTAAAATTCTATCCTGTAATGATACGGAAGACCTAGCGGACATGGGCCCCTCCCTCTGTGTTGGTATGTTCACCCGTTTTTAAGGCCCCCCCGGAGGAAGCCAAGGGGCTTGCCGGAGAAGCGGACGAGGGCCCTGGGGTAGAAACGGCGGAGCTTTGGGCACCCACACCGGCCATCATGGCGCCAATCTTCCGTTCATCCGCCTCTTGGGCCAAAAGGACCCCCACCACCGAGCCCTTGGAAACCGCGGCGATCCGGTCGCATAGATTAAGGATCTCGTCCAATTCAAAGGAAACCAAAAGCACCGCCCTTCCCTTGTCCCGTTCCTCGATAATACGCCGATGGATATACTCGATGGCCCCCACGTCCAGACCCCGGGTTGGTTGGGCGACCACCAACAGATCGGGGGAAAGATCAATTTCCCGGGCGATGACCGCCTTCTGCTGGTTTCCCCCGGACATGGATTTCGCCGGTGTGGCGGGACCCGATCCAGCACGAATATCGAACTGGGCTATTAAGTCTTCCGCGTGCCGGGCGGTGGCTTCAAAATCCAAAAAACCCCATCGGTTGGAATAGGGACTTTTACGGAAACTTTTAAGGATAAGATTTTCATCGAGCCGGAAGTCCAGCACGAGACCGTGTTTGTGCCTATCTTCGGGTACAAGCCCTATCCCCGCCTGGATCCTATCCCGGATTTTCGCATGGGTTACGTTTTTATCCTTTAGATAGATGGTTCCCAATTTTACCGGCAGAAGCCCGGCGATAGCGGCGATCAATTCGGACTGCCCGTTTCCATCGACCCCCGCCACGCCGACCACTTCGCCCGCGCGGACGTCCAAAGAGAGGCCCCGAACAGCGGGAACACCCTTCGAACCAATCACGGTCAGGTTATCAATTTTAAGGACCAATTCTCCCGGTTCACAGGGCTTTTTATCGATCCTAAAACTCACCGTCCGGCCAACCATCATTTCGGCCAGTTCGCTTTCCGTAGCGTCCGCAACCTGGACCGTACCTATATATTTTCCCCGCCGCAAAACCGTACACCGATCCGCGGCTTCCTTAATTTCCTTTAGTTTGTGGGTAATAAGAACGATGGTCTTCCCTTCCGAGCGCAAACGTCGGAGGATTTCCAATAGTTCGTCAATTTCCTGGGGAGTCAATACGGCAGTAGGTTCGTCGAATATCAAAATATCCGCGTCCCGGTATAGAATTTTTAAAATTTCCACCCGCTGTTGCATCCCCACGGTGATATTTTCAATTTTATCCCGGGGATCCACCGCTAAACCGTAGCGGGCCGACAATTCGGCCACCCGCTTTTCCGCCCCCGCCAGGTCCACGTTGCCGTTTCCTTTTCGGGGTTCCAATCCTAAAATAATATTTTCGGTCACCGTAAAATTGTGGACCAGTTTAAAATGTTGATGCACCATGCCTATTTTTAAATTTGTCGCATCGTTGGGACTGCGAATTCGGACTTCCTTACCCCGGATTTTAATCGTCCCTGAATCGGGTTCGTAGAGCCCAAAGAGAATCGACATAAGGGTAGATTTTCCGGCCCCATTTTCTCCTAATAGGGCGTGGATCTCCCCGTCTAAAACTTCAAAACGAACCTTATCGTTCGCTACGACCCCGGGGAATATTTTTGTGATATCGATCATTTCGATCGCGTTCACCGGCATGTCCGCCTCCTTACAAAAAGGGCCGGTTTTCCCTTTTTTTAGAAAAACCGGCCCAAGGATTACGTAAAACTACTGGGTATCCTTAGCCTGTAGGTTCTGGGGGAAACCGGGAAGTTTTTTCGCATCGGCGTACGTCGCGGCAACCTTGGTTTCGCCGGCCACAATTTTAGCTCGGATCGCTTCCACCTGGGAAACCACATCGGCCCCCAATTCGGGATTCTTGGAAGAGAAGCCCACACCACCAGCTTTGGTATCCAAAACGATGACCCCGCCCTTGAAGGTGCCACCCTTTACGGCTTCAAGCCCAACCTGAGAGGCGGTCTCTACTTTTTTGATCATGGAAGTCAACACAGCGGACTTTCCATCGGCGTAGATTCCATCCTCGTACTGGTCCGAATCGACCCCGATGGCCCATACGTTCTTGCCCTGGGAGCGGTATTCCTTGGCTTGGGCGATGGTCCCGTTGCCCGTTCCGCCGGCGGCGGAGAAAATGGCGTATACGCCCGAATCAAACCAGTTTTTCGCTTGAGCTTTAGCCAATTCGGGTTTCCCCCAATCGTTGGCGTAGTAATCCACCACCTTGGCGTTCGGAATCACCGAAAGGATGCCCTGTACGTAGCCCACCTCGAATTTGGTGATTACCGGGCCGGGGATACCGCCGATAAAGCCGAATTTGGGGTTCTTAATCTTATCAGCCTGGGCTTTCAAAGCCGCCGCCACACCGACCAAGTAGGAACCCTCGTGTTCGGAGAAGGTAACCTGCATAACGTTAGGTTGGTTGACCCAATCCACGTCCACGATCATGTATTTTTGGTTGGGGTACTGGGGAGCCACCTGGTTTAAAGCGTCGGCCCAGGTAAACCCGGTAACGATGATCAGATCGTACTTTTCGTCCGAAGCCTGCTTCAGGTTAGGAATGTACATATCCTGGGTTTGGGCGGTAACCACATCGTAGGCTTTGCCCTTTTGGGAAGGATTGTCCCAGGTGTCACCGTAGAACGCCAAAATACCGCGCCACGCGGCGGCGTTAAAGGATTTGTCGTCGATACCCGTGGCATCGGTCAACAGCCGAACCGTGGTGGTGGGCTTTTGGGCCGCGCTCGCCGCCACGGGAGCCGCCGCTTCTTTCTTTTGTCCGCACGATACGGCGACCAACGCTAGAGCCGCCGCTACGACTAAAACAGCAATCTTCTTCATAGATCCTCCTCACAGAAATCCCTCGGTCACGTCAGAACCAAGGTGGGTAGGAATGATACCCCTATACCATGAGAAGGTCAAGAATATGCGTGTACGATATCTTTTTGACAGGTCCGTATTGGCAACCCTATACTTACATTGCTATGCAAACACTATGCTTTTGGAATTCTCTGGGGA
>CAYRLW010000091.1:0-5709 GCA_964425215.1 uncultured Treponema sp.
CGAGGGTTATGCAAACTTCCCCGCCCCACCACGGCACACACCCGCCGGCCCCGTCGGAGACGGGGCCGGCCCGCCCTCTGTCCGTTTTGCAATCAATGCTGCTGGTTGATCGGAAGCCCGGCGCTCCCCGTCCCGCTGCCCCCGCGCGCGGCGCGGGTGCGCCCCGGAAGTTGTTCCCTGACGGGTAATCCGGTAGAATGCTTGAGAGGTTTCATTCGGAGGGGGCTTGATGGTTGTCATGAAACGGCGTTCAGTCCGGGTTGTCCTAGCGCTCCTGGTTTTGATTCTGGCGGGAACGTTCTTTCTCGCAGCCCAGCCGGAAACCCCATCGGCTTCCCCCCTGGAAAACCTGTTGAGTGGCTATTCTACGGACATTCCAGGCGCGTTGTCCTCGTTGAATGACGCCGATCTTCCTTTGGCCCTGGCCGTCGCCGAAGCCCTCAAATTCAAGGCCCTGCACGGGGATACCAAGATCTCGGCTGAAAAGGTCGAGGAGTTTCAACAGGCGGTCACTGGCCGCATCGATCAGTCTCAGGCGGTTTCCTTAGCCAAATCCAAAGCATGTCCAATAGCCGTTCCTGCCAGAAAAGCCACGCTGGCAGGTCTCGAACTGACCGTTCCCGCCTGCTTCAGAGCAGAACAACCCTTGGCGGTTCTTGATTCAGGGCCACGAAACGAAGCCGGAACCCTATTCCCGGAGTGTTGGATTTCCTTCGTGGCAGACAAAAAGCCGGTCCAGATCCGTATGACCGTTGATGGGAAGGTCGTTCCGACTTCCCTTGAAAATGATCGCCTGGCGGTTTTCCGGCCGCCGCTTTCCCCCGATGGGGTCTTTTCTCTCGGGACCCACACTGTTTCCGTCATCCTCACGGACGCAGGGAAAAACCAGGCTTCCGCTTCCTGGTCTTTTTCCATCGGGGCCTCTCCCTCTCCGGCCGATCCTCCGCCGGGTGATGCAACCATCGTTGCTTCCATCACCCTGGAGGTTGCCAGAATCGCCCCTGGTTCCCGCTTCCCTGGCTTCGTCACGATTAACATTCTGACCGACAAAGCGGGAAAAAGGTATTTTGAGTATCTGGTATTCCCCAAAGGCGTTCAAAACCGTGGTTGTTACAGGACAAGCAGTCTGTGGATGCTACAAAAAACCTTGGGCGGGGGCTCAACTGACGGCGGCTTTTACCTCTTCATTGCGACCCCGAAAACGGAATACGCCTTTGAAGGAAACAAACTATTTTTCGCGACAGATTTTCGCCCCAATCCGGATGCCGTTTGGTCGATTGATAAGATTGTTTGGAAAATTGGCCATGGAGAGAGCCAGGAGACAATTGAAGGGCCTGAAATCTCTCTAACAATGGGCAAGAGTGTGTTGGATGTTGACGTATCTGTCTTTTTCACCTTCTCACTTCCTGAGTTTCCTGACCAGGTAAGTCATTGGGATCTTTTTGCGTGGACCAGCATTTACCCGATTCAGGTGAACCCATCAGTTGGCGTCAGCCGCCAGTTTGAGTTGGTTGACAACTTCAAGGAAACGGCTATCTCCATCGAAGCATCGAGGAGAATTATTGGGTATTTCGATCTTGATCTTAAGGAAGGTTCAGAAAATCCGATCAGCGAAGGTGCGGGAACGATCCTGGTCAAAAAATCCCATTGGAAAACCGTTGCGTCATCGGGCACGGTGACGATTGAAGACCCGCTTGCTACGGCAACAAAGGCCATTTTCAAAACCCCCGGGGTCATCGAACTGGTGAATGAAATCGAACTGACCCTTGATTGGCAGGGCGAAAAGTACAATTACACCTATGTTCCGGAAGAATCGGCTTTGGTCGGGGTTTTCCCGGCCTCTGGATCAGTCGAATACGAGAAGTTCCCGAAAGGGATAATTTTCGACACTTCCCGCCTGATTCGCCTCAAAAGCCTTCAGGTCGAGATCGACAAGGTCAAGAGAAAATTTGCGAAATCGGAAGAGCTCTTCCTGGATCCACCGTGGGTTTTGGCCAAATCGACTCTTTTCCCAGATTCCCTCCCCCTTGGGATCGTCGCTCTTCATCCGGCCCATTTTTTCGACCAGTTCGATACGGTGATCATGCCCGATGAGGAAGATGGGTTCCTGACGAAACTCGCCTATGATGATCCGGCCCTCGAAACCGAAGGGAACCTCATCACCCGGGCCTATCTCGGTTGGGATGAACTGGGCAGGAAAGGCCATGCCAAAAAGAAGAGGACAAAGGCCGTCGAAGGGCTCCTGCCGCTGTCAAAAGCGCAGAAAATTAAGGCCTTCCCCAATCCTGCTGATTTGCTCGATGTGGAAATCGTTCCGGCCGCTCCTCCTCCGATTGGCCAGAATCAGAAGGTGGATTTCTCTGGGTCGATTGTTGCCAAACCCCAAATGGGAAATGGCCGAATCACTGCGACAGGAGGGGAAATCAACCTCCTCGACGGGTATGTAAGCCAGGCTGTGGATGCGTTGGAATGGTCAGCAACCCTGAAGAAAGAGACGTCCAAAGGAAAGGGAATCGATTTCGCCTTCCAGTTTGAACCCAAGGAAGGAACGGGGACGTACGAAATCCGGGCCGGAACAGCGGTCCGATTCGAGGAAGAGGATACCGAGACTGAGGCGGGGGCCACTGGCTCGTCGGCGGTCAACCTGACCGTAACCGAGGGGTTCCAGATAAAGTCCCCGGTGGCCGGTTTTGCCTATCCCCTCAAGCATCCTGTTCCCGTCCGAACCAACATCGACCCTCCCCCCGATTCCGACCAGAATCTCGATCTCTGGCGGAAGATCGTTTGGGCCTTGAACAAAGAACAATGGATTCCGCCATCGGACAGACCGCCCATCAATTTCACTCCTGACAAAACGGGGGAATGGGCGTTGGTGGGGGAAATCAAAGAGAATGGCCTTCGCGACGAAGTAAAGTTTCAGGTGAAGCCGATCACTGTCAGGATTTCACCAACCCGGAAGGTGGTTCCGCTTTCTACGAAGACGGTTCCCCTGGCCTTGGGGGTGAAACTGGGTGAAACCGAAGTCACCTCATGGGCTCAGGAAGTCGATTGGGTCCCTGGTCTTATGAAGGCCAAGGTAGAAGCCATCGAATGGAAGGCTTTCACTTCGCCGACAACGGAAAAGCCCCTTACGGTGAGCAATCCCCCCTTGAAGGCCGAGGTCACCATCGACAAGGAAGGGCCTCTCACCATTCTGGCAACGGTCACAGTCCGGATTTGGTCGACCAACCCTCAAAAGCCCTATGATGAGACGTTTGTGATTTCTGCCGCCAGAGCCGACTTGTGGGCGGTGGCCCCGCCCTTCTGGAATCCCTTGCTCAGCACCCTCCCCGACGAACAATTCCCCAAGAAAGCCGTTGCCCCAGCCGGTAGAACATTCACGATCAAAGAGGGTTCCGTTTCCTTCGAAGGGCAAGACGTTTCTTGGAATCCTCAATCCGGCCTTTCCTCGCCGATAGAGATCCAACCGGCGATCCCTTCTTCGGAAATCTCTCCAGCTACGTCAGACAAGGTGCGCCTAGCTTGGTCTTGCCCCGGAAACGACCCTTCCGATTCCTTCACGTATGTTCCCACCTTCGAGAAGCCAGTTGAAACCGTTGTAAAACTCCAGTCTTTTCTCGTCTTCGACGAAGGAACCGATATCGAATTCACGGAAAAGAAATTTACTGTTGATGTCGAGGACATCAATAACCTTGTTGAATACTACGTTGACCCAAAAACCGCGGAAATGAATTTTGGTGAAACGAAGCTCTTCGTTTTTGTTCTGAAACCAAAGGTTCCCCTCCCGACATCAGCGCCTTCGACGACAAGTCGTATTGAAATACCTTTGTTGAACGGCGTCTATAAGCTAATTCTCGATGATGTGGCCTGGCATTCGGAAATTGGGAGTATAAGTAGTCCGATCTCAGGCGGGCTTGATTACACCTTTTCACCATCCCGTTTCGGGAATTATAAAATCATAGGCGATGCCGCTTGCCAATTGGAAGAAATCGTTCCTTCTCACGATAGGCCCCGTGGTTGGGTCTGGAAAATTAAAGGGGAAAGCACCGTCTGGGTCCGGTTTCCCAGTATTTCCTTTGAATTCCAATATAATGATTGGCCCAAGATTTATGGGAATTCCGATACTCCAGAAGATTCGGTGACTGTTTTACTTAGGATTACCCCAAAGTTATCCTTGGAGGATCTTGTTAGTATTGGGTTCCCTCTTCGAATTCACTCTAGCTCTTCTATGCCAGATGGCTACTTGGATATAGCACTTGAAAAGGCAGATTACAAATACAACACAGGATCGAACGATGTGATGTTCGTTTATAAAGCAAAGACACTTCGCGAACTCGGCGTATTGCCCAGCAATGAGGATGATGAAGTAAATGAATATTGCTCCTGCGATAATGCCCTTGAAACTCCAGATACAAGCAACCACTCTGACAGTGAAGAGTTCGATGCCAAGATGAAAACTTCCGGTTTTTTCGAAAGAGGGAAGGCAAGAGATAATGGTGATTATTCCGCGCTTTTAAGCAAGGCCAATGTGGATTTTGTGAAGCATGCTGGCGTTCAAAATATCTGGTTCTCCGCCTGGGATTCAGCAAGCGAATACCGGCAGATTCGTGATCAGGTCGATTGGTTCTATTGGTCTGGCCACGGCCATCATAAGGATGGGAAATTGGTCTCATTGGAAAAAGAAACCGCACCTACAGATGTTCTTTGGGATGGTGATCTTGACGTTGCAATCATTTCAGGGTGCTCCGTCCTTGATATAAAGGACTTCCGAGCCAAAAGTTTTGGCCCGGTGGCTTATGCTGAATGGTTTGCTGCCGGTGGGGATTGGTCGCCGGGGGCACTTTGGGAAAAGACAGGCCCAAAATACTTGGTTGGTAACAACTGGGCTGGCCCAAGCGATGTTGCGGGAACCAAAAAGATAATCGGTGATTTTTTATCGGCTGTCGATGATGGTAAGTCCATCCCGGAGGCGTGGCAAATGGCTAATCCTGTTACAAAGGGCCCGAACGCCTGTGTGATTGATTGCTCAAAAATCCCGCACGAATACTGGTATTGGGATGAAACCTCTGGCTCTCCGGTTTGGTCGAAAGTAGAAAAAGGGGTAGACGGATGGTAAAGCACTTAAAGTTCGCCGTTTTCTTTCTCTTCGTCTTTTTCCCACTGTGGCTTTTTTCCCAAGCAAATCCCAATGCCCTTTCTCACACCGAAAAAATATTGTCAGTTTTCGACGGCTCTCTAAAATCGCCTCAACACACATTCTCTAAGTTCATCATGAGTCTGAAACAATCCGATCTGCTAATGTACATCTCTTGTATGTCTTCTCAGCGGAAACGAGAGATGGTGCAAACTGATGGCAAGGCAAAGGATTTCAATCAACAACGGCTAAACGATGCCGTTGCTGGTTTCAAAAAAATTGCGCTGAAGGATTTTTCTGTCGAGGCTGTTTCGATTCAGGCGTCTCCACCACTAATCACTTTCACATCCACCTCGGTCAGGGGTTCCCTATTTTCCAAGGAAGAAACTACCCTTTCCTTTTTCAAGGAAAACGAGGAGTGGCTCATATCTGATGTGAAGACGAGAACCATTGAGAAAAGGGTTGTGAAATAGCTACCCTCGCTGCAAGCGATCCCTGTTGGGGTAACCCAAATTTCAGGGCCAGACCCTGGCCTTTTCTCCCAGGCTTGAAAAATACCGGAGTTACCCGGTCAA
>CAYRLW010000092.1:0-5501 GCA_964425215.1 uncultured Treponema sp.
CGGGAACCCGATCCTACACCTTACCCTACGGGGTGTATATGGAAGTATTTAACGCCTCCAACGTCGGTAGGGCCAGCGCTCTGGCTACCATGACCGTCGTGATCACCCTGATTTCAGTAAATATGCTGTACCGATCTCTTAAAAAACGAAGCGGAAATTAAAAGGAGGATCCCATGGCTACCAAAAAAACCTTTCAGGATGCGCAGAGAACCCTCCGCCTCCGACGTGTAAGTCGATCGACTATTCTAGCCGTCGTGGTCTACGGCATTGCGATTATTTATTTTTTTCCCATTTTGTATATGTTTATCTCGGGCTTTAAAACGGAAATCCAGGCGGTAAATCCATCCCTCATTTTTACGCCCACCCTGGAAACCTACGCGAAGGTTCTGAGCGATAGTACCATTTACCTGTACCTTTCCAATTCGGCCTTCCAAGTGATCGTGGGAACCTCCGTTTGTTTAATTTTAGGAATGCCCGCGGCCTTTGTTTTGGTGTTTGGGAAGTTTAAAAAAAGGACCACCAACGAAAGCATGTATATGTGGTTTATCACCACCATTTTGCTTCCCCCGGTGGCCGTATTGATCCCCCTGTACACTTGGTACCAATCCTTCCACCTTAACCGGACCCCCTTGGGCTTGTTGATAGCGTATATAGGTTTTCATATTCCCATCGTCGTCTGGATGCTCCATTCTTTCATTTCGGATATCCCCTTGGAAATTATAGAAGCCTCGGAAATTGACGGCTGTAGCCGTTTCCAACAACTGTGGCATATCGCTGTGCCTCTGGCTCGTACCGGTATTATCGCCTCCGGCCTGTTGGTGGCCGTCTTTATCTGGAACGAGTTTTTCCTAGGCTTTAATTTAACGGGAAATACCACCGCCACCTTGCCGGTGTATATGGCCCGTTTCCGGGAACAACAGGGCATGTTCATAGCCCAGCTTTCCGCATCCTCTACCATCGCAATCCTACCGGCTATCCTTTTAGGCTGGATGACCCAAAAGTCTCTGGTCAAGGGCCTAATGATGGGTGCCGTGAAGGGCTAATAGAATAATTTTTTGGAGGAATTATGAAGACCATGAAGAGTTTTGATTTAACGGGTAAAAAGGCCTTTATAACCGGCGGAGCCAAGGGCATCGGAAAAAGCGCCGCCTTAGCCTTCGCGGAGGCGGGGGCCGACGTGGCCATCGTCGATACGGATACCGAATCGGCGGAGCAAACGGTTAAAGAAGTAAAGGCCCTGGGGGTCAATTCGATCTACGTAAAAACCGATATAACGGATCCAGCCCAGGTGGACGCCATGATGGAAACCATTTTAAAAGAATTCAAAACCATCGACATCGCCTTTAATAACGCCGGCATCTGTATCAACGAAAAGGCCGAAGACATGTCCTACGAAAATTGGAAGAAGGTTTTAGACGTGAACCTGACGGGGATCTTCCTAACCGCCCGGGCGGCAGGCCGGGTGATGATAAAAAACCGAAAGGGATGCATCATCAACACCGCTTCCATGTCGGGCCATATTGTCAACGTCCCCCAACCCCAATGCGCGTACAACGCCTCCAAAGCAGGGGTCATCCTGTTGACCAAATCCTTAGCCGTCGAGTGGGCCCCCTACAACGTCCGGGTCAACAGCATCAGCCCCGGCTATATCGGCACCAAAATGACCCTGTCGGCCACCCAATGGATACCCACCTGGGAATCCCTGACCCCGGTAAAACGGATGGGCCGGCCCGAAGAGCTCACCGCTGCCCTTATTTATCTAGCCGGGGATGGGGCTTCCTTTACCACGGGTTCCGATATCGTCATCGATGGGGCCTTTACCTGCGTGTAAGCTACAATCGCGGAGGTAGATAAAGGAGCTTTCCCGTGGCTGGAAAAGATTTACTGTTAGTGTACGACATCGGGACGACGGGCTTAAAATGCGTCGTCTTTTCCGCCCAGGGGCAGGAGCTCCTATCGGCTTCCGCGACCTATCCCACCTACTACCCCGGTTCCGGCTGGGCGGAACAGGAGAGCCAGGATTTTTGGATCGCCGCCCAACGGGCCACCGCGGAAATACAAGCCTCCGGGAATCTGCGTTCCGAACGGATCGCTACGATCGGCCTGTCGGGGCACATGAACGGATGCCTGGCGGTTTCCGCGTCCGGAGAGGCTCTTCACCGGGAACTTATCCACGCGGACTCCCGAAGCGTGGCAGAACGAAAGGATATCCAGCGGATTATCGGCTCGGAAAACTACTACACCCTCACGGGAAACCGGGCGGACGAACATCTTTCCCTGCCTAAGATCCTGTGGATGAGGAAAAACCTTCCGGAGGTGTACCGGAAAACTGCCTTCTTTATCAATTCCAAGGACTACCTTCGCTACCGTTTAACCGGACGTCTGGGGCAGACGGACTTTTCCGACGCTTCCCTCGTGTGCGCCATGGATATTAAACAACGCCGGTGGTCCGAAACGCTTATAAAGGAATTGGGTCTCGATCCGGCCAAGTTTCCCGAAATTCACCAAAGTTCGGAAATTTGCGGGGGCCTGACCCAGGAAGCGTCCCGGGCCCTGAACGTACCCGAAGGCATACCGGTGGTCTACGGCGGGGGGGACGCCGCCTGCGCTAGTCGGGGCGCGGGAGTTCGGGACTTAAGCTCGGCCTACGCATACATCGGTTCCAGCGCCTGGATATCCACCCTAGCGCCGGAGGCGGTGGCGGACCCCCAGCAGAGGACTCAAAATTTCTTCGACCTGGACCCCCGGAAATGCAACGTTTGTGGGACCGTGCAGAACGCCGGAATAGCCGTGGATTGGGTCCACGGTCTGGTAGCCGAAAACCTAGACTACGGAACCATGGATGCGGAGGTGGCCGCCGTAGCGCCGGGGGCACAGGGGGTCCTCTTTGCCCCCTACCTTATGGGCGAACGGACCCCCCATTGGGACGCCAACGCCCGGGGCAGTTTTGTGGGTCTTTCCCTGCATCATACCCGGTCGAACCTGCTTCGATCGGTGTACGAAGGGGTGGCCTTCGCCCTCAAGGACGTGCTGAACGTGTACGCCGATTTGGGCATCCAGCCCAAGTCTTTGACCCTGCTGGGTGGGGGCTCAAAAAGCCCGGTGTGGCGGAGTATCTTCGCCGACGTCTTTGCCCTCCCCGTGGCGCCCCATAGCGCCCCCACCAACGCCACCTCGCTGGGCGCCGCCATGGCCGCCGCCGTAGGAACGGGGATTTACGATGACCTCGATACGGCCGCCGTCATGGCCCGCGTCCTTTCCACCGAAGCCCCGTCGCCGGAGGGAATCGAAGCGTACCGGCGGTTCTACCCTGTTTATAGAAAATTATACGAAGCCCTACGACCGATCACTAACGATTTGGCCAATTTGCGCAATACGGAGGAATACAATGAAAGCCGCGGTAATTGAAAAGCCAGGAACCATCGTGGTAAAAGAAGTGAGCGACCCTCAGGTCTCGGATCACGATGTTCTTATTCGGGTCATGGCGTCGGGAATTTGCGGAACCGACATCCACATTTTTAAGGGCGAATACCTGGGAACCTACCCGGTCATTCCGGGCCACGAGTTTTCCGGGGTTGTGGAGCAGGTGGGGGCTAAGGTTCACCGGATCAAGGTCGGCGACCGGGTCGCGGTGGAACCGAACATCGCCTGCGACAACTGTAGCGCCTGCCTTAATAACCGACAAAATTTCTGCGAAAATTGGAACGGGGTAGGGGTAACCCTTCCTGGGGGCTTTGCCGAATTGGCCATGGCCCCTGAAAAGGCCGTCTTCCCCATCGGCGACCTGGCCTTCGAATCCGGGGCCTTTGTGGAACCCCTGTCCTGCGTCCTCCACGGGGTACAACGGGCGGGCTTTGCCCTGGGCGACCGGGTCCTGATTATCGGCGCGGGCCCCATCGGCATCCTCCTGTCCAAAACCATCCAACTCCAGGGTTCCGCCGAGATTACCCAGATCGATAAAAATCAATCCCGGCTGGAATTGGCAAAAAAAAGCGGTGCCGCTAGGGTCGAAACCTCCTTCGATGCCTTAAAAATGTACGATTACGACGTGGTCGTCGACGCTACGGGCGTTCCAGCGCTTATGGAAAAAACGCTCTCCTACGTCCGCTCCGGCGGCAAAGTCCTCCTCTTCGGCGTCCCCCCCCAGGGAGCAAAAATCAACCTGGACGCCTTTACCATCTTTTCCCACGGCCTGACGATCCTCTCTTCCTACACCTCGGTCCGCAATTCCATCCAAGCCGTCCGACTGCTTTCTTCAGGTCGTATCGATGTTAAACCCCTGGTCTCCCACGTCCTTCCCCTTAAGGATTTTCAAAAGGGAATCGAACTGATCCAAAAGGGCACCGAAGGTACTCTGAAGGTCCTTATCGATCCAAGAATTTAGGGGGGCGCCATAGCAATCCCAGACTAGAACTAAACATCTGGCGCGCCCCCCGCCGCGAACCTCCGCTGGCCGACCCCGTCCGACCAGCGGGGTTTCGCGGCCCCCCATAGTTTCCCCTTGCAATTTTAGTCCCCATACACCCATAGTAGGGGTATGCTTAAAGCCATAGCGAAAACCATTGTAGCGTTGAACACCAACGTACGGAAGGAACAGCTGGCCTCCGGTTTTGCCTGGGGAATTCTGCTGGCCCTTGTACCCACAGGAAATCTTCTGTGGGCGGTCCTCTTTTTTATTTCCCTATTTCCTAAAAACAATTACGGTTTTCAACTGTTGGCCCTGGGGGTGGGGAAACTTTTGGTGGGTCTGCTTTCGGTTCCCCTGGACGCTTTCGGTTACGGTATCCTGACTATTCCGGCCCTGGGGAGCTTTTTTACCTATCTGTACAACCTGCCATTGGCACCCCTAACGCGGTTTAACAATTCCCTGGTCATGGGAGGTCTTGTGACGGGGATACTGCTCTGGGTGCCCCTGTTCTTCGCGGTTCGGGCTATGGTTCCCCTATACCGTAACCGTTGGGCGCCTAAAATCAAGGAAAGTAAGGCCTATAAGGCCTTTATCAAACTTCCCCTCATCTCGGCCCTTATAAAAGCCCTGTCCGCCGCCGCGTCCTTCGCGCTCGGACTCTAGGAGAGGCCCATGGCGCTAAAATTACCGGGCCTTTTTAAAAAGCCCATACCGGAAAAGGATTTTGAAAAACGGTTTCTCCGTTTTATCGAGCTGAGTTCGGACAAAGAATTCCTCCGTTCCCAGACGGAATTAAAGGAAGGCCAGTACTTCTTTAAAACCCCGACGACCGCCTCGGAAGCCAAGCGTTTAAAAACTTTAAGTCGGGCGATTACATCGAACCGGGGGCTTGTTAAACGGGGGCCCCTTATCCTGGTCCTTACTTTTTTCGCGGCCGTGGGGGTTTTCTACCTCTTCTTTTTAAATCCCCTGCTCCAAAGTTCCCTAGAGCGGGGGCTTGAAAGCCTGTTTGGAGCACGGAGCGAGGTTTCGTCGTTTAATCTGGACCTGTTCCGTCTTCGTATCCGAGTCGGGGATATCACCGTGGCGGACC
>CAYRLW010000093.1:0-5405 GCA_964425215.1 uncultured Treponema sp.
GGTCGTTATCCGAAAGGTCCGGCTCTTCCAAGCGCTGGGCCAGAAGAGCCAGGTGGCTTGAACGGGTATAAAAGGCGATGGATTTAAAAGCCTCTTGGCTAAGGTACTCCAGAAGGGCCGGCTCAACCGTAAGCCGGTCTCCCTGAACCTGGGGCGGGGAAAAAGGAAGGTCCGCGCCCCCCAGGGGCTCGAATTGGGCCGTCTTAAACGATTTTTCGATAATGTCTTGGATATCCATGAACTATCCTCCCTAATCGGTAGCGGTGCTTAATATATCCTCGTACCCCGCGCTTTCTTCGTACCCCACCCGCCCCACGAGCATATACTCCTGAAAAATAGGATGGTAGCGCAGTTCCTTGCTTAGTCTGAAATTTTCAATTTGGCTAGACCGGGATACGTGGGTCCGTACTCCGGTACAAAAGATCCTCTCGGTTCCCACCTGAATGTGGTCTTCCCCCACCGCGGAAATCGGTACATCCTGTTCGATTATTTTTTTTACCTTGGCTTCCAATTCCCGGATATCAAAGTTGGGTTTTTCCGTAAAATTGATAACAAAACCGTGTTTTACGTCCGAATGGAGGATCCGGGGTTTAAAATTATAGTCCTTTTCCAAAACCATGGTGGTAATATCTTCCGCCGAATGGGCCATCAGGCGGAATTTTATGGTCCTACTGACGATGTTCCGTATGGCCTCGGGAAAGGGCCCAAAAACCCCTGGCCGGGCGACTATCACCTCTTCCCCGATTCCAAAAAGAATTTGAGCGTTGTACCCCAGGGTTTTCCATATCAGGTCAAAATGCTCAATAACCACCCGGCGGCCCCGGCTGACCGCGGCGGTAATGGCCTCGGCTATTTCCCAGCGTTGTTTAAAGGCCAACTCGTAGTGTACGTCGATATGAAACGTGTGGGGGGCAAAAAAATCCTCGGGGTTAAAGCTGTACAGCAAAGATTGCCGGACATTGGTCCCCTCGTCGTCGTTGGTCAACTCTAAACCGGGAAAGAGACCCCGAACCAGGGTGGATTTCCCCGATCCCGGTCCGCCGATTACTCCCACGATTAGGTCGTTGGCGTAGAGGTACCGGTAGGATAATTCGTTTCCCAGCATATAGAGCCTCTGCCGCCCCCGGGGGGCGTAGTAGGTGGCGTAGATAAGGGTTTCGTGACTGTGGGGACGGTATTCAAAAAAAGGCATATAGGAGGATTTTTGGGTTTCAGCACCCTCCCAGGCTTTTTTTTCGTCCGGGAGCCTCTGCTCCTCCGGCGCTTCTTCCCCTTCGTTTGTATTTTTCGGTGTATCCATACCGTAAGCATACTATAATACCCCAGGGCTGTCGCACAACCAGAAAAAATTCGATATATTTATTCCGTATGTTTAAGAAATATTTCACCTCCCCCCGTGCTTCCACCGAAAAGGGGCACCGGTCAGAAACAAAGCTCGCCTTATCACTTTTGGGGCTCATATCGTTTTTAGCCCTCGCGGGTATTTTAGTGTTCGTTTTTCAGGAGCGGGGACGAATCCGGATTGTGGCCGAATACCGGGCCTTTCAGCTTGCCTCCGAATTACTTCAAACCTACGATCGGGGAGACGTGGGGGTCGCTGAAAAGGTCGAAGGGGTCAGCGGGTTTGGAATATATACCCTTCGGGGAGAAGCGATATACCAATTTGGGGAAGCCCCGGGTCAATTAAAACCAGAAATCGCCAACGCGGCGACCCGATTTTCGGGGGATACCGTAACCCTGATTCGGAGCCTGGGAGGTTTTCCCTTTAGCCGGGGTCGGATGCGTCCCCAGTGGAACGATAATTCCGGCATGTCCATGAATTTTAACAATATGATGGGGGGACCTCCCCCCTATGGTGGGCCTCAGGGATCGATGGGTTTCCCCGGAACGGGGCGCTTCGTGTACATTTCCTACCGTATCGGTTCCCTCCGGCGGGGAGAGTACGCCCTCTACGCCGGCGCCCTGCTTATGGCCGCCGCGCTGATCCTGGCTTTTTGGAGCCTTCTGCGGTTGGCGCGAAATTTGGATTCCTACCGGGCTCAGGAGGCGCGGAATCGGGAACTTCTTGCCCTGGGGGAAGTTGCCCGGACCCTTTCCCACGAAATTAAAAATCCCCTGGGGGTCTTGAAAATCCAAAGTGCCCTTTTAAAGAAAAACTCCGACCCCCAGGTCCTCCATAACGCCCGAATCATCGATGAGGAGGTTGACCGGCTTGGCCTGCTCACCGATCGGGTTCGGCAGTACCTTTCCACTAACGGCGGTACGGCGAGCGTCTTTTCCCTATCCGATTACCTGCGATCCTTCGCCCAAAGGTACGGTGATAGGGTGGTTGTACAAACCCTGCCGGAGGAACGGCTGTCCGTCCGGATAGATCGGGATCGGTTGGGGCAAGTCTTGGATAATTTGGTATCCAACGCTTTTGAAAGTATGGAAGTTCCGTCTTCGGTGCCGGTAGAAATTTCCGCCGTCCCAGTTCATACCGATAGGGTGGAAATCCGGGTAGCCGACCGGGGAAAAGGAATACCCCAGGAGGTGGGAGAACGGGTATTTGACCTTTTTTATACCACCAAAACCACCGGGTCGGGACTGGGGCTTTCTTTAGCCCGCCGGTATACCGAATTGGCGGGAGGAAAGCTGGATTACCAGAGCCGCGAGGGCGGAGGGACGGTGTTTGTGGTAGAGTTACCGGTATATAACGGGGGAAAAGCCCTATGATCGACGAAGAAAAAACCAATCCGCGTATTCTTATTATCGACGATGAACGGAACATCAGAGAATCCGTGGCCGCCTATTTGGCCACCGAATCCATGGATGCCCTCGGCGCGGGAACGGCGGAAGAGGGGATTGGTCTTCTGGAAAAGCATCGCTTTGACGCGGTGATCGTGGACCTAAAAATGCCCGGCATGTCGGGGCTGGATTTTTTAGGGTGGATCAAAGAGAGCGGTCCCGATGTTCCGACCATCATGATCAGCGCCCACGGGGATATCGCCGACGCGGTAGAGGCCATGAAGCGGGGGGCGGTGGACTATTTGGTTAAACCCTTTGACCCCGACGAACTGGTGGTTCGGCTTAAACGGGCCATCGATTCGGCCCGGCTTTTGACCAAGGCCCAGGCGGTGGAGGCCTCGGTCCAGGGTACTTCCGGCAAGACTCGGGGACAGAAAGACGATGGCTGGATAGGTTCGGGCGTTGCCATGGAAGCCCTTAGGCGAATGATCGAACGGGTGGCCCCCACTAACTCTACCGTCCTTATCACCGGGGAAAGCGGGACTGGAAAAGAAGTGGTGGCCCGGTTACTGCACCGCCAAAGCCGCCGATCCGACGGCCCTTTCATCCCCATAAACCTGGGAGGAATCCCGGAAAATCTTCTGGAAAGCGAACTCTTTGGGTATGAAAAGGGAGCCTTTACCGGGGCGGATTCTCGCAAAATTGGTTTGTTTGAACTTGCCACCGGGGGAACCCTGTTCCTCGACGAGGCGGGGGATATGCCCTTGGTGCTTCAAGTAAAACTGCTACGGGTTTTACAGGAAAAGAAAATAATGCGGCTGGGAGGAAGCCGTCAAATCCCCATCGATGTTCGAATCGTGGCGGCCACGAATAAAAATTTGGAAGAGGCGGTTCAGAAGGGAACCTTCCGGGAGGATCTGTTTTACCGCTTAGCGGTCATTCGACTGCACCTGCCTCCCCTGCGGGATAGGAAAGAGGATATCCCCGTTTTAGCCCAAACCTTTGCCCAACGGTTCTCTACCGAAATGGGAAAGGGGACCATCCAAGTTTCTTCCGAGGCCCTGGACCTGCTTTCCCGGTACAGCTTCCCTGGAAACGTTCGGGAATTGGAAAATGCGGTAGAACGGGCGGTGATCCTCTGCGATGGAAATCAATTGAGACCCTCGGACTTTTCGTTCGCCGGGGCCCAGATGGATGATCGACAATCCGTAGGGTCAAAAAAAACGGCGGAAGACATGGCCCCCTTTACAACTGGGGGAACCCCACTCGCTGGCCCTTCGGCGGAAAAGGTTGCCGGAGAAGGGGCAACCGGTGATCGGTCCATCGGAGAAAAGTCTATCGGCGGACAGTCTACCGGGGAAGGGTCGCGGGGGGATATCCTTTCGTTGCGGGAAATGGAAAAACAGGCTATTTTGGCGGCCCTTAAAAAAAATGAAAATAAACGGGAATTAACCGCCCAGGAATTGGGAATTACCCGCCGAACCCTGTTGAATAAAATGAAGGAATACGGAATCTCGTAATCGGGTCTATTCCACGACGGTCCTATCTATCCGGAGAATATGCCACTGCTTGTTATCCATTTCTAATTGAACTCGATCCCGTCGCTTTTCCGCTACCGGTAGGGGCAATCCTGGGGCCGTGGGAGAGGAGCCCGCCGAAGCGGCCGTATCGGCGGGGTGCCAAAGCTGGTACGTTACGGTAAAAAAGGCTTCGGTTCCTGGACTTCCGGCGTTTGCCTTTTGAGAGGCGCCTTTTTGAGCGGATTCACCTTGAGAGGTGTCTTCTATAATCGAAAGGTCCGTTATTCCAAAAACGGTCGCGTCCGTGGCCGGTGACCCCTGGGCCTTCCAGTCCTCCGGCGTAAGGACCGAGTTTTTCCGTTCGTAAGCCTGGCGGACCTTGGAAATAACGTAGAGGTTCATCACCGCTTCGATATCCATGGCCCCCGCTTTTCCCCGTACGCAGGCGGACATCTTTTGATGATCCAGGGTATTGAAGGACCCATAGTAGGTTTGAACCACCTGGAGGGGCGTCATTCCCGCGGTGGTGGGTCGGGAAGCTTGGTCACGAATGATGCTTTGCGCGATGAGAATAAAAATGGCCAGGCTTATAAGGGTGATGGTAAGGACTGTTTTATTTTTCCGCAGGTACCGCTTCCGGGCTATGGTTTTTTCGTGCTTTTTTTCGTAATTGTGGCGGAGCTGTTCTACTTTTTCCAATTCCGTAGCGTCTAAAGAAACATACAGCTCCGCCTTCCCCAGGGCCTGGATAAATGCTTCCAAGCGGGGTCTTCCCGCGTTTTTTTCATCCCTGCCGCTCTTTTGGGGAAGCACCTCCAAGGCTCGGTCGATAAGGAAGCGTAGTTCATTCCGGAGTTGGGGAACCGCAAGGGCGATGGGGGTATACTTTCCATCCCGAATGTTTTCCCTGCACTCGTCCTCCGAAGCCCCGGCGAAGGGTTCGGTTCCCGTAAAGACCCGGTACAGCAGGGCCGCCAGGGTAAAGACGTCCGCCTCTTCCCCCTGTTTGTCCGGATGGACCCAGCGGTGGGCTCCTTCCAGCGGGGCGTTGGATCCCTCGGCTGCAAGGCTCCGTAGGGCGATAGCCGGGGGAGGAAAAAAGATACTTCCGTCATCGGAGATAAAAGCGCCGGCGGGGTAGGGCGGTGGAAGGGGGAT
>CAYRLW010000094.1:0-5310 GCA_964425215.1 uncultured Treponema sp.
TCCTATAACCATCGTCTTAACGGTTATCACCATACTTTCTTTTGTAACCAACACGAGCTTCTTTAAAAAGACCGTGGGGAGCATGTTTCGGAGAAACGGTACCGCATCCCGTTAGGATGTTGTGGGAGGATTGGGGATTCAAAAAAGAGGCTTTTTCCCGAAGTCCGCGTTTTTTGGTAAGAAAGCCCATAAGGGGGGAACTATTTTTTGTGGTTTGACGAGGCTCTGCTATGTTTGATCGACCTCGAAGGTCCGTACTGTCTTGCCATCATGCAGGGGTTATTGTTGCTCTGCGGTTCGAAAAGGAACCTTGGTACCCCAAACGCCACGAGGAGCCTGTCGGACTGGTCTGACAGGCTCCTCGCTACTACGTTAAGAGCATAAGCCAAGAACTCTAGGGTGTCAAGGCGGTGGAAACCGTTATTCCCTATTTCCCAGAACCCTGTAATCGCAGTAGGCGCTGAGGAAAAGCATGGAGGCTCCGATAAGGAAGCCTTCGTCGTCCAGGTTTTCATAACTGACGGAATGACGGAAGCGGGGGTGCAATTCTTTCTTAAGGTGTTCTTCGATCAGGTGGATTAGGTATGCGGCGTCGCTTCCAAAGTGTCCCGCCAGGATGATGCGGCGGATATCCATGGCTAGGGAAAGGGCGGAGATGGATCGGCTTAGGTACATCCCCGAGTGTGATAGTATCTCTTTAGCCTGGGCAGAACCTTTTGAGGCCTCGGAAAAGAGTTCCGCTAAAAGCTCCTTGTCCGTATCTTCTTTTGTTTTTTCCATTTTTACGGAAATTCGATTGTTTGATCTATAGTCTTTCCAAGCCTGGGCAAGCAGGTCCTCGTTAAAAAAGGTTTCCACGCAACCGTGCTTGCCGCACCGGCATAGGGGACCGGAAGGATCGACGGTGAGATGTCCCAGTTCGCCCGCGAGTCCATCCTCGCCCCTATAAAGTTCTCCCTTTATAGCGATGCCAATGCCCACTCCTTTTCGGACCACAAAAACGGCGAAAGACCCGCCGATGCCGTACTTCCGTTGCAGATAGAGGGTAAAGGATCGGGTATTATTATCCACCACCACAGACAGACCGCAGGCTTCCGATAAACCTCGGGCCACGGGATTAAAAATAGGCTTTTTTGAGGGGATTAACCAACTGGGAATGCCTACCCCCACCCCTTCTATGGTTAAGTCCCTGTTTCCTAGTTCCTCTTGGCAACGCTTTACCAGTTGGGTTAAGAAGGCTATTACATCGGTGACGTCGCTTAAGTTTTCCGTGGGTACCGTATCATGATAAAACGTCTCGCGGCGCAGGTTATAGACGGCGATCCGAGTCCGGGAATATTCCACGTCAATTCCGATTGCCAAAGGGCGATTTTCGGAAAGGGCGTATATGAGGGACGTTTTTCCATTTTCCGTTTTTGTATCGCTGTCCCCAAGACAGCGGATAAATCCCTTGGCTTCTAACCGAGCGACCAGTTTGACCGTGGATGCCCAGGATATACCGCAGGCTCGGCTGATTTCTTTTCGAGTCGCCGGTCCCGATTGATTTAAAACGGTTAATATACGTTTTTCGTTTTCGTTCACGGTTCGCAGTCTACTAGGTAAGCACGAATTTTTGAAGATCCGCGTCGTCGGTATAACTTTCCGCGTGGATCAAACGTAAAAAGGCCGCGTAGGAATTCCAGCGTTCATCGGATTCAAAAATACGAAGTAGGGTTTTTCTCAGGTATAAAATGTCCTCCTGGTTTTCGGGAGCCCCTATTCCGTTTTGCTCAACCCAGCGTCCTTTGGAATCTTGAACGTAGTATTCGTCGATAACATCTGAAAAATTCACCGTGTATAGACGACTTCGTCCATCCTTTTGATCCAGTACGCTCGCCGATGGATTGGGAACCACATGGCTAAAGACTTCCGCCAAAATAGGAGGACGATTTTCATTTTTCCGGGGAGCGTGGTTCCCTACTAAGGGAACCCCATCGAAGCGTGCAATCGCGTTTATACCCGTTTCTTCTAAAATTGTCGGTGCAATGTCCAAGAGGGAAACGGCCCGTTCCACCGTCGAACCAGGCGTAGCATCTTCTTCGCTTGGACTTCGTGAAGCGGGAAGTTTTAAGGTCAAGGGCACTTGTAGTACCCGAGGGTTCAGATAGGCTCCCTTATCTACCAGAGCGTTTCGGCAATTCATTTCACCGTGATCCGCCGTAGCTATAATAAGACAATCGTCGTACAAGCCCTGGGATTTTAGATACGAAAGAATCTTACCCACAGCTTCATCGAGAATTTCGTACTGCAAGACGTTAGCCACAAGATAATCTTCCACGGTTTGACGGTCCGTTAACCCCCAGTATTTTTGATATTTAGCGTAAACCGTCGGAAGGGGGCTTTCCTGCCCCGATAGGGTCATTTCCCAGGAATGGGGTAGTGTAACCAGGGCCCGTAGTTCCCGTTCCCGCTGTTCGTACCCCGAAGGGATGAAGAAGGGTTGATGGGGTTCAAAATAGTCCACCTCAAAATAGAAGGGTCGAGGATCGGCTTCTCGGGCGCGGAGTCCTGCCAGAGCTAAGGCTGTAGTATAGGCTGGATAGGTGGCGTCCTTATCAAAGGGTTTTCCGGTTTCCGTCTCGACCCAACCGCCCATAAAATTGCCTTTTCCTCGACCCGATGGGGCTATTCCGTGGATTTCCCGGGAAAAGCGAAAACCCCTAATGCCTTTTTGGGCAAGGAATTCGCGGTACCCATCATCGTCGTACCAGGGGGGAGACCAACGGTCCCAGGGATGGTCGTTTTCGCCAAAGGCGGCCATAAATTTCGCGGTACCGATGTGACATTTTCCAAAATGCCGGGTTCGGTACCCCGAAGCTTTTAGGTATTCGGGATAAATAGTATCGTCTTCCCGAACGTGGACCTGGTGCCCGTCGTGGGCCCGTTCGCCGTTGGAGGTGATATACGAGTAGCGACCCGTAAAAAGGGCCGCTCGGGAGGGAGAACAGAGGGGCGAAGCGGCGTAGGCGTTGGAAAAAAACAAACCATCTTGGCGGAGGGCATCCAGGTTTGGGGTTCGGGGTGCCAAATCCCCTTTGGTGGGAAGGTAGAATTCTCGGGGAACCATATCAAAACTGATGAATAGTATGTTGGGCCTTTTTCGTTGTTCCAGCGTAAAGGCCCCTCGGCCTCGAAGTCCATCGATATATTGGGGATTCATTTCGTTATCCTTTTACCGATCCGGCGGTTAAACCTTGGATCATATAGCGATTAAAAAAGATGAAGAGGAAAAACATGGGTATAGCCCCCATAATGGAAACCGTTGTTACCTGAGCCCAATCGAAGGACGCGTCCCCCAAGTACCGCATGGAAATACCCACGGACAGGGTTCGCAGGGCGTCGGTAATTATCAAGGTCAAACAGAATAGGAAATCATCCCAGGCGATCATAAAGGTATATAGTCCGATCGCTAAAAGACCAGGTTTGGAAAGGGGTACGACGATGCGGGTAAGGATTCCCATACGGGAACAGCCGTCTATCTCCGCCGATTCTTCAATTGAGCGGGGGATATCATCAAAGAAACCCTTGATTAGCCAAATGCAAAAGGGCATAGACATGGTGGCTAAGACAAGCACCAAACCGATTCGGGTATTCAACAGATGGGCGGAACGAAAAAAGATATACACCGAAAGCAAAAGCCCTACTACGGGGAACATTTGGACAGAAAGGATCCCCATGGTAATCGTTCCAGAAAATTTGGTCTTAAATCGGGATAAGGAATAGCCCGCCATGACCGAAACGACCATGGATAAAAGGGTCGCGGATATGGCGACGATAAAATTGTTGAAGTAATAGGTCATAAAGCTTTTTGAACCGAGAACGGCCTTGTAGTTTTCCACCGTCGGGTGAAGGGGAATCCATTGGGGTGGGATTTTATAAATATCCAAGTTCGTTTTGAACGAGGTGACCGCGGTCCAATAGATGGGGAACAACATTAAACCAAGGATACCGAACAGGACAATTAGACGGATTATTCTTTTCATAGCTACTCCCGTTCCGAAACCCCGAAGATACGGGTATAGGCTAGGGTAACGCCCACCAGTAATACCAGCCAGAGGGACGAGACGGCCGCTGCGGTTCCAAAATCCAGATTCACAAAGGCTTCTTTATACGTCAGTACCGCCAACGTGGTGGTCCTATCCACCGGTCCGCCGCCGGTCATGGTCCAGAAAAGGGGAAATTGTTTAAAATTATTGATGATCGCCAAAAGGACGGTTGTTCGAATAACGTTTCGTAGAAAGGGAATGGTAATGTGAAAAAAAGAAGTCACGGGCCCCGCGCCGTCGATAGTCGCCGCTTCGTACATTTCGGCGGGAATCGACTGGAGACCCGCCAGCATCATCAGGAACATAAACGGCAGGTCCCGCCAAAATGCGGCGATCATGACCGACGGAAGAGCCCAATGTATATCGGATGTCCACGCGATAGGCCGTTGAAGAATTCCGAATTTCAGCAAAAGATAATTTGCCAGTCCGTATTGGGCCTGGAAGATCCATGACCAGAGCAACGCCGATATGACCGTTGGGGTTACCCAGGGGAGTAGGGCTAAACTGCGGAGGATCCGCTGTCCCCGAATTTTGGTGTTAAGAAGCATAGCTAGGCCTAACCCCACCACAAACATGGCGGCCGTAACCGCCGCGGCGAATACGACCGTAACGGTTAAAGAACGCAGTATGGTTCCGCCTTTAAATATGGCTTGATAATTTTCTATCCCCTTCCAGCTTTGTCCTTGGGACATGGTTTCTAGACGACCGTCAAAAAAACTTAAGGCAACAGAGCGTACGATGGGAATAAAGATACAAGCGCCTGTTAAAAGAACGGCGGGCAGTAAGAGCCATAAGCCGAAGTTACGTTCCTGCACGGCCCGGGATTTGGTCATGGGATCCTCCAAAAAGGCTACTGTAAAATATCTTTAAGCTTTGCGTCCGTAGACGCGGCCACATCCGAGGGACTCCCCTGTCCGCCAATAACAAGTTGGGCTGCAGAAGCGAGTTCCAATAAGGCGGCTTCGATCTTGGGATTTTTGGGTACCGAGAAAATAGTCGAATCAAGTCCCTTCAGTCCCGCGATCAAGGGTTGGTTGGCGAAATCCGGATTTGTCGCGATGGAAATTCTTCCGGGAACAAAGGGGCTGATGGGGAAATATTTTGCCAATTGGGGCCCTGAAGTTACAAATTCGATAAATTTTGCCGCCTCTTGTGGGTGTTTAGAGGTTTTTGATAACAGTAAAAGGTGGGCTTCTAGGGTGCTTCGCGCTGGATTTTTACCAGA
>CAYRLW010000095.1:0-4591 GCA_964425215.1 uncultured Treponema sp.
AGCATCACGCCGGTTGGCGCGAGCTTGGTAATGCCTTCGAGCATCATCGGGCCGATTTTCGGGCCGAAACCGCCAAACAAGGCGAAAACGATCGGGATGATGATCAAGGCGATCAACGCGGACAGGCGCTTGGTCATGATCAGGAACATGAACGTGATGACCATGGCGAAGCCAAGGAAAGTCAGCATGGGAATACTCCAGGCGTAGCGCGGCTAGGGAATGGGCGAACCGGGTGGGTCAGCGCAGAACGGGAAGCACGAGGCGTACGGGCGGAGTTGCAGCGAAGCGGCGGGTAGCAGAGGACATCAGAATCACCATTGTTGTTGTTAAATGGGCTGTGCGAGCGATAAAACACTGGCATTGGCCGACCGGTCTTTTGCCGGCAGTGGGGGCGATCCTAATCGGGGAAGCTTTCACCCAGCTTTCGCTGATGAAAGCATTGACCGGATGTGCAACCGGTCGTCGGACTGGGGCAGGGAGGGCGACCGAGTTGCGGGCATCGCGAGCAGGCTCGCTCCCACACAGGATCTGTGTCGTACACAAAACCAATGTGGGAGCGAGCCTGCTCGCGAAAGCGTCAGGAAATACGCATCAGGAGGTAAGGTCATGAGCGAATTTCACACCGGCGGCTGCCACTGCGGACAGCTGCGCTATCAATTCAGCGGACCTTTGCACGACATCGCCCACTGCCATTGTTCGATCTGCCGGCGCGTCAGCGGCGGGATCGTGACAACCTGGATCACGGTTCCCGTATCGGCCTTTAAATGGCTGAAAGGGACGCCGGCGCAGTACGAATCTTCAACCACCTGCGTGCGCTATTTCTGCCCGAACTGTGGGGCGCAACTGGCGTTGATCACACATCTGAGCCCCGAGAGTATCGACGTGACCATCGCCACCCTCGATCACCCGGAGCAAGCCCCGGCCGAGCGTCACATTTGGACCCGCAGCCACTTACCCTGGCTGCACTTGGACGAACATTTGCCCGGCGAAGCCGAAGAAAACCTCTGATCAAAAAATAGACAGGTCCAGCGGCCGGATTGCGCCCATCCAGATCGCGTGCTCGGTGTGGTCCAGCAGATCGTCGCCGGTGTCCGGGTGCAGAAACACCACCAAACCCTTGCGGTTGAGCGCCAGCCACGGCAGCACTTCGCCGATCAGCTCCGGCCCGAACGCCAATTGGCAACTCCAGTCCGGGTGCGGACCCACGGGACGTTCATGCACGCGGCCCATTTTCAGCGCGAACACCTGCGCGGCGTGCTCACACAGCGCTCGCGCCTGATCAATGCTCGTGGCGTCGAAATAGACATGGGCGTGGTAACCCTTGATCTGTTGCATCTGAAACCCTCTGAAACCCAGTCGAACCCTCACCTATTCCCACAGGTCACACGCCATATACGTTGTGAACAAGGAACCTCAGCCATGAAAAATGCCGAAACCCCGGTGGTCAAAGTGGTGCTTTATGGTGCCATGAGTAGCCTGGGCAGTGCGCTGATGGCTGAAATGCTAAGGCGTCAACATGAAGTGATCGCGATTCTGGATGACCTGACGGCGCTCCCACCGCGCCCAGGATTGCGCACCAAGACCGGCGATCTGTTCGAGGCCGAACGCGTCAAGCAAAGCGTAGCGGGGAGTTCGGTGGTTATTTGCCTGCTGGATGCCCCCGGATTGCCATTCAATAGCGAGACCGTTGAAAAAACCATCGTTCCAGGCCCGGTCGAACAGGTGTTGGCCGTGGACGCGCTGATCGAGGGCATGCAGGCGGCCGGTATAGCCCGGCTGTTCCTGGTGGGGGATTTTGCCGAACTCGACGACACAGAGGCTGAAGCGCTGGACCCCCTTCAGCGGCATGCCGCCGAGGAAATCCTTGATGCCCTGCAAAGCAGTGCCTTGCACTGGACCCTGGTCAATGCGCCTCGCGGAGTGCCGGGGCTGACGATTGAACATTTCAGCCACGTCAGCAGCAGCCTTGAACCGGGCCTGGCCGAACCGCTTGAACGGTTGAACCGCGTGGCCGTAGGGATTGCCGATGAGCTGCGGCTGAATCTTCACGTTCGCGAGCATGTGAACTTCGTTTCGACCGACCCTACACGGCGATAGACGGCAGCGGTAAACCATTCAGCGATTGGGCGCTGCTGGCCTGCTCAGCCATCAACCAGTCCACAAATTGTTGGATCAATACCCCACGCCGTTTTCGCTGGGGCAAAACCACGTAGTAGCCGAGCCTGGAAATCACCGTGTCGGCTATCGGTCGACACAACAAACCTTGCGCCAGCAAGTTATCCACAAGGTGCCGCCAGCCGATTGCAACACCCTGACCACCAATCGCCGCTTGAATCAGCAACGTGTAATTGTCGAAGCGCAATTGCCCGGGGGCCGGGGCCGATGTGATCCCTAACTCGCGAAAGACGCCGCTCCAGTCAAACCAGTTGCTGCTGTTTTCGCCGCGCAGGTGCAGCAGTGGAAATTCCAGCAATGACTGGGCCGGCAAGGGCAGGGGACGATCCTTCAACAGCAGCGGGCTGCAGACCGGAAACACTTCTTCGCTGAACAGCCAATGGCTTTCGCCCTGCTTGAAGCGGCCATCCCCAAACAACACCGCCACATCGATATCAGTGCGCAGCATGTTGTGATTGCGCTCGCTGGTGACCAGGCTGACGTCGACGTGGGGATTGGCTTTATGAAAGCGGTGCAATCGGGGCATCAGCCAATACGCGGCAAAAGCGAAATCCGTGGCCACCTGCAAGACTTCATGTTGATGCTGTGTGCTGATCGCGCTTAATCCGGCATCGATATTCTGCAAACCGAGCTGAACCTGCTCGAAAAGAATGGTCCCGGCCTCAGTCAACTCAATGCCACGGTAAATGCGATCAAACAACCGCGCGGTGAGTTGTTCTTCCAGGCGTTTGATCTGCTGGCTGACGGCGGGCTGCGTAGTGCCCAGCTCTACCGCTGCGGCGGTAAAACTGCGATGGCGGGCCGCCGCTTCAAACGCTCGCAGCAGGTCCAGCGACAAACTTCCAAGGGCGTCATACATAAGCGGTGCTTATCCTAGTCATTGCCGTGCATGGGCTTTACCACAAAGTGCATGGACTCCATGCTCGATCGCAGCACTCTCGCATAAATATTCACTATGGAATGCCGCGATCACATGAAGCGCAAGAATATTCTTTTCATCATGGCCGATCAGATGGCCGCGCCAATGTTGCCGTTCTACGGTTCCTCGCCCATCAAATTGCCCAATCTCAGCCGCCTCGCCGCCGAAGGCGTGGTGTTCGACGCCGCTTATTGCAACAGCCCACTGTGCGCGCCGTCGCGTTTCACCCTGGTCAGCGGTCAATTGCCGAGCAAGATCGGCGCCTACGACAACGCGGCCGATTTCCCCGCCGATGTACCGACTTATGCCCACTACCTGCGTCGCCTCGGCTACCGCACCGCACTGTCGGGCAAGATGCATTTCTGTGGCCCGGATCAACTCCACGGCTATGAAGAGCGCCTGACCAGCGACATCTACCCGGCCGACTACGGCTGGTCGGTGAACTGGGATGAACCGGACGTGCGTCCGACCTGGTACCACAACATGTCTTCGGTGCTGCAGGCCGGGCCGTGCGTGCGCACCAATCAGCTGGATTTCGACGAAGAGGTGGTGTTCAAGGCCCAGCAATACCTGTTCGATCACATTCGCGAGGATGGCGACCAGCCGTTTTGCCTGACCGTGTCGATGACGCACCCACATGATCCGTACACCATTCCCAAGGCTTTTTGGGACATGTACGACGATGCCGACATCCCGCTGCCGGAAACCCCGACGCAAACCGAACTTGACCCGCATTCCCAGCGTTTGCTCAAGGTGTATGACCTGTGGGACAAGCCGCTGCCTGTGGATAAGATTCGCGATGCGCGTCGTGCTTATTTCGGAGCTTGCAGCTATATCGACAGCAACGTCGGCAAACTCCTGCAAACGCTCGAAGATACCGGGCTGATCGATGACACCATCATCGTCTTCTCCGGCGACCACGGCGACATGCTCGGCGAGCGCGGCCTCTGGTACAAAATGCATTGGTTCGAAATGGCCGCCCGCGTACCGCTGTTGATCAGCGCACCGGGACAATTCGGCGCCGGGCGCGTCAGTGCTGCGGTTTCCACCGCTGATTTGCTGCCAACCTTTGTAGAACTGGCCGGCGGTTCGCTGGAGCCGGGCTTGCCACTGGACGGTCGTTCGCTGGTCTCGCACCTGCAAGGGCAGGGCGGTCACGACGAAGTCTTCGGCGAATACATGGCCGAAGGCACCATCAGCCCTTTGATGATGATCCGCCGTGGCGCTTACAAATTCATCTACAGCGAAGATGACCCTTGCCTACTCTTCGACGTACACAACGACCCGCGCGAACAGGAAGAACTCAGCCAATCGCCGCAACATCGGCCGCTGTTCGAGGCGTTTCTGTCTGAAGCACGGGCCAAATGGGACATTCCGGCGATCCACCAACAGGTGCTCGCGAGCCAGCGTCGCCGGCGATTCGTCGCCGAGGCGCTGACCATCGGCAAGCTGAAGAGCTGGGATCACCAGCCACTGGTGGACGCCAGTCAGCAATAC
>CAYRLW010000096.1:0-4573 GCA_964425215.1 uncultured Treponema sp.
TTTCCCTCGGCGAGCTTTTTCCCCAGGGCCCCCTCTATCCCCGCTACGTTTTTGTAAATTTCATCCAAAGACCCGTAGCGGGCCATCAATTTTTCTGCGGTCTTTTCCCCAATCCCCTTTACCCCCGGCACGTTGTCGGAAGAGTCCCCGATAAGCGCCAAAATATCCAACATTCCCTGGGGGTCCACGTTCCATTCGGCCCGTACCTCCCGGGGCCCCACGATCTCGTAGGGCCCGCCGTTTGTATCCCCCGTTCCCGAGGAAATAAAGGCTCCCTTGGAGGGGCGGGCTAAAAAAACCCCCTGGCCGACCAGTTGGAGCAGGTCCTTATCGGAAGAGATGATAAAACACTGGCGGCCTTCGGCACGGCACTTCCACGCCAACGTGGCGATGATGTCGTCGGCTTCGTAGCCCGGGGCGCTGAGTTGGGGCAGTCCGAGAATTTTGAGGAAATCGTTTACCAAGGGAACCTGGGCGTGCAGATCCTCCGGAGCCTTTTGCCGGGTGGCCTTGTACTCACTGTACAGTTTGTGCCGAAAGGTGGGTTCCGGGGAGTCAAAAACCGCGGCGAGCCGTTTTGGCTTTATCAGCTCCCCCCGAGGCTTCCCTTCCAGATCCACCGCCGGAAATCCATCGTTTAAAAGGGCCGTGATGGTCCGGGCCACCCCAAATAGGGCGGAAACGTTAAAACCCCGGGGATTCCGCAGGGGACGGGAGAGAAAGGCGAAGTAGGATCGATAGATGAGGGCGTAGGTATCGATTAAAAAAAGCGCTTCTTTTTGGTCGGTCATCCTTTTATATCGATAAGAGAGGCCGAATCGGCGTCGTTATACGCCGGCCGGCGAAGGCCGAAGGGATTGTTCCGGAGACTACGAATTTCGGTACGCAACTCCTCCATTTTTTGGGAAAGGAGTTTCCTGTTCCTCTGGGAACGGGATAGGGCTTCGGATTTTAAATCCTCTAAAGCGGCCTTTATATGGGGAATTTCCGCGTCCTTTTCGGGGAACGCGGTACGGTACATATCCTCCAGGGGATCGATTACCCTCTGGACCGCGAAAATATCCGCGACAATTTTTTCTTCCAGCTCCACGTGCTGAACCAGAGCTTCCGTGTCGCCCTTTTCTATTACGTCCTTTTGTTTGTCCAGGACCTCCAGGTACTCCCTGAACCGATTTCTCTGTTCAGAGAGCAGTTCCCTAAAACGCTTTAGGACCGCGACCCGGTGGGCCACTTCCTCCTGGGAAAGGTTGGATTGGGGGGTATCGTGGCCCGGGGGTGGCATGGTTCGTTCAGCCTGCGATGTTTACGCCCGGAGCGGGTCTGGCGACCGATTCAGCCGAGGTTTTTGCTACCACTTCGTGCCAGGCTCCCCGAAGTTCGTCCACCATATTTCGAACCACCCGGATACGATCCCCGTTCTGGGCCAGGTTCGCTTCCAACAGTTCCCTGTTGAACCAGGTGTACAGGGAAAAAAGATTGTTCGCTATCTCGCCTCCCTGTTCAAAATCCAGGGAAACCATCAACTCGGTGATGATTTCTTGGGCCTTTACAATTGCCTTATTGATCTGCTCTATCCGAGATGGATCCCGTTTCCCCTGGGAATTAAGGGCTAAAAGCTCCAAGCCCCGGTCCAGTTGCTTAACCGCCTCGTCGTACAGCATGATAACCAATTGTCCCTGGCTCGCAGTCCTGATACGGGTTTCCCTATACGCCGAAAGTGCATTTGGATACGCCAAAACGTTCTCCCCTCCATTACTCTGGTCTACGGGCGTAAGCGCCCGCGGACATTATTTATTAATCTGAGGCTTTTTCAAAACTCAGGGAGTTTTGAAAAAGCTACCTTAGATGTATATGCAGTATTTTTGCTATTCTTTATAATATAAATATTTATATTTAAATTGCAAAAATACTGCAAGAGGTTCTTTCAAAAGTAACAGACTTTTGAAGGAACCTCATCTATTGTGAATATCGACGGAACCTCTCTGATGATAAAGTCTTTCCTCGGAATTTTCCAGTGCGGGACCCTTAAAAAAAGTGCAGTTCCGCCGCGCCGACCGGCCTAATCCGTAAAACCGTCACCGCCCGGGGACCAAAAACCGAGCCCATCCATCGAATGTACGCTTCCAGATCGTTTTGGGGAATGTACGCTTGGATGGTCCCCGCAAAACCGCCTCCGTGGACCCGGTACGCTCCGGGAAGACCGGGTCCCCCGGTCTTTCGATTTCCCAGGGACCGAAGAAAGTCTCCCGTCATCGCCAGGGCTACGGAAACCCCCTGTTCCTTGGGGTTTTTTGTTGTAAAGACGTTTTGGAGCAGTTCCCAGGAAGAATTCCCCGATTCATTGACCCCCTGGAGGTACGCATCGATGGCGGTTCGCTTCTCCTCGGCCGTTTTGGCCGAATCGGCTTCTTCCAGCGCGGCGAGCATGGCACTTACCCGTTCGTTTTCCGCTAAAAAATGGAAGGCCCGCAGAAGTGCCCGGTCCCCCAGGGCGCTTCGAATTTCCTTGGCCCGCTGGGAAATGGTTTCCTTAGCCACATCCCGCAAAACCTGGCCCCCGCAGAGCTGGGCTACGGCCTTCATTTCGCTGGGAACCGCCGCGTAGTCGGCGGTCAGGTCCGCGTGGCTCCCCCCCGTATCGACTACGCAGAGGGCGTAACCGGCGGATGCCAGGTCAAAGTTAACCCTCCGTACCACCGGCCTTGATGGATCGGCAAAATCGATAGCCACCGCGCCGCCGGAGGCGGACGCAACCTGGTCCATCAAACCGCAGGGCTTACCAAAGTACAGGTTCTCCGCCTTTTGGCCTATTTGGGCTATCTCCACGGCCGAAAGCTTGGCTCCCCCGTACAGACCGTCAAAAATGGTGCCGAACAGGACCTCCACCGCCGCGGAAGACGAAAGCCCCGAACCGGAAAGGACCGTGGAGTTCGCGTTGGCCGTAAAACCCCGGACCGGAACGCCCCGTTGGGTAAATTGCGCGGCGATACCCCGGACCAACGCTTCGGTGGTTCCGGTTTCCCCCTGTACGGGGGCCGTTTCGGAGATATCCACCACCACGTCGGGGTAACCGGTGGATCGGAAAATGACCCGGTTATCCTTCCGGGGGGACACAAAGGCCACCGCGTCCAGTTGGATGGAGGCGGCTAAAACCTTACCGTGGTTGTGGTCCGTGTGGTTTCCCCCCAGTTCGGTTCGACCCGCGGCGGTAAACACCCGCAGGTCCGCTTCGGTTTCGGGAAAATCCCGCAGGGTAGCCTCGGCCAAGGATCGGTACCGGGCCCGTTGGGCTTCCACGCCCTCGGGACCGTAGAGCTTTTCAAAAAGGGCCGTCGAATCTGCGGAATTTATTTTGGCGAGTAGTTCTTTTCCGGTCATACTGTTTGCTCCGTAAAGTGAATTTCCGAAAGCTCCCTAAGCCGTTGGGCCGCCGATTCGGCGGTAATATCCCTCTGGGGCATGGCCATAAGTTCAAAACCCACCATAAATTTTTTAACCGTGGCGCTACGGAGCAGGGGCGGAAAATAGTGGACGTGGAAATGCCAGGCCTTGTTTTGCAGGGCCCGATCCGCCTCCGGGTCCCGGGCTTCCGGAGAAGCCTTGGTCGGTTTTTGGTGGAATCCCATGGAGTAGGGGAAGGAGGTTAAAAAGAGGTTATCGAAGCGGGTCCCCATCCGCTTTAGGGCGTCGGCAAAGTCGGCCCTTTCTTGGGTCGTAAACTGATCGATGGAAGCCATATGCCGCTTGGGCAGGATCATCGTTTCAAAGGGCCAAACCGCCCAAAAGGGAACCAGGGCCACGAAGGAATCGTTTTGGAAGATAATCCGCTCTCCTTTTTTTAGTTCCTGGGCCGTGTAGTCGCAGAGCAGGCAGTGTCCGCGGTCGGCCAAATAGGTTCTCTGCTGTCGATCTTCCTTTTGGGGCAGATCGGGGACCCGTTGGGTGGCCCAAATTTGCCCGTGGGGATGGGGGTTGGAACTCCCCATCACCGACCCCCGGTTTTCAAAAATCTGCACGTAGGAAATATGGGGGGAAGTACCGATGGTGGTATACTTTTCCGCCCACATGCCAACCACGGCTTCAATGGCTCCCCGGTCCATCCGGGGCAGGGTCAGGTCGTGTCGGGGAGAAAAACAGATCACCTCGCACCAGCCCTTTTCGGTTTCCGCCTTAAAAAGGCCGCCCTCGTCGATATGTTCGTCGGGAACATCCGGCAGGAGGGCGGAAAAATCGTTAACAAAGGTGAAAATCCCATCGTAGGCTGGGTTTTTTACACCCCCTGCCCGTTCATTGCCGGGACAAAGGTAACACGCGGGATCGTAGGCCGGCAGGGAGTCTACGGTAGGCTTTTCCACCTGCCCCTGCCACGGGCGTTTAGTCCGGTGGGGGGAGACTAAAACCCACTCTCCAGCCAAGGGGTTGTACCGCCGGTGCGGATAGTCGGCTATATGCATGGTATACGCTCCAAAAAGGGATGTTAATTCGGGATAATACTCCACCCATAGGTTTCGGTAAAGTGACGAAAATACCAAATCAACTGAGGCTCTTTCAAAACTCAGGGAGTTTTGAAAGA
>CAYRLW010000097.1:0-4466 GCA_964425215.1 uncultured Treponema sp.
TCTTCGGCCCGATCCTGCACGTCTATCGCTATGACTCGAAGGACCTGAAGTCGGTTGCGGCCAAGCTGGCCGCGCGCGGCTATGGCCTGACGCTGGGCGTCCACAGCCGCATCGAAGCCTTCGCTGATGAGGTCGTGCGCCTGGTCCCGGCCGGCAATGTCTATGTGAACCGCTCGATCATCGGCGCCGTGGTCGGCGTGCAGCCGTTTGGCGGCGAAGGCCTGTCCGGCACCGGTCCGAAAGCCGGCGGTCCCAACAGCCTGATCCGCTACGCCGCCGAGAAGGCCATCAGCGTCAACATCGCAGCCCAGGGCGGCGATCCTGCGCTTCTGAATCTCTGATTTCGTGCGAGGCGAAGCGCGACAGGGTTCGTCGCGCTTCGCCGTAAATCGGTCTAAGGCGTGCGCTTAAGGAGCCTGGATGATCGAGCTGTTTCGTAGTGACAATGTCGTGGTTCGCAGCGTGCCGGCTGACGATGTCAGCCGCTGGGTGGTGACCTTTGACCACTACGGCATTGGTCCCGGCTTTGATCGCCCGGGCTTCGGCGAAGAATTCTTAAGGCAATCGGACGTCTCGGCCATCCACGTCATGGGCCGTCGCGAGGACTGGTACCAATACCCGGAGATGGCTGCGGCCATGGCCGCAGTGCGTCGAGCGACACTAGGCGCTGACCGGGTCATGACCTACGGCACAAGCATGGGCGCCTATGCGGCCCTTCGTTTCGCCAACGCCGCCGGCGCCAACGCCGCCCTGGCCATCTCACCCCAATACTCGATTGACCCCGCCAAGGTCCCGTTCGAGACGCGTTGGCTGCAAGACAGCAACCGCATCCAATGGCTGCCCGAGATCGATGATCATCTGGTATGCGGATGTCGACCCGTGATCGTGTTCGATCCCGCCGGTGAGGATGGTCCCCATGTCCGCCGGATCGAAGCGGAGATCCAAATCATTTCTGTCGATCTTCGCTACAGCAAGCATCCATCGACCACCTATCTGGCCGAGACGGGGCTTCTGAAACCTCTGGTGCTCGACGTCCTTTCCGGTGCGTTCGACGCGGAACCCTTCAAGAGAGAAGCGGCCCAGGGTCGACGCCGCAGTTCGACGTATCTCTCTCGGCTAGCGGAGCTCCAGCCGCCTTGGCGCGGGAGAACCGGTATGGCCCTGGCCCAACGTGCGTGTGAGATTTCACCGCATGACCCAATCGCTCTAGGCGTTCTGGGCGGATATTGCGGCAATGCGGGTGATCACGACCAGGCGGTGGCCTTGCATGAACGCGCCACGGAAGTCAGCCAGCGCGCGCCCAATTGCCTCGTGTCGCATGGTAATGCCCTCATAGCTGCTGGGCGCGTTGAAGAGGCGCTTGTCCTTGCGGATGAAGTGATCGAGCAACTCCCAGAACAAGCCCATCTGAGGGCCTGGCGCAGCCTGATCTTCTGGCGCCTTGGCTCGGTCGAGGAGGCGATCATTGCGATGGAGCAAGCGATCGCTCTGGATCCGCACCATCCGAACTATTCCAGCACGCTTTTACGCTATCGAGAGAGCGTCGAGCGAACTGGCGGCGACGGGGTATTTGGCCGGTTGTTGCGCTTTGTGCGCCGTAACGCCCGGACGCGTTCCATTATGCCGGCCGCGTCAGCGCGCAGCGCCCGCTAAGATTTTGGCGGAAGCTGGCGGGCCGCGACAAGATCGCAGTTGTCCAGCGACGCCAGCATATTGAGCGGCACGGCCGACAGGCTGGCGTCATGCCCAATGCGCCAGAATTTGAAGTTCATGCCATCCATCCAGGCGACGAAGTCGGCGACCGAGGTGCGCGATCCCATCTGGATCACACTCCACTCCATGCAGACAAGGATATCGGGGTTGGCGCGCAGAACCGCTTCCGCGCCGCGCAGGATAAAGGGTTCCGAACCCTCGGCGTCGATACGGACAAGGTCAACGCGACCGACGTTCTGATCGTCGATGCGCACCGCCTCGACCTTCAGCGTCTCGCCGTCGTCGTAGGGGTTGTTCTCCCAGAGCGACACATACCCTCCACCCGAATTGCGGCGAGAGACGACGAAGTCGATATGGCTCGGCTGATCCAGCGCGGCCTTGGGAATGATCCTTGTGCGGGCGGCATAACCGTTCAGAAGCACGGACCTCTGAACCAGTCCGGCCAGTCGAGGGTTGCCTTCAAAGGCGGTGACGAAACCGTCGGGCCCCACGGCGCCTGCCATGATCGTCGTGTAATAGCCGACGTTGGCCCCCACCTCGACGATGCGAAAATTCGGACGGATCAGCGAGAGCAGCGCCCGGTGGATATGAGCTTCCCAGTGGCCATGGGCGATGATGTTGGCGCTGACATGCTCGTCCAGAGGGTCCACGTACAGCATGTGTCCGCAGTTCAAACGAACCATCGCAAGATCAGGGCCGAGATAGAAATAGCGGTTGGCCTTGCAGTCGCAGCCCTTGGCCTCCGCCCTGATCGGCATGCCCAGAATGCGACGACGCGCACGCGCCATGCGTTTCCGCAATGTCGTCATGACTGCACCTCGCCGCGTTGAACAATGATGCCGAACGAGGTCGTTGGGTGACCCCATAGCGACATTCTCAGGTGCGGCTGGTCGCGATAGGGCATGAGATCGACGTACTGCTCGACAAGTCCTGCTCCCATGGAGAGATCGAACGGGGCCACGCGGTGGCCCTTGGCCGCGAGACGGGCAGTCAGTTCTTCCAGGTCACGGCGCCGGAACAGCACTGTGTCCTGGTGGTCGATAGTCTCGGTGTTGGAGCCGTAGTTGTATTCGGAGGTGTGGATGGCCCAGCCGCCCGGCTTCAGGCATTCAATGGAACGCTCGACAAAGGCGAGGCCCTTTTCGATTGAGCCCAGGTGTTCGAAGGCGCAGGCCGACCAGCAGAAATCGAATCCGATCAGGTCGTCCGGTACGTGGTTCATGTCGCAGGTGCGGAACTCGACGTTGGCCTCGAACAGATCGTCGGGACAGACCGCCGGCTTGTGCAGCGCCGCCTTGCCCTCTGCGTGTTCGTTGGTGAGAATCCAGCCCATTTTCTCGGCGCGTTCGACTCCCATGTCAGTCGCCGTGATCTGACAACGTTCAGATGCAAAGAAGGCGCTGAGCGGCTCGGACCCCACGCCGAAGCCGAGACCGCGCGCGCCGGGACGTATGACGCCGCGTTCCCACAGAGCCTGGCAGATGAAGACGAACTCCCACAGCTTGCGATGATAGCGCAGGCCTTCATCCAGCCGCTTGGTCCAGTAGGAAAACCACGGGGTTTCGAAACTGTCCTGGCGGCAGACCGTGCTGTAAGGGAAGGCGTGGACGCCCGGCTCCCCTGGGATCATCGGGGGCTTGCCGTCCCAGAGCTCGGTATCGGGCAGGGTTTGGATGCTGTGGAGCAACCGCATCTCTCGGCGGTGGTCTTCCAGCGATCGTTTCAACACCTCCAGCTGATCAAGCTGGCTGGGCATCCTCTTCAGCCGCTGCAACAGAAGCCGGGCCCGCTTAATTTGCTTGATCATGGACTTGAACGGGTTGGCCAAGGCGGTCTCGTGTCAGTTTCGGGAAAAGCGGAAGCCTTGTCGCGACCTACTATAGGAAAGCCATGCGCGGGGGAAACTGGCGGAAGCGAGAGGTGCGATTAACCCGATGTCGGCCAGCCGCCGGCGCGGCTCAATGCGCTGAGGCGGGGCTTGTCGATCTTTGCCCCGATCCAGCGGGCTGCCTCGATCAGCTTGTCTAGGTCGTAGCCGGTCGAGAAGCCGGCGCGTTCGAGCATATAGACCAGGTCCTCGGTGGCGATGTTGCCGGTCGCGCCGGGGGCGAAGGGGCAGCCGCCGATGCCGCCGACCGAGGCGTCCAGAATGTCCACCCCGGCCTCGACCCCGGCATAGGCGTTGGCTAGGCCGGTATTGCGGGTGTCGTGGAAATGCAGGCGCAGGACAGCATCCGGCGCGGCCTTGCGGGCGGCCTCAACCTTTTTCGTGACGCTCCACGGATCGCCCACGCCGATGGTGTCGGCCAGGGCGATCTCCTCGACGCCCAGGGCCGCGATGCGGGCCACCAGTTCGCTGACCTGTTCGACCGAGACCTCGCCGTCGAAGGGGCAGCCCCAGACGCAGGACAGGGTGGCCGTCAGCTTCGGCGTCGCGCCGGGCGCACCTTCGGCATTACGACGGCCCGCCATGATGTCAGCCAGCATCTGGACCTGCTGGTCGACGTTCAGGCCCTGGTTCTTCAGGCCGAAGCCGTCGGTAGAGGACATGGCGACATTGACCTCGTCCACCGCCGTGCCCAGTGCGCGGTCATAGCCCTTGCCGTTCAGAACCAGACCGATGCGGCTGCGGCCGTCGGTGGAAGGCAGGGCGGCCATGACCTCTTCAGCCCCGGCCATCTGCGGCACGTACTTGGGGTGGACGAAGCTGACGGCCTCGATCCGTTTCGCGCCCGCCGCTTCGAGGCGGCGTA
>CAYRLW010000098.1:0-4376 GCA_964425215.1 uncultured Treponema sp.
TGTACCCTTTCAGGGATATTTCTGCTATTGATTTTTTCAAGGAGTTCTTTTCTCCTTTCAATATTGGAAAGATCTTGTCCAAGTCCTTTTTCTAAAACAACAACTACTTGCTGAGCAATTGTTCGATTTTGCTTTCTGGCATAATGAGTTATCTTGCGGTAAAGGTCTTCTGGGCAATCTCGTACTTGGAGTAACGGCATATATATACCTCCGCATATAATATACAGCTATTTGTATGCAATATCAAGTTCGCTATTAATCTACAGTATTTTCTGAGAATATGGGTAACATTTGCTCAATCTGCAACGTCATAACCACATAACCGTGACAATAGCGTTGTCACGGTGAAGCGATTGTTCTACGATTCTCTTTCTTCTATTCTTCAGATATTTCTGTAAGCTTTAGCAATAAAATCTTTTCTAAGTCTCTTCTTGAATCAACAACTATTAATATATCTACTTTTAGTTTTCTTACTGTAAATATGATTCTATAATTGCCTTCTAGTATTTGACGATATTTTATAATCCCCTGTTGTTCTAATTCTGGTACTATTTTCCCCCTTTCAGGAAAGTGTTGCAGAGCAAGTATTTTATTCTTAATTTTAAGATATAGGTCTCTGGCGTATTCTGGATTAATATCAAAGAAGTAGTTTACAATCTCTTTGAGATCATTTTCCGCAAAACGCGAAACAATTACTTCGTATTTCTGCATCTAGATACCTAATGTCTGATCAATATCGTTGAAAACGTCTTCTGCAGTTCTAAAGTTACCTTTCTCAATTTCTTTCTCAGAGAGTTGGAGTATCTTCATAAGATTAAAAGCGTCTTTGATATTCTGGTATGACTCAATATCGACTAAGACTGCTTTTGCCTCTCCATTTTGAGTTATTACGATTGGATTCTTTACGTCTGAGACATACTTCATCATATCTGCAGCATTAGTCTTTATATAAGAAATTGGTTTAATATCTTCTTTCAAATTTAGCATCATACAGGTACCCCCTCGAACAGTCCTTTAAATATACTTTATATAGACTGATTTGTCAATTCCCTGTAAAGGCAATAAAATTCAAATATATTCATACATTGTAAATAATTGATGTCATAAAAAATAAGAAAGAATTCCGTGCGCGAAGCGTCCGTAGAACATTTTGCTTAACATGCAACGTCATAACCACATAACCGTGACAATAGCGTTGTCACGGTGAAGCGATTGTTAGGTGATTTCTCTTTTCCCTAATCTCTTGCAGTATTTTTGCAATTTAGATATAAATATTTAAATTATAAAGAATAGCAAAAATACTGCATGTACATCTAAGGTAGCTCTTTCAAAACTCTCTGAGTTTTGAAAGAGACTCTCTTAGCTATTTTCCTATAGATTTCTTCTTTTTCTCTTTTTCCTATTCCCCATATTTCAATTATCTCAATATCCTGTGGTGTTATTAATCTATACACTATTCTATATTGTTTTCCTTGAACATATATTTTATAAAATCCACGTAAGTCAATGTTGAATTTGTGTCCAAGCGCATGACCTAAGAATGGATTTTCTTTTAACTCTTCAATCTTTCTCTCGACGTTCCTTTTTATACTACCATCAAGTTTTTTATAATCATCAACAGCCTCAGGGATTAAGTATATCTTATACATTAAGAGTCCTTAATTGAATCCCAATCAACATTCTTGTTTAAATCATAAGAATCAATCCTAGATTTTATCATTTCATCTATTTCAAAATACTCAAACATCTCTTCTAATCTATTTAAGTACTCATATTCCTCAAAAGGTACAATGACTGCTTCCATATTGTTATTCTTGAGGATATATACAGGTTCACCGGTATCTGCGAGCTCCCGGACAGTTTGAGTTAATTCCTTTTGAAGCCTGGTAATAGGCATTATTTTCGTACTTTCTACCAACATTACAGCACCTCTTGCATATACTATAATACATATTATTCTACTTTTCAAGCATTAAAATGTAGCGCCCGAAGTGCGTCCGTCTAACATTTTGCTTAACTGGTAACGCGTAATTGGCGCGGTTTGTGCCGGCGGCTTGACCGCCGATAGCACAAACCGTGACAATAGCCGAGTCAGGTTGAAGCGATTGTTCTGTATCTTCTTTCTCTTAATTCTTTATTATATTTTGAATTAGTCAAGTAATTATATACAACAACATTTTGTATTGACATTGTAACTACAAAGCTCTATATTTATTATATGCTATTTGAATGGGATCCACAAAAAGATCTAATAAATCAAAATAAACATGGCGTCTCTTTTTCAGAAGCCAGAGAGGTATTTGATGATCCTCTTCATCTTTCTATTTTAGATCAGCGGTTTAGCTACTTTGAAGAACGCTGGATTACTATCGGGCAAACTCAGAGAGCTAAAATTCTTGTAGTTGCTAATCTCTTCTTCAATACTGACGGAGAAGAAGTCATTCGTATAATTACCGCAAGGGAGGCTACTTCAAATGAAAGAAAACAATATGAAGAAGTCTGAAGATGATTTTGAAATGATTACTGAATATGACTTCTCAAATGGAATTAGGGGGAGATTTTATTCTCCTAAGAAAGTTTCTACATCTATTCGTCTTGATGATGATGTCATTCTTTTCTTTAAGAAAAGGGCAAGTGAAGAAAAAACTGGGTATCAAACTTTGATAAATATGGCACTTCGCGAATTTATAAATCACCATGCAAGATAGGTCTTAATTTATAGGTTACCGAGGCTCTTTCAAAACTCAGGGAGTTTTGAAAGAGCTACCCTAGATGTATATGCAGGAATTTTTGCTAATCTTTATAATATAAATATTTATATTGCAAAAATACTGCAAGAGGTGTTTGCAAAAGTAACAGACTTTTGCAAACACCTCTACCATTATCCAATTTTGTCCCTTTTTATTAGATATCTCTTTATATAATTTGCATTTAGATAGATTCTCTTGATTTCAAGCATTGCGCCCAAAGTACGTCTTTCTCACATAGGTGTTAGCAAGACGCCCTTCGTGTGCCTAAATAATTCCATATCATGTAAACATATAATGATCGTTTGATGGTGTATGCAAAAGGTAGCAATATTGGGGAGGGGGTGTATGCCACTACTGCAGGTTCGAGATATGCCGGAAGATTTATATGAGAAGCTTTCACAAATTGCAGAACAGGAAAATCGAAGTATTACTCAAGAGACAATAGTCTTATTAAAGAAAGCCTTGAATTACAAGGAAAGTAGAATAGCTCGAAGAAAAAGAATATTACGTGGGATAAGAAGTGATATCATAGTTGACTCAAGTAAATTTCCAGATCCCGCTGATTTGATTAGAGAGGATCGCGAGCGATGATTATTGTCCTAGACGCGAGTGCGGGCATTGAAATAGCTTTATCTCGTGATAACGCAGAACGATATGAAAAAAGTATAAATTGATAACAATCGATGGGTTTATTCGGTTCCTGTTCCTTACGGGGGTATCCAAATTTTCCAAGGTATCCCTTTTTAGCGGTCTTAATAATCTGGAAGACATCACGCTGAACCCCCGGTTCGCCACCGGGACTCTGACGATTAGGATAGCCCGTATGGGGAGCAGACCGTGCCGGGTCTTTAAGGGTTTCCTGTAAGGAGTTCCCTGTATAGCTAAATTCTTCTTGTCAAAGCGGTGGGCCTATGATAAAGTGTTCAATAATTGAACATTCCGTGTCGCGAGCGGGAGCCTGTTTCGGCGGCCTCGCCAACTCGGCACGGTCCAGGGATGGGGTGGGATCGTAAAAATCGGCGTTTTTAACGCCGAGGCCTAGCCACGTCTAGGGCCAAACGGGCCATCGGATCAATTACCCGAGCGCCCGGCCCTGCTGGCAACAACGATAAACCGATGGGAAATATATCGATAAACCTCAAAGGATTAGGTTTACCAGTTGTGTATAGAGGTTTTTGCAAAAGTCTGTCACTTTTGCAAAAACCTCTTGCAGTATTTTTACATTAACAAGATAATTATTTACATACTATAGAATAGTAAAAATACTGCATGTACATCTTTTGAAGCTTGCCACAGGATATTCAACCGCTTCAGCCGGAGTCGGCTACCATCACGGTTTGTGCAAACGCTACGCGGCTTTGCCGCTTCGCTTTTGTTGCCCAAACCGCGCCGGTTACGCCTCCCAGGATAAGCAAACGTTAGATAGAATTGGTAAGTCATTTTCAATTGTTGAGGGTGACCTAGATCGTATTCCGTTCCTCAGTCGGATCGATTATTCCTGTGCCGTTTGGGCGCTGGATGTTCTTGTATCGATTTTGGGCAGAAGGAAGGCGCGAAGGCGCTAAGGGGATTCTCGGCGGGGCGGCGCCTCTGTCCCGGGGGTAGACGCGCTTATACCCAGGAGGT
>CAYRLW010000099.1:0-4280 GCA_964425215.1 uncultured Treponema sp.
CCTTCCAAGCCCTTTGGCAAAGACAGCTGGCTGACCCCGGGCTTAAGCTTTATCGGCGACCCGGTTACCGCCTTGATCATCGGCGTGCTTATTTCCCTGTTTTTGGTTAAAAAAGAGGATATGGGAACCGCGGTGGACAAATGGATGTCCGCAGGGATTCGGGACGCGGCGATTATTTTAGCGATCACCGGTGCGGGGGGATCCTTTGGCAAGGTTCTGCAGGGGTCTCCTATCGTGGACTTTATCAAGAACAATATGACGGGCCTTAATTTGGGGATTTTCCTGCCCTTTATTATCGCCGCGGCGTTGAAAACCGCCCAGGGCTCGTCCACCGTGGCGATTATCACCACCGCCACCATTTTGGCTCCCCTGTTGGGAACCCTGGGGCTAAACCCCGCTTTGACGGTTATCGCCATAGGCGCCGGTTCCATGGTGGTATCCCACGCCAACGATTCCTACTTCTGGGTGGTATCCCAGTTCTCCAACATGCCGGTCAATACGGCGTACAAGGCCTATACCTCCGCTACGGCGGTGGAAGGGGTCGTCGCTATGATCGTGGTAGCGATTTTGGCGATTTTTATTCATTAAACGTCAAACCCCTAGGGCGTCCAGGGCCCTGGGGGGCCGCGAAACCCCGAAAGGGGGTTCGCGGCGGGGGGCGCGTCGGATGGACGTTCCCGGTCTGGGACTGGCCTGGCGCCCCCCGAATGGTAAAAAACTACAGATCCTTCGCTTCGTTCCAAAAACGGTCCATCAGTTCCAGCGTCCCCTGTTCCATCGGTTGGCGGTGTTCTTTCATCCTTTTTTCCACGTGGGAAAAGCGGGTGGTGAACTTGATGTTGGCCCTTTGCAGGGCTACCGATGGGTCGACGTGGAGATAGCGGCAGAGGTTTACCACGGAAAAAAGCAGATCCCCCAATTCTTCTTCTATCGCTTCGGTAGATCCGTTTGCGTGGGCCTCCCGGGTTTCCGCCAATTCTTCCTCGATTTTATCCCAAACTCCCTCCACGGAGGGCCAATCGAAGCCCGCTTTGGCGGCCTTTTTTTGGAGTTTGTACGCCCGGTCCAAGGGCGGAAGCGCCCGGGATACCTGGTCTAAGAGGGAATCCTTGGGTTTGCGGCCCTCCTGCTCGACCTTGATTTTGGCCCACTGGTCCAAGACTTCGGCGCTGGTGGCGGCCTCCGCGTCGCCGAAAACGTGGGGGTGCCGGCGGATCAGTTTGGCGGCTATTTCGTCCAGGGTGTCGGAAACGGTGAATTTTCCCTCCTGTTCGTGCATGTAGGCCACCATGGTGGCTAGGAGAAAAATATCCCCCAGTTCTTCCCTGATGTGGGGCGGATCTTTTTGGTCGATCGCCTCGACGCATTCGTAGGTTTCCTCGATAAGGGACGGTCTGAGGCTTTCGGGGCTCTGCTCCCGGTCCCAGGGACAGCCTTCGGGGGAACGGAGCGTGGCGACGATGTCGTAGAGTTTCTTAAAGGATTCGGATGGGTTGTTCATCCGTGTATTAGGCCCGTCGGGGGGAAAAAAATCAAGTATGGTAGGTGTCCGTATCCAATTCTTCGTAGCCCCGGCGCAGGTCTTCCAAGGTTTGGGTAAGTTCCTGGGTTTTTGCTTTGAACTGGGAGTAGGTGGACGCGGTGTCTAGCTGTCCGAGGGTGCGGAGCTTGGCGGTTTCCAATTTATATTGGGTCAAAAGGTTAACCGACGAGGCGAGCCGGAGTTTAAGTATTTCCCGTTGGTCCTGTAGTTCCTTGTGGGATTTTTCCTGGTTCTCCAGTTCCTGGATGGAATGGAGGTATTCTTTTTTAAGCCGCGCTTCCGTGGTGCTTTGTTCTTTCATCCGCAGGGCTTCCTTGTCCCTTTGGAGGGCGTCTATGGGAACTGATTCTAAAATGGCGTCCACTTCGGCGGTCCGTTCGGCTAACAGGCGGACCTGGTTCACGTACTCCTCCAGGGTTTTCTTGGTATCCCTGTCGATCAGGGGGACGCTGTTTTTGCCCTTTGGGTGGGACTCCACAAGTTCATCTTTGATTTTAAGGGCCGTGCGGTAGTACTCCGCATAGGGGCCCTGGATGGTGTCCTCCGCGGAGGGGCTTTTTCGCGGTACCCCGGTGCCGGTCCGGGCGCCGAGGGTTCCTAGGAGGGCTGAAAGTTTCTTTTTAAGGGTATGGATCCGCGCTAGGGCCACGGGGGCGTGGGCCAGGAAGGAGAAGGTCAGGGCGGCTATGGGAATAAGGGCCCAGGGGGTGGCGCTTTTGGAGGCGATAGCGGTAAACCAGTTAATGGCCCCCAGGAGGGCCGAAACGGAAAGGGTGGAGCTGGCGTGGGAGACGAGGCCGTCTTTGGTTCGGTTTATCCGTTTGTACAGGTCCAGGGCCTCTCCTTCCAGCGGGGGCATGCGGCGGGCCTCCCGGGCTTGGGCCGATTTTCGGAGGGCGGAGGTGAAATTCTGAAACACCCCGATACCCCAGGCAAAGATGGGGATGATGGACCAGGGAATATGGGACGAGCTGAGGTGAAAATTGATATACTGGAGGCCGTAGGAAACGCCGGCCCAGGAAAGGCCGTTAAAGACCAAACCGATCCATGCGTGGGTCGCCCGATCGGAAAGTCGGTCCCGGTAAGCGTCAAAACTTTCCTGGCCTGCGGGCATCCCGGGATCGGTCTCATCGACTTCTTCGTCCCCCCAGTCCCGATTATGCTTACCGTACCGATAACGGTCCTTGATTTCCCGTTTTAATTCCCTTCGGCGCTGTCGCCATTCGTAACGGGTTTCCTCGGGGTGGGGGACCCAGGATTTTGGACTGGCGTAAGGTTTCCCCTGTTTGTCCACGTGTTGATCCAGACTTTCTTCTATGCTGGAAGTAATCTCTTCGACGATCCGGTCTCCCATTTTGATAAACCGATCGGCGTAGGACCCGGGGGTCGCTTGGATACCGATCCTAGAAAAAAAATCCCGGGTGCTTTCGGCTTTTTGGTAGAGGAATCCCTGCGCTAAAAGTTCCGCGATAGCCTGTTCGGTTAGGTCTCCGCCGTCAGCGTAGGTTTGCCTGACCTCTTGAACGGACATTTTTTTGCCGCGCTTTTGGATTTCCAAGAGGATGGCCTGCCGAATGGGATTTTCCGTTGGTTCCATGGCCCCAGTGTACCACTAGAACTTCTTTTTATTCCACTCGGGTAATAAAAATTCGGGGCCAAAGGATAAAATTTGATCCAATGCGGCCCCTCCGGCGTCTAAAACTTGCTCTAACAGGGGCATTTCGTCCTTGGAAAAATCCGAAAGTACCCAGCCGGAAATATCGGCGTGGTCTGGCCGCCCGATGCCGACACGGAACCGCCAAAAATCCGCGGTCCCCAGCCGGGCTTTGATCGACCGCAGACCGTTATGGCCCCCCAGCCCCCCGGAAAATTTAAGAGAGGTGGTCCCCAGGGGGAGTTCCAGCTCGTCGTGAATAACCAGAATCCGTTCGGCGGGGATTTTAAAAAAGGCTGTGGCTTCGCCTATCGAGTCCCCCGAAAGGTTCATATACGTCAGGGGCATGAGGAAGTGGACCCGGGAAGGGGAAGCGGATACGGCGGGAAGCTCCGCCCCGGCGGTGGAAACCGAAGGCCTGGGGAGCTGGCTGGTGTCGAGGGCCGCGTAACGGCTTTTAAACTTGTTTTGCCAAGAAAGGCGGGGAAAGAGGCTCCACCGTTCCGCCAAAAGCCAGGCCGCATTATGTCGATTGTGGGCGTATTCCCTACCGTGATTCCCAAGAAAAGCGACTAGTTCTATCATTTTCGTTTACAGAGCTCCTGGGGCTATAGTAAACTGGAGTCCGTCGCTTGGTAAAGGTTCGGTTTTTTAACCGAGGGAAAGGGAGAGAGGATGGGGTATGGATATTCCGGGGATTGATAGAACCAACAAGGCAAAGACCTACGAAAGCGCCGGGGTTTTGGGGAAAATATTTCAGTACGTCGCGGCCGATGGCCTGTCGGGGACGATGGGTCCGGGGGAAGCGACCGGGGGAGCCCCTGGGGGCGGAGTGCACGGGGGGGAACCTGATTGGGGCGGAGTGCAAAGTGGAGTCGCGGGGGGAAGCTCGGGGCCCCTGGCCCGGCTTATCGACGTTTTCACGGTGGATGAACTGCTGGAGGCCCTACCTGTTAGCCCGGAGGACCGCGGGGACTTTGCCGATTGGCGGAAGGTGACTCTTCAATGCGGAGGCTGGCAGTCCTGGTCCGCCGGGTGGGAGCTGGGACGCGGGGAGTTCCTTCCCCGCCGGGTGTGGGTGGT
>CAYRLW010000100.1:0-4277 GCA_964425215.1 uncultured Treponema sp.
TCTTTCAAAACTCTCTGAGTTTTGAAAGAGCCTCTCTATATAAAAATTATTTTCTTGACTTTTAAGGTATTTTAACCCTATCGTATAGTACTATATTTATCGAGGAATGATAATGATTAAACAGAAAATACCAGCCGCGCCTTCTATTCGCCGTCTGCCTTCGTATCTTCACATCATCAAACAGGCCCAGGCGGAAAAAAATGAGTATATTTCCGGAACCGTCATAGCCCAGGAGTTAAACTTGGAGCCCATTCAGGTTCGTAAGGACCTGGCGATCACGGGTATCATCGGAAAACCCAAAAAGGGGTACCCCGTAGACGCGCTGATCATGGCCATAGAGCATTTTTTGGGCTGGGATTCAATTTGCAACGCCGTTCTTGTGGGGGTGGGGAACTTGGGTTCCGCCCTTATGGGGTACCAGGAGTTTAAGCTCCACGGGCTTAACATTGTCGCGGCCTTTGACAAGGACCCCTCTAAAGCGGGAACCTCGGTCCACAATAAACCGGTCTATTCTATCGATCAGATGGAAGAGGAAATCCGCAAGCGGGGTGTTTCCATGGCGGTGTTAACGGTCCCTTGGAATGCCGCCCAGGAAGTGACGGACATTCTGGTCCGGGCGGGGGTTTCGGCGATCTGGAATTTTACCAACGTTAAACTTAAGGTTCCTCCGGAGGTGGTGGTCCAAAAGGAGGATCTTTCCTCGGGGTACGCCATGCTCTGCATCATGCTTCAAACCAAAAACTTAGAGTTAGGAAACGGCTAAAAAAAGGTGGTAGAGCAGGATCAAAAAACCGCCGATCAGGCGGTCATGCTTGCCAATCGCCTTCTAAAGCGGTATAGGCATTTACGAAAATGGGCAAAACGGGTCGGGACGGACGCGTTCCGCCTCTACGATCGGGATATCCCCGAAATTCCCCTGTTGTTGGATCTGTACGGGGATTCTCTTTCCGGTGCCCTGTACGAAAGGCCCTACGAAAAGGAAGCCCAGGAGGAGGATAGGTGGCTCCAGGCCATGACCGAGGCCATCCAAGGGGCCCTGGGAATTCCCCCGGACAGGCAATTTATAAAACAACGCCGACACTTAAGAAACCGCCAAAGCGCTGAAGTTCAATATTCCAAACAGGCCGATCGAGGTTTTATAAGGGAAGTTCGGGAGGGAAACCTGACGTTCCGGGTGAATCTTTCGGACTACCTGGATACGGGTCTGTTTTTAGATCATCGCAAAACCCGCTCCCTAGTCCGGGAGCAAAGTCCAACCAAGCGGGTGCTGAACCTTTTCTGCTACACCGCATCCTTTTCCGTATACGCAGCCTCGGGGGGGGCGCTTTCGGTAGACTCGGTGGATCTTTCCAACACCTACCTGGATTGGGCGCTCGATAATTTTACCCTAAACGGTATGAAAGCCGTTAAAATTTCAGCTGAAGATTTTTTTCAGAGAAAATCGCTCCCCACGCCCTATAGATTGGTCCGTTCGGACGCCCTCCGCTTCATTACCGAGGCCCGGAACCGGGGCCTTCGTTGGGATTTGATTATCCTGGACCCCCCGACCTTTTCCAACTCAAAAAAAATGGAAGGGACCCTGGACGTACGGCGGGATTATCACCATATGATACAGACCTGCCTTTCTCTTTTAGCGCCCGGGGGAATCCTTTGGTTTTCCACCAACGCCCGGGGTTTTAAAATCGAAGCGTCCGATTTTCCCGGGGCGATTATCACGGATATGCGCCTTTCCACCACGGACGAAGATTTTAAGGATAAACTTCGCCGTTCGTGCTATACCTTTACCCTATGAGATACGGAGTAATTGGACTAACCACAGTCATATTATTCGCCCTGAGCGGGCTCCTTTTTTCCTGCGCTTCCCTATCCAACGCTTTCGAAGAACGCCCCCCTAAAAGTCCCGAGACGTCGACGGCCCTTCAAAAAGAGCCTATTCCCGAAGCGTCACCCCCTTCGATAGAACGGGAATCGGGACTGGATCAGGGTATTTTCTCGAGCCTTTCGACCGAAACCCGGGACTATCTGGGTTCCCTGGCCAGGGCGTTTAAAAAACAGGATGGGGAATATCTTTTAAATCAGGGGGAAGAGCGGTACGCCCAACGCATGCGGAATCGGTATTCCGAAGAAGAATACCTGGCCCTCCTGTTTCGTGTGGGCCCCTACGCAAAAGAAAGTCCCTTTGATCCCGAAACCACGGTCCGTTTAGACGTACATTCGGTTATGAGCATCCGTTTTACCGGTTGGGAAGATCGGGGTCCGGTGCTGGAGATTCGGGGCATTCTGAAAAAAAAGGACAGGACAGAACTTCCGTGCCGAATCCTGGTGTTGTGGAAACTTCGGTCGCCTAAAATCCTCGGAATGGAAATCTAAGGCTCCGAGGGTACCCCAGAACTGGGGGTACATCTCTGCGAGGGGACAGCGCCGCGAAGGGATTAGCGGACCTTTCACGGGACGCTGTCTAGCAAAGAGGAGCGTGTGCCTAAAAGAAAAGGCCGCTGTAGAGCGGCCTTTTTTCCATACCCGGCTATACCTACTCTTTAATGTTGTATTTCCTGCGGAATCTCTCAATACGGCCAGCCGTATCTACCAGCTTCTGCTTGCCCGTAAAGAAGGGGTGGCAGGCTGAACAGATTTCAACGTTGATATTCTTGACGGTTGAACGAGTCTCGATAACGTTACCGCAGGCGCAGGTAATCTTGGTCAGCTCGTACTTGGGGTGAATACCCTCTTTCATTTATCTATCCTCCAAAAAAATATACCTAATCCATCGCGGCGGCCCCGGTGTTCATGGACCGCAGGAACGCTTCATTATTCTTACTTTTCTTCATTCTGTCAATAAGAAGTTCGATGATCTCTATGTCATCCATGGGATTGATCACCTTTCTTAATACCCAAATTTTCTGCAATTCCTCTTCGGTTAAAAGCAGTTCCTCCTTTCTGGTCCCGGATTTCTTAATATTGATGGCCGGGAACAGCCTACGGTCGGAAATTCTTCGGTCCAGGTTGATTTCCATGTTCCCCGTACCCTTAAATTCCTCAAAAATGACCTCGTCCATACGGCTTCCCGTTTCCACAAGGGCGGTGGAAATGATGGTTAAACTGCCCCCTTCTTCGATGTTCCGGGCGGCGCCGAAAAACCGTTTCGGTTTATGCAGGGCGTTGGAATCCACACCGCCGGAAAGGATTTTTCCCGAGGTCGGCACGGTCTGGTTATACGCCCGGGCCAAACGGGTAATAGAGTCCAGCAGGATAACCACGTCTTTTTTATGTTCCACCAGACGTTTTGCCTTTTCAAGAACCATTTCGGTTACCTGAACGTGCCGGGTAGCCTGTTCGTCGAAGGTGGACGAGATAACCTCCGCCCGAACCGTCCGCTCCATATCGGTGACCTCTTCGGGCCGTTCGTCGATTAACAGAACGATCAGGTACACCTCGGGATGATTCTTGGTGATGGCGTTGGCAATTTTTTGCATCATAATCGTTTTTCCGGTCCTCGGAGGAGCCACGATCAGGGCGCGCTGGCCCTTTCCAATCGGACAGAAAAGGTTGATGATGCGGGTGGAAATTTCTTCCGTCGCCATTTCCAGATCTAATTTTTCGTTGGGATACAGGGGTGTCAGGTTATCAAAGGGTATCCGGCTTTGGGCCACCGCGGGATCGTCATAGTTAACCGTTTCCACCCGAAGCATCGCGAAAAATCGTTCCCCTTCCTTGGGGCTTCTGATTTGACCGTACACCGTATCGCCGGTTTTTAAAGCGAACAGCCGAATTTGGCTGGGACTGATATAAATATCGTCGGGGCCGGGGAGGTAGGAGTTTTGGGGGCTCCGGAGAAAACCGTACCCATCGGGTAAAATTTCCAAGGAACCGTAAGCGTATATAATTCCGCCCCGTTCGGTATGGGCCTTAAGGATTGAAAAAATAATCTCTTGCTTTTTCAGGGCCACCATATCTTCGTGGCTAATGCCGTAATACCCCGCCAAATCCCGCAGGTCGATCATGTTAAGCCGGGTCAGCTCGTTAATAGAAAGCCGAGGCTTGCCGTTCTCCTGATCCGAACGGGGTTCGGGTTTCCCATAAATATCCGGCATGGAGGGCAAATTTTTAGGAAATTCCGGAATCGGAAGCGCGGGTCCAGCGGTAACGGTGCCCGTATAAGCTGGAGTACCATGATTCTGGTTGTTTCCATGGGAACGCTCGAAGGGCCGGCGGGGTCGGGAACGATTCTGGTTTTGAATTGGCCCTTGATTTTGGGTTTGGGTTTGTCCCAGATTTTG
>CAYRLW010000101.1:0-3327 GCA_964425215.1 uncultured Treponema sp.
TCGCGTGGCCGAAGCCCATGATCTTGTCCTTGCGCGCCAGCATGCCGAGGGTGCCCTCGACGGCCTCTTCAGGCGACGAGAAGCGCTCGATCATTTCCATCGCCGCTTCGTTGGCACCGCCGTGCAGAGGGCCGCGCAACGAACCGATGGCCGCGGTGACGCAGGAATACATGTCCGACAGCGTCGAGGCGCACACCCGTGCGGTGAACGTCGAGGCGTTGAACTCGTGTTCCGCGTAGAGGATCAGCGAAACGTTCATCACTTTGACGTGCAAATCGCTCGGTTTCTTGCCGTGCAGCAAGTGCAGGAAGTGGCCGCCGATGGATTGTTCGTCGCTCACGCAGCTGATGCGCTTGCCGTCGTGGCTGAAGCGATACCAGTAGCACATGATCGCCGGGAACGCGGCGAGCAGGCGGTCGGTCACGTCGTGTTGTTCGGAGAAGTCTTTCTCCGGCTCGATGTTGCCCAGGAACGAGCAACCGGTGCGCATCACGTCCATCGGGTGGGCGTCGGCAGGAATGCGTTCCAGCACTTCTTTGAGCGCTTGCGGCAGGTCGCGCAGCTTGCCCAGTTTGCTGATGTAAGCGGCGAGTTGTGCCTTGGTCGGCAATTCACCGTAAAGCAGCAGATAAGCCACTTCTTCGAATTGCGCGTCGGCCGCCAGTTCGCGAACGTCGTAGCCGCGATAGGTCAGGCCTGCGCCCGATTGGCCCACGGTGGACAGAGCGGTTTGCCCGGCAACCTGGCCACGGAGCCCGGCGCCACTGAGTACTTTTGCTTCGGCCATTGCTGTCTCCAGTTTTTCTTGAATTTGTCAGGGAAACTTGTAGGAGCGATGCTTGCTCGCGAAAGCGCTGTATCAGACGACATCAATGTGAATGTCAGTGCGTCTTCGTCGGATCGCCGCCCAGAGCAAGCTTCGCTCCTACAGGGCTTTCGTTACTTCTTCGCGGCAAACAACGCATCAAGCTTCTGCTCGAAGGTGTGGTAGTCGATGCGATCGTAAAGCTCCATGCGGGTCTGCATGGTGTCGATCACGTTCTGTTGCGTGCCGTCGCGACGGATTGCGGTGTAGACGTTTTCCGCCGCTTTGTTCATCGCGCGGAAAGCGGACAGCGGGTACAGCACCAGCGACACATCGGCAGCGGCAAGTTGCTCGGTGGTGTACAGCGGCGTCGCGCCGAATTCGGTGATATTGGCCAGGATCGGCGCTTTCACGCGGTTGGCGAACAGCTTGTACATGTCCAGTTCGGTGATGGCTTCCGGGAAGATCATGTCGGCGCCGGCTTCGATGCAGGCGGCGGCGCGATCCAGCGCGGATTCCAGACCTTCCACTGCCAGGGCGTCGGTGCGAGCCATGATCACGAAGCTGTCATCGGTACGCGCATCGACGGCGGCCTTGATCCGGTCGACCATTTCCTGCAGCGACACGATCTCTTTATTCGGACGGTGACCGCAGCGCTTGGCGCCGACCTGGTCTTCAATATGGATCGCCGCCGCGCCGAACTTGATCATCGACTTGACGGTGCGCGCGACGTTGAACGCCGAGGAACCGAAACCGGTGTCCACGTCCACCAGCAGCGGCGCACGTCGGTCAGCACGTCATCCAGGCCGGTGATGCCCAGGTCCGGCACGCCGAGGGAGCCGGCAGCCACCCCGCCACCCGACAGGTAAATCGCCTTGAAACCGGCGCGCTTGGCCAGCAGCGCGTGGTTGGCGTTGATCGCGCCGACCACTTGCAGCGGATGTTCGCTGGCGACCGCATCGCGGAAACGCTGGCCTGGAGTGCTCTTGTTGGAACTCATGACTCACCTCGTTCAGTGGCTGTCTGGTTAGCGCCGTCCTGGTAGTGACGGGCGATATTGCGTTTGGAGGCGCCGATGTGACGGCGCATCAACAACTCGGCGAGCTCACCGTCACGGTCGGCGATGGCGTCGAGAATTCGGTGGTGCTCGGCAAAGGCCTGGTGCGGGCGATTGGGCGTGGTGGAAAACTGGATGCGGTACATGCGCACCAGCTGGTAGAGCTCGCCGCACAGCATCTGCGTCAGGGTGCGGTTGCCGCTGCCCTGGATGATCCGGTAGTGGAAATCGAAGTCGCCTTCCTGCTGGTAATAGCCAACGCCGGCCTGAAACGCCTCATCGCGCTCGTGGGTTTCGAGGACCCGGCGCAGTTCGTCGATTTCTTCGACGGTCATGCGTTCGGCCGCCAGCCGACAGGCCATGCCTTCGAGGGATTCGCGAATCTCGTAGAGCTCCAGCAGCTCGGCATGGCTCAGCGAAACCACCCGCGCCCCGACGTGCGGTACGCGGACCAGCAGGCGCTGGCCTTCCAGTCGATGGATCGCCTCGCGCAACGGCCCGCGGCTGATGCCGTAGGTGCGCGCCAGCTCCGGCTCGGAGATCTTGCTGCCCGGGGCGATCTCGCCTTTGACGATGGCCGCCTGAATGCGGCGGAAGACGTTTTCGGAAAGCGTCTCCGACTCGTCTTGCGTAACCACCGGGGGATCGAGTTGATCCAGCATATTGTCGACACCTTGAAAGCCAATGCCGCAAAAACTAGCGAAAACAGCCGCAACAGTCAAAGGATAAATAGGTATTGTCGACAATCGTCTAATAACCGACTGCACCACAACAAGGCAGCCCTTCTGTTTATAGCCCCCCGCCAGCGCTGGCGCCATAAACCCACCGTGCTAGAATGCCGCCCGCATTTGTCTGTGACATCTGCACGGCTTGTCATAAATAGTTGATAGGCATACGAGGGAGCTTGCGCAGCGATGCCAGGGCCTTGAATTGAAGTACGGACCGCTGCGCACCAGGATTTATGAGACTCAAGCCCCTCCCGACATTCCTTTATCTTCTTTGCCTGCCCGGTTTCGCCGTGGCGGGGGAAAAGACCGTGTACGGCCTCAACGAGTATGCTTCCCTGGACGGCATCAACCTGGAAGTCGCCGCCAAACTCGACACCGGGGCGAAAACAGCGTCCCTGAGTGCCCGCGACATCAAACGTTTCAAACGCAATGGCGAGTCCTGGGTGCGCTTCTATCTGGCCATCGACGCAGCGCATTCGCACCCCATCGAACGGCCACTGGCCCGCGTCAGCAAGATCAAGCGTCGTGCCGGCGACTACGACCCGGAAGAGGGCAAGAAGTACACCGCCCGTCCGGTGATCGAGCTGGATATCTGCATGGGTTCGGCTTTACGCAGTATCGAAGTGAACCTAACCGACCGTAGCGCCTTCCAATACCCGCTCTTGATCGGCTCCGAAGCGCTGAAACGCTTCGACGCGCTGGTCGACCCCAGTCTTAAATACGCTGCTGGCAAACCC
>CAYRLW010000101.1:3461-4257 GCA_964425215.1 uncultured Treponema sp.
CACCGACGACTTGTGGAACATCGACGCCAAGGTCGAGTTCGTCGCCAGTGCCAAAGACCCGGTCAAGATCCAGATGTTCGTGCCGCCGCTGAGCCGCGACTACGTCAGCCTCAACGAGAGTTTCATTTCCAATAACTACGGCGTCGCCGTGAACCGCGTCGATGGCAACCGCAAGGTGACCTGGTCGGCGCGCCGGGCCAAGGGCAACCAGACCCTTTATTACCGCCTGGTGCTGACCAAGCGCTACACCGGCGAAAAATCCAAGGTCAAGGGCCCGACCTTCCGCGACAGCATCGCCGTCGAAGGTGCGGAAAAAATCGCCGCCGAAGCCCTGCTCGCGCCGATCCGCCAACACTCGGCCGACGTCGAAACCTTCATCGGCGAAGCCATCAAGCGTGTCAACAATCTCAACGATGACAACGTGAAGCTGTTGCTGGGCGGCGATCCTTCCCCCGGGCACAAGGCGAAAATCGTCGAGCTGGTCCTGTCCATCGCCCACGTGCCGGTAGAAAAGGTCCACACCATCCGTCTGGTGGCCGATCAGCCGCAAACGCCGGAACTCTGGCTGCGCAGCTTCAACGGCACCGACTGGCTGTACTTCAACCCGGAAACCGGCGAACAAGGCCTGCCGTCCGACCGCCTGCTGTGGTGGACCGGCGACGAAAACCTGATCACCGTCGATGGCGGCAAGAAAGCCAACGTGACGTTCAGCCTGAACAACAGCGAAATGAACGCGATTCGACTGGCCAAGCTGACCGACGAAAACACCGACGCCAACTTCCTCGAATACTCGCTG
>CAYRLW010000102.1:0-2074 GCA_964425215.1 uncultured Treponema sp.
TCGACAAACTGTCCAAGGAAGGCCTGCTGTTCGACCGCTTCTTCTCCAACGGCACCCATACCCACCAAGGCATGTTCGCCACCATGGCGTGCTTCCCGAACCTGCCAGGCTTCGAATACCTGATGCAGACCCCGGAAGGCAGCCACAAACTGTCGGGCCTGCCGCAGTTGCTCAGCGCGCGCAAGTTTGACGACGTGTATGTCTACAACGGCGACTTCGCCTGGGACAACCAGTCGGGCTTCTTCAGCAACCAGGGCATGACCAACTTCATTGGCCGCAACGACTTCGTCGACCCTGTGTTCTCTGATCCGACGTGGGGCGTGTCCGACCAGGACATGTTCAACCGTGGCCTGCAAGAGTTGAAAGCCCGCGAAGGCGGCAAGCCGTTCTACGCACTGCTGCAAACCCTGTCCAACCACACGCCGTACGCGTTGCCGACGCCATTGCCGGTCGAGAAAGTCACCGACCGTGGCAGCCTCAACGAGCATTTGACTGCCATGCGTTACTCCGACTGGGCCCTGGGCCAGTTCTTTGAAAAGGCCCGCAAAGAGCCGTACTTCAAGGAAACCCTGTTCGTGATCGTGGGTGACCACGGCTTTGGCAACGAACAGCAGATCACCGAAATGGACCTGGGCCGCTTTAACGTGCCGATGCTGATGATTGCACCGGGCATGCAAGAGAAGTTCGGCGAGCGTGACCACACCGTGGGCACTCAGATCGACATCGTGCCGACCATCATGGGCCGCCTCGGTGGCGATACCCTGCACCAGTGCTGGGGCCGTGACCTGCTGAACCTGCCGGAAGGCGACAAGGGCTTTGGCGTGATCAAGCCGTCGGGCAGCGACCAGACTGTTGCCCTGGTCACCGCAGACCGTATCCTGGTACTGCCCAAGGAGATGCCACCGAAGTTGTGGCAATACGAATTGGGCGCCAACCCGACCGGTAAAGTGATTGCTGAATCGCCGGACGAAGCAGCACTCAAGCAAAAGCTTGAGTCGTTCCTGCAGACGGCTACCAAGAGCCTGCTGGATAACACCGCCGGTGTGGTTGACGGCAAGCCGGACTAACTAACCGGCAATAAAAAAGAGGCCTTTGAAGGCCTCTTTTTTTATCTCGTGTTTATATCCGACCGAGTAACAACAGCACCAGCAGAACCACCAGCACGACGCCCAGGATACCGGACGGGCCATAACCCCAGTTACGCGAGTGAGGGAACACCGGCAGGCCACCGACCAGCAGGAGGATCAAGATAATGATCAGAATGAGGCTCATGGTTTTTTTCCTTATTGGCCTTCTGCAAAGACCGATTGTTAACGAAACGCTCGTACATCTTGTAACGAACGCCTTAACAACTCCGACTCTGTCACATCCAAGAAAATTCCAAGTTTTTTTAAAGCATTTCGCTCAGTCGGTTATTTCTTTTAAAGCGCGCGCACTTAACGTTCTTAGTTGAAAAAAGATTGAACTAAGGCGCTGCGCAGGTATCCGACCGAGCCTGCGGTTTGCCTGGGGCATTCATCACTCTGATGGTGCGTGGGTGCGGGAAAAACCTTCGCTACACTGCCGGTCACTTCTTCTTTGAACCACAAGGCTACTTCCTATGCAAAATCGCATGATGATCACCGGCGCCGGATCCGGCCTGGGTCGTGAAATCGCTCTGCGCTGGGCCCGCGAGGGTTGGCAGTTGGCCTTGTCGGACGTGAGCGAGCCAGGCTTGCAGGAAACCCTGCGGCTCGTGCGCGAGGCCGGCGGCGATGGGTTTATCCAGCGTTGCGATGTGCGTGACTACAGCCAACTCACCGCGTTCGCGCAGGCGTGCGAGGTGAAGCTGGGGGGCATCGATGTGATCGTCAATAATGCCGGCGTCGCCTCGGGTGGCTTCTTCGCCGAGTTGTCCCTGGAAGATTGGGACTGGCAGATCGCGATCAACTTGATGGGTGTGGTCAAGGGCTGCAAGGCCTTCCTGCCGCTGCTGGAAAAGAGCAAGGGGCGCATCATCAATATCGCCTCCATGGCGGCGCTGATGCAGGGGCCGGCCATGAGCAACTACAACGTGGCCAAGGCCGGTGTGGTG
>CAYRLW010000102.1:2089-3926 GCA_964425215.1 uncultured Treponema sp.
GCTGGTGGAACTCAAGCAGCAGGAAGTCGGTGTGCATGTGGTGTGCCCGTCGTTCTTCCAGACCAACCTGCTGGATTCCTTCCGCGGTCCGACCCCGGCGATGAAAGCCCAGGTGGGCAAGTTGCTGGAGAGTTCGCCGATTTCGGCGGCGGATATTGCCGATTACATCTTCCAGCGTGTCGCGCAGGGTGAGTTCATGATCCTGCCCCACGAACAGGGGCGCATGGCATGGGCGCTTAAGCAGAAGAACCCGCAGTTGCTTTATGACGAGATGACGACCATGGCCGATAAAATGCGCGCCAAGGCCCAAGCTACTAAAGGCTGAATGGGTATGAGTCTGTCAGGCAATTTACCTGCATGTGTAGGTATTGCCTGATTTCATCGCAAGCCGTTGCTGCAGCCCTACCCAGCGCGCATGGTTGAGGTCCTGTTACTCAAAAAGGACAACCGCCATGCTGGTCTTAAGCCGCGCCGTAGGCGAAATCATCTCCATCGGCGATGACATCGCCGTGCACATCCTTGAATTGAACGGTTCCCAGGTTAAGTTCGGCGTAACCGCGCCGGCCGAGGTGCATGTGCATCGCGCCGAGGTGTACCAGAAAATCCAGGAGCAACAAACCGCCCAAACCCAGCCCCTAATTGCCCCCTGAAAGAGGCGTCAGTCGAACAGATGCTTGGGCACGTCGTGCTTGAGCATCAATTGGCATTGCTCGCTTTCCGGATCGAACACGATCAGTGCCTGGCCTTTGGTCAGCGCCTGGCGCACCCGCAGCACGCGGGTCTCCAGCGGCGTGTCATCGCCATTGTCGGTGCCGTCACGTGTGACGAAATCTTCGATCAGGCGGGTCAGGGTGTCGACTTCAAGCGCATCGTGTGGAATCAGCATACAAGCCTCGGGTATCAAGTCCCGGCGATGCTACTGTGCCGGGACCCGTGTTGCCAGCGTCAGGACTTGTTACCGACCAGACTGTCCACCGACGGCACGCGCGTGTCGCTCTCCATCTGCGTCTCGTGCTCGATCTGATGACTGAAGCGGTCCAGTGAACCCTGGGCCGGCTGGGCATCGCTGGCGAACACCGGCGGGCTGAGGATATACGCACCCAGCAGACGGCTCAGCGCGGCGAGGCTGTCGATGTGGGTGCGTTCGTAGCCGTGGGTCGCGTCGCAACCGAACGCCAGCAGCGCGGTGCGGATATCGTGGCCGGCGGTCACCGCCGAATGCGCGTCGCTGAAGTAGTAGCGGAACAGATCGCGGCGTACCGGCAGGTCGTTGTCCGCCGCCAGGCGCAGCAAATGCCGCGACAGATGATAGTCATACGGCCCGCCGGAATCCTGCATCGCCACGCTGACTGCATGTTCGCTGGACTGCTGGCCGGGGGCGACCGGGGCGATGTCGATGCCGACGAATTCACTCACATCCCAGGGCAACGCGGCGGCGGCACCGCTGCCGGTTTCCTCGGTGATGGTGAACAGCGGGTGGCAGTCGATCAACAACGGCTCGCCGCTGTCGACAATCGCCTTGAGTGCGGCGAGGAGGGCCGCCACGCCGGCTTTGTCATCCAGGTGGCGCGCACTGATATGCCCGCTCTCGGTGAACTCGGGCAAGGGGTCGAAGGCCACGTAGTCACCCACACTGATCCCCAGGGAGTCGCAATCGGCGCGGGTCGCGCAGTAGGCGTCCAGGCGCAGTTCCACGTGGTCCCAGCTCACTGGCATTTCGTCCACGGCGGTGTTGAATGCGTGCCCGGAGGCCATCAACGGCAACACACTGCCACGGATGACACCGTTGTCGGTGAACAGGCTGACGCGGCTGCCTTCGGCAAAGCGGCTCGACCAG
>CAYRLW010000103.1:0-3688 GCA_964425215.1 uncultured Treponema sp.
AGTTCCAGCCAGCCCATTCGACTTATGCTTGCTCGGCAAGGTGCACGGGCGTTCAGCCACCGGCGTGCTGAGCGACCCGCAACTGCGCATCTTCTTCCAGGCCGTCAGTTCGCTTTCCCACCAGCCGACCCGCCCTGGCGATAGGGCGACGGACTTCGGGAAAGCCCCTGCTCGCTGCAGCCGCCAAGCCGTAGAACGACTTAAGCCGGTCAGGTCGTGGACACGTGACCAGCTAAGCAAACGGTCATCCCGCCCGCCAACCTCGATCAGAGGCTCGTTCGGCTCAGCCATGACGCCGCGATCCGGCGGCGGCCGGCGCGCCCTGCCGCACCTCGCCGATCTGGTCCCGCGCCCAAAGCGACAACAGGCTCCGCGGGTAATAGGGCCGCGACCTCACATGCCGGCAAGGCGGCCCCTTGGCGCCCGTCGACCACAGCCGGGCCAGGGTGGCGGGCCGCATGGGCAGGCCGAGGGCCGTCAGAAAGGCCGAGGCCTCGGCCCGGGTTAGGAGGTCGTCGCCGTCGTCCAGACCCAGGGCCTGAAGGCGGTCGCCGCGTATCATGACGCCCTCCCCGGCCGGCAGTCCGCCCGGCTGCGCACCGTCCGCCCCGCCACCCGCGCCAGGAAACAGTCCAGGACCGAGACGATGTAGGCTTCGGTTTCCGCAATACGCGGCACCCCGCCCGCCCTTTCCACGCGACCGGGTCCTGCGTTAAAAGCCGCCAGGGCCAGCCTCAGATCCTGAAATCGACGGATCTGGGCGGCGAGATAGGCGGCCCCACCCATGAGGTTTTCGGCGGGATCGAACCGATCCTTCACGCCGAGATCCGCCGCCGTGCCGGGCATGAGCTGGGTAAGCCCCGCCGCCCCCGCACTGGAAACGGCGTCGGCGCGCCCGGCGGATTCGACCTGGACCAGGGCTTCAAGCAGGCGGGGGTCGAGGCCATACCGCTCGGCTGCGGCCCGGATGAAATCGGCATAGGGTCCCTCGGCGGCCGGGACCGGACCCGGGCCTTCCTCTGCCTCCGTCTCGTTGATCGCCTCCCCGGGAAAGAGCGGGCCACCCGCCCGCGACCAGTCCGCCGTCTGTTCCGGGGACCGGGGATGCGACTGGGCGTGGGCCTGGGCCGCCCCGCACAGGAGGACGATGCCCGCCAGGCCCGCCAGCACCCCCCTCACCATGACTGCACCAGCCGGTAGGGGCCTTCCAGCGCGGCCGTGGACACAGGCCCGAAGCTGCGACTGTCGAAGCTGCGGGCGGTCTCGCCCAGTACCAGCCATTGGTCCGGGCCCAGTCGCCGGCATCCGGACCAGACGCCGGAGGAGTTCTGGAGAGGCGGGACGTCGAGAATGAGGCCGTCCACCGCCACGAGCCCTGTCTCACGGGCGCAGACCTCGGCGCCCGGCGCGGCCGCGATACGCTTCAAAAGCCGCTGCCCCGGGGGATAGCCGAGGGTGAGAAGACGGGGGCGCGCCGAGGCGGGCGGAACCAGGGCCACGATCGCGCCAGGGCTGAAGACCGCTCCCGAGGTCCGGCGGTAGAGGCCGCGCGGCAGGCTGTGGGACTCGTTGATCAGCAGCAGGGGCGCGGCGGAACGCGCGTCCACGACGCGCAGGAGGCCGATGGTCATCAGGCCAAGAGCCCCCGCGATGAGGATCCGCCCCTTCATGGCGCGTAGGCCTCCAGGACCAGATCACGCGTGAGCAGGACGCGAACGGCCGACCCGAGCTCGACCCGGACGACCGGCCGCACCTGCAGTTCCCGATCGACGAGGCGCCCGCCGATCTGGGCGCCCTCGATGGCCGCGGCGTTCCCCGCGTCCGCCATCCATGACCCGCCCCGCTCCCGCGCCCGGTCCCGCGCCGCCTGGCCCAGGGTGGTGATCGCTCCCGCCGCCAGCACCCCGGTCGCCAGGGCGCCCAGCCGACGGTCCGTCCGGCCGGGAAGGCCGACGGCGCCCTGGGCGTCCACGCCGGGCTCGTCGCCCAGCCCGATGCTCTTGCCATTGGGCAGGATCAGTCGCGTCCAGGTCAGGAAGGCGCGCCGGTCGCCATGAAGTCCGGCGCCCTCGTGTCTGCCGATCAGGCGACTGCCCTGGGGAACCAGCAGATGACGTCCGGCCACCGTGTCGAACAGATCGCGGGTCACGACCGCCGTGACCGGTCCCGGTCGGCTGGTGTCCACGGCCGTCAGGAGAAGGGCCGGAATGACATCGCCCGCCTTAAGCTCGAAGGGCGAGGCTGGCGAGACGAGCCCGCTGCGATCCGCTGGCGACGGCGCGTCGACGACCGACAGTGACGCCGGAGGCCCTGCCCGACCGGCAGAGGCGAAGAAGAGATCGGAGCGGGCCGCCGCGAGACGCGCCTCGCCCCGACCCGACCGACCCTGGTCCGCAGACGGTCGCGCACTGGCCCTGTTGGTCGGCGCGGCGCGCGCCTCATTCTCAGCAACGACCTGGCGATCCCCGGCTGACCGCGGCTCAGGCAGGCGGTCATAGGTGGCGGGCTGGGCCGTTACGGCCTCGGCGGGCCGCACGTCCCCCCTCGGTTGCTCTCCCGCCTCCGCCTGCTGTCGTGTCCGCTCCGCCTCGCGGAGTTCGGGCTGGACCACAAAGGCCCAGGCCAGGGCGCCGGACAGGACCAGGGCCGCCCCGCCGACGACGATCCGGACCGCGCCCGCCCTCAGCCGCACCGCGCGCGGCCGGGGCGCCCGGCCGTCCAGCCCCGCAGCGGGCTGCTTGGCCCCGACTGCGGGGTCGCCAGCGGCGGAGGCCGGACCTGGTTGGTCGAAATGCGTCATGGCCGGTCCTCCGCCAGTCGCTCCACCTTTACGCCTCTGGCCTGCCCCTCCATGCGCAGCTCGGCGCGGTCGAGAAGGCCGTCCATGACCAGCATGCCGTTCGCCTGGCGGTAGCCGGTCATCTGCCGGCCGCCGTCGGCGGCCAGGGCGAAGAGCGCCGGCGCCGACCCGGTGCGGGCGGAGACCGGCAGGACGAGGAAGGTCCGCCGTCCGTCGTCGAACACCGCCGTCGGGGCCCAGGACGGCGGTCGGCGACCGCCGTCGATTCGATAGCGTGCGTTGAACGTCTCCGGCCCCGCCGCCCCGGCGCTCTGGTCCGCGGCGTTGGCAATCTCCGCTGCGGACGCCTCTTCGGGCGACAGTACGCCGTCATCCTCCCAGGCCACCTCGCTGTTGAAGCTCGCCGGTCCGCCGCTGCGAAGCGACACCTGGTAGAGCCCCCGGCTGGTGGTCAGGACGAGGTTGGTCGCCAGACCGCGTTCGAGCGGCTTCAACAGGACATGGACCCGCGCGGTCGCCCCCTCGCCAGACCGGGCCTCCCCCACCTGCCAGCGCAGCGTATCGCCCGCCGCCTTGGACAAGAGGGTTTCTCCCGGCGCCAGGGTGAGGGTGGTGACGCGCAGGGGCGCCGTCCAGACCTCATAGACCCGGCCCGGCCGCCGCTCAAAGACTTGGGCCCCGCCGACGAAACGGTCAGCCTCGGACCGGGTGCGCGCCGCGAGGTTCGCGGCCGCGACAGCCGTCGCCCCCTCTCCGGCGACCGCCGGACGGCCGACTGGCGCGGCGGACGAGGCCCGCCAGGGTCGCGCCGTCGAGGTCTCGGCCTCGACCCCGGCTTCAATCCCGACCTCGACCTCCGCCGGGGCCTCGATCACGGCCGCCTCCGCC
>CAYRLW010000104.1:0-3615 GCA_964425215.1 uncultured Treponema sp.
CCCATTCGGCCGGTCCTTCTTTCCTTTGATTTTTCGGTTCCCATCAATCTACAAGATCCGACCCTTTCGGAGCGTCCCTACTGGGCCGTAGGAGCCTCCGTGGCCACCACTCAATTTTTAACCATGAGGACGGGACTTTTAGCGAAAACGGGCAACGTGCGGTACACCCTGGGAAGCGCGGTGGTCCTCGATAGCATAACCCTGGACATAAACTATACCCTGGACCTTTTAACCCAATTACAGCCCCTAAATAGGGTAAGCCTTGCCGTTCGTTTTGATTTGGGAGACCGGGGAAGGGCCGAAAAGGCCGCCCAGGTGGATTCTTATTATATTAAGGGCCTGGAAGCCTACGCCCAGGGTGATTTAAAGGAAGCGGAAAAGGATTGGGTTGCGGCTTTACGGTTAGATCCCACCTTTGATCCGGCAAAAGAGGGTCTTAACGCCCTACAAGGGGCAAATAAGCTGGAAGAAAGAATTAACCAAATTCAAAAGATCGAATAGACCGGTTTTTAGAATCCCCTTTACCGCTTCTTTTTAAAAACCCGGTAATTCATGTCGGTAAAGAATCCATGTCTCCGTTCCAAATCCGTCAGCCATTCGGTGCTAATATAGTTGCTTCCGAGGCTTTCATAAATATTCGTAAAGTTATGTAAAAATTCTTCCACGCAACGGCGGGAAATGGCGGCTTCCCGTGGAGTAGCGGAATTGGAAGCCCATAGGGCATCCTGGGCTAAAAGAATTTCCCGGGCCGCCTGGTTAAGCGCCCGCTCCTTTAACCCCGCCCCATCGGGAAATCGTTCGGCCAGCTCGATCATCCGATCGATGGATCGGAGCAGATGGCGGTACATCCAATCGTTGGAAGAGTCCAGCCAGCTTTGGGCGTACCCATCCTCTTTCCAGGAAGAAAATTCCGGTGTACTGGTCTGCAGGGACCACAGTTCCTTTTTATTGATGTATTCAAAGGGCGTGGAACAATAAACGTCCTCTCTTTGGGCTACCTCTCGGAACAGGGCTTCGATAAATTGGGGGCCTTCAAACCATTGACGACCAAAAAGATCCGCGTCAAAGGCGCACAGGGATAAGTCCGCTTGGCTGGCTAACTCTTTGGCGGCCTTTAGCCGTTCAAGCCGGTTTTCTAGAAATATTTTAGCGTGTTCTTGTGCCCGCTTTGCGGCCGCGCCCGGGTCGTACAATGATCGATTGGGGTCACCGAAGCCCGTTTGATTATTCCAATATTTAAAACCCGTGGGATTTCGTACCCCTTCGGCTTCTAATAGGACGGCCATGTTGTAGGCGGGCAACTCAAAAGCCACGTCCCGGGATGGGTTTCGGTACACCGCATCTTTTATGAATCCGCATTCGGGATCCAACAAATCTTTGGTAGCGTAAAAATCCCGTCCAAAAACCGCTACCGAGGCCTTGGTTTTAATCGGCGCGAAGGTTCCCGAGACAGGAGTTGGATGACCGAATACCAGGCCGTGGCTTTCCACAATGGTATACGAAAAACTATAAGCCCGGAGGAATTCGTCCAGGCCCTCGGACCAACCTAACTCGGGAAGCCAAAAGCCCTGGGGATTCCTTCCAAAAACCGAACGATGGGTGATGAGAGCCATTTCCATTTGGGCCTGAATCGCTTCGGGGTAGGAAGTATAGAAAGGTAAAAAGGAATAGGAAGAGGCGGTGGTTAACAGCTCTAGCCTTCCCTTCTTATGAAAAAAGTCAAAGGCCCTAAGAATATCCCCTTCGTACCGTTCCACAAATTGGATTCGATCATCCACCATCTGATCGTAATACATTTTTGCCAGCCGGTGCGTCCAAGGGTCCGCTTGGGTCCGTTCCACTTCCCGACCCCCAAATTCAATGCGCCTATCCAAATAGGCCACGTAGCGAGCCTTGATCTCCGGATCCCGCAGTTGATCGCAGAGGAGGGGCGAAATAGAAAGGGCTATGCGAAAGGGGACCCGATCGGCGTCGAGCCGTTCAAACACCCGCAGGAGGGGTAAATAGGTTTCGGTAATCGATTGGAATAATCGTCCGTCCTCTAGCTTTTTTTCCGAATCCCGAAAGCGAACAAAACTCTGATGGGCGCTGAGTACCAAAGAAAAGGCAAAACGATCGCTCATAGAAACTATCCTTGTTATTCACACCGTTGCGGCAAACGGGATACGTGGTCCACATTGCGGAGAATATGAAAATCATCCCACCCAGAAAGGTTTAGAATTTTGGTTTGGGGTGAATCGTCCTGTTCATTGACCACGCTAAGGGTGGAAACGTTCAAAGGGACCCTTAGGGGAGGCGAAACGGCCAAAACAATTTCCGTTTTCCCCTTAAGGACGCAGAGTTCCACTTTGAACAAACCCTTGGATGAAGGGAAACTGAGGTACCAGGCCGAATCGGTGGGTTCCACGGAAATGATAAACGATTCGGCGTTACCCTTTCCCTCCCCGGGAGAAAGAACTTCCAACGACGAAACCCGCAGATGGTACCCCCCAAAATCGGCGGCCCCTTCGTAAAAATCCCTATCCTGGGAACGAATTTCCCAGAAGGCAAAAACCCACGCGGGGTCCCGTAGGAGGACTTCGATAAATGTGGCGTTATACCGATCGGGGAGATGGAGTTTGGCATCCCCCTCCGCTGGGATTATGGCTAGCTCATTATCCTCCGGAATAAGGGCCCTATCTATTTCGGTATCCGTCTCCAACAACTCTTCAATGACGAAAACGCGATTTAAATCCGCAGGGATATCCAGACCTAAGCGCTCCGCCAACAGGGCTAAATCACCGGTAGACAGGGTTTCCAGATAGGATCGGGTCAATCGAAGCTCATCCATATTCATCCTATCATGGGAAAAAGGATAATCATTGTCAAGCGAGGGAAAGCGGCGGTACCAGGCTCCGCATAAAATCCTCAAAGTAAGCGGGAAGGGGGGCCTGGACGTCCAAAGGAGCTTTAGAATCCGTATTTCCCGTCAGACGATACGCGTGGAGCAGAAGATGTCGAAGCCCCTTTTCTTTCCGTAATTTCTTATTCAACATAAAATCCCCGTACTTATCGTCCCCTAGAATCGGGTTACCCAGGAGCGCAACATGTCGTCGTATTTGATGTATCCGCCCGGTTCCCAGTTCCAACTCCATAAGGGCATACTCCCCATTTTGACTAAGGGTACGGTAAAACGTTAGGGATTTTTTTTCTATTCCCTTCACCGACAGGGGCTCTTCAATCCGTCCGTTCAGAGGTTTTGGGATTCCCCAACAAATGGCCAGGTATATTTTTTTAAATTCCTTTCCCGCTATCAGCCGAGCGTACCGGGCGGCGGAGGCTTTATTTTTAGCCACCAAAATCGCCCCCGAGGTATCCTTATCTAAACGATGGACCAACAGGGGTCGGGGTTCCCTAAGCTCCGATAAAATATCGTCTAGGGAAACCCTAATTCCCACGCCCCCCTGGGTAGAGAGTCCGGAAGGTTTATTGATAATAAGACAATCCTCGTCTTCGTAGAGAATATCCAATTCCCTTGTCATTGCTTTTCCCTCGCTCTTTTTGAAAGAATACCCTATAGTGAATATATGAAGCTACGGTCTTGGAATGTACTGTTGAAGCTCCTTAGAGAATATG
>CAYRLW010000105.1:0-3512 GCA_964425215.1 uncultured Treponema sp.
AATCGCCGACCGCGCCTACGTGCTGGAAAACGGCCGGGTGGTGATGCAGGGCACGGGTGAGCAGTTGCTGACGGATCCTAAGGTACGCGAGGCTTACCTAGGCGGTTAAGAAAAGGTTCCTGCAGGAATCGAATCTAAATGTGGGGGCTGGCTTGTGTGGGAGCTGGCTTGCCTGCGATGGCATCACTGCGGTGTGACTGACACACCGAAGTGCCTGCATCGCGGGCAAGCCCGGCTCCTACACAAGTCCACTCCCACATTTGCTTTGTGTGAAGCGTAAAATTTGCATTCTTTTAAATTAATTTCGATACGGGTGTAACGAAATTCATGCTGCTGCCTCTAGTGGAGTAAGCAGGCAAACACGCCTGCTACCTCAACCCACTGCTGGAGCCACACCATGACTACCAAACTGTCCGCCGCTACCCTGATCCTGGCCCTCGGTTCGGCCCTGAGCCTGTCCGCAATGTCCAACATGGCCCACGCCGACGACGCCAAAATGGACAAGTGCTTCGGCGTCGCTGAAGCCGGCAAGAACGATTGCGCCGCAGGCGCCGGCACGACCTGCGCCGGTACCTCCAAAGTCAAAGACCAGGCCAATGCCTGGAAACTCGTCCCGGCCGGCACCTGCGGCCAAACCCCAAGCGCCACCTCGCCGACCGGTTTCGGCCAGGCTGCAGCCTTCACCGCCAAGTCCTGAAACCTGCGCAACCTGAGTACGGATGATGACGCTTTCACCCCAATACACGGTCTCGCCAGCTCAGGTGCCCGGCCTACCCTGCAGGGCCGGGCTGGGGCTGAAGAACGAGCACTTCATGGAAGTGCTCGAGACCTCGCCCGACATCGGTTTTTTTGAAGTGCACGCCGAAAACTACATGGTGGCCGGCGGCCCTTTTCATCACTACCTGGGTTTGATCCGCGAACAGTACCCACTGTCATTGCATGGCGTGGGCCTGTCCATCGGCGGCGAAAGCCCGTTGAACCGTGAGCACCTGGCACGGTTGGCCACGCTGATCGAACGCTATCAACCCCACTCTTTTTCCGAACACCTGGCCTGGTCGAGCCACGGCCCGGTGTTCCTCAATGACCTGCTACCCCTGGCCTACGACAGCGCCACCCTGCAACGGGTGTGCGAACACATCGACCAGGTACAGAGCACCCTCAAGCGGCCGATGCTGCTGGAGAATCCGTCGACCTACCTGCAATTCCAGCGCTCCACCCTGGACGAGACGGATTTCATCAGCGAAATCATCCGTCGTACCGGCTGCGGCTTGTTGTTGGACGTGAACAACGTCTACGTGTCCTGCACCAACCATCAGCGCGATCCAGAGTCCTACCTCGACGGCCTGCCGTTGCACGCTGTCGGTGAGATCCACCTAGCTGGATTTGCTGAAGACACTGACAACCTCGGTGATCGCTTGCTGATCGACGACCACGGTGCGCCGATTGATAACGCCGTGTGGCAGCTGTACGAAAAAGTACTGGCTCAAGTCGGCCCTATGCCAACCCTGATCGAACGTGACAACCACCTGCCGGCATTCAGCGTACTGCTGGCCGAGGCTCAACAGGCCGACAGGCAGCTGGCGCAGGTGAGCCCATGAGCCTCCACGACGACTTTTCTGCAGCCTTGCTGGCACCGGAACAAGCCTGCCCCGATGGCCTGTTCAGCAGCAATGGTGCCGACCCGGCCAGCCGTTTCGCGGTGTATCGCAACAATGTGCACAGCTCGTTGATCAACGCACTGGCGGCGGCTTACCCGGTCACACTGCAACTGGTGGGCGAGGCGTTTTTCCGCGCCATGGCCAGTCTGTATGTGCAGGCGCACCCGCCTACCAGCCCGGTGATGAGTGAGTACGGCGGCGCGCTCGCCGAGTTCATCCAAGGCTTTGAACCCGCGCAAAGCGTGCCCTACCTGGCGGACATCGCCCGGCTGGAGCGCTTGCGCGTCCGTGCCTATCACGCCGCCGATTGCCAGGCACTGGATCAGCAGGCCGTGCTCCTGGCGCTGCAGGGTCAAGCCGACCTGGGCACCCTGCGCCTGCACCTGCATCCGTCGCTGGCCACGCTCAATTCGCCCTACGCGGTGGTGGCAGTGTGGGCCGCGCACCAGACCGAAGGCGGCCTGGCCACCCTGAACCCCTGGCATCCCCAGGGGGCGCTGGTGCTTCGCCAGGGGCTGGAGGTCAAGGTATTTGCCATCGACCCTGGCTCAGTGGCGTTCATCAACAGCCTGGCGCATGGCAACGCATTGGGAACAGCCGTGGAGCATGCGCTTGAATCATCCGCCGAATTTGACCTGCACCAATGCCTGACGCTGCTGATCAGCCACAACACCCTCACTCATTTGCACTTGGAACAAAAGGTATCGCCATGAAAACCCGCCCCTCGTGCCTGATCAAACGGCTCATCGCGCTTTTCGAACAAATCCCCTACAGCCTAGTCGCCTTTGTCGCGCGCTTTTCCATTGCCGCCGTGTTCTGGAAATCCGGGCAAACCAAAGTTGAAGGCTTTGCCGTTGATTTGATCAGCGGCACCTTCCAATTCGGCGAGCCGAAACTGGCAGCCTCGACATTGCCCCTGTTTCGCAGCGAGTACCACGTGCCGTTGTTGTCGCCGGAAGTGGCGGCGCATATGGCTGCGTTTGCCGAGCATTTTTTCCCGGTGCTGATCCTCGTGGGCTTCGCCACGCGCTTTTCGGCCTTGGCCCTGATCGGCATGACCCTGGTGATTCAGCTGTTCGTCTACCCGGACGCCTACCCGACCCATGGCACCTGGATTGCGCTGCTGTTGCTGCTGGTGGCCAAAGGGCCAGGACGCCTGTCCATCGATCACTTGATCGCCCGTCGCTACGCCTAAAGCCGATCCAGTGCCTCGCCGCTGCGCTTGAACCAATCCACCAAGTAGTCAGCTAACACTTGGGTGCGACGCGGCAGGCCGCCCTGATAGGGATGCACCAGGTACATCGGCATGCTCCGCGTCTGATAATCACGCAGGAGCCAGCGCAAACGGCCGTCAGCCAATTCCGCCGGCAGCACGTAGGACGGCAGGCGCGCGATACCGGCGCCCACCAACGCGGCCTTTTTCAACAGGTTGTAGTGGTTGGAGGCAAACGTGCCGCTGACCCGCACCCGCAGCAATTCATGCTGCTGGTGGTACAGCCACTCCTCGCGGCCACTGTAGTGGCTGTTAAGCAAACAGGTATGCCCGGCCAGGTCGGCCGGCGTCTGGGGTTCGCCATGCTGCTCAAGGTAAGCCGGGCTGGCGCAAGTCATCTCATGCCAGGCCAGCAACGGCTTGGCCACCAGTCGCTCGTTTTCGATCGCGCCTGAGCGCACCCCCAGGTCAAACCCATCCCGCGCTAGGTCCCGGTAGCTGTTGTTGAGCTCCAGTTCGATCTGCACCTGGGGGTATTGCTTGGAAAACTCCAGCAGCAAGCCGTCGAAGAAGGTTTCGCCCAGCGACACCGGAACGGTCATGCGCACCGGCCCCGCCAGATCATCCTTGAGCCGGGCCAA
>CAYRLW010000106.1:0-3506 GCA_964425215.1 uncultured Treponema sp.
GCGGCATTTATGCGGCAGTCCTTGCCGGCGTTCCCATCGTGCCAGTCTGCCTATCCGGAACCGACAAAGTCATACGGCCTGGCAGCCTGCATATCAACCGCCGCTCGCGCGTCATTGTCGAGTTCGGCGCGCCCATCGAGACCAGACATCTCGGGATGGCTGCAAAAAAGAATATCGATACAATCTTGCACGATACCATAGCCGGGATGCTTGATCGTCAGACATCAAAACAAGGTGGCCGGCCAAGGCAGGCATGACTCATGCCCTGAAAATTCGCTTAATGCTTCTTTTCAAAACTGCGCACTTTTTTGAAGACCCATCGCTTCTGCATCTGATAATTAAATGCAAGAGAAATAATTGCGTCAACAGCGAGGCGGCTGATCCGGTAATCCAGTGAGACAGCCTGCACAAGCCAATAGGTGCCCGTCGCTTTCATGGCGATACTCGCCATGCACACCGGAATAAACTTCATTCCCTGAACGGTGACCGGATCGCTGTAGCGCCCCTTGGGCGAGTAGAACGACCAGTATCTGTTTATGGCAAAATTCACCGCAGCACCGACAATGCCGCCCGCAATAATGCCAATTGCATAATGGATATGAAACAACTGAACAAAAAGAATCATCACGGAGTAATCGACGATCCCCCCCAGAAATGCCGAGACTTGTGCTTTGGCAAAACCAGCCATGATTCGTGCCGCGTTCATCCTCGTTTGACAGCCTTCAGTTCAACAATATTCTTTTCTTCCTGGTCGCGGATGCTTTTTTCTTTCTGATCCTGCTTATCTGCGGCATCGAGCAGCTTTCTCAATTCTGAAACATTCGAAAAAAGAAGCACAGCAACTGCTACAAGGGCCATATACTGCAGTGTCCCTTTGAAGACAATTTCTATCAGCAAAAACAGCGAAATGGCAATTCTTGCCTCGGTAGGGCCCAGAAGTCCCGCATCGATCGAGTAATTGCCGGTAATTTTGTATCTCATGAGCGCGATAATGATTTCAAGCCCGTAGAATGTGATGAACGCATATCCGACAATTTTGAGATAGCCGTTTGCATACAGTATGAATCCCAGCCCTATCAGGACAATACCCAGCCAATCGACGGCAATATCGAGCGCAAACCCATACCACTTTCTCGGCTTGTTGCGATAATAGGCAATCCGCCCGTCGAGCGAGTCTCCGAACCAGCTGATCGCAAAGCCCGCAATTCCCAGAAACAGCCAATAGCCGCTGATTTTTGCCGCTAGCACAAAGCTCAGGAAAACCAGCACATTCCCCAAAAACCCGACCGCAGTGAGCATATTCGAAGAAACCCACGAAGGAATGAACCTGACCAAAAACGCAATGAATCTCTGCTCATATTTCCTGAGGAGATTCGTCCTTTGTCTGCCCTGCGCGATTGCATCCAGAATCTCTGTGACTGAATGAATTGGTCTTTTCATGGGATCCGCCCTTTTGTTTTCGATTACTCTTGCCAATTTAAGAATAACGATTATGCGGACAAAGCGTCAATAAAATGCAAAAAAGGGTTCCCTCAAGCAGAGATGAAGTGAGCAGCGGAGGATTCTTTGTCAAGGTTGGCTATTAATTTCTGGTTTTAGTCTGAACTAACCTTGATATCACCACCAACCTTGAGTTCTCGAAGTAGGGGTACGATCCACATGGATTACCAGATGGCGGCTACTATCGATCCACTCGCGCACCATGGTCATATTCTCTTGATTGAAGGCGGTAACTATCGCAGGAAACATACGCTGATACAGCAGAAGGACCAGATAAAAGTGCCCATGGTCTGATAAGAATTTTTGCACGATTTTTGGGAGATTCTGGGTTGACGAAATGAGCCTGTAAAAAAATCTGTGTAAACAACTATACTCAAAGAAGGAGAGAGTATGGCTATTACGAAAGAAGTATTGGATGAGCTTCTGAAGGAGTACAAGGGGCCAGAGGATCTGACAGGCCCTGAAGGACTTCTGAAGCAGCTGACAAAGGCGCTTATCGAGCGAGCCATGGATGCTGAGATAACGACGCATCTTGGGTATGAGAAGCACGATCAGTCCGAGAAAGACACGACGAATCGGCGCAACGGAAGGACAAAAAAGACGGTACGTTCAGACCAGGGGCCGTTGGAGATTGTGTCAAGGTCGGTTTGAATTTTCCGGTTTTAGTCGGTTTCAACTTTCCGGTTTCTGACCATCATTCAAAGCCGACAGCTCCCACGCGGAGGCGTTCTTTCATGCGGTAGGAGTCGGCTTTCAGGCTGACGACCTGTGCATGGTGCAAGAGCCGATCGAGCATGGCGGTAGCGACCGCTTCATCGGACATGAGCTCCGCCCACTTGGAGAATGGCTTGTTGGAGGTCATGACGATTGAGCCTGTTTCGTATCGGGCATTGATCAGCTGAAAGAAGACATGCGCCTGTTCTGGTGTGAGCGGTTCGTAGCCCACTTCATCGAGCAAGAGCACATGCGGCTTTCTAAGCCAGGCAAGGCGCTTTCTGAGTCGTCCCTGTTCCCGAGCTCGAATGAGCGAATCGATCGCGTCATAGCAGGTCATGTAGTAGGCAGTGTAGCCTGAAATGCATGCTTTTTGCCCGATTGCCAGCAAGAGGTGCGTTTTACCCACGCCGGAAGGGCCGAGGAAAAGTACATTCTCCTTGCGCTCAACGAAGGCGAGGCTTTTCAGCTCTTCAAAGCGTTCCCGTGTCATGCCGCCCTTCAGCCACGAGAGGTCAAAATCCTCGAAACCTTTCGTCTGAGGCATTCCCGAAAGCTTCAGGCGCGTGCGCGCGGTTCGTTCCTTCCTGGCACTGTATTCTATGTCCAGGAGCGCCGAAAGCGATTCGGTGAGCGTCTGGCTTTTCCCCGCCTGCTCGGACAGGAATGACTCAAGGCTCGCCGCCATAAAGCCAAGGCCAAGCTCCTCCATGCGATCCGAAAGAAAGGTTACAGGCGATGGTGTTCGGTTCATACCATTGCCTCATCTGGGGCAACGATCAGCGCATCGTAGGTGGAAGGGGAACGGATCTCCACATCTACCCACGAGTGGACAACTTTTTTGCGAGGGGTTCGCCAGATCTGGATTCGCCTTTGATCCTGCTTCCAGCGTGCGGCAATCTGCGCGCGATCGTCCGGAAAAAAGAGTGTTGTGTGGCTCCCCGCAGCGGCGAGCGGAAAGCGGCGAATATGCCCCTGCGGCCCTACCAGGTCAACGATGCGGTGGAGCGGGTGAATCAGCATCTGGATGGTTGTGCCGATATACTGAGGCGGCACGGAGTAACGGTTCGTCTCATAGCGGATCGTCGACTCTCTGCTGACGACGAGCGGGACTGCGTCCCGAACATCAAAGGTGCCTGCCGGAAGCGCGGCAAGCATCGGTTTCTCTCGCATGAAGCGCGTTTCCCTCGATTCTCCCAGCTCTTCCAGAGGCTTTGTACTGATTTGCTTGATCCAGTCCAAGACCTTCTCATTGAGTGCGGCGAGGGAATATGGCGCGACCTCTTCGATCC
>CAYRLW010000107.1:0-3432 GCA_964425215.1 uncultured Treponema sp.
TCATGCAACACCTGTGGAAGAGGTAGATACCGGGAACACCGGCTTGTCTTGTACATATTTGATGCCCGGATTGACCACCAGTTGGCCGTCGATCAGGGCTTTGGAGCCGAGGAGCAGGCGATAACGCATGGACTTGCGGCAGGCGAGGGTGAATTCGACCCGCCATACCCGATCACCCAGGGCCAGTGTGGTGCTGACCACGTAACGCATCTGAGCGTGACCGTTGGAGCTTTTGATGGTTTTGCGCGTCACCAGTGGCGCCTCGCAGCGTCGATGGCGCAACTGCACCACCGTGCCCAGGTGCGCGGTGAAGCGCACCCAGCTTTCACCGTCGCGCTCGAACGGCTCGATGTCGGTGGCATGCAGGCTTGAGGTGCTGGCGCCGGTGTCGATTTTTGCGCGCAGGCCCGCCACTCCCAGATCCGGGAGCGCCACCCACTCGCGCAGACCGATAACGGTCAAATGGTCAAATGTCTTCAATAGGAAAAAACCGGCGATTAACGCGTCCAGGCCTCAGGTGCTACCTGGGCCAACGCTTTGAATGCAGGCTTGGCGAACCAGTAACCCTGCATCAGAAATATTCCACAGTCCGCCAGGAAATCCCGTTCTCCGGCGCTTTCGATGCCTTCGGCGATGACTGTAACGTTCAACTCCGCACACATTGTGACAACCCCTCGGACGATCGCCTGACGAACACGGTCGCGATCGACATCGCGGATCAGTGCCATGTCGAGTTTGATCAGGTCCGGTTGGAAATCAGCCAGCAGATTGAGCCCCGAGTAGCCCGCGCCGAAATCGTCGATGGCGGTCTTGAAGCCGAATTCGCGGTATTCACGCAGAATATTAGTCAAATGGCGATAGTTATCTACGTGCTCGCTTTCCAGGGTTTCGAAAATCAGCCGGTTGATGGGGAAGTTGTGTGTTTTCGCGGCTTCCAGAGTGGTGCGGATGCACAGCTCCGGGCGGTACACGGCGTTGGGCATGAAGTTGATGGACAAGTGTGTCTGCATGTTTAGATTGGCCGCTCCTGCAATGGCGCGGGTCCGGCAGAGCTGGTCGAAGCGGTAGCGATTTTCCTCGGTGACCTGGTCGAGCACCGACAGTGCGCCTTCCCCGGTAATGCCACGCACCAACGCTTCGTGAGCAAAAACTGATTGGTCGCGCAGATCGACGATCGGTTGGTAGGCAAAAGAAAAATCGAAGCCCAGCGGCTCGCTTTGCTGGCAGCCCTGGCAACCGCCCTGAGGCGAGGTCAATGAAGACGGGAATATAGTCACTCGATCACTCCATGCCGGTGAGCCGGCCAAGATCACAGTCTATCTGGGGGGCCGAGTTCTTGCGCCCGACAGAAACGGTAGTACAGTTCCGACTATGGGCTGAAAGAGGAATTCCAGTGGCACAAAAAAACGAAGAGGACGACAAGGTCCGTCTCGATAAGTGGTTGTGGGCCGCGCGTTTTTATAAAACACGTGCCTTGGCCAAGGCGGCAATTGAAAGCGGCAAGGTGCATTGCCGGGGTGAGCGCTGCAAACCGGGCAAGGAGCCGAGGGTGGGCGACGAGTTTCAGATTCGTGTGGGGTTCGAGGAACGCACGGTGGTGGTTCAGGCGCTATCGATTGTGCGCCGTGGCGCGCCAGAGGCTCAGACGTTGTATGCGGAAACCGATGCCAGCATCGCCAAGCGCGAAGCGGCTGCGGCCATGCGCAAGTCCGGCGCGTTGGGCATGAGCACCGATGGCAAGCCAAGCAAGAAACAGCGGCGGGATTTGTTCAAGTTTCGTGGGAGCAGTAACGACGAGTGAGGTAGATGCTTCTGTGTCGTCTGGGCTGAAGTCTTCGCGGGCAAGTCACGCTCCCACAGGTATAGCGCAGACCTTTGTGGGAGTGAGCCTGCTCGCGATCGAGTGCGCAGCACTCGCCGGCAGCACCACAAAATCAGGCCCTAAGCATCACACTCATCCGCGAAACTCCCCCACATCGAATGGGCGCAGACTTGCAATCGCCCAGATGCGTAGCCATATCGGGTTGCTGGGCAGCGGCGCATTCAGCAGATGAAACAGCCACTCGTCGAAAATCACACACAGCATCTGACCTGTAGGCCATAACCAAAAGGCCAGCAGCGCCAGAGGCACGAAATTGCACAGAGCCAACCGGCGCAGGTTCCACCTTGCTTGGAACAAACCCGGATTGTTCATAAAATGCCTACCATGGCTGAACGTCGCGCACCAAATTGGTGCTGCAAAGGCGCAATTTTCACGGTTTGTAACCATTTTGTCATTACTTCAGAACCCAGACCTATGACCGATCTACCGGATACCGACTACACCCAACGCTTCATCTTCGATGACAGCGACACCCGCGGCGAGCTGGTTTCGTTGGAACGGAGTTACGCTGAAGTCCTCGCCAAACACCCGTATCCGGAGCCGGTCGCGCAACTGCTCGGCGAACTGATGGCGGCTGCGTCGTTGCTGGTCGGCACGTTGAAGTTCGATGGCTTGCTGATTCTTCAGGCCCGTTCCGACGGTCCGATTCCGCTGCTGATGATCGAGTGCTCCAGCGAGCGTGAAATCCGTGGCCTGGCCCGTTACGAAGCCGACCGGATTGCCCCCGACGCGACCCTCGCCGACCTGATGCCCAATGGCGTGCTGGCACTGACCGTCGACCCCACTCAGGGTCAGCGTTACCAAGGCATTGTCGACCTGGATGGCGAAACCCTGTCGGAGTGCTTCACCAACTACTTCGTCATGTCGCAACAGGTTGGCACCCGGTTCTGGCTGTACGCCGATGGCCGTCGCGCCCGCGGCATGTTGTTGCAGCAGCTGCCTGCCGACCGCTTGAAAGACCAGGAAGAACGCGAGGACAGTTGGCAGCACATCACCGCGCTGGGCAACACCCTGACCGCCGACGAATTGCTGAGCCTGGACAACGAAACCGTGCTTCATCGCCTCTACCATGAAGAACAGGTGCGCCTGTTCGATGTGCAGAGATTGCGTTTCCGTTGCAGCTGCTCGCGAGAACGTTCGGCCAATGCTCTGGTCAGTTTGGGCATGGAAGACGCGCAGGCGCTGGTCATCGAGCACGGCGGCAACATCGAGATCGATTGCCAGTTCTGCAACCAGCGCTACCTGTTTGACGCGGCCGATATCACCCAATTGTTCGCCGGTGCGGGTGTCGAGACACCGTCAGATACCCGGCACTAAAACGGTTCAGCGCAGGTAAATTCACTGGATAGCGCCGGAATAACGCCGTTCTGACGGGAGGGCCCTACTATTTTTGGGCGTTTCTGGCATAATCCGGCCCACTTTTTGTCGCGGTAGTAGTGCACGACTTTCTACTACAAAACGTTTGGAGCACACTCGGCCACTGGCCGACGGGGAATCTCATGACGCAAGCCAATAACGCCGTGTACACCGATCTGAGTGTTGATGATCTG
>CAYRLW010000108.1:0-3088 GCA_964425215.1 uncultured Treponema sp.
TCGGTTCGCTTCTGGCCGCCGTCGTGCTCGTCTCGGTGGGCATCTGGATGCACGGCAAGTCGCACGCCGACGCCTGGCAGACCTATATCCGCGACAAGCTCTCCCACGCGCTGTCGAAACGGTCGGCCTGGTTCCTGTTCCTGCTGTCTTTCGTCGTGGTCTACCGGGAGGTGTTCGAGACCATCCTCTTCTATGCGGCGATCTGGAGCCAAGGCGGCCACCTCGGCATGCTGGCCGGCGCCCTGACGGCGGTGGTCATCCTGGCCATAGTGGCCTGGGCCCTGCTGGCCTACAGCAAGCGCCTGCCGATCGGCCGGTTCTTCTCCCTGAGCTCGATCCTCATGGCCATCCTGTCGGTCGTCCTCGTCGGGAAGGGGGTGGCGGCGTTGCAGGAGGCAGGCTGGCTCGATGTCCACCCGCTGGCCTGGATCCCCCGGATCGAAGTCCTCGGCCTCTACCCGACGGTCGAAGGCGTCGCCGTTCAGCTGCTGACGATCGCCATCCTCGTGGTCGGCTTCTCCCGGCATGCGGCGCCGAAGGGCGCGCGGCCGGCGGACATCGGCTAGGGTCGCCAGCCCTTCACCTAATCTTCCGCCCCGCCGGGCGCCGGATGGGCAGGCGCCGGCTTCCGGTTCCTGAACCGCCCCTCCGACCCCGGAGTTCGCAGCCGGGCGACGGCCTTATCGGACGATGGGTTTGCCTCCGGCGGGCAGCACATCGGGCTCTTTCGTTGGAATGTCGTCGCTTGCGGGATCAAGAACCTCCGGCACGTTGCGATGCAGCTCGTCGATCCAGACCTGGCCATGAGCGTCCGAAGGCATGCGCCAGTCGCCGCGCGGCGACAATGAACCGCCTGTTGTGACCTTGGGCCCGTTCGGCAGGGCCGAGCGCTTGAACTGATTGGCGAAAAAGCGCTGCAGGAACACCTCCAGCCAGCTGCGAATAGACCCGATGGGGTAGGCCCGCTTTTGCTCGTCCGGAAAGCCCGGCGGCCAATTCCCGGCGGCGGCGTCCTGCCAGGCGTGCAAGGCCAGGAAGGCGATCTTGGAGGGCCGCAGCCCGAACCGGGTGAGATAGTAGATCCAGAAGTCGTGGAGCTCGTAGGGGCCGATCTTGCCTTCGGTGCTCTGCGACTCGCCCTCGGCCGTCTGCGGGATGAGCTCCGGTGAAATCGTTGTCGCCAGGATGTCGAGCAGGACGTCGGACACCGCGGGGTCGAACAGGCGGTTCGCCGCTGTCCAACGGACGAGGTGTTGAATGAGGGTTTTCGGGAGCGAGCCGTTGACGTTGTAGTGGCTCATCTGGTCGCCAACGCCGTATGTGCACCAGCCAAGCGCAAGCTCGGACATGTTGCCGGTGCCGAGCACCATGCCGTTTCGCTGATTGGCGGCCCTGAACAGGAGATCTGTCCGGAGCCCGGCCTGCACATTCTCGAACGTCGTGTCGTACACAGGTTCGCCCCTCGCGAACGGATGGCGCAGGTCCTGCAGCATCTGCTGGGCGAGCGGCTTGATGTCGATTTCCTCGACGGTCACGCCGAGCCCGTTCATCAAGGCGTAGGCGTTAGACTTGGTCCTCGCGCTCGTGCCGAAGCCGGGCATTGTGATCCCGAGAATGTCCGTGCGCGGACGTCCAAGCAGATCGAAGACCTTGGCCGCGACGATCAAGGCGTGCGCGGAATCCAGCCCTCCGGACACGCCGATGCAGATCTTGGCTGTTCCGGTCGCCTCAAGCCTCTTGGCCAGCCCGCTCAACTGTATGTTGAACGCCTCGTAGCAGTCCTGGTCGAGGCGGGAGGGATCGTTGGGCACAAAGGGAAAACGGTCGATGCGTCGTCGCAGGCCGAGGTTGTGAACTGGCGGATCAAGATGGAAGGTCACCCGGCGAAAGCGCCGGTCGGGCATCCCGTTGGCGATCGCGGCCTCGTTAAAGGTGCCGGTACGCATACGTTCCAGCTGCAGCCGTTCCACGTCTATGTCCGCGACGGCCATCTGGGACCCCAGGCTGAAGCGCTCGGTCTCCGCGAGCTGCGCCCCCAGCTCGTAGATACAGGCCTGTCCGTCCCAGGCCAGGTCGGTCGTCGATTCTCCATACCCGGCCGCGGAGTAGATGTAGGCCGCCCAACAGCGGCCGGACTGCAGCTCGCAAAGTCTTCGCCGCGTGTCCGCCTTTCCCACCACGATGTTGCTTGCGGACAGGTTCGTCAGAATCAGCGCGCCGGCGAGCGCGGCGAAGTCGCTGGGCGGCGCGGGCGCCCACACATCCTCGCAAATTTCGACATGAAAGATCAGGCCATCGACGTCGTCGGCCTGGAACAGCAGATCCATTCCGAATGGAACGGTCTCGCCCCCGATCGTAATCTCGCCTTCCACATCCCGCCCGGAGGCGAACCATCGCTTTTCATAGAACTCGCGGTAGTTGGGCAGATGGCCCTTTGGCACCACGCCAAGGATCCGCCCCCGGTGGATAGCCACCGCACAATTGTACAGCCGTCCCTCACGACGGAGGGGCGCGCCGACCAGTATGACCGGGTGGAGATCGCGGCTTTCGGCCACGAGGTTCACGAGTTGCCGCTCGACCTCGTCCAGCAACGCCCGCTGCAGAAACAGGTCGTCGATGGAATAGCCCGACAGGCCGAGCTCCGGGAAAACCATCAACGCGGTCCCGGCCTCGTTCCCCTCACGGGCGAGCCTCAGGGTCTGCTCCAGATTGAACGCCGGATCCGCGATCCTGCAAACGGGACGGCACGCAGCGACCCTCACGAAGCCTTGCTGGTAAATCGACAGGAAATCGGCTGCGTTGCGAGGCACGTCCTGCTCCTATTCCGCTTCGGGCATTACTGTTCTCGGCCGGACGGCCCGCGCCTGGTCCCCCTTGCTAAGCGCGGCAAGGGCCTGGAGGTTCGTCAGGATGAGAACGTCACCCGGAGAATAGCCTTTCGCCACTTCTGGCGAGTTACGGCCATCGCGATGCTCGGCGGCCGCCGCGGCCATGGCGTCAAGGTCCGTATTAAGGCGGGAGGAATGCGAGGCGTGTTCGCGTGGTCGAGGGGAGGTCACGCCTGGCGCGCGATGACGATCCCCGACAG
>CAYRLW010000109.1:0-1928 GCA_964425215.1 uncultured Treponema sp.
GAACTGCTTCGAACTGTCCTGGCTGTTGCCGTCGGGCAAGCCGGTGGTGGCCATCGGCGAATTCAGCATCCCGGCCGACTCGCCGAACATCATCGAGTCGAAGTCGTTCAAGCTGTACCTCAACTCACTGAACCAGACCGCGTTTGCCGATACGGCAAGCCTGGAAGCGACCTTGCGCACCGACCTCAGCGCCGCTGCCGGTGCGCCTGTGAGCGTGCGTATCCGCACGTTGGCTGAAATCGAAGCTGAAGGCGTAATGGCGCTGCCCGGTGTGTGCATCGATGAGCTGGATATCAGTGTCAGCAACTACGAGCACCCGCGCCCGGAACTGCTGCGTTGCGATAACTCACGCGTTGTCGAGGAGAGCGTGCATAGCCACCTGCTCAAATCCAACTGCCCGGTGACCAGCCAGCCGGACTGGGGCAGCGTGGTGGTGCATTACCGTGGCCACGCGCTGGATCACGCCAGCCTGCTGGAATATATCGTGAGCTTTCGCCAGCACTCGGACTTCCATGAGCAGTGCGTGGAGCGCATCTTCCTGGACCTGCAGCGCTTGCTGAAGCCGGAGACATTGACGGTGTACGCGCGGTATGTGCGGCGGGGCGGGTTGGATATCAACCCGTATCGCAGTACTGAGGATGTGGCGTTCCAGAATGTGCGCCTGGCCCGGCAGTAGCTATTACGCAAATCAAATGTGGGAGATGGCAAGCCAGCTCCCACATTTTGCTTCTGTGCTGGGCGGGGGACTGTATTAGATCCCCATGCTGCCCAGCGTGTTCATGATATTGCGCAATGTCCCGGAAATGACCGGATGTTCGGCATCGAACTCGATGGCCGCTTGATTCACATCGTCGGAAATACTGGGCGTCTGGGTCGCCGGTTCAAGTTCGAGTTGTAATTCAAACTTGGCAATCAAGGCCTCCAGCGCTTCACGTTTCTCTTCCGACAGCGGCGGTTCCTGTTCCAACTGCCCGCGCAGGATTTCGACCTGTTCTTCCAGTTTTTTGCGATCAGGCATGACGTGTTTCCTTTTATCGATAGGCACTGGCATAGACCGCGGCACGCCGGGAAAGGTCTACGGGCTGACCTGTAGATTAATCCACTGGCGCCGACCGTGCATGATCCGTGTCAGGGCTTCTCGCCTTTAAGCTGGCGCAGGCTGATGTCGGCCAGGCACGTGCCGAGTTCGCCCAGGTGATCGATCACCGAGTGCACGCCCAGCGCGTACAGCGCGAGGGTGGCCTTGCCGCGCTTGAATTCGCGTTCCTGTTCGGTCAGTGCCTGCCATTGCTCGGCCGCACAGTGAGCCGCAGGAGGCCAGGCCGATGGTCCACAACCCGGCATTGAGGCCTGATTGCAGCAGGCGCGGTTCGCCACTGACCAAGACGCAGCCTTCCAGGCGTTCGATATTCAGTGCCATCAAGGCTTGCCAGCAAGCGTGGGGCGCGGGCCAGCGAATGGAGGAGGGCGGGGTGGCCTTGACCCAGTCAGGCAGGGTGGTGGCCAGCGGAGTGGTGACGGCGGGGGGGAGTTCATCCAGCCAGGCGCAGGGCACAGCTTGTTCCTTGAGGCTGCGCAGGATCTTCAGCGCCCCCGGGGTGGCTTGGGAGTCGGGTGAGGTGGAATTTGTGCGTGCCCTGGAACCGAAGTCCACCAGGCAGCCACTCAGGCCAAACAGAACGGCGGTCAAGGCGGGAGCGCTGGCGATGGCTATCTCGGCGTGAGGCATGTCGACATCCCTGAAATAGCGTTAACGCTATCGAGTCGGGATGACAAGCCGATGACAGGATTGTTAATTGTAGGATTTTTGTCCATTTTTGGTCTGACGTTTCCTAGTTGCTGCCTAATTGGCGACTTCCGTCATATACTGACCGCCTTATTCAGGGCATAGCGCCCATGACAGACCATTCAAGGAGCAAAAGCTATGC
>CAYRLW010000109.1:1990-3074 GCA_964425215.1 uncultured Treponema sp.
GAAGACGATCCATGGGAAAGCGTCAACCGCCCGATCTTCACCTTCAACGACACCGTTGATACCTATGCCCTCAAGCCACTGGCCCAGGGTTATCAGTTCGTGACCCCGCAATTTGTTCAGGATGGCGTTCACAACTTCTTCCGCAACATCGGTGATGTGGGCAACCTGGCCAACAATGTGCTGCAGCTCAAGCCCGAAAAGGCCGGTGTAGACACGGCCCGTTTGCTGGTCAACACCACGTTCGGCGTGCTGGGCTTCATCGATGTCGGCACCAAAATGGGGCTGCAGCGCAGCGATGAAGACTTCGGCCAGACCCTCGGCTACTGGGGCGTAGGCAGCGGTCCATACGTAATGCTGCCTTTGCTGGGCCCGAGCACCTTGCGTGATGCGCCGTCCAAGTACGTGGACAGCTACACCCAACCGTACCGCTACATGAACGATATCGGCTGGCGCAACAGCACCTTCGGCCTGAATATCGTTGACACCCGTGCCAGCCTGCTCGATAGCGAGAAGCTGATCACCGGTGACAAGTACACCTTCATTCGTAACGCTTACCTGCAGAACCGCGAGTTCAAGGTCAAGGACGGCAAGGTCGTCGACGACTTTTAAGCCGTGACGTTTTGAAATGAAAAAAGGCGACCCTCAGCGGTCGCCTTTTTCGTGCGCGGTGTTCAGCGCATTTTCAGGATTTTGAGGCCCAGGTGCTGGTCTTCACCGGTGGCTTTGGCCCAAACCACTTCGGTGTCTGCCTCCAGGCCCTTGAGGGCGGCGTGCTCCGAATCGATGCGCACGGTCAACAGGTCGCCTACGTTGAACTGGCGAGGCGCCTGCACCTGCATGCCGGAGCTGGACAGGTCTACGCACACCCCAGCGATCTCCTGGCCTGCATGGATCAAAGACACATCCGCATCCACACGCATGCGGATGAAATCGCGTTTTTCGGCGTAGTCGCGCTCGTGTTCGCTCATGGGCTTCATCCTTACTTTGTGTTGTGGTCGTGCCTGTTCTTATAACTCCCGGTGATTTGCGATGTAAAGACGCCCGGCGACCATCGGCATGAGCTTGAAACCCCTGACGGATGGGA
>CAYRLW010000110.1:0-2753 GCA_964425215.1 uncultured Treponema sp.
GTGCCGCCTTTCCCGCTGGCGATGACAATATCTCCCATCAGCTTTTTTTCCTATCGTTTGAGGTTTTAGCAAAAGTCTGTTACTTTTGCTAAAACCTCTTGCAGTATTTTTATATTAACAATATAATTATTTACATTATATAGAATAGTAAAAATACTGCATGTACATCTAAGGGTGCTCTTTCAAAATTCCCTGAGTTTTGAAAGAGCCTTGTTATACAATTCTTCCCGGACCATCGGCTTACCGCAGGTGGGGCACTTAATATCGGTGCAGGAGACCCCAACTTGGTGAGGAACGCGGGTGTTACAATGAACGCAGATACAGTCGCCGCCGGGTCCGTAGGCGCCCCCATTGTTGCGTCCCCGGCCGCCTCCCATTCCGGCGCCACGGCCACCACCCATACCACCTCCACCGCCGCCCATGCCCCGGCCGCCGCCCCGGCCTGTCCCGGGCCCGCCGTCGCCGGCGGGGCCCGTACCATCACCGCGAGGCATGGTTATGGCTCCCCGGCTTTGTTCAGCTCTTCGAGCCGTTTCCGGATGGCCTGCAGTTCCGATTCTAAGAGTTCCGTTTGTCTATTTAGCAGATCCTGTTCTGCCTGGGGCGTTAGTGGCGCCACCGGCGCGGCTCCGTAGGGATAGGCCCAGAGGCGGCCGTATCCCAGGCCGTAACCAAAACCGCGTCCAAAACCGTATCCATAGGATCGGCCAAAGCCCGCACCATATCCAGAGCCCCGGCCAAAACCCCGGCCCCCGTAAGGATTCATATATCCCGGTACGGTACTCCCGGAGCAATAGCCCGCTCCCCGGCCCGTCATGGGTCCCATTCCGTTAGGACCAGTTCTGTCACCTCTTGGCATAGTAACCTCCCTCCAATCCTCGGCCATATCCGATCCTGCTTCCCTGGCGTCCCCACCGATGGTGGCGCCCTGAGAAACAACCGGGCATGGCGTAGATTGGTGTATCAAGTTGCCCGGTAATCCAGGCATGCAGTACCACATCCACGTCGCCGGCAATAAAGGAGTACACATCGATACCCTGATCCCGGAGCAAAATCTCCAGATCCTTCGATATGGCTCCGCAGATCAACTGCTCCACCCCCTGGTCCGCCAGGAAACGAACCTTCTGTGCAGGAGCTTTTTGGGAGATATCAAACTCCTCGCCCATGGGATCTCCGTCCACAGAAAGCTCCTCGGCCCGGAGACGACCATCCATGGACAATCTTTCCATGGATGGTACATACGGCGCCCTATCCAAAATGAGGAGCCGTTCGGAAGAATCAAAAACCGGTGCGACCCGTCCATTCCAGGGGGTAATTGCCAACTTCATATATTTTATACAGCAATAAACGTGCCAAGAATGAGTCTGTTTAGAGATTTTTTAATTATATAGAGGTAAATGATTTACTAAAATACATATTGATGAGATGGTGAGTGTTGCAATGCAGATGTTGCATGGACGCAACACTGATTTCTTAAAAAGTTGCATATATGCGACATGAGGCTCTTTATCTATTTAAGCACTTGATTTATAATATTATAAATAATACTATTTAACCAGGGAGGAATAGTATGATTGGCCAAATTACTGCTAACGAACTTAAAGTTAAAGGTATTTCTGCAATATGAAAGCCTGGCCAAATTAACGGATAAGATGTTTCTTCCACCGTGTTACCGGCGATATTATATTCAACCAGAAAAGCGGATCTAGAGAGACAACGGATCGAAACTACTCCTCCCGTCCCCTCTTGATCGATTGTATTTAGAAATACCTACATATTTTTCACGAGTGGAATGGAGTTTAACTTCTATGCCCAACATCGCGTTGCCACGCTGTCGCAAAAGTGCTACAATGCAATCATGACCGATATTATACTGGAAAGCATTTCTGACGGGGTCTTTACCGTGGATTCCCAGTGGCGCATCACCTCTTTTAACCGGGCGGCGGAAAGTATCATCGGCATTAAACGGACCGAGGCTATCGGTAAGCTCTGCCACGAGGTCTTTAAGTCCAACATGTGCGAAAGCCTCTGTCCTCTTCGAAAAACCATGCAAACCGGTAAGCCGGTCATCAATATGGAAGGGTTTTGTATAAACCCCGGGGGAGAGCGGATCCCCATCAGCGTATCGACCGCCCTGCTCAAGGACGAAGCGGGTAAGGTCATCGGCGGGGCAGAGACCTTCCGGGACCTGCGGGAAATTGAGGAGCTTAAGCAACAATTAGACTCGGACCCGGTAAAGGGGGAGCTTACCAGTCGCAGTCCTTCTATGCGGTCCGTATTGGAAATGCTTCCCACCGTGGCGGGGAGTCCCTCGGTTATCCTGATAGAAGGGGAGACCGGCACGGGCAAGGAGGTGACCGCCCGGATGATTCATCGCCTCAGTCCCCAGGCGGAGGGCCCCTTTGTGGCGGTTAACTGCGGTGCCCTGCCGGATACCCTGTTGGAATCGGAACTCTTCGGCTACAAAAAGGGGGCCTTTACCGGGGCCGATCGGGACAAGATGGGCCGCTTTAAGCAGGCCGATGGGGGCACTCTTTTTCTGGATGAGATCGGGGAGATTTCCCAGGCCATGCAGGTCAAACTGTTGCGGGTACTGCAAGAAGGGGTCTACGAGAGCCTGGGAAGTACCAAATCGGAACGGAGCCGGGCCCGGATCCTCTGTGCCACAAACCGGAACCTCAAACAAATGGTCGAAGAAGGTACCTTTCGCCGGGACCTTTTTTACCGCATCAATGTGATCACCCTCTCTCTGC
>CAYRLW010000111.1:0-398 GCA_964425215.1 uncultured Treponema sp.
GAAATCGCCATGCACGACAAGAACTACGAAGAAGCCCGCCGCCTGGCCGAACAAGCCGAGTGGGATGCTCGCGTTGCAGAGCGTAAGGCCCAGGCCGCCAAGGCTGATCAGGCGGTGAAGGACTCCCAGAAGGCTGTCGACGAGTTGCGTAAGGAAGGCATGCGCCCGGCTGCTATCCAGCAAAAATAAGCCGCTTGCCATAACCGCACCGCACCCGATATCGAATTGAAAGGACGACACGATTATGCGTAAACAATTGATGATCCCTGCCCTGCTGGCAATGAGCGTTGCTCTGGCCGCGTGCTCCACCCCGCCGAATGCGAACCTGGAAAATGCACGGACCAATTTCTCGGCCCTGCAGGCCAACCCGAACGCCACCAAGGTAGCGGCCCTTGAAA
>CAYRLW010000111.1:408-2705 GCA_964425215.1 uncultured Treponema sp.
GACGCGCAGGATTGGCTGGACAAGGCTGACAAGGCCTACCGCGACAAGGAAGACCAGAAGAAGGTCGACCAACTGGCCTACCTGACCAACCAGCGTGTTGAAGTGGCCAAAGACACCATCGCGCTGCGCGAGTCCGAAGCCAAGTTGAAGAACGCCGGCGACGAACGTGCCCGCGCCCTGCTGGACGCCCGTGATGCGCAAATCAAGCAATTGCAGGACAGCCTGAACGCCAAGCAAACCGATCGCGGTACGCTGGTGACCTTTGGCGACGTGCTGTTTGCCACCAACAAGTCCGACCTGAAATCCACTGGTCTGGTGAATATCACCAAACTGGCGCAGTTCCTGCGCGACAACCCGGACCGTAAAGTGATTGTCGAAGGCTACACCGACAGCACCGGTTCCGATTCGTACAACCAGAGCCTGTCCGAGCGCCGTGCGGCCTCCGTACAACGTGCACTGGCCCAGCAAGGCGTGGATATCTCGCGCATCGTGACCCAGGGTTACGGCAAGGAATACCCGGTTGCCGATAACGGCAGCGTGTCGGGCCGCGCCATGAACCGCCGTGTTGAAGTGACTATTTCCAACGACAACCAACCGGTCAAGCCACGGTCTTCCGTCGCTAACTGAATCGGCGGTTTGTGTGGTTAAAAAAAGCCCCGTCTTTATAGACGGGGCTTTTTTAGTAAAATCCAGCACGCGTATCAGAAACGAATATAAGCACCGATGCTGTTACCGTTGCGGCCCGAGTTGACATAAGTACTGAAACCGCCACTGTTGCCATTATTCCCGTAATTGCCGTAATTCCCCAAGCCTCCCGCACCGCCCGTGCCCCACCCGACCATTGCCTGCACGTCATTGCCGTTCTGCCCGCTATTTTCGTAGCGGCTATAACCGCCGACATTTCCATTGTTGCCGTAATTTCCATGGTTGCCCTGATGCACGTTGCCACGCTCAATTGACGGTGAATATGCCCGTTGAGTCCCCTCTGTCGACCACTGGTGGTCAGCCGCTGAACCGGGCTGGAAAAAAGCGTAGTGATCGTATCGCGACACTAATAACTGCGTCATCTTGACATCTTCCTTACTCCAGAGAACTTGATGAGTTTAACCGTACACGATAGATGAAGCCGTTATCTGCAACTCGCGCTCCTATCGCATGTAATAAGTGTAGGAACAGGCGTTATACGTTCCCCTGCGGCGCTTATTAAAAAGTAAGATAAAACTTCAACTGTCGGATGGCACATCCCCACCTCCAGTGATCCGCTTAAACGCGGCCCTGGCGATGGTTGTCAGTCAAGCCGGGGCTCAACAGGCGCTGGTAGTGGCCGTTATCGCCGAGGTTGGCGTAGCGATTATGTTGCCCACTGTTACCGTTATTTCCGTAATTGCCGAAGTTACCATTATTCATACTGTGGTGGCCGCTATTGACATGCACCCCTACTTGAGACGCCTTCACATCCCCTACGCTCACATAATTAATATTAAATACATAGTTGATGTGATTGACCGTCTGGGGCCTGGTTGAGGCCAAAGGACTCTGGCCAGGCGGCGGTCCCATGTAGCGCAGGGTCATGTGCCTTGACGGCTGAGCATTGGCAACACCTTGGCGCCACACCGCAGGGGAGTCACTGTAACTGCGTGAATGACCGCTTCCCGAATATGGCCACCCCATGCAGTTTCCCGTGACAGCGTTCCACACAGTGGATGCCGCCCTCAGCGTGTTCATGAAAGCGCCGCCAATCAACGAATCTAATCTCATCACTCAACTCCAGACGTAAATTCCCACGAACTCAGCTCGATCTCCTGATCAATACTGCTGTGGTCGCCGACATCAATCAGTTCCTCGCCTGTCTCGCCTGGTAATACAAGTAGAGCGACCCGCAATGATTATCCAGGGAATATAAAAAAACCCACCGGAGACAGTGGGTTTATTTTATTCAGTATTGGATCGGTCGCTGACTGTCGTCGTTGCCAACAAAGTCGGGCTTGGCACGCCGCGTCAACGCTTCCAGCTCATTGTCCAACCTGTCGTCGTCGCATTCACGACACTCATCCAGGACCTGCTGCGCACGCGCCATGTCCAGCATCCTGCCTATCGCACTTATATTCACCGTGATTCCCCTTCGTAAGTTATCCATCAGCCACGCTGACACGCCATTGAGTGACGTCTTACGCAATACGGTTCCAAATATTTCAGGTGCGGTCAGGCGTCACTGCTGCAACTGCGGAGTTTCCTGCCCCATGCAGCGCACGGCCTGCTTCTTGTTGTTCACCAGCACGCCGCTCAGGCCTTTTTGC
>CAYRLW010000112.1:0-2689 GCA_964425215.1 uncultured Treponema sp.
ACCTGTTGTTTTTAGAGGGGACTTAAGTAATTCCTTACAGGAATTACGTTTTCATAAGAACAAATCTAAAAACTGAAGTTTTTAGATTTGTCTCACTAAAGGAAAAGCATGAAAATTGCTCGGCACTGCCATTGCCATTGTTGGTGGGTGGGGTATTGAAAGTACAGTTTCCTGTGCAGAAGTAGAAGCGTTATAGGCGCCTTTGTGGGTGTCAAAATTTGGTAGACAGTTTGGAGGCTTTGAATGGGTAATCAGTATGATGTGATCGTAATCGGCGGAGGCCCTTCGGGTATTGTGGCCGCCCTAACGGCAAAAACGAACAACCCCGACAAGACGGTACTTTTGGTCCGACAGGAAAAGCAGGCCATCGTACCCTGCGGGATTCCCTACATGTTCGGTTCCCTGGAAAGCACCGACAAAAATGTGGTCGCCGATGGGGGCCTGAATTCGGCGGGGGTTACCATAAAGATCGGAGCGGTGGTAGAGGTGAACGCCGAAAAGAAAACCTGCACCCTTAATTCCGGCGAAACCTGCGGGTACGAAAAGTTGGTTTTCGCCACCGGTTCAAGCCCCAGCGTTCCCGCCTGGCTCAAGGGTAGTCAGCTAAAGAACGTGTATATCGTACCTAAAAACAAGGATTACCTGGATGCCATGATCAAGGACCTGGAACAATTCAAAAAGATCGTGGTAGTCGGCGGCGGGTTTATCGGTGTGGAAGTTTCGGACGAACTTATTAAAAAGGGAAAAAACGTCACCATCGTGGAACAATTCCCCCACCTGCTCGCCCTAGCTTTTGACGACGAGTTTGCTATCATGGTAGAGGACGTGCTGAAAGAACGGGGCCTTGCGATCCGCTGTGGCGTGGGGGTCAAGGAACTGGTGGGAGAGTCCCAGGTGCGGGGAGTCCTTTTGAGCGACGGCAGTACCCTGGACGCGGAAGCGGTGATCCTGAGCATGGGGTATAAGCCCAATATCGATGTGGCCCAAAAGGCGGGATTGGAAACCACCAAGCTCGGTTTTATCCGGGTTGATGAATACATGCGAACCAGCGATCCCCACATTTTCGCCGTGGGGGACTGTGCGGAAAAGCGGGACTTTGTAACCCGTAAAGCCAGCCGGCTGATGCTCGCTTCGGTGGCCAGCGCGGAGGCCCGGGTCGCCGGAATGAACCTCTATAGGTTGTCGGTCGTAAAAACCTTTGGGGGTACTATTTCGATTTTCTCAACCGCCTTTGGAAATCATGGATTCGGCAGTGCGGGGCTTATCGAAAAGGACGCCCAAAAAGAGGGCTTTGATATAGTTACCGGTACTTTTGAAGGGGTAGATAAACACCCGGGCACACTAGCGGGGACCCACAAGCAAAAGGTAAAGCTGATCTTTGCCCGGGAGTCAGGAATCCTGCTGGGGGCCGATGTGGCCGGCGGTTTGAGTACCGGAGAGCTCACTAACGTGATAGGGTTTGCCATTCAGAACAAAGCGACGGTGAATACCCTGCTTACCGCCCAGATCGGTACCCACCCTCTGCTTACCGCTCCGCCCACGGCGTATCCTATCATCAAGGCCGCCGAGGCGGCGCTTAAAAAAATGCACTCGGTGTAGTACCCGATAGGGATCTAAGAATGTAAGAAATGGGGCTTGCGGCAAGTATCGGGAACCTCTAAAAACCGAGGTTTTTAGAGGTTCCTAATAGGGCTTTGCAAGCCCGTAATAAACCGTCTGCATAGGGGATTATCCTATTCCCTTAAGACAATGCTGTATACAACAGGGAGAGCCCATGGAAAGCATCCGAGTAGCCCTGGCCACCGATGATGGAAAGATCTTAGCTTTCAGGGCCACCGCTATTATGCGCGAAACCTTGGCCGTTAAAGCCCTTAGCCGATCGATCAACAACTTCCACGTTTACAGGCCGGAAAAACCGCTATATCTGCTTCGACTCCCAGGCCGTGATGTTCCGTTTCTCCGAGCTAAAGTTGATACCCAAAAGGTGGATCCGCTTCCCCAGGCCCTGGTATTTTTCCCAGTAGCGGCGGCGCTCAATCTGCTGTAACGGCGCTTCCGCCGAGTCCACCTTGAACTCGATGATAAACACATCGGTAAAGGTTTCCAGGGTCATGTCGATCCGCCCCTGGTTTGTGGCGTCCTCACAGACCACCCGATACCCCAGGGCTGCAAAAAAGACATACACCAGGCTTGCCCAGAACCCCTCGGCACTGACAATCTCGTTGTTCACATAGTTATTGTAGGGAATTCCCGCAAAGAGGCTTTTTAACATGTTCACAACCGTATCGATATCGGCCCGTTCCAGGACTGTCATCAGGGGACTGCGGTACTGGACCGTATAGTCAACCCGGTTCCCCAGGTAGTTTAAAAAATATTCATTTAATGAACGCTGAACCTCCGCATTCGGCACCCCCAGAATAAAGGCCCGGCCCCCAAGAGGATCGTCTTCCACCTGTTTAATGGTCAGGTACCCCGCCTGCCAGAGGAGGGCTCGAATATCGATGCGGTCAATGTCAAAGGCATTTAAAAGTTCTTCGCTGGCCCGGGAGTTTTCCAGGTCCGGCAGGTAGTAGCGCTGACGTTTTAGAATCTCTATCAAAAAACTCGGGCTCCCGGTCTGCCACCAGTAGTTGCTGAAGGTTTTCCCATTGGACAAAAAGAGGAGGATATCAAAGGGATTGTAGAGCTT
>CAYRLW010000113.1:0-2665 GCA_964425215.1 uncultured Treponema sp.
CATCCAGGTCGGCTGTCAGGCCGCCTTCGCAGGCAAGCCAGCTCCCACATTTGGATCGCGGGGTGACAGTTAGATTGTGGTCGGCTGTCAGGCCGCCTTCGCAGGCAAGCCAGCTCCCACATTTGGATCGCTGGGTGACAGTTAGATTGTGGTCGGCTGTCGGGCCGCCATCGCAGGCAAGCCAGCTCCCACATTTGGATCGCGGGGTGACAGTGAGATTGTGGTCGTCTGTCGGGCCGCCATCGCTGGCAAGCCAGCTCCTACAGTTGGATCGCGGGGTGACAGTTAGATTGTGGTCGGCTGTCGGGCCGCCATCGCTGGCAAGCCAGCTCCTACAGTTAGATTGCGGGGTGACAGGTAGATAGCGGCCGGTTGTCAGGCCGCCTTCGCCGGCAAGCCGGCTCCTACAGGAACGCGAGTCAGTCCACGCAGATCGCCCGGCCCAACTGGCCTTTCTCCACCGTCGCCGAGCAGCCGAAGTGCCCGTTGTCCACCTGACACGCGCCCGTCACCGGGCCGTTGCCGGACTGGGTGGTGACGCTGGTCTGGCACTCGCCTTCGCACTGGCTCGAATCAGTACAGGCCTTGCCCGCGTCCTTGTACGGCGTAATGCATTTCCAGCTCTGCAACTTGCCGACTTGCTTCATGGTGCCACCACCGGCCAGGCATTCGGACGCCGTGGCATCCTGGGCGGGCGGAGTAGGGTGGGAGGCGGTGGAGCAGGCCGATACCAGCAGCAGGGCGGCCAGGCCGATCATCAATTTCATGCAAAAGTCCTCGTGGAGTAAGCGCAACGGTGCAGTGTACGGGCAATTGGACTACTTTGATTGACGAGCGATCCCTACCCGGTACTTGCCATGCGCACGTTATGGAAACGGTATATGGCGTTGTTGGAAAACGATCTGAGCACGCAGATTTTCGACAACGTGAAAAACCTGCTGGTGTGTGCACTGCTGTTTGCGGCGGGGACCAACACATTGCTTGGTCAGCGTGACTTGTTTATCGGCGTGTTCGCCTCCAGCGTGGCCGGCTGGGGCCTGATCATCCTGTCCACGCTGCTGATGCTTCTGAACGTCAGTGACGGCATCCGCCGGCTCGCCAAGCTGCGTTATCACTTGGCGCTGCAGTTATTGTTGATCGTGTTTTACCTGGTGGTTGCCGAGCGGGTGGTAGAGATTGTGTGGGGCTTCCGCGCGCATTGAAGTATCCTCCGCGGCCCGCTTACCACCGATTCAAAGACAGATGACAGGACAAGACATGCAGGCGATGCTCTCGTCGATTCTCGACGAAGTGCGCCCCCTGATCGGCCTCGGCAAAGTCGCCGACTACATCCCCGCGCTGGCTGACGTGCCCGCCAACCAACTCGGGATCGCCGTGTACGGCAACGACGGCTCGGCCTATTGCGCCGGTGATGCCGACACGTTGTTCTCGGTGCAGAGCATCTCCAAAGTGTTCAGCCTGGTGCAGGCCATCGACCACGGCGGCGAAACCATCTGGGAACGCCTGGGCCACGAGCCTTCGGGGCAACCGTTCAACTCCATGGTGCAACTGGAATTCGAACGCGGCCGTCCACGCAATCCATTTATCAATGCCGGCGCGCTGGTGATCTGCGACATCAACCAATCGCGTTTCGCCGTGCCGATTTTGTCGATGCGCGACTTCGTCCGGCGCCTGTCGGGTAACCCGCAGATCCTGGTTAACAGCGTCGTCGCCGAGTCCGAAGCCCAGCACGGCGCGCGCAACGCGGCCATGGCCTACCTGATGAAATCCTTCGGCAACTTCCACAACGACGTGGATGCGGTGCTGCATAGCTACTTCAACTACTGCGCCTTGCAGATGAGCTGCCTGGACTTGGCCAAGGCGTTCAGCTTCCTCGCCAACGAGGGCACGAGTGCCCACAGCGGCGAACAGATCCTCACCGCGCGCCAGACCAAGCAAGTCAACTCGATCATGGCCACCAGCGGGCTGTATGACGAGGCGGGCAACTTCGCCTATCGCGTCGGCTTGCCGGGCAAAAGCGGGGTAGGCGGCGGGATCGTCGCCGTGGTGCCGGGGCAGTTTACGGTGTGCGTGTGGTCGCCGGAATTGAATGCAGCGGGTAACTCGCTGGCGGGGATGAAAGCGTTGGAACTGTTGAGTGAGCGGATTGGGTGGTCGGTGTTTTAACGGCAAAGCGCGGATGGGGGGACGCGGAGCGTCCTGGGCGGCATTCCCACGCAGAGCGTGGGAACGATCTCTATCTCAGGTCGCCCGTTGATCGTCCCCACGCCCTGCGTGGGAACGCATCCTGTGACGCTCCGCGTCACGTTGCGTAGGCGGGGGACGCGGAGCGTCGCGGGCTGCATTCCCACAGAGCGTGGGAACGATCTTTACGTGGTGGGGTGAGCCACGTTCAGCGCCTTGTCTACCAGCAACTGCACACCTTCCAACATCCGGCAGATGCCCAGCGCGACATTGCGTTGGGAACCGTCGATTTCAAAGGCCATATGGTTGGCAATATCGCAGATGGACGCCAAGTCCTGGGAGGCGTTGACCAGCAAGGTTTCGGTGCCCAGGTCGGCACGTACGGTGAAGAGGCCTTCGCCGGGTTCGGGGATGGGTTTGCCGGAGTTGAGGTAGTGGTTGATCGCGCGGTAGGCCACTTCGTGCAGGGTGCTGGTGTCGA
>CAYRLW010000114.1:0-2634 GCA_964425215.1 uncultured Treponema sp.
ACACCTGATTCTTAAAATGTCCGATATTATCGCGGTCATCGAGTAGACCTATAATGAAACGCCGACGTTAACGGCGGGTAAAGGGCTGTCCGGAATACGTTCCAGGATGGCCTTTTTTTTATTTCCCCTATCCCCGTCCTGTCGGACCGGTGGTTTGTCAGGGACCCGGGGCATCCTGGGGCCCTGACAAATAGAAATGGACAAGTCCGATAAACGTTATGAGCCTCTTTCAAAAGTCTGTTACTTTTGAAAAAGCCTCTTATCTATAGCTCTTTTAGCCCTCTTGCGTTTTAAAAGAGCCTTCTTGAATGGTTTTTTTTATGCCGTCCAAAACCCCGTTGACAAAACGGAAGGAATCATCGGTTCCGTATTCCTTTGCAATATCGATGGCTTCGTCGATGACGATAGAGGGGGCCAGGTCCTTTTGATAGAGCAGGGCGTAGGTACTCAGCCGAAGGACCGCCAAATCCACCTTGTTTAGACGGCTAAAGTCCCAGTTTTTAAGGTGGCTTTTGATAAGTCCGTCGATGGTTTCTATATTTTCTATGGTTCCTGCGATTAACAGGCGCGAGAACTCGGCGGTTCCCCCATCCAGGGTGGAACGCTTATCCTTTTCCAGCCAGGTAAACTCTAGGAGGTCTGCCACGGGACAACGGGAGGCTTCCCAGGAAAAGAGCGCCTGAAACGCGAGGACCCTTCCTTTTCTTCTAGATGCCATAGCCTACCAAGCCAGGTTCTTATCGAATATTTGAAACGAGTTCCCGGAACGCAGTTCGGTTACCAATTCCTTGGTGGCCGTATCCAACACCTGCTGTTGCTTCTGCTGTAATAGCAATTCTCCGATGTATTGCCGTACGGTCGTTCGGGTCCCCAGCTGGTAAATATCGTCCAAGTCTAAATTTTTCTGGTTGTAGGTCTCCGTTATTTTGATAATTTGATACCCCTTTTGGTTTTCTATAAGCCGGGAGACCTCGCCCTGTTTAAGGCTAAAGGCGACGTTCATAAAGTCGGAGCCCACCACCTTTTGGGCTTCCGCGGTTTTGGGGAGGTATCCCCCATCGCCCCCTTGGTAGAGCGAACCGGCGGCCTGGGCCCTGATTACCGCTTCGTCAAATTTGGTAGAACTGGAGCCGATATCGCTGATCAGTTTGTTGGCCGTTTCCTTAGCCTTGGCTTTGTCCGCGTCGGTTTTCCCAAAGGGAACAAAGAGCATGGAAAAGCGAACCGTATCGGGACGGACTAATTTGGCCTTGTTAAGGTCGTAAAATTGCTGAATATCCTGGTCCGAGGGCTGTTTGATCGTATCAAATTCGGCCTTCTTTTTGGACAGGAGGTATTTTTGAACCGTTAACTGCCGTCGTAGTTGATCCTTAAAGCCGGCTAAATCCATACCCGTTTGAGCTTTAATGGCCCCTTCGAACTCGGCGTCAGTGGGCTGGTGCCCAATGGCTTGGGCCATCTGGGTCCGGGACGCCTGGAGTTGCTGATTGATTTCCGCGTCGGAAACGTAGATCTTATCCCGTTCCGCCGCTTGAAGGGCCAGGCGTTCGTTGATCATAACGTCCAAAACTTGGCGCCGTTCGTCCATGCTGAGGGTACGGCCGCTTTGGGTTTCAAAACGTTGAACTTCGGTCTTTAGCTGTTTTACCGAGATGGGCTCGGTTTTGGTAAGTTTTACCAGAGCCACCGGTTGGAGGTCCGTTTGAGCGACCGCCATGGCGGTTACGAAAAGTCCGGCGCATAGTGCCAGGTTTAAACGCTTCATACTTATCCTTCGGGGCGCCAAAGGCGCCACCTTATGTTGAAAATTTGTCTATTCTAGGACCGCTCGAATACGGCGAACCCCCGCGGAGGAAGACTGTTCCTTCTGGATTTTAAACACCCCCAGGGTACCGGTCCGCTCCACGTGGGGACCCCCGCAGACTTCTTTAGAAAAGTCTCCGATGGTATACACCTTTACGTTATTTTCATATTTTTCGCCAAAAAGGGCAATGGCCCCCGAAGCCTTAGCCGCTTCCAGGTCCATGATTTCCATGGAAACCGGCAGGTCCCGCTTGATTTGCTCGTTAACGATGGCCTCTACCCGCTGGATTTCTTCTTCGGTCATGGGGGCGTTGTGGGAAAAGTCAAACCGCATCCGTTCGGCGGTGATGTTGGAACCCTTTTGGGCCACGTGGTCCCCCAGGACGATCCGGAGGGCCTTATGAAGCAGGTGGGTGGCCGTATGGTACCGGATGGCCATTTCCCCGTGGTCCGCCAGACCGCCCTTGAACACCTGTTCGCTCCCGGACCGGGAAAGATCCTGGTGCTTTTTAAAGGCCTCGTCGAACTCTATCCGGTTAATCGTTAAACCGTGTTCCGCCGCCAGCTCTTCGGTCAGCTCGATGGGGAAGCCGTAGGTATCGTAGAGCTTAAAGGCCAGACGGCCGGAGATGATTTTTCGGGGGTCCTTAAGGAGGTTGGGGAGCATTTTTTCAAATTCATGTTCTCCCTTTTGCAGGGTTTCCAGGAATTTTCGTTCCTCGTTCTCCAGCTCTTCCACGATCCGTTCTCGGTTTTCCTGGAGTTCCGGGTAAGGGCCGGCGAATTGGTTTACCACCACCAGGGCGATGGGAGCGAGGAAAAGGTCTTGGA
>CAYRLW010000115.1:0-2599 GCA_964425215.1 uncultured Treponema sp.
GTGGGACGGGTGATCGAGGTCTTCCTTGAGGCTGGTCAGTTCCATGTCGAACAGACCTTCGAGCTCATGGGGCGCCATGTTGCCGGAGGACATGATGCGCAGGTAATCGCAGATGTAGGCGGTCATGCGGTCATCTTTCAGAACCGCAGGGTACTTGGCGAAGATCGGGCTCGCGGCGGCGTCTTCGATGTCGCCTTCGATCGCCATCATGCCTTCGCGGCGGCTCTTGTTGAGGATCTCGTAGATCAGGCCCAGCACTTCCAGATAGAACGTGTGGTTGAAGCGCGAACTGAACATTCCCAGCGCTTTCTTGAGAACGAGTTTGAACATGTGACCTGGGTTGGCCTGCAGGAATGCACCGAGGGCCGCACCACCGATAATCAACACCTCGAAAGGTTGAATCAGGGCGGCAATCTTGCCGTGGGAAAGCACGTATCCGCCGAGCACGCTCGCGAATACGACGATGATGCCGATTATTTTAGCCATAGGTAGGAGAGCACTTACTGAGTCGGGTTCAAGGTCATATTCGGAAGTTAAAAAATCTCTTCTTCTACTTATCGGCAAAACTGCGCCAGACTATAGCCAGTTCAAGCGAAAAGCTAATTTAGCCCTCTCTGGGCATAGGTAATGCAGACGATGATCACGTCCAACCATGGCTAACGAAACGAACACCCCGATCCCAAAACCAACCACTCTTGAAGGCTGGGTCAAGCTTCTCGATGGCGTGCGTCTGCCGGTTCCGCAAGACAGTCACGACCGTGTCTGCAAGGCCCTCGCCGACAACCGCAGCTCGATTCGCGACATCGCCGAATTGTTGCAGGACAGCCCGGCCCTGGCCTTGAGCGTGATTCGTGAAGCCAATCGTCATACCCACGGCAGCATGACCGACCCGGCGGAAAACCTTGAGGTGGCGATCAATCGTCTCGGGTTGAAACGCACCGAGGAATTGCTCGCCCGGTTGCCTGCCGAACCGCAATCACAGATCCCGGTGGCGTTGCGTCAGCTGCAGATGATCAGCCAGCACGCGACCCAACAGGCCAACGGTTTTTTTGCCGCTCGCCTGGCGCGGCTCTGGCAGGACATCCACTGGGGCAGCCTGCTATTTCTCTCGCCGCTCTGGCCGATGGCGCTGACTCATCCGCAGTTGCTCGAAGAATGGGAACTGCGGGTCATTCATAAAGGCGAGTCAGCGCGCAAAGTCGAAAAGGACCTGTTCGGCGTTCGCCTGCTGGACATCTGCCAGGCGCTGGTGGACATCTGGCGCCTGCCAATCTGGGTGCAGCAAGGTTATCGCCTGCTGCTCAACGAGCAGCGCGAACTGGTCAAAGTCCTGCGTATTGCCCGGGACAGCGAGCATCCCTTGCGCCAGCAAAATCGCCTCGATGACGATCCGACCTTGCGTCGCTGGCTCAACCAACCGGCCAATACCGTGTTGCTGGCCAATGGGCTGGCACTGTCGGCGCAACAGGCCTGGGACAGCCCGCACAGCGAGCGCTGGCAATACCTGACCAGCCTTTACCTGCAAATGCCGATGAGCGACGTGCAGCAGCAACTGCATCAACAAGCCGTGAACAGCGCACACCAGCACGCCATGCCGGACATCTGGCACCCCGCCGTAGCGTTGATCTGGCCCTCGGGCGTGAACCGCATTCACGCCGGGTTGCTGCCGGCACCGGCGCCGACCACCGAAAACCTGACGGCATGGCGTAGACAATGTGCTGAACTGCTGGTTGAGCCGAGCCGCTTCACCAATGCGATGCACTTGACCACGTCGGCCCGGGACGCACTGGTCGCATGCGGTATGCGTCGAGTGATGATATTGATGGCTGACCGCACCCACGCCAATTTGCGTGCGCATCAAACGTCCGGGCTGGCGAAGGAAGCGGCGGGGCTAAACCTGGTCGTGAGTCAGAGCACTGTGCTGCAACGGTTGCTCTCGCAACAGGCCCAGGTGCGATTGACCCCGGCCAACAACGCCCAGTTCTCGGCGCTGCTACCCGCCAGCCTGCGTGCGCAGTTTCGCGGCGAACACCTGCTGCTGCGCTCGCTGGTCAACAATGGTCGGGTGATCATGGTCGTTGTGGCGGATCAGGGCGGCGGGCCGTTCTCGGAAATCACCGTGCAAGCCTTCGGCAAAACCGCGCAGTGCATTGAAAAGGCACTCCATAGCTTTAGCCAGCGCGGTCAATGAATGCTGCGCTACAATCCTCCCTTTTGTGCTCTGGAGACCTCACATGTCTGACTTCTCTGGCTTGGCGCTGGTCATCGAGCCGAGCGACTTGCTCCCTCGCCTTGAGTCCCGCGAACTGATTCTGGTGGACCTGACCAGCAGTGCCCGCTATACCGAAGGGCATATTCCCGGTGCACGCTTTGTCGATCCCAAACGCACACAACTCGGCCAGGCGCCTGCGCCTGGGCTGATGCCGCCGCAAGCGGCACTCGAAACGTTGTTCGGTGAGTTGGGACATAACGCCAATGCCACCTACGTGGTCTATGACGACGAAGGCGGCGGCTGGGCCGGGCGCTTTATCTGGCTGCTCGATGTCATCGGCCATCGCAACTACCACTATCTCGACGGCGGCCTGACAGCCTGGCTGGC